>UQJY01000007.1 GCA_900541465.1 uncultured Fusobacterium sp. | reverse complement strand
TTACATTGAGGTATCTTTTTTTGATACTATTTATTTTTTAGTATACAGGAATGCTCGTATAATATTTTAATAACTTATCAATAAAAAAACTGCAGTCTGAAAATTTTTACTTTTCAATACTGCAGCTGGCTGTCATTTTAAATACCCTTTAGCTTTGCGTCATAATGTTTCCATTGTTTTACCCATATTTATTTTATAAGGTATGATACTATATTTATTTTTATAAGTCAATACTTTTTTACTATTTTTTATTTTTCCATATTCATTGACATTCACATATAAATAAGATACCATTTTATTTATATAGGATAAAAACAAATAAGCTATATATTTTGTGAGGAGAAACATGAAAAAGAAATTAATATTTTTTTTAACAGTAACAGCTCTTATTTATTTTACTGTTTTTAAATTTTCAAACTTTTCCAATGAAAATAAAATAAAAAATTCACCTGTTTATAAAACAGTCAGCGAATATTATGCAACAGGAAATATTTCTGATAAATATCCTTCTGCATCTGAAAAAGAAAAATTATTTATTAAAGCTCTTAAATTATATGAAGAAAATAATTTTAAAGATGCTGAAATTTTATTTGAAAATATTCTTAAATCTGATGAAAAAGACCCTGCAGTTTTATTTTACAGCAGCCTTTATTTAAATCAATGTAAAAATGAAATTAATGGATATGGAGATTTTACTCTTGTAGAAAATTCTTTAAATATTATGAAAGATTATTCAATTCTTTCAAATAAAACCCATTTTATCTGGCAGCTTATTTCATCTGTTATGACTGATATTAAGTCGAGAGAAAAAATTATAATTCTTCTTGAAAGCTATCTTAAAGAAGCAAAAGATTTAACTCTTGAAAGTTCTCTAAAAATAAAAGGATTTACTGCTATGCTGAAAATGGCAAATGAAGAATACAGTGAGAGCATATATATGTATTATGATATACTTTCAGAAGCTCAAAAAATAAAAGATTCTGAAAGCCGTGCCAGAATCCAGATTAAATCTTATGAATATCTTGGAAATATGTATTTTCTTTTAGAAGATTATAAAACAGCCTTAAAATACTATAACAAAGCTGTGCATATTCCTGTAAAAAATCAAACAGATAATGCTCTTGCAAAATATGGAACATATATCAACAGATCTGAAAGTTATATTCAATTAAAAAATTATGAAAAAGCAAAAGAATGTTCTCTTGAAACTGAAAAAATTATACCTTATCTTCCTGAAAATATTGCTGTAGGAGTAAAAGTTTTCAGATATAAAAATCTTCTTCTCCTTGAAAGCAGAAAAAATAATTTTGAAAAGGCTCAGGAATATTATAATTTATGTCTTGAATATTTAAAAGAAGATAAGGGAAGTGCTTTTTTAAACGGCTCTATGTATGTTGAAATTGCCCATTGCGAAATGCTTTATCTACAAGGAAAATATGATGAAGCTATTGAAAAACTTAATATTCTTTTAAAAAAAGATTTAGAAGAAGAATGGGGGTTTAATACTTCTATTTATTTTATGCTCCTTGAACTTTATAAAAAAACAGATCAATCTGAAAAATATTTTGAAACAGGAAAAAATATTTATAAAGCAGAGAAAAAATTTAATGATAATTTGAAAAAAGATTACATAGAGTTTGTCAAAAACTCTTATATTCTTGACCAGATGAAAAAACATGAAAGAATTACAAAGATAAAAATTATAAGTCTTGGCGGCTTTGCTTTCTTAGCTTTTATTTCTATTATTATGGGTGCTTTCCAAATAAAAAAACTTAACAGGAAAAATTTTACAGATGCTCTTACCCTTGTATACAATAGAAAATATATGGATTTTTTAATTGAAAAACCTTTAAAAAAACCTATTAATGCTGCAATTGTTATGATTGATATTGATCATTTTAAAAATTATAATGATTATTACGGGCATCCTGCTGGAGATATTGTCATAAAGAAAACTGCTGATATTTTGAAAAAAAGTTTGAGAAAAGATGATATTGTTATAAGATACGGGGGAGAAGAATTTCTTCTTATTTTAAAAAATGCTGATTCAGAAATTTTTAAAGATATCTATAAAAGAATTGCAAAAAATTTAAAAGATGAAAATATTCCACATGAAAAATCACCTGTTTCCGACAGAGTTACAATAAGTGTGGGAGTCTGCTTTAAACATTTTGAAAAAACTTTAAACTTAAAAGAAAGCATTAAAGAAGCAGACAAAGCTCTTTATATTTCCAAAGAAAATGGAAGAAACAGATTTACAGTTATATAAAAATTTAAGCTGCCGTAAACTTTATACAGCAGCTTTTTTATTTTTATAATTTTTCTTCTATAAATCCTTTTCTCAATAAGAAATCTGCAACTCTCTCTGCAGCCTCGTCTATTGTTTCATATCTTATCTCTTCTTCATACTGATATTTATTTATGCTCTGGTCATAAAGAGGGTCGTAATATTTTTCCATAAGGATTTCACTCAGCTCTGGAAGTTTATCCTCTTCTAAAAGTTTACTGTAGTTTTCGTATCTTTCTCTGCTTATATATCTTCCAACCTTATCAAGACACCCTTGAAGCTCTTCTTTTTCAGCTCCAGAATAATCTTCCATAATTATTTTTACTCTGTTTTCCATAGAAGTATTGATTATAATATGGCAGCCGTTTAAAATTGAATCGTGGACAACCTCCGGAAGATAAATATCTCCTATTCTTTTGCTCTCGCTTTCAACTAAAACATATCCTGTTTCATTTTTTGAAAGGCATTCGTAAATTTCTGATTCCAGTCTTTTCTGACTCTGTTTTTTCTTTTCACAAAGCCCGCCGAAAAAAGAACCTTTATGGTCAGCCATTTTTTCTAAATCCATAACTGAATAACCTTTTTCAGCAAGTTTTTCTAAAATTTTTGTTTTACCGACACCTGTTCTTCCATGAAGAACCACATATTTTATATCTTTATTTTTTTCAGGAAGATTTTCCATAATATAATTTCTGTATGCCTTATATCCTCCCTCAAGTTTTAATGTTCTGTATTTAAGAGCATAAAAAATTGCCTCAAGAGATGAACTTCTCATTCCCCCTCTTGCACAATAGAAAACAAGTTTATCATATTTTTTAGAAAGGTCGTTTATCTCTCTAAAAATTTCAGGAAGTCTTTTAGAAATTTTTTCAATTCCGATTTCTTTTGCTCTCTCTGTTGACTCTCTCACATATGCTGTCCCAACTTCCACTCTTTCATCATCAAGAAGAGCTGGAATATTTACAGCCCCTGGAATGGGCGAATCTAAAAATTCTTTCGGACTTCTTGCATCTATCAAAATATAACTTTTTAATTTATACAAATCTTCATAATTTATTGTTCTCATAAATTCCTCCATTTTATTTCTTAATATATTTTATCACTATATTCTCGAAAAATAAAATCATTATTATTTTTTTATAATTTCAAATATATTTTTTATATATTTCTCAAAGCATAATCAAAACAATATCTAGTAAGAAAAATAAAAAAATTTTTATTTTTTACACAATATATTGTGGTATAATTTTTTTACTGAATATTACTTTTTTGGAGGGGATTTTCAATGGACGTTAAAAAATGGCTTGGAGAAGAAAATAAACTCGGGTATGACATATGGAGCAGAAAATATAAATATGACGGTGAAAATTTCAAGCAGTGGCTTTCAAGAATTTCCGGAGGAGACACTGATGTTGAAGAGATGATTTTGAATAAAGAATTTATTTTTGCCGGAAGAATTTTATCAAACAGAGGGCTTAACAGACTTGGAAGAAAAGTTACTTATTCAAACTGCTATGTTGTAGCTCCACCTGAAGATAATCTTGAATCAATATTTGAAACAGCGAAAAAACTTGCAAGAACATATTCATACGGAGGAGGGTGCGGAGTCGATATTTCTAAACTGAGACCAAAGGGAACTGCAGTAAATAATGCTGCAAAACACACAACAGGAGCTGTTTCCTTTATGGAGCTTTATAATCTTACAACAGATATTATAGGGCAGAAAGGAAGACGGGGAGCTCTTATGATTTCCATTGATATAAATCACCCTGACGTTGAAGATTTTATAAAAATTAAATCAGACCTTAATAAAATACAAAAGGCAAATATCTCTGTAAGAGTTGACAAAAAATTTATGGAAGCTGTTATAAAAAATGAAAAATTTATGACTGAATTTTTTGTTGAAGATACAGGAGAAGTTTATAAAAAAGAGATTGATGCTGCAAAACTTTTCACAGAGCTTGCAAGACAAAACTGGAACTATGCTGAGCCGGGAATTCTTTTCTGGGACAGAATATCAAGCTGGAACCTTTTAAGTGAGGATAAAGAATTTTCATATGCAGGAACAAATCCTTGTGCAGAAGAGCCTCTTCCAGCTGGCGGAAGCTGTCTTTTAGGTTCAATTATTCTGCCGTCTTTTGTGAGAGAAGATAAAACTTTTGATTTTGAAAAACTTGGAGAAGTTGTACAGAAATCTGTAAAAGCTCTTAATGACGTTCTTGATGAGGGGCTTATTCTTCACCCGCTTGAAGAACAGAGAGAATCTGTAAGAAAATGGCGTCAGATAGGACTTGGAATTTTAGGTCTTGGAGACCTTTTGATAAAAATGGAAATGAAATATGGAGGAGAAGAGTCTTTAGAATTTTGTGACAAGGTTGCAAGGGTAATTGTAAACAACGCTCTTAAGAAAAGTGCAATGCTTGCAAAAGAATTTGGAACATATCCAGGATATAAAAAAGAATGTATTTTAAAATCTCCTTTCCTTTTAGAAAATGCTGATGAAGATACTTATAAAATGATTGAAGAATTCGGGCTTAGAAACTCTCAGCTTCTTACAATAGCTCCAACAGGTTCTATTGGAACAATGCTTGAGATAAGCACAGGAATTGAACCTAACTTTGCTTTCTCTTATACAAGAAAAACTGAAAGTCTTCACGGAGAGGATAAATATTACGAAGTGTTTATCCCTATTGCTAAAAAATATATGGAAGAACATAATCTTTCTTCACAGGAAGAACTTCCAGAATATTTTATCTCTGCACAAAATCTTGACCCGATGGCAAGAGTTAAAATGCAGGGAGTATGGCAGAACAGAATTGATGCAAGTATTTCATCTACAATAAATCTTATTAACAAAACTTCTGTGGAAGAAGTAAGAAATCTTTATATAGAAGCATGGAAGAGAGGACTTAAAGGTATGACAATCTACCGTTCCGGCTGTGCAAGAGAAGGAATTCTTACTGTTGAACCTAAAAAAGAAGAAAAAACTGTTGAAACAATAGCACAAAAAGCAAATGAAATTAAAAGAGGAGAATTAAAACCTATTGCTGAAGATACAATTTATTATCCAGAAAGAATGCTTATCGGATGCGGAAAATTAAAAGTTATGATTGGATATTCTCCTAGTGAAAAATGTATACAGGATATTTATGTTATAAGAAGCGGAACTGGCGGATGTGAAAAAAATATTCAGGCTGTTGCAATTTATATGTCTGGTATTCTAAGACTTGGCGGAAATCTGTTTATGCTTGAAAAAGCTATTGCAGGTGTAAGCGGATGTACATCTTTTGCTGTTGCCAGAAGTAAAGGACAGGAGCTTAGCCAAGGGGGAACCTGCCCTACTGCAATCCTTAATATTTTGAAAAAATTTGAAAAAGAAATGGGGCTTACAAATTATAAGGAAGCTGCTCAAAAAATTATAACAGAAGAAAAAGTTGATTTAACCGCAAAACATTCTGATTTTAAAAATCCAATCTGCCCAGAATGCGGAGCTGAACTTGAAGTGACTGGCGGGTGCTTTACCTGCAGAAACTGCGGATATTCTAAATGTGAGTAATCTTTATTGCTCAGTGTAGAGAAATTTGTTAAGTTATTACAGAAAAAGGAGCTTTGTAAAATTATTTACAACAGCTCCTTTTTTGTATCTTTTTCACTCTCTATTATGAAAAATTCCTATAACTTCATTTCAGCAGCTTTTTCTGGGAAATATTTATTTAAAATTTCATAATATTTTCCGCTTTCTATAACTTTATCAAATGCTGCATTTAACTCTTCCACAAGTTTTGTATTTCCTTTTTTAACAGCAATAGATTCTCCTGGGTCAGAGTCATAAATAATATCTGTGATTTTTACTCCGTCCATAGTTTTTAAATATTTTCCTGCTGACTGCTCATCTAAAACAACAGCCTGAACTTTGCTTTGTTTTAAAGCAAGAAGCGAACCTGTAAATGAATCATATCTTACAATTTCTGCTCCATATCCTTTTGCAAGATCTTCCTGTTTTGTTCCAAGCTGAACACCAACAACTTTTCCATTTAAATCTTCATTTTTAACAATATCTTTTTCATTTTCTCTTACAATAACAGCATGCCCTGTCTGGAAGTTTAAATATGGTTTTCCAAAATCAACAGCTTTTTGTCTTTCAGCAGTTGGAGACATTCCGGCAATTACAGCATCAATTTTTCCCATTTGAAGAGCTGGAAGAAGTCCGTCAAAAGTCATGTTGTTCCATTTTACAGTGTAACCTGCTTCCTCTGCCATTGCTTCCATAAGCTCAATATCAAATCCTACAATCTTATCACCTTCAAGATATTCATAAGGTTTAAATTCTGCATTTGTTCCCACATAAAGTTTTTTCTCTCCAAAACTGAAAACAAATAAAACAAGTGATAAAAGTGTTACTAAAAATTTTCTCATAATTATTTCCTCCTAAACATTTTTATATAATTTTTATTTTTTTATTTTATTCTTCTTTTATTCTAATTCTTTTTTTACTTTTTCAAACTCATCTTTTATTTTTTTCAAAAGCTCTTTATCTGATAAAATATCTTTTCCTGTCATTGCAAGAGCAAGCACTGCTTCTTTCATTCCCTTATATGCCTCTTCTGAAATACTTGCTTTTGCAAATTCAATGCTGTGTCCTGTAAGCTCGCATTTTGAAATTGGAAAATATGAATGAATTGTAGGACAGTGATGGCTCACGTCTCCGCAGTCGCTTGAACCAGATGGTTTAGATACAGGAATATCTTCTATTCCCTGAAGTTTTAAATTTTTTACATAGACATCTGAAAGAGTTTCGTTTGTCACAAGATGTTTAAAAGTATATTCATAATTTTCTATTTTAAGTTCTGTTCCTGTTGCGAGAGCCGCTCCTTTTGCACAATTTTTTACTCTTTCACTTAATTTTACCATCTCTTTTGTTGTTGCTTCTCTCACATAAAAATTTGCAACAGCAAGGTCTGGAATTATATTTGCTGCCTCTCCTCCGTTTGAAATTATTCCGTGAATTCTTGCACTTTCTTTTGTCTGCTGGCGAAGAGCATTTACACTGTTAAAAAATTGAATAACTCCGTCAAGAGCATTTATTCCGTTGTACGGGTCTCCTGCTGCATGAGCTGTTTTTCCTTTAAATGTAAATTGAAGAGCTTCCATTGCCTGTGATGTTCCGCTTCTTTCATGAGATTTTCCTGTTGGGTGTGAAAGCATAGCAGCATCAATATTATCAAAGCACCCTGCTTCAGCCATATCAACTTTTGCTCCTAAAGTTTCTTCAGCAGGAGTTCCATATACATAAACTGTACCTCCAAACTCATCAACAAAATCTTTTAAAAGTATTCCTGCTCCCACACTTGCTGTTCCAAGAGCATTATGCCCGCACCCGTGGCCGATTTCTGGAAGTGCATCATACTCTGCAAGGTAAGCAATTTTCGGTCCGTCTTTTTCTGAAGAATATTCTGCAAGATAAGCTGTTTCTATTCCAATATAATTATCTGTCACTTTAAAGCCGTATTTTTTTAAAATATTTTTATGAGCTTCACAGGCTTTAAATTCTTTTCTTCCAAGCTCTGGGTTTTTATAAATATATTCGTTAAGTTCTTTTAAATCTTTAAAAATTTCATCATATTTTTTGCTTAAATTCTGTAATAGTTCCATTTTTTTCCTCCAGTTAATTTTATTTTTTGTAAACAAAAAACCGATACAGTTTCAAAAAACTAATATCGGTTAAAATTCATTTTAATAATATTTTTAAATACGCAAAAAAGAAATTTATACTATCTTAGGTTTTCTGAAAGACAAAATAAATATATAGTTTTAATATTTAATTGTCCTCTCCTTAGTGATAGTTTCATTTTCTTTCCTCCGTGGTTTTATTTTTCACTCATTATATAAATTAAAAAAATTTTTGTCAAGAGGTTTTTATTTTTCACATAAAAAATATCCAACTTTGTATGTAAGTTCTGCAGAGGAAAAAGAACGTATTTTTTTTATTTCAGTTTTTTCAAATCCTGTCACCCCTGTATTTTTTAAATGCCTTAAAACTTCTATTGGAGAATTAAAGTTTTCAATAAATATTTCACTTTCTTTTTTTATCTTTTTGAAATATTTTTTTAAAATATTTTCTATCTCTTCAGCTGTCATATAATTTAAAGAAATACTAAAATGTTTTTTTATTTCAGGAAGATTATCTTCTAAATATATTGAAAAAACTAAATGTCTGCATGATTTTGAAATATTTTTCACCAGCTCTTCAAAATTTTTTGACCATTGAAAAACAGAACTTGAAAGAATAAGAGAAACTCTTGGAAAATCTTCTCTGTCCATATCTTTTAAAATAAATTTTGTGTAATCTATATCCTGTAAAAATTTTTTTACATCAAAAATATCATTTAAGATTATTTTTTCAGCTTTAAAATTTTTCAAAAACATTCTTGTAAAAATTCCCGTACCGCACCCTATTTCATAAACACTTTCAAAATTTCTTTTATCAAAATATTCTTTTGATAATTTCAAAAGTTTTTCTGCTGCTTTTCTCTGAACAATGGCATTTTTATCATAAACATCATATTTTTTATAGAAATTCATTCTCTTTCTCCAATTATTTCATTCCAATCTTTTATATTTTCAAAAGGAAAATGGTAAAAATCTTTTTCAATACATTTTATATTATTTTCACAGCAATACTTTTTCTGGTTTTTAAAAGGAATAATTTTATCTTTTTTTCCAATAATAATTTTTTGAAAAACATTTTTTAACGGCATATAATTTTTTCTGAAATATATAAGCTCATTTTTTATAGAAAAAATTTTTTTCTGTGAAATTTTAGGCTCATCTGTCATTCCCATATTTTTATAAAATTTTAAAATTGATTTTTCCGTAAGATTTTTTATTGTAAAATCAATCATTTTTTCTTTTATTCCATACTCTCCGATTATTTCTCCATGCCCGTTTATCCCTATGACGTTTTGAGATTTTATTTCATTTTCAATTATAAATTTTGAAAGATACCATGCTCCGAAAGACCAGCCTGTAAAATACACTTTCTCATATTTTTTTAATTTTTTTACATCATAATCATAGGGAAAATTTATAACTTGGAGATAAAAATTTATTGGAATTTTTATTTCAGAAATACAATTTTTATCCATTCCCCAGCCGTTAAAAAACAGTATCAAGTTCATATTTTAATTCCTCAATAAAATTTTCTATATTTTTAAAAGAAATCTCCGGATTTAAACTTATCCTAAATCTTGCAGTATTTTTCGGCACTGCAGGTTCTTTTACTCCATAAATAAAATATCCTTTTTCTCTTAAATTTTTTTCTATTTTTATAATTTTTCTGTTATCCCCCGTCACAACACTTATAATATGAGATGCTGAATTTGTTTTTATCCCCTTTTCTTTTAATTTTTTTAAAGTAAAATCAATTCTTTTAAAAAGCTCTTTTCTTTTTACATCAAATTCTTCACTCTCCATTTTATTAAGAATAAACAAATTCCAAAGATGATTTACCGGCGGAAGAGCAGTTGTGAAAATAAATTTTCTGCTTTTATTTATAATATATTCTTTTAAAATTTTCTCGCAGAAAACAAAAGCTCCGACAGAACCTCCGCCTTTTCCAAGAGGAATTACAAGAAAATCTATATCTTTTACTAAATTAAAATTATATGCCATTCCATATCCATAAACTCCGTAAGAATGAGCTTCATCTATCATCAAAGAAAAATTATATTTCTTCTTTAATTTTACAATCTCTTTTATTGGAGTAATATCTCCGTCCATACTGTATATTGTTTCACAGACAACAAGAATATCTGAATATCTTTCAGAATACTTTTTTAAAATTTCCTCCAAATTTTCCATATTTAAGTGTTTGTATCTTATTATTTTTGCTCCGCTGTTTATAATTCCCTCATAAATGCTTGCATGATTTAACCTGTCTGTGATTATTAAAGAATTTTTTCCGTAAAAAGTTTCTATTATGGAGGAATTAGTATCAAATCCAGAATTAAAAACAATACATGGCTTTTTATAAATTTCTTCTGCCTTTTTTTCAAGTTCCATAACCTCTTTATACGACCCGCTCATAAGCCTTGAAGAAGAGGAAGATAATCTTGGTTTGTATTTTGAATAAAATTCCTTCAAAAGTTTTTTATCCTGTGTAATTCCAAGATAATCATTTGAAGAAAAATTAATTTCTTTTCCGTCAAATTCTTTTAAACTGCGAAAGTTGTTTTCTGATTTAAGTTTTAAAAGTTCCTCTCTTATTTTTTCTTTTTCCAATTTTACAGCTTCCCCTCTTTCTTTAATCTTTCCACATATTCATCAACAGATTTTCTGCAAGTTTCAACCATTATATCAATCTCTTTTTCCGTAATTATATAAGGTGGCATAAAATATATTACATTTCCTAAAGGTCTTAAAATCACTCCGTTTTTCAAACCAATTTTATAAACTTCATATCCTGCCCTGTATTCTTTTGGAAAATCCTCTTTTGTCTTTTTATTTTTTAAAAATTCCAAAGCTCCGATAAAACCAATCTGCCTGTATTCGCCGATATATTCACTATCTTTAAAAATTTCCAAAACTTTTTTCCTTAAATATTCTCCCTTTTTTTCTATGACTTCTAAAATTTTTTCTTCTTCAAAAATTTTTAGAACTTCTACTGCAATACGGCAGCCGATAGGATTTCCAGAATAAGTGTGAGAATGGAGAAAAGATTTTCCCTTAAGATAATCTTCATAAAATGCTTCATAAATTTTATTTGTTATTCCAATCATTGCCATTGGATAATATCCTACTGAAATCCCTTTTGCCATACACATTATATCTGGACTTATTCCTCCATGCTCCACTGCAAACATTTTCCCTGTTCTTCCAAAACCAACTGCAATTTCATCAGCTATAAAATTAATATTATATTTTTCAGTAATTTTTCTCAATTTTTTTAAATACACAGGAGAATATATTTTCATTCCTCCTGCTCCCTGAACAACAGGTTCAATTATTACTGCTGAAATTTCTCTGTGATTTTTTTCAATTATTTTTTCCATATCTTCAAAACATTCAGCACTGCAGTTTTCTCTGTTTTTGTGAAAAGAACATCTGAAACAGTCAGGAGATTTTGCTTTTATCCCTTCTTTTATAAGAGGGTAATAAGTTTTTGTAAAAATATCAATATCTCCCACACCTAATGCCCCTAAAGTTTCTCCGTGATAGCCGTCAGTTAAAGAAATAAATCTTTTTTTATCCGTGTATCCGGTCTGTGCATGATATTGAAAACTTAATTTCAATGCCATCTCAATACTTGAAGAGCCGTTATCTGCAAAAAGAAATTTTTCAATTCCCTTTGGTGTCAATTTACATAATCTTTCTGCAAGCTCTATTGCCGGCTTATGAGAAAAATTAACAAATAATATATGTTCCAGATTTTCAATCTGTTCTTTCACTGCTTCATTAATTCTTTTATTGCAGTGACCAAAAAGATTTACCCACCAGCTTGAAACACAATCCATATATTTTTTTCCATTTTCATCTTCGAAATAAATTCCCTCTGCTTTTTTTATAATTATCGGCGGAAGTTCTTCATAATCTTTCATCTGAGAACAAGGATGAAATATATATTTCAAATCTTTTTTCTGCAGACTGCTTAAATTATTCATTATCTTCCTCCAAAAATTTTAAAATTTCATCTTCAGAAATATTCTTTTGATTTTCTTTTATTATAAGATATTTTTTTATTTCACCTGTTTTTAAAATAATTTCAATATTATCTTTTTCAAAATTTTTAATATTTTCTGAAACTCTGTTAAAAACAATTCCATGAATTTTTATCCCTGTATTTTTTAAAAAATTTATTGTAAGAATAGCATGATTTACTGCTCCTACTTTTGTACTGCACACAAGGATAACAGGAATATTTAAATCTTTGATTAAATTAAATATAAAATATTTATTTCTTACAAGGGGAACATAAACGCCTCCAGCTCCCTCAACAATTATTGTTTTATATTTAATTTTTAAATTTTCCCAATATTTTTTTATTTTTTCAAAATTTATTTCTATATTTTCAATTTCAGCTGCAAGATGTGGCGATACTTCCTCTTTTAAAAAATATGTTCCCTTTGAAATATCATATTCTTCATTATTAAAACTGCAGACAAAATCTATATCTGGTGCAGTAAGTCTGCCATTTTTTTCAATACACCCGCTCTGCACAGGTTTGTAATAAGCTCCCTCATATTTTTTTACAGCTTTGTATAAAAAAGCACTGACATAGGTTTTTCCTATTCCTGTATCAGTGGCTGTAATAAAATATCCTTTATTTAATTTCATTTTTAAACCTCTTTTCTTTTTTCTAAATTATATCTTCCATAAACTAAAAAACGGTATAATTTTTTTCAAAGAAGTTTACAATTATTAAAAATTTGAAAAAGGAGCTGACCAAATTGACGATATAAAATCATCAACTTTAGGCAACTCCTTTTTTCGTCAATGCAGGAGACGAACGACTGGTAAGAAGTTCGACGACTAGCAGAGCCGACGAACCGAGAAATTTTATTTATTAAATTTCTTGGTTTGCTCCTTGTTCCAATATTATTACATATCTCTGCAGACTACAATATCTACCCCTGTTCCAAGAACATTTTTTATTACAACATCTCCTCTTTTTACAGGAGATTTAAGCTCAACATGATTTAAAAGCTCCATACATTTAAAATTTAATTCTTTTGGAATTGAATCATTTGTCTTAACAGGAACTCTTTTATGAATTCCTCCGGTAATTTTTACTGTGGAAGTTATAACTCTTTTTGGACAAGTTAATTCTTCTTTCCCGTATTTTTCTCCTCTCGGACAAGTGTTCCCTGTTACTTCCAAAGTTTCTGTATCAACTGAAAGGTGACACCCCATTGGGCATACTATACATATCATTTCTTTTTTCATTATTCGTCCCCTCCCACAAGTTCAATTACAATTTCATTTCCTGTAATACTTTGTAAAATTTTATTAGGAATTATAACCTTTTCCATTTCTCCTGGAGCTAAGTAAGTTTTTTTCAAATTAACAATTACTTTATCTCCGTCTTTAACTTGAAGTCTCATATTTTTATAAATATTATTTACTCTCATAAATACTTCAAGATTATTTTCTACATTTTCAACTCTGAATTTTTGAGGTACTGTATAAGTTATACCAAATCCATTTTTAATTGTTTTGTATTCTCCATTTTTAATTTCATCTTTAACATATTTTGCTGCTGCAGCTCCTGCACGTCTTGACTCTGCACTTACAAAGTCCACAAGGTCATGAACGTGAACTACGTTTCCGCAGGCAAATATTCCTGGGATACTTGTTTCCATCATTTCATTTACAACAGGACCGTTTGTTCTTCTGTCCATTTCAATTCCTGTTTTTCTTGAAATATCATTTTCTGGAATTAATCCTACTGAAAGAAGAAGTGTATCGCAGTCATATTCTATTTCTGTTCCGGGAATAGGTCTTCTGTTTTCATCAACCTTTGCAATGACAACTTTTTCAAGTCTTTCTTTTCCTTTTATATCAACAACAGTGTGGCTTAAATATAAAGGAATGTCATAATCATTTAAGCACTGTGCAATATTTCTTGCAAGTCCTCCAGAGAAAGGCATAAGTTCAACAACGGCTTTTACTTCTGCACCTTCAAGTGTCATACGTCTTGCCATTATAAGCCCGATATCTCCAGAACCAAGAATTAAAACTTTTTTACCAACCATATATCCTTCCATGTTGATAAATCTTTGAGCTGTTCCTGCTGTAAATATTCCAGATGGTCTTTCTCCCGGAATTGCAATTGCTCCTCTGGTTCTTTCTCTGCATCCCATTGCAAGAACAACAGCTTTTGCTTCTATCATCATATATCCGTCTTTTGTATTTATTGCATGAATAATTTTTTCAGGACTTACTTCTAAAACCATTGTATCAAGTTTATATTCAATATTAAGTTCATAAAGTTTTTTAATAAATCTTTCTGCATATTCAGGACCTGTAAGTTCTTCTTTAAATTCGTGAAGACCAAATCCGTTGTGAATACACTGCTGAAGTATTCCTCCAAGTTCTTTGTCTCTTTCTATTACTAATATTTTTTCAACTCCGTTATTTCTGGCTTCGATTGCAGCAGCAAGACCTCCAGGTCCTCCTCCTATAACAACTAAATCATATTTCATTTTAAATCCCCCTGTTATTAAGCATTTTTAGTTTCTTCAGTTAATATGTATGATCCGACTTTATCAAGAACTATTTCATTTAATTTTTCACCAAGTTCTCTTGCAAGAATTTCCTGAACTCTTGGTCCGCAGAAACCTCCCTGACATCTTCCTGTTCCCGGTCTGCATCTTTTTTTAACTCCGTCAACTGTTTTTGCTCCAACCATTCTGTGAATTACGTCAACGATTTCTCCCTCTGTTATGCTTTCACATCTGCATATAACTCTTCCGTATCTTGGATCTTTTTTAATAACTTCTGCTTTTTCTTCTGGAGACAAATCCATAAAATGAATTTGAGGTCTGTTCTTTTTGAAATTTTCTTTTTTAACTGCCTGAAGTTTTTCTGCAACCATTTTTGCAACATCAAGTCCTATTGCAGGAGCTGAAGAAAGTCCTGGAGATTTTGTTCCAGCAATATTAAAAAATCCTTCACTATCTTCTGCTTCTCCAATTATAAAATCTCCTGTATCAGCTTCAGCACGAAGTCCTGAAAAGTTTCTTATATTATTTCTGAAATTAATATTTTCTATACTTTTTACAGCTTCTCTTTTTATTTTATCAAGAGCCGGAAGTGTATTTCCTACATCATCTCTGCTTTCAATATCTTCTGCTGTAGGACCTACAATTAAGTTTCCGTGTACTGTCTGAGCAACTAAAATTCCTTTTCCCATTTCATTAGGACATTGGAAGATTACAGAATTTGTTAAATTTCCTTCAACTTTATCAAGTAAGAAATATTCCCCTCTTCTTGGATGAATTTTGAATTTCTTGCTGCTTACCATGTTGTTTATAATATCTGCATAAACTCCAGCTGCATTTATAACAACCTTTGATTCAAAAATTCTTCCGTCCTTTAAAGTTGTTTTATATCCGTTTTCTATTTTTTCAACTTTTACAACTTCAGCATCTAGTTCTACTTTAACTCCATTTTCTGCTGCATTTTCCATCATTTTTATACAAACTTCGTAAGGACCTATAACGGCAGCTGTTCCTGCATAAAGAGCTGCAACAACTTTAGGACTTATGTTTGGTTCTCTTCTTAAAATTTCATCTTTTTCTAAAATTTCAAGCTCTCTTACTCCGTTTGCAATTCCTCTTTTATAAAGTGCTTCAACATGCTTTCTTTCTTCTTCGGAAAATGCAAGAACATAAGAACCAGTTCTTTTGTATGGGGCATCTATCTCCTTACAAATTTCTTCAAACATCTCACTTCCCAAAACATTGTATTTTGCCATAAGTGTTCCTTCTTTAGCATCATATCCGGCGTGAACGATTGAAGAATTGGCTTTTGTAGTTCCGTTTGACACATCATGCTCTTTGTCAAGAACAACGATATCCAGATTATATTTAGATAATTCACGTGAAACTGCTGCTCCCATTATTCCTGCTCCGATTACAACAACATCTACCATTTTTTCCTCCCTGTTTTAATAAAAAAAGAGTCAGAAAAAGCAGAAGGAAAAAATTTCCTTCTCTTTATCTGACTCACTTCATCTCTGGTCTTTATTAAATTTTTATTTTCTTAATATAATTATCTCTTTTTTTTATTAAATTGTCAAGTATGTATAAAAAATTTTCTAGTCGTCAAGCTCCCAAGCCATTGCTCTCTTAACTGCTTTCTTCCATCCTTTATATCTTCTTGTTCTTTCTTCTTCACTCATTGATGGGCAGAATTCTTTTCCTAAAATCCATTGTTTAGAAATTTCTTCTTTAGATTCCCAGAATCCAACTGCAAGTCCTGCAAGATATGCTGCTCCTAAAGCTGTTGTTTCAAGAAGAACTGGTCTTCTTACACAAGAATTTAAAATATCAGATTGGAATTCCATTAAGAAATCATTTGCAGCTGCTCCTCCGTCAACTTTAAGATGATTTAATTTTATTCCAGAATCTTCCTGCATTGCTTCAAGAACATCTCTTGTCTGATAAGCTATTGATTCAAGAGTAGCTCTTATAATCTGATTTTTATTTGTTCCACGAGTAATTCCAACTATTGCTCCTCTTGCATACATATCCCAGTAAGGTGCTCCAAGTCCTACAAATGCTGGAACAACATAAACTCCGCCGCTGTCTTTTGCTTTTCTTGCAAAGTATTCTGTATCAGCAGACTCCCCAACAAGTTTCATTTCATCTCTTAACCATTGAACACTTGCTCCGCCTATAAAGATACTTCCTTCAAGAGCATATTGAACTTTTCCGTTAAGTCCTATAGCTATTGTTGTAATAAGTCCGTTATGGCTTGTTACCATTTCTTCACCTGTATTCATAAGTAAGAAGCAACCTGTTCCATAAGTATTTTTTGAATCCCCTTTATTGAAACATGCCTGTCCGAAAAGTGCTGACTGCTGATCTCCAGCAACTCCAGCTATTGGAATTCTGTGTCCTCCAGTTCCTCCAAGATTTGCATATCCAAAAGTTCCAGAACTGTCTTTTACTTCAGGAAGCATTGATTTTGGAATTCCTAAAATATTTAATAATTTTTCGTCCCATTCAAGTTTTTTAATATTGTATATCATTGTTCTTGAAGCATTTGTATAATCTGTTGCATGAACTTTTCCGTTTGTAAGTTTCCAGATAAGCCATGTGTCAACAGTACCAAAAAGCAGATCTCCTTTTTCAGCTTTTTCTCTTGCTCCCTCAACATTATCTAGTATCCATTTAATTTTTGTTCCAGAGAAATATGCATCTATTAAAAGACCTGTATTTTCTTTTACATATTCGTTAAGTCCTTCTATTTTTTTAAGTTCGTCACATATTTCAGCTGTTCTTCTGCACTGCCACACAATTGCATTATAAACAGGTTTTCCTGTATTTTTATCCCAAACTATTGTAGTTTCTCTTTGGTTTGTTATTCCTATTCCGATTATATCATGCTGTGATATTCCCTCTTTGGCTATTACTTCTGCAAGAACTCCGCTTTGGCTCGCCCATATTTCCATTGGATCATGCTCAACCCAGCCTTCTTTCGGATATATCTGCTTAAATTCTTTTTGTGCTACTCCAACTATTTTTTGTTCGCTGTCAAAGATAACTGCTCTTGAACTTGTTGTTCCTTGGTCTAAAGCTACAATATATTTTTTATTCATAACAACCTCCGAATTTATTTTTTCTAATTTATTTTATCATAAAACTGAAAATTTCTATTAAATTCCTACACATGCTGCTGCAAAAAGATCAAATATTACAACTCCTAAAACTGCACCGATAATTGGTCCAACAATTGGCACCCAAGCATACTGCCAGTTTGAACTTCCTTTTCCTTTTATTGGAAGGATTGCATGAGCTATTCTTGGTCCTAAATCTCTTGCTGGATTAATTGCAAATCCTGTTGCTCCTCCAAGAGCCATACCAATTACACAAATAAGCATACCAACAAGGAATGGTCCCATTCCTCCAGATACTCCGTTTGCTCCGTATCCTATTGCTAAAATTCCTATAACAAGAACTGCTGTTCCAATAGCTTCTGTTACAACATTCCAAGGTTTATGATCTATTGCAGGACCTGTTGAGAATACTCCAAGTTTTGTTCCTGCTTCAGGTTCGTCGTCCATCAAATCTTTATAGGCAAGATATGCAAGTGTTGCACCAAATATTCCTCCAAGAATTTGTGCAATAATATATCCCGGCAAAAGAGCTGGATCCATTCTTCCAGAAAGAACCATTGCAATAGAAAGTGCAGGATTTAAGTGAGCCCCGCTTACCCAGCCAGTTAAATATGCTGACATTGTAACAGCCATTCCCCATCCGATACAAGTCACAGACCAGCCTCCCCCTTTACCAAAACTTTTTCTCAGACTAAGTGTCATATTGATTCCATTTCCTAAAAGTAATAATAAAGCTGTTCCAACAAATTCCGCTAAATACATTGCAGTTGTTGTCATAAAAACTCCCTCCTTATAACCTTTAAAATTTTTTGGAATATTCTGAAAATAAAAAAACTTAAAATAATTATCTTAGAAAGTAAGATAAATATTTTAAGCTTCTCCCATCTCTCAGCTATATTCTCTTAAACTGAGTTTACTATATTTTTATTTTTTTGTCAAATATTTTTTCAAAAAGTTTTACTTTTGAACTATATTTTTGTAAAAAGTGCTGTATTTAAAATTTTATTTTCTTTTCAAACTCTTTAAATACTCTTTGGTTCTGCTGTCAACTCTCAAAGATTCGCAGATTTTTTGAATTGCTTTATTATGTGTAAAATTATCAAGGTTATTTTTTAAAATATATTTCAAAGTTATTTCGGAATATTTTGTAAACCCCTCAGCAATAACCCAAGCTGCACCCATTTGAACATAATAATTATTATTTTTTAAGTTATCTAATTTTATAAAAATTTTCTCAAGATATTTCTCACACATAAAATGCTTAAGTGACATAATAATAGCAAATCTTACTTCATATTCTTCTTTAGAAACAAAATATTTTTCCAAAAACTCCCACACTTTTTCTTTATCTTTTTTCGGCACTTTAAAAACAAAGCAAAAATTATCACATACTGCCCAATTTTTTATTTTAGGTATAAATTTTTCCACAAACTTTCTTTTTTCTTCAAAATCTGCTTTCAGAAAACCTATAACCATTCCTTGAACAATAAATTCTTCGTGATAATACATATCATCACAAAGGGCATACTCCTCTCCTCTGCCCTCTTTAATAATCTTTTTTGCCAGATTTTTTAAAACAGGTGTTCTCACTCCCAAAATATTTTCAGTTTCTGGAATAAGTTTTTCTGTAAATTTTTTATATTTTTCTTCAGAGTTTTTAAAAAGTTCTTCTCTGACTTTTTCTACTGTCATTTTTTATAAATCTCCTCAATAACTTTTTTAGTTAAATCCGGATAATTTCCAATTAAAATATCTGCACCTTTTGAAATTAAATCTTTCATTGTGTTTTCATCATTAACTGTCCATGTATTAATTTCAATTCCATTTTCTTTCATTTCTTTTGCTGTCTCGTCAGTTATCATTGCAAAATGAGGATGATAACATTCTACACCATAAGATTTTGTATATTTTCCTCCGTTAATTATCCACGTCTCACTTAAAAATCCACATTTTATCTCTGGAGCAATCTTTTTCATTTTTAAAACACTGTAGTGATTAAAACTTGAAATTATAATTTTTTCTGCAAGATTATATTCTTTTATCAAACCCCACACTTTTTCCTCAATTCCAAAATATTCATTTATTCCTGTTTTAAGTTCTATATTCGTCACAATATTTTTATCTTTTACAAATTCAAAGTACTCCCTCAATGCAGGAATTTTATTAAATCCCATCTTTCCTGTATAGATATATGAGGCATCAAATTTTTTCAGCTCTTCATAAGTGTAATCTGCAACAAATCCTTTTCCATCTGTTGTACGGTCTATTGTTTCATCATGGATAATTACAATTTCTCCGCCTTTTGTAAGCTGTACATCTAATTCTATTCCATCAGCTCCTGCTTCCACAGCTTTTTCAAAAGCAAGCATTGTATTTTCTGGATATTTTCCGCTGAAACCTCTATGAGCAAAATTTTTTACCATTTTTTCCTCCTAAATTTTAAACTAAAAATCCCACAAAGTAATGTCTGTTGTAGATATTCCCTCCGCTCCGGAATTTAAAGCATTTATTATATCCTCTTTTTCATCTATAAGCCCCCCTGTGATAACAGGAATATTCACAAGATTGCAGGTTCTTTTTATAATTTTCGGCATAACTCCAGGAAGTATTTCCACAGCATCAGGCTTATTTTCTCTTATATGAGTTATAGTGTTTTTAAATGAAAAGGAATCTAAAATAAAAAATCTTTGAATAACTTTTATATTATTTTTTTTAGCAAAAGCAACAATATTATGTTTTGTTGTTATTATTCCGTCAGCTTTTGTATGAGCCATAAGATAATCTACACCATAGTTTGAACTTGAAAGTCCCTCTATCATATCCACATGGACAAAAACTATTTTTTCTGCTGACTTTAATTTTTCCACAATATCTTGAATATTTATAAGATTTGACATAATGACGAAAACTATTTCACTTCCGCACTCCATAGCTTCCTGTAAATAGTTTTCGTTTTTTACTGCAGGTATTATTGGATTCCTCTCTAAAATTTCTTTTATATCCATCTTTCCCTCCAAATTTTTTTATAATCATTATGTCAATTTTATATTGTTCTCCATTTTCTGTCAATAACAAAACACTGTTATGTTTTCTTTTAATATAGCAGAGGGAGTGTAAAAATCATTCATAATATTTTCATTTTCTAATTTTCAGGCTCAATATTCAGTGTTAAATTTTCTTCTGTTTCTTTTGAAAATATATGTGCCTTTTTCATATTAAAATAAAATACTCCTTCAGAACCATGAGTTAAATTTTCTGATTTTCTAGCTTCTATTCTTGAAACAAATTCCTGTCCGTCTATTTTAAAATATACATACTCTTCATTCCCCATATATTCAACAATACTTACATTCCCGCTGATAAAGTTTCCATTTTTTCCTTCAGGATTTGTAATTTTATTTCCTATATTTTCAGGTCTTATTCCAAGAATGACTTCTTTTCCAATATAATTTTTTAAAGACTCTTCCATTCTTTTAGGAAGAACTAATTTTCTTTCGTTTCCAAAAACAAAAAGCATATTTTTTTCATTTTCTTCAATGTGTCCCTCGATAAAATTCATTGACGGACTTCCAATAAATCCTGCAACAAATTTATTTGCCGGTTTTTTATAAAGATTTAATGGTGTATCAACCTGCATAATTTTTCCGTAATTTAAAACACAGATTCTGTCTCCCATTGTCATAGCTTCAACCTGATCATGAGTTACATAAATCATTGTAGCTGTCTGCCCCTCTTCTTTCATCTGTTTATGAAGCTGAGTTATTTTTACCCTCATTGACACCCTAAGTTTTGCATCTAAATTTGATAAAGGCTCATCAAATAAAAATACATCTGGTTTTCTTACTATTGCCCTTCCAACTGCAACTCTCTGTCTCTGTCCCCCTGACATTTCTTTCGGTTTTCTGTCAAGAAGATTTGTTATCTCTAATTTTTCTGCTGCTTCTTTCACACGTCTGTCTATTTCATCTTTTGGAGTTTTTGCCATTTTTAATCCAAATGCCATATTTTCATAAACAGTCATATGTGGATATAAAGCATAGTTTTGGAATACCATTGCTATTCCTCTGTCTTTTGGTGGCAAATCATTTACAAGTTTATCTCCTATCCAAATTTCTCCTCCTGTTATTTCTTCTAAACCTGCTATCATTCTAAGAGTTGTCGATTTTGCACATCCTGACGGCCCTACAAAAACCATAAACTCTCCGTCTTTAATATCTAAATCTATCCCGTGTACAGCTTTAAAACCGTTGGGATATGTTTTTTCAACTTTTTTTAAATTTACCTCTGCCATTTTTCCTCCAAAATATTTACAATTATTTATTTATTCTGTTATATCTTGAAATAATTCTGTTTGATGCTTTAGTAACATCTGCTGCTGCTTTGTTTCCATCTTTTCCTTCTGAAACTGCTTCCATAGCTTCAACCATTTTTTCTCTTACATCTGGGAACACTCCTAAGATTGCCCCTTGAGTTGCTCTATTTTTATTTGTTGCTTTAAGTTCTTCTACAACAGTTTTAAACTGCGGCATTTTTTCCATTACTTCTGCCATTACAGGAGTTTCATAAGAATCTTTATTTACAGGGAAATATCCTGTGCTTGCTGACCAGAAAGCCTGAACATCTTTAGACACTGCATATTTTACAAAATCCCATGCTGCATCTTCTTTGGCTCTATTATTTGAATTTGTAATCCATAAAGAAGCTCCCCCTATAACACTTCCATTAAATATTCCGCTCTCATTTGGAATAAATGCTGTTCCGACTTCAAAATCTGAATTTTTTATAACTGCTGTAAGCCCTGCTGAAGAATCTAAATACATAGCAACTTTTCCGGAATTAAAAGCACTTCTTGTTGAGTTCCACTCTCTTCCGTAATTTATTGCCAGTTTTTCTTTATTCATATTCTGCATCCAGTTTAAAATTACAGGAAGCTGTTTCTCATACATAACTTTTGACGGATTATTTCCGTTTCTTCCGTTTTCTTCATCTGCATATAAAACATTATCGTTTGCAAGAAGCTGCTCTATAAACCAGGCATAAGAAATTATTGAAAATCCATATCTGTCAACTGCCCCGCTTCCATTTTTCTTGATAAGTTTTCTTGAATATTCTTCAACTTCTTTATAACTTTTTGGAGCTTTTTCAGGGTCAAGCCCGGCTTCTCTAAAAGCATCTTTATTGTAAACAAGAATTGCTGTTGACGAATTGAAAGGCATTGAATATAGTTTATCATTTATTCTGTAATAGCTTAATAATACATCTTCCAATTTATTTTCGTCAAATGATTTATCTTTTTCTATAAAATCACTTGCAGGGATAACAGATCCGCTTTTATACATAAAAGATGTTGATATGTCATTCATCTGAACTAAGTCTGGAACTTCTTTTGTTCCGGAAACAGCTTTAAATTTTACTATTGATTCTTCGTAAGAACCTTGAAACACTGCTTCAACATGAACTTTATCCTGTGATTTATTATAATCGTCAACTATTTTTTCAAGAGCTTTCTGCCCTGTCCCAGACATAGCATGCCAGAATACTATATTTTCCTTTGCATAAGCTGATAAAGACATCATTAATCCTAAAGATAAAACTGTTAATTTTTTTAAATTCATTATATTTTCCTCCAAATTTTTCTAAAATATTTTCATTTAAATTTATTTCAAATTTATTTTTTATTCTTTTACTGCTCCAGAAGTAAGTCCTTTTTGAAGCTGTTTTTGTCCTAAGAAAAGAATTATAAGAGATGGAACTATTACCAAAATAACTCCAGACATAAGTCTTCCAAAATTTGTTTCCTCTTCTGATTTTAACATTTTAAGCCCTATTTGAATTGTTCTTGACTCTGGTTTTGTTGATACCATAAGAGGCCATAAATACATATTCCAAAGATTTAAAAAAGAATAAATTCCCCATGTGCTTAAAATTCCTTTTGAAAGGGGCATCACTATTTTTGTGTATATATAAAAATGTGAACAGCCGTCTATTCTTGCAGCTTCAATAAGAGATTTATTAAGTGTTTTAAACTGCTGTATCATAAGAAATGTTCCCAATCCATTTGCAAGAAATGGAAGAACTATTGCAAGCCTTGTATTTAAAAGTCCGGCTTTTAAAATTGTTATATAGTTTGGAACAAATATAGCTTCCCACGGAATAAACATAGAAAGCATAATAACTGCAAGAACATATTTTTTTGTTTTAAAATCTATGAATACAATTCCATATGCTGACATACTGCATATAATAACTTGAGCAGCCATTCCTAAAAAAGAAGTTATCAGACTGTTTGCAAAAAATCTTCCCATTGGGAATGCTCCAATAAGATCTTTATAGTTTTTTATCTCAAGAGAACTTGGAATTATTTTTCCTGTAACTATATCTATTGTAGGCATAAAACTTGCAAAAAGAGCATAGACAAGAGGGAAAAATATTACTGCTGATGAAAATAACAGCAGAGTATAAATTATTATATTATTTTTATTTTTCATTATTGATAATGCACCTTCTTTTCCAATTTTGATTTAAACAGCATAATTAAAATTATAATAATCAGAAGTATTACCCCTTGAGCACTTGCATAATCAAATCTGTAACTTGAAAATGCTGTTTTATAAATGCTGTAAACCAAAAAGTTTGTTGCGTTGTTAGGTCCTCCCCCTGTTAATATATCTACCTGTCCGAAACTTTGAAATGCTTTTAATGTAGTTGTTATTGTAAGATAAAAAATACTCGGGCTGATAAGAGGAAGAGTTACTTTAAAAAGTTTGTCAAAATATCCTGCTCCGTCTATTGCACAGCTTTCATCTATGTCGCTGCTTATATTCTGAAGCCCTGCTGTAATAACTAAAAAACCAAATCCTATATTCATCCATATTGTTGAAATGGCAACTGTTATCAAAGCATATTTTGAATCTGTCAGCCAGTTTAAAGGTATTCCTCCAAAGAATTTTATAATTTCATTCACTACTCCAAGACTAGGGTGAAACATAAAAAGCACTATTGAAGCTGCTGCAGAAATTGAAACACCAAGACTTGATGAAAAAATCGTTCTGAAAAAACCTATTCCTTTTATTTTTTCATTGCACAAAATTGCCAGAAAAAGTGAAATTACAATACTAAAAAAAACTGTTATTACTGCAAATTTTAAAGTAGCCAGCAGGCTGTAATAAAAAGATGGATCTGTGAAAAGTTCATAGAAATTTTCTATTCCTGCTCTCTCTACAATAACACCTTTTTCATCTGTAAAAGAAAAAGCATAAATTATTGTCTTTATTAATGGATAAATTGAAAATCCAAAAGCTATTACAAGAGCTGGAAGAGAAAATAAAAGCCCTGACTTTTCATTTCTGTTAAAGCTCATAATTCCTCCCAAAATAATATTAATTTTACTAATACAGATTCAGTATATACTTCTGATTTTCAAACAGCAAATTCTTTTACACTCTTTAAATATAGTTTACTGTTTTTTTACACACTAATTATCTGTAATTTTTTTATCTCTGTATAATCTCTCCAATTTTTTTATACTTTTGTGAGAAATTTTCATTTTAGTTTTATTTTCTTATTTTTAATATTTACAGTTTTTTTACAAAATATAAAAAATTTTAATTATTTTAATAACAAGAACAGTTTTTATAAAAAGGAGAACAATCATTTTTATGAACAGATAAGATATATTCTGTTTTTAAATAGTCTAAAAATATAATTGACAAAACAAAATTAATAATATATAATTTTAAAAAATGGATAGTGATTGTTTAAATACAAGCTAGACCTATTTATATAAAAGAGCAATTTTTTTGTTTTTTTGTATAAGTAGGTCTTTTTTTTAAAGGGGGATTTTTAATGAAAATTGGTAAAATACTCAATAACAATATGGTTGTCGTATATGAAAAAAACAAGCCTGAAAAAATTATTATGAGGTGCGGAATTGCTTTTCATAAAAAAGTTGAAGATTTAGTTGATGAAACAAAGATTGATAAAATTTTTTCTCTTGTAAATCCGGATACAAATTTAAAATTACAGCAGCTTCTTTGTGATGTTCCTATAGAATATATCGAAGTCACAGAAAAAATTATAGAATATGCCAAAACAAAAGCTGCAAAAATTTTAAATGAATTTATCCACATCACCCTTCTTGACCATATTCATATGGCAATTTTAAGAGAAAAAGAGGAAATATCTACAAAAAATATTATGCTTTGGGATATAAAAAAATTTTATAAAGAGGAATTTCAAATAGGGCTTCATGCTTTAAAATTTATTGAAGAAAAATTTCAAATGAAACTTTCTGAAGATGAAGCAGGATTTATAGCTCTTCATATTGTAAATGCCCAGATGGATAATAATTATAATGCAATAAAAGAAATAGGAGCTGTGACAAAACTTATTCATCAGATTGTAAAAATTGTGAAATATCATTTTCACACTGAATTTGATGAAGAGTTTGTTTATTTTTACAGATTTATCACTCATCTTAAATTTTTTGCACTTAGAGTTTTTCAAAAAGACATTCACCTAAACGAACAAGATGAAGAACTTCTTTCCCTTGTGAAAAATAAATATAAATCTTCATACGAGTGTACCATGAAAATAAAAGATTATATTGAGAAAGCATATTCATATACAATAAGTGAAGAAGAAAAATTATATCTTACAATTCATATTGAAAGAATACAAAAAGAAAACAGCAGATAAAAACATGGATAGTGACATTAAGTTGGCTAAACCTTCATAAAAATAAAAAATAAATGGAGGAGAAACATGAAAAATTATGAAAATCTTGCAAAGGAAATTGTAAAACAAATTGGAGGGAAAGAAAATATTCTAAGCCTCACTCACTGCATCACAAGGCTGAGATTTAAACTGAATGACGAAAGCAGAGCCAATGATGATGCTTTAAAAAATACTGAGGGAATTGTAACTGTTATGAGAAGCGGAGGACAGTATCAGGTTGTTATAGGAAACCAAGTTCCCGAAGTTTATGCTCAGGTTGTAAAACTTACAGGAATTGATGAGGGAGGGCAGAACAGCTCTCAAGAAAAGAAAAAAGGAAAAATTCTTGATAATGCTCTTGATGTTGTTTCAGGAATTTTTCAGCCGATTTTAGGAATTATGGCTGCCTGCGGTATGGTAAAAGGATTAAATGCTTTATTTACTGCAGTGGGATTATACGATTCCCAATGTGGTGCTTATCTTATTTTTAATGGAATTGGAGATGGATTATTTACATTCCTGCCGCTTTTTTTAGGTTACACTTCAGCTAAAAAATTCGGTCTTAAACCTATGGTTGGACTTGCAGCAGGGGCAATTATGTGTTATCCGGGGCTTCAGGCAGGTACTCTTTCAGCAGGAATGAAGCCTCTTTATTCTGTTTTTGCAGGAACATCTTTTGCTTCTGATGTTTATATGAATTTTTTTGGTATCCCTATCATTTCTATGAATTATACAGGAACAGTTATTCCGATTATTTTTGTTGTATATTTTGCTTCAAAATGTGAAAAGTTTTTTAATAAATTTATTCCTGATTTAGTAAAATTCTTTTTTGTACCAATGCTTACACTTCTTGCAGCACTTCCTGCAGGATTTATATTAATCGGGCCTGTAACTATTTTTGGTTCAACAATTATTTCTGAAACAGTTCTTGCAATAAGAAATATAAGCCCTCTTCTTGCTGGTGCAGTTGTTGGATTTACTTGGCAGATTTTAGTTATTTTCGGAATGCACTGGGGATTTATTCCTGTATACATTAACAATATGATGACTTTTGGATTTGATAATGTTATGATGCCTTTCTTTGCCTGCACATTTGCAACATCAGGTGTTGTTCTTGCAATTTTTTATAAAACAAAAAATAAACAGCTAAAAGAACTTGCTCTGCCAAACTTTATTTCAGGAATATTTGGTGTCACTGAACCTGCAATTTACGGAATAACTCTGCCTCTTAAAAAACCTTTTATAATAAGCTGTATTGTTGGAGGAATAGTCGGAGGATATTACGGACATTTTAATTTCAGAAAATTTATGGTAGGAGGAATGGGAATTTTTGAATTTCCTGCAATGATAGCTCCTGACGGTTCAATGGGAAATCTAATTGTAGCAGTTACAGGTGCTGTTATGGCTCTTGTTCTTGGATTTATTTTTACTTTTATAACTTTTAAAGATAAAGAAAAAAATAAACCTGAAGAAAAAAATCCAGAAAAAGAAAATGAAAACAGTTTCGAAAATCCTGACAAATCATTTTTGAAAAAAGAAATTATAAAAAGCCCGTTTAATGGAAAAATTATCCCTTTAAAAGATGGAAGTGATGAGGCTTTTGCTTCAGGAGCATTAGGAAAAGGTGTGATAATTATTCCAAATGACAACACTCTTTATTCTCCTGTAAATGGAACAGTGGCAACATTATTTCCTACTCTTCATGCAATAGGAATTGTTTCTGATGAAGAAACAGAAATTCTTATACACGTGGGAATAAATACTGTTCAGCTTAACGGAAAATATTTTAGTGCAGAAATAAAAGAGGGAGACAGAGTTACTGCAGGACAGCCTCTTGTAACTTTTGATAAAGCTGCTATTGAAAAAGAGGGCTTTTCTATGGAAACTCCTGTCCTTGTAACAAATGACCCTGATGAATATTTTGACCTTATCGAAACAGATGCAGAAGAAATAAAACAAGGAGAAAATCTTCTTTCAGTTCTTCACTTAAACAAGGAGGGAAAATAATGGGATTTCCAAAGAACTTTTTATAGGGCGGAGCAACTGCAGCCAACCAGTGTGAGGGAGGTTTTAATCTTGACGGACGGGGACTTGCCAATGTTGATCTCTGCCCTGCAGGAAAAGATAGAAATGCTGTTATAACAGGTGAAATGAAAATGTTTGAATTTGATGAAAATCATTTTTATCCTGCCAAAAACGGAATTGATTTTTTTCATCACTATAAAGAAGACATAAAACTTTTTGCTGAAATGGGATTTAAAGTTTACCGTATGAGCATTGCATGGAGCAGGATTTTTCCAAATGGAGATGAAGAAACTCCAAATGAAAAAGGGCTTGTTTTTTATGAAAATATTTTTAAAGAATGCAGAAAATATAATATTGAGCCTTTAGTTACAATCACACATTTTGATTGTCCCATGCATCTTATAAAAAAATACGGCGGATGGAGAAACAGAAAACTTATAGATTTTTATAAAAATCTGTGCCGTGTTATTTTTACAAGATATAAAGAGCTAGTTAAATACTGGATTACTTTCAACGAAATAAATATGATACTGCATGCTCCTTTTATGGGAGCAGGTATCTGTTTTGAAGAGGGAGAAAACAGAGAAAAAGTAAAATACCAGGCTGCACACAATGAATTGGTTGCAAGTGCAGAAGCTGTAAAAATTGCCCGCGAAATTAATCCTGAAAATAAAGTCGGGTGTATGTTTGCAGCCGGAAGCACATATCCTTACAGCTGCAATCCTCAAGATGTGTGGAAAGCTCTTAAAACTGACAGAGAAAGTTATTTCTTTATTGATGTGCAGGTTTTTGGAAAATATCCAAATTATGCTCTGAAAGAAATGAAACGTAATAATTGTCTCCCTGAAATTTTTCCTGAAGATTTAGAAATCTTAAAAAATTACACAGTAGATTTTACAGCATTTTCATATTATAACAGCCGTTGTGCAGCTGCTGACCCAAAGCAATCAGAAACAGCAGAGGGAAATCTTTTTGTTTCAGCAAAAAATCCATATCTTTCATACAGTGAATGGGGCTGGCCTATTGACCCTATGGGGCTTCGTATCACATTAAATGAAATTTATGACAGATACAGAATGCCTATGTTTATTGTAGAAAACGGTCTGGGAGCTGTAGATATTCCCAATGAAAATGGATTTATTCAAGATGACTACAGAATAAATTATTTAAGAGAACATATAAAAGCTATGAAAGATGCTGTTGAACTTGATGGTGTCGAACTTATGGGATATACAGCTTGGGGACCTATCGACCTTATCAGTGCAGGCTCTGGACAGATGAGAAAAAGATATGGTTTTATTTATGTAGATTTAGATGATGAAGGAAAAGGAACTCTTGAAAGAAAAAAGAAAAAATCTTTTGACTGGTACAAACAAGTTATTTCTTCAAATGGAGAAAATCTTGATTAGTATATTTTCACACACACAACACACAAAAAGAGAGCATGAAGCCCTCTTTTTATTTAAAATATTTTTATGCTTTTAATTCTTTTACAGCACTTTGTTCTTTTTCTTTAGTTTTTACCGGATGAAGTTTTCTGTATTCATCTGTTGCTTTTACAACTAATTTGTAAAGCACAAGAAGTGCAATTAAGTTTGGAAGAGCCATAAGCCCGTTAAATAAATCTGACAGATTCCATACTAAGTCAACTTTTGCAAGAGATCCGAGAAGAATAAAACATATAACTATCACTTTATAAATATTCATAGCTTTATTTCCAAAAAGATATTTTACATTTGCCACACCAAAATAATACCATCCGATTATTGTTGAAAGTGCAAAGAAGAATAAACATACAGCAATAAATATTCCTCCAAAATTTCCAAATGACATTTTAAAAGCTGCCTGTGTAAGAGCTATCCCCGGAATGCTGTCCATTAATGCTTTATCTGTCAAGTCAACATTCATTATTATAACAAGAGCTGTACAAGTAAGAACAACAAATGTATCAATGAAAACTGTGATTATTGCAACTGCTCCCTGCTCACATGGGTGATCAACTTTTGCAACAGCATGAGCATGAGGTGTTGAACCCATTCCAGCTTCATTTGAGAAAAGTCCTCTTGCCACACCAAATCTTACAGCCTGTTTAATTGTTATTCCAAATGCTCCCCCCATAACAGCTGTCGGATTAAATGCACCAACAAATATCATTTTTACCGCTGGAATTATATGAGAAAAATTCATTAAAATAATTATTATAGAAGCCCCAACATATAGTCCTGCCATTAAAGGAACTATTTTTTCTGTAAAAGATGCTATTCTCTGAGTTCCTCCCCAGAAAATAAATCCTGATACAACTGCAACTCCTATTCCTATATAAACAGGGGGAATTGGAAATTCATTACTGAATGCTGCAGCTATTGAGTTCGACTGAACTGCGTTTCCCATAAATGAAAGAGCTAAAATACATGATAGTCCAAAGAAAGCTGCAAGCCCTTTGCTGAACCAATTTTCTCCAAGTCCTTCACTGATATAAAAAGCCGGTCCTCCAATAACTTCTCCGCCAATTTTCTTTTTATATACCTGACCTAAAACAGCTTCAGAATATACAGTTGCCATTCCAAAAAATGCACTTATCCACATCCAGAATATTGCTCCCGGTCCTCCTGCTGCTATAGCTGTTGCCGCCCCTGCAAGGTTTCCTGTTCCAACCTGTGCCGCAACTGCTGTTGCAAGAGATTGAAACGAACTCATTCCATCTGCTCCTGCAGCTTCTCCGTTTAAGTTTACACCTTTTACTACTTTTGTATAACCTTCACCGAATTTCCTGACTTGAATAAATTTTAATTTAATAGTATAAAAAATTCCTGTTCCCACTAATAAAAATATCAGCAGTGAATTCCATACAAACCCGCTTACATTTTGAACTATTTGATTTAACTCCTCCATTCTCATCACTCCCTTAAAAATTTTTTATAATTTAACAGAAATTTATTTTTCTGTTTTTAACTGTTTTTTCTTTTAAAAATTTTCATAAAAAATTAAAAAGTATAGGTCATGATACCATATATTTTAAAATTTTGAAACCATTTTTTGAGTTTTTTAGAAACTTTTTTAATTTTTGTATTTTTATGTATTTTTTAAATTCATTTTTTATATTTTTAAAACATATATAAAATAATTTTTTTCAAATCAAATCTTATTTTTAATGTTTATTTTTTAGTTTTAATTTTAACATTCTTATTTTTTCTTATTTTTCATATATTTATTAAATCATAAAATTATCTTTCTGAACATTTTTTATAAATTTTATTTTTTATATTTCAGCCTTAGTTTTTAAAATTTTATACTTATTTTTCAGTATTTTTTATAAAAAAATTATATTTTAAAAGAAAAAACAATAGTTTTTATTTAATTTTTTAGAAATTATTTTATATTTTTTATTTTATTTCCCAAATATAAAAAGACACTTTTTTTATTTATACTATTTTTTTAGACTATAAGTTATTTATATCTTATTTTCCAATATTTTTATAAAATAAAAAGGAACTTTCACATCTATAATAAATGTAAAAATTCCTTTAATTTTTTATTTTCTATTTTTTCTATTTATCTAAAAATTCTTTAAAATCATCTCTTGTAAACTGATATTTTTTTCTGCAGAAATTACATTCTGCTTCTATAGTTCCGTGAGTTTCATCAAATAATTTTTTAAGTTCTTCTTTTCCAAGAGTGATAAGCCCTTTATAATATTTTTCTCTGCTGCAGTTACAGCTGTAAGAAATTTCTCTTTCTTCAAGAATTTCATAATTTTCAACAAGTCTTTCATGATTTTCGTCAGTCATATCTTCATAAAGAAGTTTTAAAATTCTTTCAAGGTCCATTCCGCCTTTGAAAAGTTCTGTAACATTTCTTATTGCTTTTATTTTTTCTTCAAGAAGATCTATAAATTTTTCATCTGCATCAGGGAAAAGCTGAATCATATATCCTCCTGCAGATCTTACAGTTTTATTATCTTTTAAATCAACTCCTAAAGCAATAACTGTCGGAGTCTGTTCAGAAGTCACATAATAATATGCAATATCCTCTGCAATCTCACCTGAATTTATTTCAGAAAGACCAACATATGGTTCTTTAAGTCCCATATCTTTTATTACTCTAAGGCTTCCTTTTCCAATAAGATTTGCAACATCTGGTCTTCCTGTTGGTCTTGGAGGAAGATCTGCCTGTGGATTTGAAAGATATCCTTTAACCTCTCCTTTTCCATTTGCTGTAACTGTCATATGCTGAACAAGTCCGTCTGTTGAAGTGATAAGAGTTAAAAGGTCATCCCCTTTAAGGGACATTCCCATAATAACTCCCGCTGTTAAAAATCTTCCAAATGCAGCAATAGCTGTAGGGCTGCATTCATGTATATCAAGTGCTTTTTGAACTATTTCTGTTGTGTCTGCAAGGAAAAATCTTGCATTTTTACTTGTACCTCTTATTATTCTGCTTTTCATTTTATATGCTCCTTTTAATAAATATCGTATTTTATTATATCTTTATATTTTTTATATTTCTTTTCTGAAATAACTTTTTTTAACATAATATTATTTTCAATTTTTTTATTTTTCTCTAAAAATTTTCTTATCTTTTTTATCTCTTTTTTATCAAATCCGTAATATGATAAAGTTTTGTCATCAGCTTTATTTATATGTAAAGTTTTAATCTCCGGAATATCTTTTATGTAAAAATATTTTTTTAATTTTTCACAGGTTTTTTCTCCAATGCCGTTTACATATTCAAGCTCATTAATATCTTCTACTGCTCCTTTAATATCTCTGAAACTTATTATTTTAGAAACATAGCTTTCCGCCACTCCGCTTCTTAACATCTCTTCTCTTGTGGCTCTGTTTATGTCAAGTTTCCCAGAGGCATTATCACTCATTATCATTTTATATTTTGCCCCGAAAGTTAATGAGAAAAACATAAAAAATAAAATTACTGCTGAAAATAATTTTTTCATATCCTCTCCTATCAAATATATTTTAAAATTATTCTTTATAATAATTTTAAAATTTAAACAACTCCTCTTTCTGCTTCATTCTCTCTCTCATCTCACAAATATACATATACGGGTCTTTTGGATTTATATATCTTGTGATTGCTGCTCTTGTCTCATCAACCATTTCAACTTTTTTGCTGATTGCTCCTCCGCCAAGAGCTATTGTAGATTGATTTTCTTCTATCATTTCAATATTAAATATTGATTCTTTTCCCTCTTTAGAATATCCTACATTTTCTCCCCAGTCTAAGCTGTTTTTCTGTCTGTAAAGATAATATGGTTTTAAATCCATCTCTTCTGTAAGTTTTTTTATTTCCTCTTCTATTCTTTCATTTTCAATATCTGTTATTTTATATTTATCTCTTACAAGCTTTGAACCGTTTTTTATCGCAAGAGCATGGATTGTAAGATTGTCTATATCATATTTTCTAACTTCATTAAGAGTTTTTAAAATATCTTCAACACTCTCCCCAGGAAGTCCTAAAATTAAATCCATATTTACAATAAATCCAAGTCTTTTTATTTCTTTAAATATTTCATCAAAATGTTTTCTATCAAAATTTCTGTTAAGCTCTTTTAAAATATGTTCATTAAAACTTTGAGGGTTAAGACTTACTCTATCCACTCCTTCATCTTTTAAAATCTGAAGTTTTTCAAGATTTAAAGTGTCCTCTCTTCCAGCTTCAAAAGTAAATTCTTTTAAATGCTCAAGATTTATATTTTTATACACTGCATCAATAACTCTTTTTAAATCTTTTTCTGTAAGAATACTTGGAGTTCCCCCTCCCATATAAAGAGATTCTATTCTGCAGTTTTTACCCTTAAGCATTTCTCCTGTAAGTTTAATCTCTTCAAGAAGAGTTTCTACAAACTGAGGATAAAATTTTCCAAGTTTGCTGTTAATTTCATAAGAGGCAAATGAACAGTATTTACATCTTGTGGGGCAGTATGGTATTCCAATATACATATTCACAGCTTTATCATTAAGGTAAAGGCTTTCTTTTTTCACCACATCAATAAGAAGTTTTCTTTTTTCAGGGAAAGCAAAATAAAGTTTTTCTAATATTTCATCAATCTCTTCGTAAGAATATCCCATTATAAGAAAACGTCTCACAAGTTTTGTTGGTCTTACTCCCATTAAAGCTCCCCATGGATAAACTTTTTTAAAAAGTTTTAAAAGACCTGCTTTTATCATTACAATTTTCTGGTCAACCATTTTGTCACTGTAATTTTTTAACGTAAAAACAAATCTGTTTTCCCCTGAACTAAGCTCAAGAGAAATTATATCACTGTTTTCTTCAAGAGTTTTTACATTTAAAGTTTCAATTTCCACATCTGGAAGCATAACTTTTTTAAACTCATAAATAGTATCATCTTTTATATTAAAATCTAAATTAATTTTCAACTTTTTTCCTTTCTTCAATTCTCTTTTTTTAACAGAAATATAAAAATTTAATAAATGAAAATAAAATTTTAGGAGATTGAAAATTTTTTCGTAATTTATGCAGTAAGTTGAACGCTAAAAAACGACATGTCTGAGCGAAAGTGAGTTTGTCGTTTTTAGTGAAACGAACAAAATAAATAGAAAATAATTTTCACGGTATAAAATTTTATTTTTATAAGTACTACCTGTTTCTTTTTATATTTCTCACCATCTCATTATACTGCTTTTCACTTATCTTGTTTTCTCTCCACAAATCTTTCAGACACTCTTCTTTATTAAGCATTCCGTCACGTCCGCTTATATCAATAAAAGATTGTATCTGATTTATTTTGCCGTTTCTTATAAGATTTTCAATTCCTCTGTTTATATAAAGCATTTCACAAAGAGGAACTCTTGTATCGTCTTTTCCGTCTATAAGTTCCTGATAAATTACTCCCACAAGATTTGAAGCAAGCTGTCTTTCAATAAGATTTTTTTTATTTTCAGGAAATACAGAAATTATCCTGTCAATAGTATCCACTGCTCCGTTTGTATGAAGAGTTGCAAGAACAAGATGCCCTGTTTCAGCTGCTGTAAGAGCTATTTCAATACTTTCATTTTCTCTTAATTCTCCAACCATTATTATATCAATATCCTGACGGAGACCGGATTTCATTCCCTCAATAAAATTTTTAGTATCTCTTCCAACTTCTCTCTGTCTTATTATACTTTTTTTATTTTTAAAAATATATTCAACAGGGTCTTCTATTGTAAGAATATTTAAATTTTCTTCTCTGTTAAATTTTTCTATTATCCCTGCAAGAGTGCTGCTTTTTCCGCTTCCGCTTTTTCCTGATACAATGATAAGCCCCTGTCTTCTTTCTAAAATATCATATATTTTTTTATTTATTCCAAGCTCTTCCAAAGTAAAAGGCTCTTCTCTCACAAGTCTTATGCTCATGCCGATATTTTCTCTTTCATAAAAAATATTTATACGGCAGTTAATCTCATCATTTTTAAAAGAAAAATCAAGCTCCCTGTTTTTTTCAAAAGTTTTTCTGTCCTCTTCTTTGACAACAAAAGAGGATAGGTTTTTCATATCCTCTTTTGTAAAATTATTATATTCTTCTATTCTTATAAGTTTTCCGTTTATTCTGAACACAGGAACTTCCCCTGCAAGGAGATGAATATCAGATGCCCTCATCATCTTTCCCTTTTTTAAAATTTCCAAAAAAGTTTCTCTGTCCATATTAATACTCCTTTTTTATTTTATAAGAAGCAGAACTAATATTCCTAAAATTATTCTGTAAACTCCAAAAAGTTTAAATGTTCTTGTTTTAATATATCCCATAAACCATTTTATTACGATGTATGCTACAACAAAAGCAACAAATGAACCAAGAAACATAAGTTTCCATTCTTCTGGTGTAAAACTAAGCCCGCTTTTCATAAGCTTTAAAAGTGTTGCCCCAAACATTGTTGGAATTGCTAGGAAAAATGAAAATTCCGCAGCTACACTTTTAGAAAGCCCTAAAAGCAATGCTCCAACAATAGTTGCCCCAGATCTTGAAGTTCCCGGTATCATTGCAAGACACTGAAAAACTCCAACAGCAAATGCCATCTTATATGAAATATCTTTCAGTGAAGTTATTTTTCTTGCTTTTAATTTATCTTCTATAAAATATAAAATTATTCCGTAAACTATAAGCATTATCGCAACAATTTTTGTATTTCCCATAAACATTTCTGTTATATAATCATCTGCAAGAAAACCTATTACACCAGCTGGAATAACTCCCACAACAATTTTGCTCCATAAAGTAACTCTTTCAATTAAGACTTCTCTGTCTTTTACAAATGGGTGAATATCTCCCCAGAAATAAAGAAGAACAGAAATTATAGAACCAAACTGAACTATAACAAGAAAGTTATCCATAAAATGTTTGCTTATATTTGGGCTGTTTATAAATCTTTCAACCAAAATCATATGCCCTGTACTGCTGATTGGAAGAAATTCAGTTACCCCCTGCACTATTCCAAGAAGTATCACAAGTAAAAAAGGATTCATCTTTCATTTCCCCCTAAATTATAGATATGGATCTTCTTTTGCAAGATAGTTTACAACGTAATCATATACTCCCTCTTCAAGAGTATGGAATTTTTTATTATATCCTGCTCTTTTTACTTTATCCATTTTTGCTTCTGTAAAATATTGATATTTTCCTCTTAAATCTTCAGGCATAGGAATAAATTCTATAACATCTTCCTCTTTTAATTCAGGATTTCCAGAAGCTGCTCTCATTGTTGCCATAGAAAGATCTTTAAAACTTCTTGCTTTTCCTGTTCCAACATTATAAACACCTGATGGTACTTCTTCTGTTAAGAAATAATATAATAAATCTACAACGTCTTTTATATAAACGAAATCTCTTAACTGTTCACCGTCAGCATATCCCTCTTTATGAGATTTGAAAAGTTTTACTCCTCCGTTTTCTTTATATTGGTGGAATGTGTGGAATACCATTGAAGCCATTCTTCCTTTATGATATTCTTGCGGCCCGTAAACATTAAAGAATTTACAGCTTATCCATTGTTTTGGAGTTCTTGTCTGTTTAAATGACCAGTCGTCAAAAAGTTTTTTAGAATATCCATATTTGTTTAATGGAAGAAGTTTGTGAAATTCTTCCACTGTGATGTCGTCATTATACCCTTGTTCTCCTGCTCCATATGTTGCAGCTGATGAAGCATTTACAAAGTTTATATTATGCTCTGCACAGAAATTCCATAATTTTTTTGTATATCCAAAGTTGTTGCTCATTAAAAAATCTCCGTCTTTTTCAGTTGTAGCTGAGCAGGCTCCAAAGTGAGCAACTGCTGTAATTTTTTCAGCATTTTTTTCGTCACTAAGCCAGTCAAAAAGATTATCTCTGTCCATCCAGTCAGCATAATCTCTTTTTCTAAGATTTAACCATTTATCTTCTGTTCTCATTTTATCAACTGCTAAAATATCAGTAATTCCCATTTCATTTAATTTCCAAATAAAAGCACTTCCTATAAATCCGGCTGCACCAGTTACTATTATCATTATTTTACCTCCGTAAACTTTTCTATATATTAAATTCTAGCTGTTTTTTACATAATTTTCAAACTTTTTTTAAGATTTTCATATTCAGAAGAATTTAATCCTGTATCACCAAGAGAAACTTCCACTCTGTTTCCACCGTGAAAATCTGATCCACCTGTTATAATAAGATTATATTTTTCTGCAAGTTTTCTATATGTTTCTCTGTCTTTTTCTGAAAAACTGTAATAATTTACTTCCAGACCTTTCAGCCCGTGTTTTATTAAATCTTTAATAAGTCTTTCCACATAATCTGTATCTTCTGTAATAAGTTTTGGGTGGGCAAGAGAGACAAATGCTCCGTTCTTTTTCAAAATTTCAACTGCTGAAACTGGTTTATAATCTTTTTTTTCTACAAAGGCTGCTCCCCCTTTTCCAAGATAATTTTTAAAAGCATCAGATTTACAGCTTACATAACCTTTTTTCAGCATAATTTCAGCAAAGTGTGCCTTGCTTATTACATTTCCCTGAACTGTTTCTTTAAGTTCTTCCATTGTTACAGGCAGATTTAAATCAGCAAGTTTTTTTATAATTTTTTCATTTCTTTCATTTCTTATTTCAGCAATTCTGTCAAGCTGGCTTAAAAATTCTTTATCCTGAAGATTTAAAAAATATCCTAAAATATGAACATCTTTTCCGTCAAGATTGCAGGACATTTCTATCCCTCTTATAATTTCAATTCCATATTTTTTTTCATATTCTTTTATTTTTTCATCATCACGAAGCCCGTCTATTGTATCGTGATCTGTTACAGCTAAAACTTTAAGACCTTTCTCAACAGCTTTCTGCACAAGCTCTTCAACTGTATATGTCCCGTCAGAATTAACTGTGTGTGTATGTAAATCAGCAATTACTTTATTTTCCATTTCTTTTTTCCCTCTCTTTATAAACAAAAAAACAGAGGCTATATTATTTATAAGATATTAAAGAAATAAAATTTTAGAAGATTGAAAAAATTTTCGTAATTTATGAAGCGAAGTGAACGCTAAAAAATGATATGTTTGAGGGCAAAGCCCGAGTTTATCATTTTTAGTGAAAAGAGCAATATAAATAGAAAAATTTTTCACGGAGAAAATTTTATTTCTTAATTAATATCAACAATAGCCTCTTGATTTTTATTAGTTATCCCATTTTTCAAGTTCAGAAAGATATGGAGAGTAAGCTATATAAAGAGCTTTTGCATTTACGTTATTTCTTTCTTGTTTAGTAAGAACACCTTTTTTATAAATTGTTACAACTTCCATAAGTCTGTCTGATACTTCACAACCATACCAGCTGTTTTCATTAAAGAATTCAGCTCTCTTTATAAATTTATTAAGAAGTTTTCTAAGTCTTTTTATATCTTTTTTATCCAAATCATCTTTTTGTGAAAAGGCTACAATCTCGCTCCATTCATCAGGAGTTGCCACTATATTTTGAATATGGTTTGATGGATTTGCCATTCTAAGACGAGCATCATTTACCATTTTATCAACAAGACCTTTTCCGTTTTTTATATTTGTATCGCTAAGATAAAAACTTCTGTCAAGACCTGAAACATATCCGTCAAGAAGAGATGTAAATTTATCTCTGTCTTCTTCTGTAATCTGCTCTTTGTCGGATAAAGTTTTCAAGAAATCATAATCTTTTTCACTCATTTTTCCTGTTTTTTGTAAATAATAGATTGGATTTTGGTTTCCATACCAGTCAGGGATAAGTGATTCTTCAACAACAACTTTTGCTATTGTTCTATCCCAGTTTTTTATATCTTCATCTTTGATTTCATGCTTTTCTGCAACTTTTACAGAACTGCACGCAGATACCAATAATAATACTCCCACAGCTAATAATTTTTTCATAAATAATCCTCCTGTAATTTGGTTATTATCTTCCGCAACATTTATTGTATGGTTTTCCGCTTCCGCAAGGGCATAATCCTTCTGGATTGTCGTCTCCTCCTAAAGCTGTTTCTTCTTCAGCCTGCTCTTTTGTTTTTACAACAACTTTAAACATATATGAAGTTGTTTCCATTTTTATAGTTTCAAGCATTCTTCCATAAAGTTCTCCTGAAAGAAGTTTATATTCTATTACAGGATCTTTTTGACCGTAAGATCTTAAATATATTCCCTCTCTTAATCCGTCAAGAGCTTTTAAGTGTTCTCTCCATCTGTTGTCAACCACTTCAAATAGAACATATTTTTCTATTTCTCTCATTAAGTCAGAACCAATTTCATTTTCTCTTTCTTGATATTTAGCTTCAATTTCATTAAATAATTTTTCTGCATACTCTTCTATTCCGAAAGATTTATATTCTTCCATATCTTTTATTTCATATCCGTAGTGTTCTTCTAAAAATTCTGCAAGACCTTTTATATCCCACTCATCTTTAAATTCCCCTACAAATCTTTCAATTACAGCAGATTCAATAGTTCCTCTTAACATTTCTGTAATATTATCTTTTAAATCTGTTTTTGAAAGAGCTTCGTTTCTGCTTGCATAGATAGCTTCTCTTTGTTTGTTCATAACGTCATCAAATTCAAGCAGAGATTTTCTGATTCCAAAGTTTCTTGATTCAACTTTTTTCTGAGCATTTTCAATAGCTTTGCTTATCATTTTATGTGCAATAGGCTCTCCCTTTGGAATACCTAATTTTTCCATAACAGTTTTTACTCTGTCAGAACCGAAAAGTTTCATCAAATCATCTTCAAGTGATAAATAGAATTGAGATTCTCCAGGGTCTCCCTGTCTACCTGCTCTTCCTCTAAGCTGGTTGTCTATTCTTCTTGATTCGTGTCTTTCTGTTCCAAGAATGTAAAGCCCTCCAAGAGCTTTTACTTTCTCTTTTTCTTTTTCACATTGAGCAATATATTTCTCTAAAATTTCACTGTATTTTTCATCTGTTACAGGAACTTCACTTTTTGCCATAAAGTCTGGATTTCCTCCAAGCATTATGTCTGTTCCTCTACCAGCCATGTTTGTTGCTATTGTAACAGCTTTGTATCTTCCTGCCTGTGCAACAATTTCAGCTTCTTGAGCATGGAATTTTGCATTTAAAACATTGTGAGGAATGTTCATTTCTTTTAATTTTCCAGATAAAAGTTCTGATCCTTGAATTGTTATTGTTCCCACAAGAACAGGCTGACCTTTATCATGAAGTTCTTTTATTTTATCAACAATGGCATCTATTTTTTCTTCTTTTGTTTTATAAATTATATCTCCGTTATCTTTTCTTATAACAGGTTTATTTGTAGGAATGATTACAACTTCAAGACCATAGATGTGCATAAATTCTGCAGCTTCTGTTTCTGCTGTTCCTGTCATTCCAGAAAGTTTTTCATACATTCTGAAATAGTTTTGAAGAGTTATTGATGCAAGAGTCTGGTTTTCATTTGCAATTTTAACTCCCTCTTTTGCTTCTATTGCCTGATGAAGTCCGTCAGAATATCTTCTTCCTTCCAATGCTCTTCCTGTAAATTCGTCAATGATTATTACTTCATTTTCTCTTACAAGATAATCTTTATCTCTTACAAAAAGTTCTTTTGCTTTAAGTGACTGCATTAAATAGTGAGTAAGCTCAATGTTGTTTGGTGAATAAAGGTTGTCAAGTCCAAGCATTTTTTCAACTTTCTTAACTCCTTTTTCAGTAAGAGTAACATTTTTTCCTTTCTCATCAACTTCATAATCTTTCCAAACTTCGTCTGGGAAGTTCATTTCTTTTTTTCTTTTTATATCTGTAATTTTTTCTGTCTCTCTGCTTCTTTCAAGCATTGTTGCCACTTGGAAGAATGTCTGATAAAGTTTTGCAGTATTTGCTGCAGCACCAGAAATAATAAGAGGTGTTCTTGCTTCGTCAATTAAAATTGAGTCAACTTCGTCAACTATACAGAAATTTAATTTTCTTTGAACTTTATCTTCAAGTCTTGAAACCATGTTGTCTCTTAAATAATCAAAACCAAATTCAGAGTTTGTTCCATAAGTTATGTCGCACTCATATGCTTTTTTTCTTTCTTCATTATCAAGTCCGTTTATAATAACTCCTGAAGTAAGACCTAAGAAAGAATAAAGCTGTCCCATCTGTTCTCTGTCTCTTTGTGCAAGGTAGTCATTTACTGTAATTACATGAACACCCTTTCCTGTTAAAGCATTAAGATATATTGCTGTTGTTGCCACAAGAGTTTTTCCTTCTCCTGTTTTCATTTCAGTGATCTTTCCTTCGTGAAGAACAATTCCACCAATAAGCTGTACATCATAATGTCTCATTCTTAAAACTCTTTTTGATCCTTCTCTTACAACTGCAAAAGCTTCTACAAGAATATCGTCAAGAGTTTCTCCGTTTGTAAGTCTCTTTTTAAATTCTTCTGTTTTTCCTCTTAATTCTTCGTCAGAAAGTTTTTCATATTCAGGTTCAAGAGAATTGATTTTTGCAACTGTTTTTCTCATTCTCTTTACTTCTCTGTCATTTTTTGTACCAAAAATTGCTTTTAATAGACCCATTTATCTGTTCCTCTCTATTTTAGTTATTTATTTTATACAACTTTACATTCTAAATACTATCACAAAGTAAGCTCTTAGTCAAACCATTATACATATTACTTTTCTTTGTACAGACAAAGAAAACAAACCAAAATAAAATTCATTATTATAATTTTTTATTTTTGAATTAATTCAAAAAATTCTTCTTCAGATAATATTTTTATTGTTCCGATATCCTGTGCTTTTTTCAGTTTGCTTCCTGCATCTTTTCCAACAATCAGATAATCAAGATTCTTGCTCACTGCTGAAAGATTTTTTCCTCCGAATTTTTCTATCTCTTCCTGTATTTCTTTTCTTGTAAACTTCTCAAGTTTTCCTGTGACTAAGAAATTTTTTCCTTGGAAAACATCTTTTTCAACTTTATTTTCTTTTAAAAGAGTAAAATTTACTCCCGCATTTTTAAGTTTTTCTATTATTTCTATATTTACAGGCTCTCTCATAAAACTGTAGACAGATTTTGCAACTTTTTCACCAACACCGTCTATCATTAAAAGCTCTTCCTCTGTCATATTCATAAGAGTTTCTATATTTTTGCTTTTTTCAGCAAGAAGATTTCCTAAAAATTTTCCAACATATGGAATACCTAGTGCATATAAAGTTTTTGAGTAATCTCTTTTCTTGCTTTCTTCAATAGAATTTAAAAGATTTTCTACACTTTTTTCTCCCATTTTTTCTAAGCCTGCTATATTCTGTCTGAAATTTTTAAGATTATAAATATCTGTAATATCTTTTATAAATCCAAGTTCTAAAAATCTTTCAATAATTCTTTCCCCTAAGCCGATTATATTCATTCCGTCTCTTGAAACAAAATATTCTATTTTTCCCTGAACTTTACCCATGCAGTGTTTATTTACACATTTTAAATCTACAAGTCCCTCTTCTTTTTCTAAAACAGAATTACAAATTGGACAGTTTACAGGAGGAACAACAATTTTTTCTTCCCCTGTTCTCACTTCTTTAATAGATTTTACAACCTGTGGAATAATTTCGGCAGCTTTTTCTATTATTACCCTATCACCTATTCTTATATCTTTTCTTTCTATCTCATCAAAATTGTGAAGACTTGCTCTTTTTACTCTGCTTCCTGAAACTTCCACTTCTTCAAGTTCTGCAACAGGAGTAACTTTTCCTGTTCTTCCGACCTGCCAAGTTATGTCTAAAAGTTTTGTTGAAACTTGTTTTGCTGGAAATTTATATGCTATTGCCCATCTTGGACTTTTTGTTGTGCTTCCTAAAATATTCCAAAGTTCAAGACTGTTTACCTTAATTACCATTCCATCTGTTTCGTAATCAAGCTTTTCTCTTTCTGTTCCCCAAAATTCTATTCTTTTTTCAAGCTCCTCTGCACTTTCTACAACTTCTCCTATTCCTGTTGTTTTAAGCCCTAATCTTTCTATATAATCAAGAGCATCTTTATGAGTTAAAAGATTATATTTTTCGCTGTCCACTATAAAATAAAAATAACAGTCCAGCCCTCTTTCTTTTACAATTTCTGCATCTATCTGTCTTAAAGTTCCGCTTGCTGCATTTCTTGGATTTGCAAAAATTTCTTCTCCCTCTTCCATTCTTTTTTTATTAAGCTCATGGAATTTGCTTATAGGAAGAACAATTTCCCCTCTCACTTCTATATCAATATTTTCTTTTAAAAATTTTGGTACAGATTTTATCTGCATAACATTTTCTGTTACATCTTCCCCGATTATTCCGTCTCCCCTTGTAACAGCCTTAACTAATTTTCCTTTTTCATAAGTTACACTTATAGAAAGCCCGTCAAGTTTTACTTCAAGAACATAATCAATTTTAGTTTTTCCGCTTCTTTCCTGTAAAATTATTTTTTCTGCTCTTTTCATAAAATCTTCAATGTCACCTATGTTATAGCTGTTTGAAAGACTAAGCATAGGGCTTTTATGAGTAACTTTTTCAAATTTTGTATCTTTAAGACTTGAACCTACATTTACACTTGGTGATAATTCATTTGCAAACTGAGGATTTTCTTTTTCCAGTTTTTCTAAATTTTTTAAAAGCTTATCATATTCAACGTCTGAAATTAAACTTTCATTCATAGAATAATAATAGTAGTTATATCTTTCAATCTCTTCTCTTAACCTTTTTATCTCTTTTTCTATATTTTCCATTTAATTATACACTCCCATATATTTTTCTAAAATATTCATTTATTTTTTTCTGAATATCTTCAGAATAATTTTTTATCTGTTCTTTCACAAGATTTTCAATATAATTTATTTCATCTTTTTTATCTTCTGACGGATAGAAAAATGGAACTTCTTTTAAAGGAGTTGTATAAAATTCTAAATTGTACCCCTTATGTTTTCCATTATTTTTATACCACCTGTAAAAAATGTCAGAGTTCAGATATCCTAAAATATAAAAAATATTAAAATTTTTATCTTTTAAAGTGAGATAATATATGTCGGCACTGCCGTAAAATTCTCCCTTACTGTATGCAAAAAAATTAGTTTTGCATCTCTGCCTCACAAGAATTTTTTCTCCTTCCATTATCTCTCTGTCTCTTGCCCAAGAAAGCTGCCACCATTCAATCTGCTTTTTCTCTGCCTCACGTCTTTTCATAAGATTTTCTTTATGAGGGAGAAAAATTTCTTTCAGTTCATCTGCGGGACTTTGATTTTTATCCATATAGTAAATCCAAAAATAATTTTCTTTTATGCAGTTATATTTAAAAATATCTTTATTTTTATAAAATGGTTTCAAATAATCTTTAAATTTTTCATCATATTTTTTAGTGACAAAGGCTTTATCACACCCTGTAACTATCCCCTGATTAATATTAAAAATTTCTCCCAGTTTATGTGTGCTTATTTTATTTACTCTTTCATTAAAAAGACGGTTTTCTTTATCAATAAGAATTATATTTCCTTTCTGGCTGTAAAGATTTTTATTTTCCAAAATAAATTTACTTTCTTCTTTTTCTATTTCAGCAGCAAAATTTTCATTTTCTATTTTATTTTTTTCAGAAAATTCTAAATTTTTTCTCCATGAAAAAATCATATTATGCTGACCGGGAGCATCTTTAAAAATATAAGTATTATAATCTATAATATCTGTATAATGTCCCTCGCTTTTAAGTTTTTCTCTTAAAATTTTTCCGCTGTCAGCTTTAAGCCAGTAATTTGTAGTTACATATACTAAAATTCCGCCATTTTCAAGAATATCAATTCCCTTTTCTATAAAAAAATAAAAATAGTCCATTTTGGCTTCATAATATTTTTTTCCAAATTCTGTTTCTTTTATTTTTCTGAAAATTTCCTGATGATTTTTTTCTCCAAGATACGGAGGGTTTCCTAAAACTATATTGTACTTCTCTAAATTTTCTTCTAAAAGTGAATCTCCCAGAAAAGTGTAAATTTCTCCTTGAAGATTGTATCTTTTTAAAATATTTTTTCCCTCTTCTTTATAAATTTCAAGAGCATTTTCATCAATATCATATCCTCTTAACCAATCTGGATTAAAAAAATATTTTCCTGTTATTTTTTTAGAAAGCTCTATAAGTTTTACAAGCATTACAATAAGAAGATTTCCTGTTCCGCATGAAAGATCTGCTGCTCTTAAGTTCTCTAATTTTTTTTCTGTATATTCGCTGCGGAAATAATTTTTTATTGCAAGCTCAGTTATAATATCAGCATATTTTAAAGGCGTATACACTTTATAATTTGAAATTCCCATTAGAATACCTCTAATTTCTTTTTGTATAAAGAATATCCCCAAAGAACAAGATATACAGCACTAAAAACAGCAAGTTTTAAAATTATATTTTTTATATAAAAACTCATTCCTACTGCAAAAGCTGTAATTATTAAAACTTTTCCTAAGAAAACCCAGACTTTTTTCATATTTATTTTTATATATTTTTTTCTGAATGTATATAAAAGCAGAGAAAAATTTATCATTGCTGCAACAGATGTTGAAAGTGCAAGCCCTCTGTATTCCATAGATTTTATAAGAAGAGCATTTAAAATTATATTAATGATAATTGCAGAAACAGAAAATTTTACAGGATCTCTGCTGTTTTTCATTCCATAAAAAGCTCTTGTCATAAGATGGATTGCTGTATAAAAATAAAGTCCTAAAGAATAATAGAAAAGTGATTCGGCAGTTATTTTTACAGCTCTTCCATTAAATTTTCCATATTCAAAAATAAGCCTTACAACATCTTCTGAATAAATTGTCAAAACTGCCATTGAAGGTACAACCAAAAACAGAAGAATATTTAAACCTCTTTTTATATCTTCTTCCACTGCCTCAAAATTTTTATTTACAATTTTTTTAGAAAGTGCTGGATAAATTACAGTTGAAATTGAAATTCCAAAAACTCCTATTGGAAGATTATAAACACGGGTTGCATTTTCAAGAGCTGATACTCCTCCAGATTCAAGATATGAAGCAAAAAATTGGTCAACTATTGTATTAAATTGTCTTGCTACAATCCCCACAAGCATTGGAAGCATAAGGTAAAAAATTCTCTTTAAATATTTATCTTTAAAGTCTATTTTAAATCTGTACATTCCGGCTCTTTTGAAAAACTGCGGAAGAACAATTATAAGCTGAAAAAATCCCCCGACAAGAACTCCATAAGCCATTGCTTTTATCCCGTAAGTTTTTCCAAAAAAGATTGCTCCACCTAAAATTGCCAGATTAAAAAATATTGATGTCGAGGCTGGAACAACAAAACACTTAAAATTATTAAGGACTGCACCAATCATTCCTGAAAGACTTATAAAAATAAAATATGATGACATTATTTTTAAAAGCCCTGAAGCAATTTCTTTTGTTTCCACAGAAAATCCGCTTACAATAATTTTTATTATCTCATCTGAAAAAATTATCATTCCTATTGAAATGATAACTGAAAAAATAAAAACTATATTAAGAATGGAAAATATAAATTTCTTTCCCTCTTCCTCTCCCTCTTTCCCCACTTTTTCATTGTACATTGGAATGAAAGAAGTTCCCAATGCCCCCTCACCTAAAAGCTGTCTGAAAAAGTTGCTGATTTTAAATGCACTGAAAAAAGCATCTGTCCCTGCAGATGCTCCAAAATAATAAGCTACAACTATACTTCTGGCTAAGCCCAAAACTCTGCTTACCAGTGTAATAAGCATAACTAAAATTCCACTTTTAAACATTGTTCCTCCACACTAATAAGCGTCTGTTCTTTTTATAAAAATATCTTTGTCTTTATTTATTATATCTATTTTTCCTTCCTTATATATATCTAAAACTGCAAGGAAAATATAGACAAGATGTATTTTATTTTCTGCCCTTGAAAAAACTTCATCAAGAGTTAAAGGTTTTTCAAAAAGAATTACCTTTATCTTTTCTATCTCCTCTTCAACAGAATAATTTTTTTCATATTTAATCTGAATAAATTCTTCATCAACTACATCTAAATGTTTTTTATACACATTGAAAAGATCTTCTTTTTTAAGAGAATTTAAATCATATTCTTTAGATTCAACTTTTCTTATTTTTCTTCCCTCGCCACGAGAATATGAAATATTAAGTTCACTTCCCATAGTGCTTATTTTTTCTGTCACTTCTTTAAAAAGTTTATAATCTTCAAGTTTCTGCTTCAATTCTTTTTCTGTTTCAAGCTCATCATCTATATGAAGAACTGACATAGCTTTTATTTCAAGAAGCTCTGTTGCTGTAAGAAGAAACTCAACCTTTATTTCAAGATTATCTTTTTTTGATCTTTCAATGACAGCAAGATATTCATCTATAAGCTGAGATATTTTTACTTCAGATATTTTTAATTTCTTTTTCTCAATTAAATAAAGAAGAAGTTCTAAAGGCCCTTCAAAATTATCTATTTTAAGAAGAATACCATTTTTATTTTCAATATTTTTTTCAAAATTTTCAGTTTTATTTTCTTTATTTTCCATCAGAAAACTTTCTCCAATTCTCTACATCTTTTTGTATCCCGTGTTTTAAGTCTTCAAAAGAATCGAATTTTTTTTCAGGTCTCATAAAATGTTCTATATCAACAAATATTCTTTTACCGTAAAGGTCTTCGCTGAAATCTAAAATATGAACTTCAACACTAAGTTCCCCCGGTTTAAGTGTAGGATTTTTTCCGATATTTACAACTGAAGAATATTTTTCTTTTCTTCCTTCAATAACTGTACTTCCTCCAAAAATTCCAAAAGGCGGATAAACTTTATTAACAACTTTTAAATTTGCTGTTGGAAATCCTAAAAGTCTTCCATATTTTTTTCCATGTTCAACTATTTCTGAAATAAGAAACGGTCTTCCTAAAAAACAGTTTGCAAGTTCAAGTTCCCCTTTCAAAATAAGGTCTCTTATAAGAGTTGAGCTTAAAACATATCCTTTATATTCAACAGGAGGCACTTCATTTACAGCAAAACCTTTTTCACAGCAGATATTTTTAAGATATTCTGTGTTTCCTGCTCCTCTTTCTCCGAAAGTATAATTAAAGCCGACAAAAATTTCTTTTACTCCCAAAGCATCTATTAAAATATCATCAATAAATTTTTCTCTGTCGCATTTTGCAAACTCTCTGTCAAAAGTCTGAAGCACAACATAATCTACACCCATTTCTTCCAAAAGATGAAGTTTTTCAGGAAGTGTATTTATCATCTTAGGCACTCTTTCTGGAAAAATAACTTCCATTGGGTGATTTGAAAAAGTAAACACCACAGATACACCATTATTTTCTTTTGCTTTTTTAACAGCTTCAGATATTAAAACTCTGTGCCCTCTGTGAACTCCGTCAAAAGTTCCAAGAGCAACATAGCTGTTTTTTAATTTTTCATTTCCTTTTAATATGTCTCTTATAATTTTCATAATTAAATGTATTACTCCTTTGGCTGTTCTCCGTTTTCTTCAAGAAGCTGATTATAAATTTCTTCAATTCTTCTAAATCTGTTTCTTATTCCAGATTTTGAAATTCCTATCATCTCTGCCAGCTCCTGAAGAGAACTTTCAGGATTTTGAAGTCTTAGGAAAGCAACCTCTTCCAAAACAGGAGTGAGATTATTTATACCAATTTTTGCACCGATATAATTAATCTGTTTTATCTGCTTTATCCCTGTATTAAGAGTTTTTGTCTCGTTGGCAACTTCCCAGTTCATTTCTCTGATTGTTTTATTTTTTAAATCTTTCATCATTGTTGTTTCTTCATATTTATAAAATTCTTTTATAGAGCCGTTTATCACAAGAATATCCATAATATCCTCTGAATTTCTTAAATAAACAAGATTTTTATTTCTCTTTTTAGTCTTAGAAACTTTTTTTCCTAAGTCTCCTAAAATTTCATAAAGTTCTTCTGCAATTTCTTCATTATCTATAAAAAAATCTAAAGCATATTCTTTTTCAGGACTTTTTATATATCCTGTTGAAAGAAAAAGCCCCCTTATAAAACCGTACACTTTTTCTTCATCTTCACGAATATCTTTTCCACGAAATTCTTCAAGGAGTTTTAAAAAATCTTTAAATCCCTTTTGATTTACAATTCCAATAATATATATGTTATGCTCGCCGAAATTTTTACTTGTAGAATATTTTACATTAAGCTTAAGCTCTGTTATCTCTTTTAAAATTCTGTAAACTCTGTTGGCAAGCTCTATGCTTTCAAGCTTCAGTTCAATATGGTCATCAAAAACTGCATTTTTAGCATCTAAAATTCCTCTCAGCTCTGCTATTTTTTCTTTCGTTGTATATCCGCCCTTTTTTATTATCTCATTTTTTACTTGATAAGTATAGGACATCTAAAATCTCCTTTCCTATTTTGCCTCAGCCCAGTTTTTTCCAACGGAGCTGTTTACTTCCAATTTAACATTTTCAAATTTTACACTGTTTCTCATTATATTTTCTATAACAGCTTTATACTCTTCAACCTTTTCATCTTTTATTTCAAAAATAAGTTCGTCATGAACCTGAAGAAGCATTTTTATATCTTCTTTTTCTTTCAGGAATTTATAAAGTTCTATCATAACTTTTTTTATAACTTCTGCTGCTGTCCCTTGAATAACAGTATTAACTGCCATTCTTTCACCTTGATTTTTTATATTTTTATTTCTTGAATGAATTCCCTCAATATCTCTTCTTCTGTTGAAATATGTTTTCACATATCCTGTCTCTTCAGCTTTTTTTATAATCTCTGTTTCAAGCTCTCTTACTTTTGGATATTCATCAAAATATTTTGCAATATAATCTTCTGCTTCTTTTCTTGTGATTTTTAATTCTTTTGAAAGCCCGAAAGCAGTTTTCCCATAAATTATACTAAAGTTTACAATTTTTGCTGCTGTTCTCTGCTCTCTTTTTACCTCATCATTTTCTGAAAGCCCGAATATTTTTCTGGCTGTTAAATCATGCAGGTCTTTTCCCTCGCCGTATGCCTTTATTAAATTTTCATCTCCGGAAATTTCTGTAAGAACTCTAAGCTCAATCTGAGAATAATCTATTCCTAAAAGTTTGTAACCCTCTTTTGCAATAAATCCTTCTCTTATTTTCATTCCGTCATCTGTTTTTACAGGAATGTTCTGCAGATTTGGGTCAGAAGATGAAAGTCTTCCTGTTGCTGTTCCTGTCTGATTAAAGTTTGTGTGTATCCTGTTATTTTTATCAGCAGATTTTGGAAGAGCATCAATATATGTTGATTTCAATTTTGAAAGTTTTCTATACTCAAGAATATATTTTGCAATCTCTTCCCCTCTTGCTTCCAGTTCTTCAAGAACTTCCACATTTGTTGAAAGCCCTGTTTTTGTTTTTTTAACAGGAGCAATATTTAAATTTATAAATAAAACTTCTGCAAGCTGTTTTGGAGAATTAAGATTAAATTTTCCACCTGCTATCTCATAAATTTTTTCTTCAAGTTCATTTATCTTTTCACCAACCTGAGTTCCAAATTTATTAAAATATTCAGGATCTATCATAATCCCTTCTTCTTCCATTGCATTTAAAACTTCTATCAATGGAATTTCTATCTCTTTTAAAACAGAAATAAGTTCTTTTTCTTCAAGCTGATCTTTTAAAGACGGGTAAAGTTCCTTAACAGCTGCTGATCTTTCACAAAGATAATTTCCATATTTTTCAATCTCTGTTTCCTCAGGCTTTTCTTTTCCAAAAATATCAGCATATTTTTTTATACCTTTTTCACTTTCAACAGAAATCATGCTGTCAATATCTTCCCTTGTCTGAGCTGTTGCAAGATGATATGCAAGCATTTCATCAAATTCCATATTTTTTGTAGGAATTTTATAAAAATTTCTTAAAATATTTTTAAAATTATATGTTACAAATTTTTTATCCATTGAGAAAATTTCATTAAGTCTTTCTTTTTCAAAATTTCCATAATTTTCTCCAAGTTTTATATTATGATACAACGGAACATAATAATCTCTTGAATCAGTTGAAAAAGAAACCCCAATGTTTTCTGTATAAAAATAGATATACTCTTCAGATTTTAAATCTTCATACATTATTTTAAATTTTTCTTCTGAATCAACAATCATAATTTCTGCATCTTTTTCTTTTTTAGATTTTGAAACAGGCTCTGCTCCCATACTAAAAAGCCCAAGCTGTCCTGTCGGTTCAGAAGTTTTTTCTTCAGCCTTTTCTTCTTTTTCCTCTTCTTCACTAAGCCCCATTCTTTTTATAAGAGCCTTAAATCCAAGTTCTCTGAAAAGTGCCAAAAGTTTTTTATTGTCAATATGATATTCTAAATCCTCAATTTTTATATCAAGAGGAATATTTGTTTCAATTGTTGCAAGTTTTCTGCTTAAAAAAGCAATCTCTCTATCTTCTTTTATATTATTTATAAGAGACGGCCCTATTCCAGAAATCTCTCTTAAATTTTCTATATTCTCATAAATTCCTTCAAGATTTCCATATTTTTCAAGCATAGGAATTGCTTTTTTCGGTCCAACTTTTCTTACACCAGGAATCCCGTCACTGCTGTCTCCAATAAGCCCAAAAAAATCTGGAATCATTTCTGGATAAACTCCAAGATGTTCTTTCACATCTTCAGCTGTTGAAAGAACTTTAAATCCTCCCCCATCTCCTTTTCCAAGAAGAGCAATATTTATATTTTTATCAAGAAGCTGTGTTAAATCTTTATCCCCTGTCACAATAAAAATTTCATAATCTTCCTTTGAAAATTTCTTTCCGATTGTCCCCATAACATCGTCAGCTTCATAGCCCATTATTTTAAATCTGTCAATTCCGAATGAATCTAAAACTTGTTCAATTCTTCCAACTTGAACAAGAAGATCTTCAGGCATAGCTTCCCTGTTATTTTTATAATCTTTATATATTTCACTTCTTTTTAATTCAGCCCTTTTTATATCTTGAGCTGCCCCAATATAATCCGGAGAAAATTCCTTTATAATGCTTAAAAGGGTATTAGTAAATCCATACACTGCCCCTGTTGGCTCATTTTTTGTTCTGAAATTCATATTTCCGTAAAAAGCTCTGTACATAATTGCACTGACATCTAATAATACTATCCTTTTCATTTATCTTTCCTCCGTTTTTTATTTCCTTATCAATTATATCATAAATATAATTAATATTGAATAAAGTACGACAATTTTCGTTGTTTTTAATTTGCTTTTCTGTTATAATTATTATTAATTAATTATGATTTATTTAGGAGGAAGATTTATGAATTTAGTTATTTTAACAGGAAGACTTACCAGAGACCCTGAACTAAAATTTGGTCAAAGCGGTAAAGCATATTCAAGATTTTCTTTAGCTGTTGACAGACCTTTTGCAAAAGGAGAGGCTGATTTTATAAACTGTGTTGCATTTGGAAAAACTGCTGAACTTATTGGAGAATACCTAAGAAAAGGTAGAAAAGTCGGAGTTCAGGGAAGAATTCAAATGAACAGATATGAAATGAACGGTGAAAAAAGAACTTCTTATGATGTTTTAGTTGATACTGTTGAATTTCTTGAAAGCAAAAACGGATCTGGAGATGATTCTTCTTACAACAGTGGAAATTACAGCGACGGATACCAAAAAGCTGCCGAGCCTGTAAAATCTGCTCCTGTTGGAAATGATTTTGACGACGATGAATTTCCATTCTAATTAAAATAATTTAATTGTTAATTAAAAAATTATTATTTTATAATATTAAAATTTTTTGGAGGTATTAATGAAAAAGAACAGTATTCTTATACTTGACTTTGGTTCTCAATATAACCAATTGATAGCTAGAAGAATAAGAGAAATGGGAGTATTTGCTGAAATAGTTCCATATTTCGAACCACTTGAAAAAATCGTTGAAAGAGAACCTAAAGGAATTATCCTTTCTGGAGGACCTGCTTCTGTTTATTTAGAAGACGCTTTCATGATAGACAAAAAAATATATGATTTAGGAATTCCAGTTCTTGCTGTTTGCTATGGAATGCAGCTTACAACTCACCTTTTAGGAGGAAAAGTTGAATGTGCTGATAAGCAGGAATTCGGAAAAGCTCAGCTTATACTTGATGATGCAGCTAACCCTCTTTTTGAAGGAATTCCAAATAACTCTCAAGTTTGGATGAGCCACCAAGACCATGTTACTCAGCTTGCTCCTGGATTTATACAAATTGCTCATACAGATTCTTGTATTGCAACTGCATGCAACCCTGAAAAAAATATCTATTGTGTTCAATTCCACCCAGAAGTTACTCACACTGAATATGGAAAAGAACTTTACAGAAATTTCGTATTTAATATAGCTAAATGTGAAAAGAACTGGAGCATGTCAAACTATATCGAAGATACAATCGAAAAAATAAGAAAAACTGTTGGGGATAAAAAAGTTCTTCTTGGACTTTCTGGAGGAGTTGACTCTTCTGTTGCTGCAACTCTTATCCACAAAGCAATCGGAGACCAATTAACTTGTATCTTCGTTGATACTGGACTATTAAGAAAAGGCGAAGCATTAAATGTTATGAAAATTTATGGAGAAAACTTCCATATGAACATCAAATGTGTAAATGCTGAAGCTAGATTCTTATTCAAACTTGCAGGAGTTTCTGATCCTGAAGCTAAAAGAAAAATAATCGGAAAAGAATTTATAGAAGTATTTAATGAAGAAGCTGGAAAACTTACAGATGTTGACTTCCTAGCACAAGGAACAATTTATCCTGACGTTATAGAATCTCAATCTGTAAAAGGACCTTCTATGACTATTAAATCTCACCATAATGTTGGTGGACTTCCTGAAGATATGAAATTCACTCTTCTTGAGCCTTTAAGAGAATTATTTAAAGATGAAGTAAGAGCTGTTGGAAGAGAATTAGGAATTCCTGATCACATGATTGACAGACACCCATTCCCAGGACCTGGACTTGGAATCAGAATTTTAGGAGAAGTTACTAAAGAAAAAGCTGACATCTTAAGAGAAGCTGACAACATCTTCATTGAAGAATTAAGAAATGCTGACCTTTATAATAAAGTAAGCCAGGCTTTTGTTGTTCTTCTTCCTGTAAAATCTGTTGGAGTTATGGGAGACGTTAGAACTTACGAATATACTGCTGTTTTAAGATCTGCAAACACAATAGACTTCATGACTGCAACTTGGTCAAGACTTCCTTATGAATTTTTAGAAAAAGTTTCAAACAGAATTATCAACGAAGTTAAAGGAATCAATAGATTAACTTACGATATTTCTTCTAAGCCACCAGCAACAATTGAGTGGGAATAATATCACAAACTTCATAAAACTGTATAAATACTTAATTTAAGGTTATAAAAAAAGCCTGTTGGGCTTAAAATGGGCTTAATTGAAAAAAGAGAGTGTAAACTCTCTTTTTTTTATGCTCTGAAAGGCTCTATTTCTGTGGTTTGGCGATTTTCATTAAAATTATATGTATCATAAAAAATTTTTTAATTCCTGTACTAATATTAGTACACTTTTTTAAAAAATAAAAAAATATCTTGACGCCGTTCGTCAAAAGTGATATTATTATTTTATAGCGAACGGCACGAGGTGAGAAAATGGAAGAAGTAAAAAAAACAGTCAATTTTGCAAAAGGTGGCAGTGGGTCATATACGCCAAAAACAAATTTGCCTATGGAATGGGTTAAGGATATGCAAATATCAAAAGAAGATAACAAAATTTTGATGATATATAACAGAGAAAAAAAAGAAATCACTATAAAAAAACTGGCTGAATAATAAAAGCCCCACCTCAAACCGTAGTTCAAAGCAGGGCAACGATATAATACAATACCGCCCAACAACTGTATTGTATCATATTTTGCCCCAAAAATAAATTAATATTTGGAGGTAAATATGAGAATTGTAAAATGTGAAAATGGATTGTTCAAAGTTATTCTGAAAGGTATCAGTGAACCTTTTTATGTCCTAAGTCAAGATTTGGCACTTGAAATTGCTTGGAAACTTGGAGGTGCAAAAAATGAATAATTTAATTAAAAATGTTGAATTTCAAGGGCAGCAAATTTTATCGGTGATTGAAAATAATAAAATTTATATTTCTGTAAAATCTATATGTGATAATTTAAAAATGACCAAAGACCAAAAAAGAAATCAAAGAGCTAAACTTCAAAAAGATGAACTTTTGAAAGGGGGGTTAAAATTCACCCCCCTTTGCACAAACGGCGGAACACAAGAAGTTCTAATGATAGAACTTGACTATCTGCCTATATGGTTAGCAAAAATAAACCCTGCAAGATTTGATGATGAATTGAAAAGTAAACTAATGATTTACCAGTTAAAAGCTAAAGATGTTCTTGCAGAAACTTTTTTAGGAAAAAGGGAAAATGTAAATAAATTATCTGACGATTGGGCAATAAGGTTGATGATAGAAAAGATAAAGGAAGCTGAGCATATAGAAGATAAAATATTAGATTTAAAAAATGAGCTTACAAAAATTTATGATGAGATTGATGAGCTTGTAAAAATAAAAAGAGATGACAGCTTAAGCTATTTTGAAACTTTTAAATCCGAAAAAATAGATATGAAAAGAGAAAAAATGAGAAATATTGTTGCAAAGAGTTTAAAAGATTAAATGTAAAAGGTGGGATTTTTCCCACTTTTTTAAAAAATATCTTGACTTTCTATCGTATACGATATACAATATATACATGAAGGGAGGAAAAGCAACACATGTTTGAATTTATCGGGAAAATAGTAACACTTGTGGAATTTATAAAGCTGATGATAGTTTTTATCAAATTCCTAAAGAAAGTTATTAGGAGGTACAAAGGGGAGTAAAATCCCCCCTCCCTTCCCCTCTCTCTTTATAGCTTTGGAGGTGTTGAGGTATGAGTGATAAAATTTGGAAAATATTACTTGTGATTGTGATAGTTGGTAAAACAATAGAATTTTCGTATCGGCTTTACAAATGGTATAAAAACAAAAAAAATAAAAACTCTTAAAAATTAATTCAAGAGTTTTTATTAAATGTTTGAATTTATCGATTAATTGTATTATAGCATTAACTTCAAAAATAATCAAGGGGGTTAATATGGAAAAGAAAGACATACGAACAGCAAAGATACTTTGGTCTAAAAGTGGGAAAGGCTCAGATACTTCGAGAATAACTCTGCCAGTGAGTTGGGTCAGAAAAATGCAACTTACAAAAGAAGACAGAGAAGTTCAATTAATTTTTGATGAAGAGGCTGGAACAATTTTAATTAAAAAATAAACTGAAAATCTCGGAATTTTCCCGAGATTTTTTTATTTTTTGGCTCTCTCAAAAAAAGTGTACTAATATTAGTACACTATTTTTCAAAACCTCTTTTATTTTTAAAAAAATGTGATATGATATAAGCAAGTAAAAAATAATTAAGGAGAGAGCATTAAAAAAATAAATTTGCAAATTTAATTTTTGTGTGCTAATATGTGCATGAAAATAATTTTAAAAAAAAGTGAAATGAAGAACAAAAGAAATTATTGTAAAGAATGCAATAGTTTTATTTTTGAGAGTAAAAAAGACGGATATATCGAATTTCCGAGCAATGTCATTGCAAGTGACGGCGAAAGCATCACTTTAAAATGTAAAAAATGCGGAGAAATAACAGTAATCTGTTTTAAATAAAATTAAATTTACCGATAGAACTCAATAGAGGAGTTAAGGGTCGCAGTGATGCGTGTCTTAATTCCTCTTTTTTTTGTAAAAATTTCACGGAGGTGTATGCGATGCTTATGTTTTTAGCTGGGTGTGCTGTTGGGGTTGTTGTTGGCTCTGCTTTAACAATAATCTATATATACAGCAGAGAAAAAAGAAGATAAGAAAGTAAGGTTGAAATGATAATGTTTCGGGATAGGGGACGGTAAAACTAAGTGACAGGAGGTGTGAAATGCAGGTCGATATAACAAAACTTGAAAGCATCGGTATTGACAGGATAGTTCTTAATAACTTGAAAGTTTTGAACTTTGATGACCTTGAAAAAGAAACGAGATATACACAAAAAAAAGAAATCGTTGAAAAGGTTGAATATACAGAGTTTGGAGTGTTCTCGATGTCTTACACAAGGAACAGCAGAGATACTGGAGATATTTATGACTTTTCCACTCTTGAACTTAACCCCAGCAAAATAATAAACGGGCATAATGTATATAACTCAAATCTTGCACAATTAAAAGAAAGTATTGAAATCGTATTAAAAAAACTTTCAAATATTGGGATAGAAATTGACATTACTGAGGCAAAAATCAAAGAAATAGAATTAGATACAACGATAGTTGCAGACTTTGAAACATTGCAAGAAGTTGTCCTTTTAATTGGTCGTGCAAACTATAAAAAGGCTCTTGTTATATCCAGCTTTAGAAATGAAGATATACCAAGAAGCATAAAAAAAGATAGAAGTTTGTATTTAAACTCTAAAATATCAGACTTTAAAAAAGGCAACACAGGCAAGGTTATAAAGCTCTATGATAAAACTTTTGAAATGTATCTAAATCATAACATCATGCTTGACAAGCAACTGACGAGAATTGAAGTTTTGTTCGGGCAAGACTATTTCAGAAATGTAATGGAGCGTGCAGGACTGGATAACAGCCTGAAAACATTTTTATTGAATGATGTTCTTGAGGACATTTTTTTAAAAAGTCTTGTCAATGAGATGCTTACCAAACCAGTTAAATATTTAAAGAAAATAAAAAAGAACTTAGCTTTTGAATTTAATAATTTCAGGCGAAACGAGAGAGTAAAAAGACAGTTCAGAAAGAAGTTGAAGCAACAAGGGAAAGAGATACCTGCTCATTACAGGGAGGAAAGAGGAGTGTTTAAGCATCTGCAAAATGAAAGTTGGATTTTTGATTTTTCCTTTTTGGTTGAGCTTGTCAATGAACATGTGCCAGTAAAACATAAAGGCATTTTTGATCTGTACCCTGTCAAGTGCTCAACTCAATTATTGACATTTTTTCTTTAAATTTTCTGTATTCTAAAGGACTTCTATTTCCTAAATTTTTTTGTAATCTTTCTTCATTGTAAAATCTTATATAATCTGATATATCAT
>UQJY01000006.1 GCA_900541465.1 uncultured Fusobacterium sp. | reverse complement strand
TAAATTCTGTTTCATCTTCAAGAGTTAAAAATCCATGTGCAAAATTTTCAGGAATGAAAAACATTTTTTTATTTTCTGCAGAAAGTTCCACACCAAACCATTTTCCAAAAGTTTTACTTCCTTCTCTTAAATCTACTGCAACATCAAAGACAGAGCCTTTTATTACTCTTACAAGTTTTCCCTGTGAATGTTTTGTTTGAAAATGAAGTCCTCTTAAAACTCCTTTTTTAGATTTTGAATGATTATCCTGTACAAATTCATCTGTTATTCCAATCTCTTCAAATTCTTTTTTATTATATGATTCTAAAAAAAATCCTCTGTTATCTCCAAAAACAGTTGGCTCAATTATATATAGCCCATCTATTCCTGTTTCTATTTTTTTAAACTTTGACATTTTTTATTTCTCCTCAATAAGATTCATTAAATATTTTCCGTAGTGAGATTTTATTAAAGGTTCAGCAAGTTCTTTTATTTTTTCTTTTGTTATCCAGCCATTTCTATATGCAATTTCTTCAGGACAAGCTACCATTACACTTTGTCTTGACTGGATTGTTTTTACAAAATTACTTGCTTCTAAAAGTCCATCATGTGTTCCTGTATCAAGCCATGCCATTCCTCTTCCCATACTCACTGCATTAAGGGTTCCTTCGTTTAAATACATCTCATTAAGAGTTGTAATTTCTAATTCTCCTCTTTTTGATGGTTTTACTTTCTTAGCCTTTTCTACTACTGTATTGTCATAGAAATATAATCCTGGGATTGCATAATTTGATTTTGGATTTTGTGGTTTTTCTTCAAGAGAAATTGCTTTTCCATTTTCATCAAATTCTACAACTCCAAAATCTTTTGGATTGTTTACATAATAACCAAATATTGTTGCTCCTACTTTTTTTGCTTCAGCTTCTTTAAGCATTCCTGTAAATCCATGACCGTAAAAAATATTATCTCCTAAAACTAAAGCACAAGAATCATTTCCAATAAATTCTTCTCCGATTAAAAATGCTTCAGCAAGACCATTTGGTTTTTCCTGCACTGCATAAGAAATATTTAAACCAAAATCCTTTCCATTACCTAAAAGTTCTTCAAATACAAGTACATCACGAGGAGTAGAGATAACTAAAATATCTTTTATTCCAGCTAACATTAAAACTGATAATGGATAATAAATCATAGGTTTATCATAAATTGGTGTTATTTGTTTTGATATTGCTTTTGTAACAGGATAAAGTCTTGTGCCTGATCCTCCTGCAAGTATTATTCCTTTCATTTTCTACTCCTCATCTACATTTTTAAATATTTCATCTATAAATCCTTCAAAAGAATATCTTTTTAATATTTCATTATCAACTTTTTTATATTTTTCCTTGAAAAAATTAATAGGAATTTTATCTATATCATTAACATTTTCAATTACATAAATATTTTCAGAGTTATAAAAATCATAAGTTTTTATATCTTTATTTGTAGTTATTAGTTTTGTCTCATATCCAAGGCATTCTAATGAACGCAGACTTAATCCATATTGGTTTTCAATATTTTTTTCAAAAGTTACTCTGGTTTTTTGAATATTATTTAAGTTTTCTTCATATGGAATTCTTTTATATGTTATTATATCTGGATTAACATTTTTTAATTTTTTTCTTGAGAAAAGTTTAATATTTTTTCTAAGACCATTTTCCATACAAAAATTATATAATCTGTTTATATATTCATATCTTTCTCTATCTCTATTTTCTCCTAAAAAATATAAATCAATATCTTTTATTAAGTCTTTTTTTTCATCAACATAGAAACTTGGTCTCCAGTTTATGTGATTTTCTGCTGCATCGCTTTTCTCAAAAGTATAAACAATGTCATATATATTTTTTAATTCTTTTATTTTATTTCTATCAAATTTATCCCACAAAAATAATATAAATTTAATTTTAGAATTTTTTTCTTTTACCAACTCAATAAATTCTTTTGAATAATATATTCCACCAATCATAAGAACATAATCAATATCTAAAAAATTTTTTAATATTTTATTATGATATTTTAAATTCTGTTTTTTTAATAGCACATCTGTATGTCTTTTTAAATATTTTTTTCTATTCAATTCTTTTAATATTTTTTCATAAATTGTTACATCTTTTTTCTGCTTTTCACTTCCATAAAAATATTTTGCTTCAGAAAAAATATTATTTAATTTTTCAATTAATATTTCTTTTTGATTTATTATAATTTTGTCTAAAGATAGTATAATTTTTTTATTTTTCATTTTTTATTTCCTTAGTATCTTTATAGATATATCCGCAGCAAAGCAAAGCTATCAATGTCCATAATAACATTGGGTCCCAACCATGTCTCCATATAGGCCATACAACTCCAAATATATAATATGCTGACAATCCTCCAACAAGAGGTAGCCTATACTTATAATTTTTATTTACTATCAAAATATAAGGTAAGACAGCAAAAATAAAAATAAGCTGCACTAAAAAAAATAATCCATTATCTGTTAGTGCATTTAAATACATACAATGAGCATCATCAAATCCATTTCTAAATACATTTTTATATATTTTTTCTGTTTCTGTTGTTTCTGGCATATTTTCTACATACTTGCTAAATAATTCATAGTCTTGCTTTGTTCCACTTCCCATTATAGGATGCTGCTTAAATCTCCAAATTGCATTTTTCCACATTTCAACTCTTAATCCATTTGACATATTATCAGTTGAAACTTTTACATTAAAAGTATTTGTTTTGAATCTTCTTGCCTGTGGTGTCTGCATAAATCCAAATAAAAGTAGACATCCAAGAACAAAACTTGCTATTATTAATTTTAAATTTTTATTAAAAATCAGCATACAGCCCGCTGCTCCAATTAAGGCAAGCATAGAAGCTCTTGTTTGAGTAATCACAATTAAAAATAAGGAACTCAAAAATAAAATTAAATTTATAATTTTTAATTTTTTATCTTTTTCCTGTATTAAGTTTCCAAAAAAGAATGCACTTACTACTGCTACCAATACAGCTACATCCATTACTCCTTCAAAAGCATCAAATCTATAATAATTTAAATTTCTATTTAATTCATAAAATTTTATTCCTTTAAAAAGTAATATACAATAGCTTAAAAGTATAGAAATTAAAAAATTTCTTAAAATTTCTTTTTTATATTTAACCAACGGATATAAATAAAATATTATCACTGCATATCTATTTATTTTTAAATATGCTCTGGCAGCTCTATAATTAAAATCTGCCATAAAATTCCAAATTGTTCCACCTATTACTAAAAAAAATATAAAGTTTCTTAATTTATCATTACCACATTCTAATTTTTCTTTAAAATAAAAAATATCAATTAAAATAAATAAAATCATTAAACTTAAAAATATTTTACTTATATCAAAGTTATAAAAGAAACTAAGTCCAAACAAATATAAAACTATTTCTTTTATTTGCATATACTTCTCTTTAATTATTAACATTATATTCTCCATCCTTTTTCTCTCAACTTTTTCTTTTTCTTTTTTATTTTCTTTATAAATTTTAAATTTTTTATTTTCTTCATTAATTTAGCTGTAAAATATCCTATATCTTTATTAAAATTTCCATATTTTTCTTCAACTGAATAATTAAGACTTCGTACCAGCAAATCTTCTTTTAAGGTTAATAAATCGTATCCTCTTTTAAAAAATAACTTTTTTTCTTTTTTCATTTGAGTATCAAGTATCTTAATTCCGTCTTTATTTATTAAAAAATTTGATGTATTCAAATCTCCATGGTATCTATTTAATCTATGAAATTTCTTTGTTATTTTTATAACTTCATCTACATCTTTTTCTGTACTCAGATTTCTTCCATCTACATATTCCATTATTAAAAAGCTTTCTTCTATAAAAAGTTTCTTTTTTATAATTGCAGTAAGCGGTTTTACTAATTCAGTTATTCCATTTTCTATAGCTTCTAAACCATTTTCTAAAGTTGTTAAAGCCTCACCTTTTTTTAAAAGAGTTTGTATTTTTCTTTGTGGGATGATTACCTCTGATTTAAAACCTTTTAAAATATATTTCTTATTTTCAATTAAAATTACAGCTACATAATTTCTGTTGGTATCTTTTAAAATTTTTACAACTTTATATTCTTTATCTAATACTAATTTTCCTAATTTAATATTAGATTTTGGAGAATAAATTTCCCAATCTTCATACTTAATCTTTTCTATAATCAATTTTTTCTCCCTATAATTCATCAATTAATTTTTCATATTCTTTAATAACTTTTTCTTTAGAAAAATCATATTTTCTTTTATCCATGTTTTCTATATATTTTTTTCTGACTTCTTTGTTTGATAAAACTTTTTCTAATTTTTCAGCTAACATTTCTGCATTTCCAACATCAAATAATATTCCGCTCTTTCCTTGTTCCAAAATTTCTGTTGGACCAACAGGACAATTTGAAGAAATTACTAATTTGTTTAAAATTGCAGCTTCTACTAAAACTAATCCGAATCCCTCATATTTTGAACTATGAACAAAAAAATCACAATATTTTAACCAGACATATGGATTTTTAAACCGTCCTATTAATTTTATCTGTTCTTTTAAATCATATTTCTCTATCATACTTTGAATTTCTTCTTTTGAAGGACCATCTCCTATAATATATAATTTTTTATATATTTTCTTGTCTTTTAAGATTTTAAATGCTTTTATTAGTGTTAAATAATCTTTTTGAACTGTATCTAATCTTGAAATAGCTAAGCAGTAATCTTTTTTTAATTCCTCTTTTTGAGTAAAATTTAACTCTGAATCATCATTCGATAACTTTAAAACTCTTTCAAAGTCAAAAGGATTATAAATTCTCACAATTTTATTTTTTATTTTTGGATAAATATCTCCTAACTCTTCTTTCATTTCATCACAAATAGCAACTACTTTATCATAATTTTCTAATCTTTTTCCAAATCTCTCTATTTTAGATTTCTTTTTTTTCAATTTAGGAATTGAATTATGAATCCACACAACTTTTTTATTAATATTTCTTAATTTATTAATATACTTTGAAGCTCCTGCATCAAAATCTATTAATAAGTCTGCTTTATCCAATTTGTTCAATAAATTTTTCATATTTTTACACATTATAAACGTCTCAAAATTCATATATAAATTATACATTAATTTGCAAAATAAATTTTTTCTTTTTTCTTTATAATATTCTGTTTTTTCTATTAATTCTTTTGATTTCAAAAAATAATATGGAATTTCTTTTGGGATATCCTTTTCAAATATATTACCTTCACCGCAATCATCATCTATTACTAAAGTAATATTATATTTTTTTTTATCTATTGTCTGTAATACCTCAATAAGAACTCTTTCTAATCCCCCCATTCTTAAACTTCCGCTTCTTATAATTATATTTTTTTTCATATTAATTCCTCTAGTACCTTCTTAAATTTTTCTACTGATATCTTATTAATTTTTTCATCAGGGTAGTTTTCATCAAAAATTATTTCTTCCTTTTCATCTGGTCCTATATTTTTTAACCAAGGCACATCATGAGCAAAGGGGACTGTTGTATCTTTAAATAATCCTATTCCTTTTTTTCTTAATGTAAAACAAAGATTGTACAACCCTGACTCAAAACCAATAAATATTTTTGAACCTGCTACAAGATCAAAAACTTCTTTAAGAGAAGTCTCATTTACCATATTCTTAAATTTAATATTTGGCAATAGCTCAATAAGTTTTTCAGCATATTTTAATTGTAATTCACCATTTCCCACTAAAATCACTTCCTCATCTGGAAATTTTTCTTTTAATATTTTTGTATATTCTGCCATTTTTAAAGGACTACATACTCTATCTCTTGCAGTAGAACCAACAGCGATTACTATATTTTTTTCTGTAACATTAAATTTATCTCTTAAATCAGGAGTTATCTCTTTTAAATTTAACTCAATATTCAATATTCCTTCTCCAATTTCTTTGATAATATCCAAAATCTTTTTATTATTTTTAAATACATTAATGTATTTAGTATAATATTTATTATATTTTTCAGAATTTTCTGACAAGTCAAGAATTCCTACTTTTTCTTTTGCAGAAATATTTGCAATTATGCTGTCATTTCCAAACTCAATATTTAAAAATTTTTGAGGACTATATTTTTTATTTATTTGATACATCATTTTTAATCTTTTAAAAAGATTTTTCTCTGATTTTCTTGGAATTCCTATTACATTATATCCTAACATTTCTCCTATATTTTTATAATGGTCTTTCATTAAAAAATATACATTTTCATTTCCATATTTTTCAATAATTTTTTCTGCAAGTCTACTTCTTACAAGAATATCTCCAATTCCATCCATCGATTTAACTAATATTTTTCCATCATTTTTAAAACTGCAAAATTTAAAAATAAAATTTATTATTGAACTATTCACCAAATCTCTTACATATGCTTTTTTTAATTTCATACCCAATTATTCCCCCAATTTATTTATAGCATTTTCTATCTGCTCAAAAGTTATACTGTTTAAAGTTGGTGTTCCATATTTTTCATTTTTATCTTTTTCTGTCCCATTACCTTTTAAAATTTTTACATTATTAAAATTATGTTCCCATGCACTTTTGTTACTGTCCCAATGAAGACATATTATTTTTTTATTTAATGCAAAAGCTATATTATACAACCCAGAATCTCCACCAATAAATAGATCACTGTCTTTTATTATCTGCATTACCTCTTTTAAGTTTATTTTGTCTATCAAATCCACTATTCTTTCAGAAGAAATTTCATTAATTAAATCCTTTGCTGTTTTTTGTTGCTTATCTCCACTTCCTAATAATAAAATTTTTTTATTTGGAAATTTATTTAATAAGCCTATAATATATAATTTTAAATTATTATATGTCGGTGTTTTAGGATAGTCTGCTGTTCCAACAGCTATACTTATTATATTTTCATATTTCTTCTCAGGAAAATATTTTCTTATATCAGGTTTTACATCTCCAAGAGTAAATTTTCTTTTTAACATTTTATTAAGTAATATGACATGTTTTTCCAAAATATAATCTACAGACTCAGAAGTATCATACTTTTCACCACAATAAATATAATCTACTTCATGTGGGATATATGAATGATTTATAATTGCTATTTTAGAAAACCCTATTTTATTTAATTTTCTATATAATTTGATTTTATAAAAAATGTTCCACTTTGTTTCATCTACAAAAATATTTTTATATCCCTGCATTTCATATAAAATTTTCCATTTATTTTTACATAAAATATAAATATTTTCTTTTCCATATTCTTCAGCAAGAATTTCTATTGTTCTGCTCTTTACAATATTATCTCCCAAAGCATCCATTGTTATTATTAAAATATTTTTATTTTCTTTTTTATTTTTTAAAAATTTATAATCCAGCAAAAATACTTTTACAATAGTCTCTCTTATTTTTCTTTTCAAGTAAGACGTTTTTAAAATTTTTACTTTCCCCATTTTTAAAACTCCCTAAATTTAATTATTTATAATCTTATCCAATTCATTAATATCAAATTTATTAATATCAGGCTCTTCGCCTTTTTTTACATCAAAATCTTTTGAAAATACCTGTACTGCTTCTTTATAATTTGGCGACCACAAATCTTTATTCACCTGATTTTCTTCACTACTATCCCATCTATAAATTGCAGCCATTGGTTTTTTAAAAGCTGCTGCAATATGAACTATGGAAGTATCCGGACTTACTACAAAATCAGATTTTTTTATTAAATAAGCTGTTTCCATAATATTGTTCAGCTCCGGATAAACAACATTTTCTTTATAATTTTTTACAATTTCTAAAATATCATTTTTCCTTCCTTTTTCACCTATAACAAAAACTACCCTGTTTTCTTTTTTTAAAATTATATCAACTATTTTTTTTATATTTTCTTTGTTTATATTTCTGTGCCTGCTTGCTGCAAAAGGATTTAACACATAAATTTTTTTATCTTTATATTTTTCTAATTTTTTTTCAACAATTTCTTTTTCTTCTGCAGAAAAATGTAAATCATAATCTATACTCACATTTTCTATTCCAAGAATATTTAACACTTTTTTATAAAGTTCTGAAATATGGAAATTTCCTTTTGGCATATCGTAGCTTATATCAAACATTTCCCAATTTTCTCTGTTAAGCCCCATATTAAATTTTGCCTGACATTTATTAATAAACATCATTTGATTTACTCTTAACATTTCAGAAAAATCTATAAGCAGATCATATTTTTCCTCTGCTATTTTTTCCGCAAGTTTTTTTATTTCATTTTTCTTTTTAATATAGTTATAGATATTATCAACATAGGTATTATTTCTTAAAATTTGTGATGCCCCGCCTCTTGCAACAACACCTATTTTTATATCAGGATAATTTTTTTTAATTTCTCTGAACATAAGAGTATTTACTACCATATCCCCTATCTTGCCGTCATATCTTAAAAATAATATCGATTTTATATTATTTTCTTCCAAAAATTTTCCTTCCTTTATTGGAAATTTCTCTGTTTTTTTATCCCAAATTTTTTTTCCAAAAGCAAGTCTTTTTTTTCTCATATAATCTTGAAAAACTCTGTTTAATTTTCTTATCATAATAAATTATCCTCTTTTATTTTTATATTTTTTTGCTTTATACTGAGCATATCCCGGAGATATTTTTCTTAAAAAATCGAATACAGAAGTTTTATCAATGGCTGTTCTTCTTATATCATATAAATCCTCTGTAAATATCCCACTGCCTGTATCTGTTGATACTGCAAATTTATATCCTGCCTTTTTTACCATTTCTTTTGTCTCTTCTTTTCTATGACCATATGGATAAGCAAAAATATTTAATTCTTTTCCTAATCTTTTTTCCGTTATTTTTTTATCTTCAAAAATTTCTTTCTCTGCTTCTTCATCAGACGCTTTTAAAAAACTTATATGTGACAATGTATGTCCTCCAAATTCAATATGTCCGCTTTCCTGCATTTCTCTCACTTCGTCATCAGACATAAGCATAAATTTTTTTTCATTGTCACTTTCCATTGTCCATTTATTATATTTTAAATCTGATACTAAAAATATTACTGCTTTCATATTGTATTTTTTAAGCATTGGGAAAAGTATTTCGTAATTATCTTTATATCCGTCATCAACTGTAAGAATTATATATTTTTTATCAAATCTGTTTTCTAAGCCGATTTTTATTAAATCATTAAAAGTAATTGTTTTATATCCTAAAAATTTTAAAATTTTTAACTGTATTTCAAATTGTTTTTCTGTAACAAATAATTTTATTTTTCCACCGTCTTCTGCCTTTTTTACAAACTGATGGTACATTAAAACAGGTATTTCATATTTCTTTATTTTTGCATAGTGATTTTGAAATTCTAAAGTATTTTCTATTCTTCCATATAAATATGGTATTTTTAATACTTTTTCTGCTAATTCAAGAAAATTATTTTTTTCTTTTGAATAAATTATTTTCCCTCTTCCAAAAATACAATTTACTACAGCATTTATTATATTCTTATACATTATATTATTTTTACTGCTTTTTAATTTTTCTTCTATTTCTTTATCAATATTACCGATTATATAAATTTTCATAACCTGTCAATAAACTCCTCTATAACTTTCTTTCCATTTTCTTTACTAAAATCTTTTGCTCTTTCATAACCTAGTTCTTCATATTTTTTTCTTTCATTTTTATTTTCCAAATAATAATTTATTTTTTCTGCCATTTCATTAGCATTATTTTCTACTAAAACTCCATATTTATTTTCTCTCACTAATTCTTCAGAACCATTATTATGAGTAGACACAATCATTTTTTTTAGACACATTGCTTCTACTAAAGTCAAAGAAAACCCTTCCGCTTTTGATGGTAATATATATAATTCTGAATTTTTTATATATTTATACGGATTTTCTTTCTGCCCTAATAAAAGTACATCATTTCCTAAATTTAATTCTTTTATCTGTTTTTCAAGATTTTCTCTTTCTTTTCCCTCTCCTGCAATTAATAATTTCTCAGAAATCTTATATTTCTCTTTTAAAATTTTAAAAGCATTTATAAGCAGTTTATGATTTTTATTTTCTGTAAGAGAACCAACACTTATTATATATTTTCCATAGTCTTTTTCTAATTTTTCTTCTGCTTTTTTTTCTATTAAATCAAAATCTAAAAAATTATATATTTTAACAATTTCTTTATTATTGTAGTTTTTTAAATATCCATTTTTCATAGTTTCATTTATAGTTACAATACAGTCATATTTATTTACATTTTCTCTTTTCTGTTTCTTTTTTAAAAGTTCTCCGCTTCCTGCATGACTCCAGCCTATAATTTTTTTATTTTGCAGATTAATTTTATGAAGATTTCTTAAAAGTCCCATATCATAATCTATAATTATATCTGAAAAATTTAAATATTTTCTTAATTCTTTAAGTGAGATTTTCTTTTTTAATTTCAAAAGATGAGAGTAATAAAGTTTTTTTAAAAAGTTTTTACTTCCTTGGTATTTTTCTATTTTATTCATAAATTCTTCTGTTGTTAGAAATTTATAATCTATCCATTTAGGAATTCTATCTATATAATCATTTCTCTTCCCATTATTTTCTTCTATTAATAATAAAATTTCATATTTTTTAGAATCAAGTATATTCAAAAATTCCATCAGCATTTTCTCCTGCCCGCCAATAGAAATATTTCCATTATGAATTAATAATTTTTTTCTCATTATACTTCCCTCGCTAAAATAAAATAATACTATTCTTAAAATATTATAACAAATTATATACTTTTTTTACACCTTTCTTTCCCTTTTTTCTATTTTTATTTAACCAAAATTTTTCAATGAAATAAAAAAATATGGTATAATAAAAAACAAAATATAGAATTTTTTATAACAAATATAAAAAACTTAGGGGTTATTTATGAAAAAAGCCGGCTTCAAAACTTATTGGATAAGTAATCAAGAAGATTTTGCTTTTAGAGGTGCAGGACTTAGTGCTGTAATTCATAGAGCTGATGTCGTAAACTTTACTCAAGAACTTTATTTAGCTGATAAAGAAGAAAAAAATTATGATGAAAAACTTCTTCCAATGTTTAAAAATGCAATTAATGATAAAACAGCAAAGAAAAAATTTATTGTTGTGCATTTATTCGGCAGTCATCCTGGTTATAAATACAGATATCCAAATAATTTTATTACATTTCCTCTTGACAGCACTGAAGAATTTTTTAATAAAAATCAAATTCTTCATAAAGAAGATGTTAATCATTATGATAATTCATTAGTATACAATGACAGTGTTATTGTAAAATCAATTATAGAAGATAACAATTTAAGAAATCTAAATTCTTTTATTCTTTATCTTTCTGACCATGGTCAAGATGTTCATGATGAGCTTAATACAACGTCATCACCTCCTCCAATAAATACTTTAAGAGGAGTTGAAATTCCCATGATTTTCTGGAGTTCTCCATTATATAATGATTATCATAAGGAAAATATAAATAATATAAAATCTTCTCTAAATAATCCTTATTGTTCTGAAGATATTATTTATTCTCTTATTGATTTGGCTAATATAAAATATTCTGAACATCATTCTGAAAAAAGTATTATTAATAAAAATTTTATTCCAAAAGAAAGAACTATTTCTTCTGATGGAATTATATATAAAAAATAAGGAGACTTTTATGAAAAAAGTAAAATTTATTTACAATCCATTCTCAGGAGAACGTGAAATTTTAAAATATCTTGATTATATTATAAATGCTTATCAAAAAAATAATTATATTATTGTGCCGTTTCGTATAAGCTACAATGCAGATTTAGAAAATGCTTTCATTGATATTAACGATTCTTATGACCATATTCTTATTTCCGGAGGAGATGGAACAGTAAATCAGATTGTAAATATTATAAAAAACAAAAATTTGAATATTCCAATCGCTGTTCTTCCAGCAGGAACTGCAAATGATTTTGCTCATGTAATTGGCATGCCCCACAGCATAAGACAGTCTGTTGATATGATTTTAAAAAGTTCGCCAAAACTTATTGATTTAGGAAAAGTAAATGATAAATATTTTATAAATATTTTCAGCTGCGGACTTTTTACAGATGTTTCACAAAAAACACCGACAAACCAGAAAAATACTTTTGGTAAACTTGCTTATTATTTTACAGGTTTAAAAGAGCTTCCAAACTTTAAAAAATTAAATCTTTCTGTTAAATCTGAGCATAAAAATTTTAATGGTTCGTCTATTTTATTCTTTGTTTTCAACGGAAGAACAGCAGGAGGATTTGAAATAGCTCACGATTCTTTAGTCGATGACGGTATGCTTGATGTAATCATTGTAGATGGAGAAAATATTTTAGAAAAACTTACTTTTGTATCACAATTTATTTTAAAGAAAAATCTTGAATACCCGAAAGGAATTATACATTTTAAAACTGATAAACTAGAAATAGATATTGAAAATAACTACAATACTGATATTGACGGAGAACCCGGTCCGGTATCACCTTTAAAAATTACCTGTGAAAAAAAATCTCTGCAGGTTTTAGGATTTATATAAAAATTTTAGGAGGGAAAAACTCCCTCCTATTTTAATCTTTTCTCTATTTCATTAAAAACGTTATTTCCATCATAAAAATCTGACATTTTTCCAATAATTTCTGTTCTTTCAACAAGCTGACGTTTTAACCTTTTTATCAGAGACTTCTTTCTATAAGTTGAAAAGAAATCTTTTCTATAATCTTCCAAGTCTATTGCATACAATTCATTTTGATAAACTATAAAATTATCAAAATTAAAATCTCCAAAATATATTCCCAGATTTATAATTTTAGAAACCATTTCAATATATTTATTTATCAGCTCTTTTCCTCTTTCTTTTTCAGAATTTATAAGTTCTTCTGATAAATCTTTCCCAGTTATTTCTTTTGTTGAAACACTATATTTATTAAAATTTACAATTTCTGCTACTTTTATTCCCTCTTTTTCCAAAATATCAGAAATATATTTATAATTTTTCCCTGGATATTTCCTAAATCCTAAAAAATATTTTAATCTTTTATCAAATTTAGGATAAAAATATTTAGTATAAATCCTATTTTCTGTATCAAATACAACTTTTGTCCTTTTATGGTTGACTATAACTTTTTCCATATCTCTCCACCAATTTTAAATTAAATTTTCTATTCTTCCCAAATAATTTTATACCATATATTCCACTTTTTTACAATATAAAAAGGACCATTGCAAAAATGCAACAGTCCCTTAAAAAATTTTTTATTATCTTGAATAGTTAGGAGCTTCTTTTGTTATTTGAATATCGTGAGGGTGGCTTTCTTTTAATCCTGCACCAGTGATTTTAACAAATTTTCCATTTAATTGAAGATCTTTTATTGTAGGAGTTCCACAGTATCCCATACCTGCTCTGATTCCTCCGCAAAGCTGGAATATAACGTCTTTAAGGTCTCCTCTGTAAGCTATTCTTCCTTCAATTCCTTCAGGAACTAATTTCTTAGCATCATTTTGGAAGTATCTGTCTTTTGAACCTCTCTTCATTGCTGCAAGAGAACCCATTCCAACATAAACTTTATATCTTCTTCCTTCATAAATAACTTCTTCACCAGGAGCTTCTTTTGTTCCAGCAAGAACTCCTCCAAGCATTACACAGTCAGCACCAGAAGCAAGAGCTTTAACTATATCTCCAGAAAGTTTAATTCCTCCGTCAGCTATAACTCCGATTCCTCTTTCTTTACATACTTGGTATACGTCGTTTACAGCAGTAAGCTGAGGAACTCCAACCCCTGCAACAACTCTTGTTGTACAGATTGATCCAGGTCCGATACCAACTTTAACAGCGTCAACACCAGCTTCTATTAAAGCAAGAGCTGCTTCAGCAGTAACAATGTTTCCTGCAACTAATTGAATATCAGGGAAAGCATCTCTTATTTCTTTTACTCTTCTTATAACTCCAGCTGAATGTCCGTGAGCAGAGTCAACAGTTATTATATCTGCACCAGCTTTTACAAGAGCTGCAACTCTTTCAAGAGTATCGTTTCCAACTCCAACAGCTGCTCCAACTCTTAATCTTCCATGCTCATCTTTGCAGGCATTTGGATATTCAACTATTTTATCTATATCTTTTATAGTGATTAATCCTTTTAAGTATCCATTTTCGTCAACTATTGGAAGTTTTTCTATTCTGTTAGATATTAAGATTTCTTTTGCTTCTTCTAATCCTGTTCCAACTGGAGCAGTTATTAGATTTTCTTTTGTCATTACATCAATAACAGGAGTATCGTAATCTTTTCTGTATTTTAAGTCTCTGTTTGTGATGATTCCAATTAATTTTCCATCTTCTTCAATTACAGGAAGACCAGAAATTTTATATTGTCCCATAAGTTCATCTGCATCTGCAAGAGTACAATCTTTAGTTAAAGTGATAGGGTCTTTTATCATACCGCTTTCATTTCTTTTAACTTTATCTACTTCTTTAGCCTGTTCTTCAATAGTCATGTTTTTGTGGATAAATCCAAGTCCACCTTGTCTTGCAAGAGCTATTGCAAGATCTGCTTCTGTAACTGTATCCATTGCAGCACTAAGAATAGGCACGTTTAAAGTTATTTTTTTAGTAAGCTTAGTTTTTAAGTTAATGTCTTGAGGTAATACATGAGATTCTGCAGGTATTAGCAGAACGTCATCAAAAGTTATTGCTTCTTTTACAATCTTTCCGTTCATTGTATCCATTGGCTTTTTACTCCTTTTTATACTTAATTTTTTAATAATTTATTTTCTAATTTTTTTATGGTATAGGAACTATTATACCACATCTTTTGCACCTATGTCATGTCTAAAAAATAATTTTTCACATTTTATTTTTTCGATGTCATTGTATGCTTTTTCTTTGGCTTCAGCAAGAGTATCTCCCTCTGCCACAACGATTAGAACTCTTCCACCGTTAGTGTAAAGTTTTCCATTTTCCTCTTTAGTTCCCATATGGAAAAGTATAGATTCCATTCCATCTTCAATTTCTATTTCAGCATTTGAAGTTGAAGAAGCTGGATATCCTTCAGAAGCTAAAACAACACCTACAGTTGTTTTTTCACTCCATTTAACTTCAGCTTCTTTTCCATTCATTATATCAAGGATTAATTGTACAAGGTCACTTTCCATTCTTGGAAGAATTGCTTCTGCTTCAGGATCTCCAAATCTTGCATTAAACTCTATAGTTTTAACACCTTCCTTAGTATCCATTATTCCTGCAAAAATAAATCCTGTAAATGAAAGTCCTTCTTTTTTAAGTCCTTCAAGAGTAGGTCTTATAATTTCATTAACACTTGCATCTATTATTTCTTTTGTAACTCTTCTTACAGGTGAATATACTCCCATTCCTCCTGTGTTTGGCCCTTTATCTCCGTCAAAAACTCTTTTATGGTCTTGTCCAACTTCTAAAGGGATAACTTTGTCTTCATGAGCAAGAGCTATAAGAGAAAATTCAAATCCATCAAGATATTCTTCTATTACAACTTTGTTATCTGGAATTGCAAAAGCTATTTCAAGAGCTTCTATTGCCTCTTCTATTTTCATTGCAACTGTTACACCTTTTCCAGCTTTAAGTCCGTCTTCTTTTATAACGATTGGTGCTCCATGTTTTAAAACATATGCTTTTGCATTTTCAAAATCTGTAAATGTTTCATATGCCCCTGTTGGAACATTGTATTTATTCATAATATGTTTTGCAAAATCTTTACTGCTTTCAAGTCTTGCAACATCTTTTCTCGGCCCGAATATTTTAAGCCCTCTTGCTTCAAATTCATCAGCAGCTCCTAGAGCAAGAGTTGTTTCAGGACCTACAACTGTTAAATCTATTTTTTCTTTTTCTGCAAAATCTGCAAGAGCTTTTATGTCACTGTCTTTAATATCAACATTTATTCCAAATGCAGCTGTTCCCGGATTTCCAGGAGCTATATATACTTTATCAACTAAAGGACTTTGATTAAGTTTCCATGCAAGAGCATGTTCTCTTCCACCTTTTCCTATAACTAATATTTTCATTTAAAATACTCCTTATAACATTTTTTATGATTAGTGTTTGAAGTGTCTCATTTTTGTGAATACCATTGCTATTCCATGGGCATTGCACACATCTATTGAAAGCTGATCTTTTATAGATCCACCTGGCTGAATTATAGCTTTTACTCCATGTTTAACTGCAAGTTCAACTGTATCAGGCATAGGGAAGAAAGCATCTGATGACATATATGAACCTTTAGATTTTTCTCCAGCCTGCTCAAGAGCAATTTTTGCTGCTCCAACTCTGTTCATTTGTCCTGCCCCGACTCCCAGAGTCTGATTTCCTTTGCTTATTACTATTGCATTTGATTTTACATTTTTAACAACTTTCCATCCGAATAATAATTCTTCAATATCTTCAGCTGTTGGTCTTGTTTCAGTAACACAAACTAAATCTTCAGCTTTTACTTCTCCAAAATCTATATCTTGAACAAGAAGTCCATCATTTACTCCCATAACTCTTTGTTTATTTACAATTTCTTTGTTTATATCAAGAGTCATAAGTCTTATATTTTTCTTAGCCATTAATATTTCAAGAGCTTTTTCTGTAAATGCCGGAGCAATTACAATTTCTAAGAATAATTTATGAAGTTCTGCTGCAACAACTTCATCAACTGTATCGTTTACTGCAACGATTCCTCCAAATATAGAGATAGGGTCTGCTGCATATGCTTTATCCCATGCTTCTTTTAATGTGTTTCCAAGTCCTACACCACAAGGATTTGTATGTTTTACAGCAACTACAGCTTTTTTACCATCTTTAAATTCTCTTAAGATTTCAATAGCTCCGTTTGCATCTTGAATATTGTTATATGATAATTCTTTACCGTGAAGCTGTTTTGCTCCTGCTATTGAATATCCAACCATTGGACAAGAATAGAATGCTGCTGATTGATGAGGATTTTCTCCATATCTTAAATCTTGAACTTTTTCATAAGTAAGAGTTAATTTTTCAGGATATTCTATTCCAAGTTTACTTGTTAAATATCCAGCTATAAGTGAATCGTATGCTGCCGTTGTTCTGAAAACTTTTGCTGCAAGTTCTTGTCTGAATTCTAAAGTTGTATCTCCATGTTCTCTTATTTCAGCAATTACTCTTTCATAATCTTTTGGATCAACACAAACTGTTACAAATTTGTGATTTTTAGCAGCACTTCTTAACATGCTTGGTCCGCCAATATCTATATTTTCAATAAGCTCTTCGTGTGTTCCGCCTTTTTTAAGAGTTTCTTTGAATGGATAAAGATTTACAACTACTAAATCTATTAGTTCAATTTTATTTTCAACTAAATCTTTCATATGTTCTTCATTGTCTCTTACACAAAGAAGTCCTCCGTGAACATTTGGGTGAAGAGTTTTTACTCTTCCGTCCATCATTTCAGGAAAATGAGTTACATCAGATATAGAAAGAGTTTTAAGTCCTGCATCATCAAGGGCTTTTTTAGTTCCTCCTGTTGATATTATTTCATATCCTAATGTACTTAATTCTTTTGCAAACTCTATTATTCCTGTTTTATCTGAAACACTTATTAATGCTCTTTTCATTTAGTTTCTTTCCTCCTCAATTTTTTCACAAAGTTGTTTTAACACCATTGGATAAATTCTATGTTCAATCTTATGAATTTCTTCTTCAAGTTTTTCAATATCCCAAGATTTATCAATTATTAATTTCTCTTGATAAATTATCTCTCCTGAATCTACCCCTTCATCAACATAGTGAATTGTTACTCCTGTTTCACTTGCTCCTGCTCTAAAAGCATCTCCTATTCCATCTTTTCCAGGAAAATTAGGAAGATATGCTGGATGAATATTTATGATTTTATTTCTGTAAGCATTTAATAAAACTTCTGAGATTATTTTCATATATCCTGCAAGAGCCACAAGCTCAATATTATTATCTTCTAAAATTTTTATTATTTTTTCTTCATATTCTTTCTTGTCAGCACATTCCTTTAGAGAAACCACATAACATGGTATCCCTAAATTTTCAGCTCTTTTTATAGCAAAAGCATTCTTTTTATCAACTATTAAAAGTTCTATTCTGCATGGTGGGTTGTCCCACTCTCTGCTTGTTCTTACTAAACTTTCAAAATTCCCTCCGTTTCCAGAAGCGAATACAGCTACTCTTACCATATAAGGTCTACTCCTTCACCTTCAACGATTTCTCCAAGAAGTACAGGTTTTTCTCCGTTAGCTTTTAAAACTTCCATAGTTTTTTCAACTTTGTCTTCATCAACAACAATCATAAATCCTATACCCATGTTGAATACGTTGTACATATCTTCTTTAGGTACATCTCCTTCTTTAGCAAGGAATTTAAATATTTCTGGAGTATCTATTGCTTTTGTATCAATTTTTGCCTGTAATCCTTCAGGAAGAATTCTAGGCACATTTTCATAGAAACCTCCACCTGTTATATGGCACATTCCATTTACTTCAACTTCATTTAATAATGCTTTTATTGTTTTAACATAAATTCTTGTTGGAGCAAGAAGAGTTTCTCCCAAAGATTTTCCTCCAAATACATCTTTATATCCGTTTAAGTCAAGCTGTTTATCTTTCATAACTATTTTTCTTACAAGAGAGAATCCGTTTGAGTGAACTCCTGAAGAAGTAAGTCCTATGATTTTATTTCCTTTTTTAACATTTGCCCCTGTTATTAATTTGCTTTTTTCAACAACACCAACACAGAATCCAGCAAGGTCATAATCTCCTACTTCATACATATCAGGCATTTCTGCTGTTTCTCCTCCGATAAGTCCGCATTCAGAAAGAACGCAGCCGTCAGCAACACCTTTTACGATTTGTTCTATCTGTTCTGGGAAGTTTTTACCAACTGCAACATAATCAAGGAAGAATATAGGCATAGCCCCTTGTACTAAAACGTCGTTTACACACATTGCCACAACGTCTTGACCTATTGTGTCGTGTTTATCCATTTCAAAAGCAAGCATAAGTTTTGTTCCAACACCATCTGTTCCACTGATAAGAACAGGCTCTTTATATCCTAAAGATGATAAGTCAAACATTCCTCCAAATGCACCTAAACTGTCTATCATTCCCTTTACTTTTGTTCTCTCAACGTGAGATTTTATTCTTCTCACTGATTCGTATCCAGCTTCTAAGTTTACACCTGATTCCATATATTTTTTACTCATCTTTTATTTACCTTCCTTTTCTTCTTTAAATTTTTTATCTAGTCCAAACAGATATGTTGGATATTGTTTATCAAAACATGCTGCACAAATATTATCTCCAAGTCCTTTTCTTAATCCTTCAACTGATAAGAATGCTAGTGAATCAGCAGATATATATTCTCTTAATTCTTCTAAACTCATTCTTGCACTGATTAAATCTTTAAGACTTGATGTGTCAACTCCATAGAAACATGGAGCTATCATTGCAGGAGAAGCAATTCTTACATGAACTTCTTTTGCTCCTGCTTCTTTTAATAATTTTATTATATATTTACTTGTTGTTCCTCTTACAATTGAATCGTCAACAAGAACAATTTTTTTACCAGCTATTACAGAAGACATTGGAGAAAGTTTCATTTTAACTCCTCTTTCTCTTTCTTTTTGTGTAGGCTGAATAAATGTTCTTCCTATATAACGGTTTTTAATAAGTCCTGTTTCATATGGAAGTCCTGAACCATCAGCATATCCAACTGCTGCAGAAAGTGATGAATCTGGAACTCCTATAACCATATCAGCTTCTGGACATGGACTTTCTTCTGCAAGAATTCTTCCGCATATTCTTCTTGATGTATGTACATTAAGACCATTTATTGTGCTGTCAGGTCTTGAGAAATAAATAAATTCCATTGAACACATTTTATCTTGAGTTCCATTTGTATAGAATATTGATTGTATTCCATCTCTGCTTATTTTTACTATTTCTCCTGGCTTTATACTTCTTAGGAATTTCGCTCCTAAAGTTTCAAAAGCAACTGTTTCTGAACTTACTACATATCCTTCTCCCATTTGAGCTAATGAAAGAGGGTGAAGACCGTTTTTATCTCTTATTGCATAGATTGTGTTTCCTGTCATAACTACAAAGGAAAAAGCTCCTTCAAGTTTTGCTACTGCTTTTGTAAGTTTTTCAGTAAATGTTCCTGATTCTTTTTGAATAAGGTGACATAGAATTTCACTGTCTGAAGATGACTGGAATATACTTCCTTCAAATTCAAGCTGCATTCTAAGCTGATCCCCGTTTACTATTTTTCCATTATGAGCAACACTAAAATCTCCAAGGTGAGAACGAACTAAAAGGGGCTGAATATTTTCTATTCCTGGAGCTTTATGATCTCCCATTCTCACATGACCTATTGCCATATCTCCTTTTAATGCAGATATATTTTCAGCATTAAAAACTTCTATTACAAGCCCGCTTCCTCTGTGTCTTAAAATATGTCCATTGTCAGAAGTTGCAATTCCTGCTCCCTGCTGTCCTCTATGTTGAAGAGAGTGCAGCCCGTAATAAGCTGACTGAGCTGCGTTCTCTACATTGTAAATTCCAAATACTCCACATTCTTCATGAATTTCATCTAATATATAATCAAATTCTCTCATTTTATTTTTTCCTCTTCCTTTTTATACGACTTGTATAATAATTAAAAATTTTAGTAAATAAATAATACAATGCCTTCTCATCTGAAGTTTTCTCTATTATTTTTTAAAGAAGTTTACTCCATTTTGGAAGATGTCTTGCATCTTTTCTCCATAAATATTTTTGAAAATTCCATCTTCATAACGTTCTGAGTGACCCATTTTTCCAAAAATATGTCCGTCTTTTGATGTGATTCCTTCAATAGCGTAACATGAACCATTAAGGTTATATTTTCCGTCCATTGTAGGTTCTCCTTCAAGATTACAATATTGAGTTGCAACCTGTCCGTTTTCAAATAATTCTTTTGCAAACTCTTCGCTTACAACAAATTTTCCTTCTCCGTGTGAAAGTGTCATTGAGTGCATATCACCTATTTCAAAAGATGAAAGCCATGGAGATGAATTTGAAGCTATTCTTGTTGTAGCTATTCTTGAAACGTGACGGTTGATGTCGTTTCTGAATAATGTAGGAGAATTTTCATTTAATTTATCCATATCTCCGTATGGAAGTAATCCTGATTTTATAAGTGCTTGGAATCCGTTACAAATTCCTAGCATTAATCCTTCTTTAGCAAGGAATTCTTTTATTGCAGCTTTAACTTTTGGATTTTGTAAAATATTTGTTATAAATTTACCTGATCCGTCCGGCTCGTCTCCTGCACTGAATCCTCCTGGAAGCATTACTATCTGACTTTCTTTTATTTTTCTGCTAAGTTCTTCTATTGAAGCTTCCATATCTTTAACTGTTAAGTTATTGATAACAAATATTTCAGCTTCTCCGCCGGCTCTTTCAAATGCTTTTGCTGTATCATATTCTGAGTTTGTTCCAGGGAATGCAAGAACTAAAACTTTTGGTTTATCGTATAATACAGATGCTTTTTGTTTCATATTTCCTTTTTTCTCTGTTGGTGCAAATACTTTTTCAGCTTTTGCTCCTGTATCGTATGGATAAATTTTTGCATATCTTTCTTCCCAGTCAGATATTGCTTTATCAATATTTATTACTGCTCCGTTTATTCTTATTTCTTTTGTATCTTCAACTGTTCCAAGTAAAGATCCGAAAGAAAGTTTTTCTCTGCTTTCAACAACTAATGCTCCCGGCATTAAATCAAATAATTCTTCAGTTGTTTCAACATTAACTCCAAGTTTATTTCCGAAAGCCATTTTCATAAGAGCTTCAGCAGCTCCTCCGAATTTTACAACAGATGCTGAAACAATGTTTCCGTTAAGCATTTCTTTTCTTACATTGTCAAATACAGCTTTTACTGTATCGTATTTTGGAGTGAAGTCGCTGTTGTATTCAGGTTTTACTAAATAAATGTAGTTTCCTGCTGTTTTGAATTCAGAAGAAACAATATTTTGTGTTTTTTCTGTTGTCACTGCAAAAGAAATCAGTGTAGGTGGAACGTCTATATTTTTAAATGTTCCGCTCATACTGTCTTTTCCTCCAATTGCAGGAGTTTCAAATTCAACTTGAGCTTCTAATGCTCCAAGAAGTGCCATAAATGGTTTTCCCCATCTTGTTGGTTCTTTTCCTAATCTTTCAAAATATTCTTGGAAAGTAAGTCTTGCTTTTCTATAATCTGCTCCTACTGAAGTAAGTCTTGCAAGAGATTCTATAACTGCATAGATTGCTCCTAAATATGGAGATTTTTCAGAAATGTATGGGTTAAATCCATAAGCCATAACTGATGCTGTATTTGTAAATCCACGTGTAGGGAATTTTTGTACACTTGCTTCACTTTCTGTTAACTGATATTTTCCTCCGAAAGGCATAAGAACTGTTGAACGTCCAACTGTTGAGTCAAACATTTCTATCATTCCTCTTTGAGATGCTACGTTCATATCTTTAAGAGTTGCTGTTAATTTTTCTTCAACTGTTCCTGTTTTTTCAGATTTAAACATTTCTTGTTTAACTGGAGCAATTACTTTTACGTCCTGCTCTTGTCTTACTCCGTTTGTATCAAGGAAGCTTCTTGCTATATCAACTATTGTTTCCCCTCTGAATTTTATAACAAGATTTTCTTTTTCTGTTACTTTTGCAACAAGTCTTGTTTCAAGGTTTTCTTCTTTCATTAATTGTTCAAATTTTTCTCTGTTTTCTGGAGCTATAACAACTGCCATTCTTTCTTGAGATTCACTGATTGCAAGTTCTGTTCCACTAAGTCCTAGATATTTTACTGATACCATATCTAAGTTTACTTCTATTCCTCTTGCAAGTTCTCCGATTGCTACTGAAACTCCTCCAGCACCAAAGTCATTTGATTTTTTAATAAGTTTTGTAACTTCAGGATTTCTAAATGCTCTTTGAATTTTTCTTTCTATTGGAGCATTTCCTTTTTGAACTTCTGAAGAACATTTAGTAAGTGATGAATCGTTATGTTCTTTAGATGAACCTGTTGCTCCTCCAACACCGTCTCTTCCTGTTCTTCCTCCAAGAACTATTACTAAATCTCCTGGTTTTGGTTCTTCTCTTAATACATATTCTTTTTTAACAGCTCCTACAACTGCTCCAACTTCCATTCTTTTTGCTTTATATCCATTGTGATATATTTCTCTTACAAATGTAGCTGCAAGTCCGATTTGGTTTCCATAAGATGAATATCCGTGAGCTGCTCCTTTTGAAATTCTTACTTGAGGAAGTTTGTTTGGAAGTGTATCTTCAAGTTTTTCACAAATATCCCCAGCTCCTGTAATTCTCATTGCCTGATATACATAAGCTCTTCCTGAAAGAGGGTCTCTTATTGCTCCGCCTATACATGTACTTGCTCCTCCAAAAGGTTCAATTTCTGTTGGGTGGTTGTGAGTTTCGTTTTTAAACATTAAAAGCCATCTTTCAGTTTCTCCGTCAACGTCAATGTCAACTTCTATACTGCAGGCATTTATTTCATCAGTAATTTCCATATCGTCAAGTTTACCGATTTTTCTCATGTATTTTCCGCCAAGTGTTCCCATATCCATAAGAGTCATTGGTTTTTTATTTCCGTGAACTGTTGTTCTAAGTTCAAGATATTTTTCATATGCTCTTTGAATTGCTTCTGTCATTTCACCTTTTTCAATTACAACACTTTTTAAGAAAGTTTCAAATGTTGTATGTCTGCAGTGATCTGACCAGTAAGTGTCAAGAACTTTTATTTCTGTTTCTGTTGGGTCTCTCTGCTCTTCAATAAAATATTTTTGGATATGTTCCAAATCATCTGCTGTCATTGCAAGTCCGTTTACAGATACAAAGTTTTCAAGTTCCTCTCTTGAAAGTTTTCTAAATCCATCAAGAACAGGAACAGGCTCAACTGTTACGTCCTCATTATTTTCAAGTATACTTAAATCTTTTTCTCTTGTTTCAACAGGGTTTATTAAATATTTTTTAATTTTTTCTAGGTCTTTTACCTCTCCATAGAAAACAATTATTCTTCCGCTTTTTATTGTTACGCTGTCTTTACTGTTTAAAAGAGCAAGACATTGTTCTGCTGAATCGGCTCTCTGGTCATACTGTCCTGGAAGGTTTTCTATTGCCACATAAGTTTTTCCTGTAAGGTCAATCTCGTCATAAACATTGTCTGTTACTATTTCTGATAAAACTTTTGTCTTTAAAAGTTTTACGTCCTCTTCGTCACAGTTGAAAACATCATAAACATTATAAAGTTCTGCTCCTGTAAGACCTGTTTCGTATAAATTTTCTCTGATTTCGTTTAAAATTGAATTTCCTTCAACTTGAAATCCTTGTTTTTTTGAAACAAAAATTCTCTTATTCATCTCTCCTCCATATATTAATGTTTTAATTTTTTTATTTTCTACTCAGCAAGTTCCTCTGCTCTTTTTATAAGAGCTTCCAAATCTTCTCCTGTCAGGTTAAGGTGTCCCATTTTTCTGTCAACCTTTGCCTCTCCCTTACCATACATATATATTTTTTCGTTTTCTTTAAGTTCGGCACTCTCTATTCTTTCAACATCTTGTCCTAAGATATTAAGCATTACGCTTTTCTTAACAAGTTTTGGATCTTCAAGATGTTTTCCGCATATTCCTTCTATCTGCAAATCAAATTGTGATTTGTCACATCCGTCCATTGTGTAGTGTGCAGAGTTGTGAGGTCTTGGTGCCATTTCATTTACATATATTTCTCCATCTTTTCCGTAAAAATATTCTATTGCTAAAGGCCCTACAAAATCCAGTCCCTCAATAACTTTTTTAGTTATCTCTTTTACTCTCTCCTGAACGTCTTTCCCTATTCTTGCAGGGGCTATTGTTATATGAAGTATTCCGTTTTTGTGAATATTTTCTACAACAGGAAATACTCCCACAGATCCGTCTGTACTTTTAACTGCTATACAAGAAAGCTCGCATTTAAAATCAACCATCTTTTCTAAAATATATTCTCTCTCTTCTAATTCGCTGGCAGCTTTTTCAAAATCTTCTCTTGTTCTTAAAACCCACTGCCCTTTTCCGTCATATCCTCCCATAGAAGTTTTTAAAATTGACGGATACCCAATCTCTTCTACAGCTTTTTCAAAACTTTCTCTATCTGTAACAGCTCTGAATTCAGCTGTTTTTATTCCAAGTTTATTTATACTGCTTTTTTCTCTAAATCTGTGCTGGCTGATATAAAGAGGTCTTCTTCCTTGAGGAATATATCCTCCGTTTTCTTCTAAAATATCTATTGCTTCTGAAGGCACATTTTCAAATTCATAAGTAATTACACTAGAATTTTTTGCAATGTATAAAAGACTTTCTTTATCATCATAAGGTTTTGCTAAATGTAAATCTGCTTCAAGAGCTGCACAAGCTACTTTTGACGGCTCAAGTACCATTGTTTTATAACCTTGTCTTCTGGCACTTTCACAAAGCATTTTTCCAAGCTGCCCTCCTCCAAGAACAGCTATCCATTTTCCCTTTTCTATAAGCATTATGCCTCAACCTCGCTTGTTTTTAAAACTTCGTCTCTCTGTTCTCTTCTAAATTCTTCAACTTTTTTAGCAACTTCTTCGTCCATAAGAGCTATTATTTCACTTGCAAGTATTCCTGCATTTTTTGCTCCGGAATTTCCTATTGCAACTGTTCCTACTGGAATTCCTCCCGGCATCTGAACTATTGAAAGAAGTGAATCAAGCCCGCTCATTGCTTTTGACTGAACAGGAACTCCTATTACAGGAAGAGGTGTTAAGCTTGATACCATTCCTGGAAGATGAGCAGCCCCTCCGGCCCCAGCTATTATAACTTTAATTCCTCTTTCTTTTGCTGATTTTGCATATTCAAACATAAGTTCAGGTGTTCTGTGAGCTGAAACGATTTTTACTTCATAATCAACTCCAAATCTTTTTAACATCTCAACAGCATTTTCCATTGTAGGAAGATCCGATCTGCTTCCCATAATAACTCCAACTCTTGCCATTTACTTTTCCCCTCCAAAACTTTATTCATTAATTTTAAATTTTTTATATAATTTTTTGAAGCGAACTAAAATTTTAATAAATAAAAATTTCAGTTCATCGCATTTATTAGTCGTTGAATTTACTTTTAGTTATTCAACTCCTATAAATGCGAAAAAAAAGCACACTACGAAATGTGGCAGACCGTCACTAGACCGTCTGCACACTCATAGCGTGCATAATTTCATTTTTTTCTATGTTAATTAACCCAATTAAATTTGTCTCGTCAAACTTGCTGCTAAATGTCCTTTTATTCCTTTTAAAAATAAAACACATTGTCACTCTGTCTCCTCATTATTAAATTATAAAGAACGAAAAATTAACCCAATTTTTCTCTCGAAGCAACATAGCTACAACAAATAGAATATTATTTTTTTAAATTATATTTACAAGTTATATCTTTGATGCTTATAGTCTGCTAATTTAAGGTTTGCAGGTAGAAACTTGTCGTCCGTATTACGACTATTATATAAGCGATTATTTATTTTTCTTTATATCTTAGAATAGCACATTCTAAAAAATTTTTCAACTTTTTAATATGAAAAAATGTAAAGTTTTATAACAGTAAATTTTTCTGTTTTATTTCTATAATATTTTGTTTTTTAATAAAACATTTTTCTTATATAAGAAAAAAAACTGCCGCAAGTAAATCTGCAGCAGTTAATCTCATATAAATTATTGATTTTGTAATTCTTTAATATTTTCAGAAAGTTTATCAAATTTATCTTGATATTCTTTTTGAATTCTTCTGTCTCTTTCTAAAATATGAGCAGGAGCTTTTGAAGTAAATTTCTCATTTGAAAGTTTAGCATTCATTTTTTCAAGTTCAACAGCAACTTTATCAAGCTGAGCCTTAAGTTTTTTTACTTCTGCTTCTATATCAAGAAGACCTGTAAGAATCATATAAACTTCTGAATTTCCTGTAACTCTGAATCCGCTTTGAGCAGGTTTTTCCATATTTTTTCCATATTCAATAGATTCTAAGTTTCCAAGTTTTGTTATAAAGAAATAGTTTTCTTTTATTGTATTAAGTTCGCTTTCATCAGAAGATTTTATAACAACTTTTGCTGGCTTTGCAGGAGAAATTCCCGCTTCAGCTCTTATATTTCTTAATGAAGAAATAAGTTCTTTTATATATTCAAAAGATTTTTCTACATCTTTATCTATTAATTTTTCATCAGCAACAGGATACTGTGCAAGCATTACAGTTTCTCCCTCTGCTTTTATTGTCTGCCATATTTCTTCTGTGATATAAGGCATAAATGGGTGAAGAAGTCTCATTCCAGTTTCAAGCACTGTCCATAATACATATTGTGCTGTAAGTTTTGAATCCGCATCTTCAGAGTTATATAATCTTATTTTTGCCATTTCAACATACCAGTCACAGAAATCTCCTCTTAAGAATTCATAAACTGATTTTGCTGCTTCATCAAGAAGGAATTTATCAAGATTTTCTGCAACTGATTTTGCTGTTTCATTAAGTCTTGAGAATATCCATTTGTCAACAAGCTCATATTTAAGCCTTGATTTATCAACTTTTGTTACATCAAATCCATCAAGGTTCATAATAACAAATCTTGATCCGTTCCACATTTTATTTGCAAAGTTTCTTCCCATTTCAATAAGTTTTTCAGAGAAGTGAACGTCCTGTCCTTGAGATGTGTTGTAAATCATTGCAAATCTTATTGCATCTGCTCCATATTTATCTATAAGGTCAAGAGGGTTAGGAGAGTTTCCTAAAGATTTTGACATCTTTCTTCCTATTTCGTCTCTTACAATTCCGTGGAAGAATACATTTTTAAATGGAATTTCATCCATTTCATAAAGTCCGAACATAATCATTCTTGCTACCCAGAAGAATATGATGTCAGCACCTGTTACAAGTGTTGATGTAGGGTAGAATTTTTCAAGAGATTTTGTTTTTTCAGGCCAGCCTAAAGTTGAGAAAGGCCAAAGTGCTGATGAGAACCAAGTATCAAGTACATCTTCCTCTTGAGTAAGTTCAACTTTTTTACCATAGTGAGCTTCTGCCTGTTTCATTGCTTCCTCTTCATTTATTGCAACGAACATTTTTTGGTCAGGTCCATACCAAGCTGGTATTCTGTGTCCCCACCAAAGCTGTCTTGAGATACACCAGTCTCTTATATTTTCAAGCCAGTTGTAATAGATTTTTTCCATTCTTTTCGGCATAATTTTTATTTCGCCGTTTCTTACAACTTCTAAAGCTCTTTTTGCAAGAGGTTCCATTTTTACAAACCATTGTTTTGAAACTCTTGGTTCAATAATAGTTCCACATCTATAACAAGTTCCTACATTATGATTATGAGGTTCTATTTTTACAAGGTACCCTTCAGCTTTTAAATCTTCAACTATTCTTTCTCTAGCTTCAAATCTGTCAAGCCCTGCATATTTTGGATAATCTTCAACGATTTTTCCATCTGCTGTCATCATATTTATAATTGGAAGATTATATTTATTTCCAATGTTAAAGTCGTTAGGATCGTGAGCAGGAGTAATTTTTAAAGCCCCTGTTCCAAATTCCATGTCAACATATTCGTCAGCTATAATTTCAATCTCTCTTCCTACTAATGGAAGTATTGCTTTTTTACCAACAAATTCTTTATATCTTTCATCATTAGGATTTACTGCAATAGCAACGTCTGCAAGCATTGTTTCTGGTCTTGTAGTCGCAATTATAAGGAATTTATCTGTATCTTTTACAGGATATTTTATATGCCAGAAATTTCCTGGTTTTTCAACGTGGTCAACTTCGTCGTCTGCAAGAGCTGTTCCGCATCTTGGACACCAGTTTACCATATATTCACCTTGATAAATTAATCCGTCATTATATAAATCAACGAATATATGTCTTACTGCTTCTGAAAGACCTTCGTCCATTGTAAATCTTTCTCTGTCCCAGTCAAGTGAAGCTCCAAGTTTTCTAAGCTGGTTAGTAATTATTCCGCCATGCTCCTCTTTCCATTCCCAAGTTCTTTTTAAAAACTCTTCTCTTCCTAAATCTTCTTTTGTAAGTCCCTCTTCAGCAAGTTTTCTTTCAACTTTATTTTGAGTTGCAATACCAGCATGGTCACATCCTGGAAGCCATAAAGTATTTTTTCCTGTCATTCTGTTGTATCTTACAAGAGTATCTTGGATAGAGTTATTTAAAACGTGCCCCATATGAAGTATTCCTGTTACATTTGGAGGAGGAATAACTACCGAATAGTTTTCCTTACCATCTTCTAAAGTAGCAGCAAAATATTTTGATTCTTCCCAGTGTTTATACCATTTTTTTTCTATTTCATTGGGAGAATAGATTTTTTCCAATTCTTTCATTAATTTCCCTCCTGCTGAATTTTTTCTTCATTTAAAATTTCTTCAATATAATCTAAGATTTCATCTCTTCCTGTATCCTTCAGTGAAGAATGGAAAAAGACATCTTCATTATGAAACTCAAGTTTTGTTCTTATAGCTTTCAAGCATTTAAACTTTTCATTGTTTGACACCTTGTCCATCTTTGTAAAAATAATTTTAAAAGGAATATCAAAGTGGTCAAGCCAGTGAAGCATATCCATATCTTCTGCTGTAGGAACTCTTCTTATATCAAGAAGAACGAAAACAAGTTTCTTCCTTTTGCTTGCAAGGTATCTTTCCATAGTCTGCCCCCATTCAGCTTTCATAGCTTTTGGAACTTTGGCAAAACCATATCCTGGAAGGTCTACAAGAAAGAATTCATTATTTATAATAAAATAGTTTATAAGCTGAGTTCTTCCCGGTGTCTTACTTATTCTGGCAAGTTTCCCTCTTCTTGTTATACTGTTTATAAGAGATGATTTTCCAACATTTGATCTTCCAACAAAGGCAAATTCTATGTTAGAAAGTTCTTCCGGATAATCTTTTTCATACACGGCAGATTTAACAAATTCTGCTTGTTTTATTATCATTTTTCTCTCCTGTTTTATTTTTTAAAAACTAATTTCTCAACTTCATCATAATTTTTTACACAATTTATTTTCATATCTTTTGCAACTTCATGTGGAATATCTGCAATATCAGGTCTGTTGTCTTCTGGAAGAATTACTTCTCTTATTCCGGCTCTGTGAGCACCTATAACTTTTTCTTTCACTCCTCCTATTGCAAGAACTTCACCTGTTATTGTTATTTCACCAGTCATAGCTATATCCTGTCTTATTTCTCTTCCTGTTAATACTGAAAGAATTGCAGTTGTAATAGCTATTCCCGCAGAAGGTCCGTCTTTTGGAGTTGCTCCCTCTGGGAAGTGAAGGTGAATATTTTTCTTTTCTAAAAATTCTTTTTCATTTATATGATATTTTTCAAAATTTGATTTAACATAAGTAAATGATACTTCAGCTGACTCTTTCATTACATTTCCAAGAGTTCCTGTTAAGTTTAAAGCTCCTTTTCCTGGAATTAAAACCCCCTGAACTTCAAGAGTAATTCCTCCAACTGATGTCCAAGCAAGACCGTTTACTATTCCAACTTTATAAGTTCTCTCTTTCATTTTTTCTGGTCTGAATTTTGCTTTTCCAAGATATTTTTCAAGATTGCCTGCATTTACTATAATTTTTTCAAGTTTTTCTTTTACAACTTTTCTTGCAAGTTTTCTGAAAAGATTATTTATTTCTCTCTTAAGGCTTCTTACTCCGGCTTCTCTTGTGTATTCATTTATAATTTTTAAAATAACATTATCTGATATTGTTATTTTTATATCTTTCAATCCATTTTCTTCCTGCAGCTGTTTTACTAGATACTGTTTTGCAATATGAAGTTTTTCATATTCAGTGTATGAAGAAAGAGATATAATTTCCATTCTATCGATTAAAGGCTCAGGAATATTTCTTAAATCATTTGCTGTTGCAAGGAAAAATACTTGTGATAAATCATAAGGAACATCAATATAGTGATCTTCAAAGTGAATGTTCTGTTCTGGATCAAGAACTTCAAGCATCGCTGAAGCCGGATCTCCTTTAAAGTCGCTTGACATTTTATCAAGTTCATCAAGAAGAATAAGAGGATTTTTTACCCCTGCAAGTTTCATTGCTTTCATAATTCTTCCAGGCATAGATCCTATATATGTTCTTCTGTGTCCTCTTATTTCAGCCTCGTCTCTCACTCCTCCAAGTGAAACTCTTACAAATTTTCTTCCCATTGAATCTGCAACAGATTTTGCAAGAGATGTTTTTCCTACTCCCGGAGGCCCGACAAGACAGATTATTGTTCCTTTCATTTTTGGATTAAGTTTTTTAACTGCAAGATAGTCAAGAATTCTTTCTTTAACTTCTTTAAGTCCATAGTGGTCTCTGTCTAAAACAGAAGAAGCTCTTTCTATATCAAGATCATCTTTTGTTGTTTTTTTCCATGGAAGTTCAAGAAGTGTTTCTATATAGTTTCTTGAAACAGATGCTTCAGCTGAAAATCCAGGCATTTTGCTCATTTTTTTAAGTTCTTCATCAACTTTTTTCTTAACTTCAGCTGGAAGTTTTGCTTTTTCTATTCTCTCTGCAAGTTCTTTATCTTCATCTTCAGGAGTGTAATCTTGAATTTCCTCTTTCATAGCATTTATTTTTTCTTTTAAATAATATGCTTTTTGAGCATCATTCATTTTGTTTCTGACTTTATCTTCAACTTTCTTTTCTATTTCATTTATTTCAATCTCTTTTGAAAGCAGATCTAAAATCATATATCCTCTCTGCTCTACATCAAGGACTTCTAATATTTTCTGCTTATCTTGTGAATCAATGAAAAGATTATTGGCAATTAAATCAAATCCGCCGTTTATATCTTTAGTTGATTTTAAAGTTACTAAAACTTCTGGTAAAGTTTTCCCTAAGAATTTAGTATATCTTTCATAATATTCTATAACTTTTCTGTAAACTGCCAGAGTTTCTTTTGAATCTGAATTTTTACATTCAACTTCCACATAACCAGAGCTGTATGACCCGTCTTCTTCCTCTTTAGGATTTTCTAAAAGAACTCTTTTTTCTGCTTCCACAAGAATTTTTATTGTTTTATTAGGCATTTTTATACTTTGAAGAACATTTACAATGACTCCTGTCGTGTAAACATCTTCAGGAAGTTTTGGTTCTTCTTTAAGTGTTTCTTTCTGCATTCCGAAAAGCATTTTTGTATTTTCGCTGTTTTCTAATTTCTCAAGAGTTTTCATACTCTTTTCTCTTCCAACATATACAGGTGTTACTACTCCGGGGAAGATAACTAAATCTCTTGTAGGCAAAAATGGTAATCTATTTTCCATAAGCTATTATCCCTCCTTTTTAATTATCTGAACTTTTTTGTAGTCGTCAAGCCCGTCAATATCTACAATAACTTTTTCTACATTTTTTTGTGACGGCACTTCATACATAAGTTCAAGCATTGTATTTTCTAAAATTGCTCTTAGTCCTCTTGCTCCTATTCTTCTTGCCATTGCTCTTTTTGCCACTTCTCTTAAAGCTCCCTCTGTAATAACAAGCTCTATTCCTTCCATTTCAAAAAATTTCTGATATTGTTTTACTATGGCATTTTTTGGCTCAACAAGAATTCTTAACAGTGCATCTTCGTCTAAGCTGTCAAGAGTTGTAACAAGAGGAAGTCTTCCAACAAGTTCTGGAATTATTCCCTGCTTTATTAAATCTTCAGGAGTAACTTTTCTTAAAACTTCTCCCTCTTCTCCTCTTTTAACTCTGCTTGTATCTGCTCCAAAACCTAAACTTTTCTGCTGAGTTCTTTTTGATATAACTTTTTCAAGCCCTTCAAAAGCTCCTCCGACTATGAAAAGAATATTTTTTGTATCTATCTCTATAAGTTCCTGGTTAGGGTGTTTTCTTCCTCCTTGAGGGGGAACTTGTGATTTTGTTCCCTCAATTATTTTAAGAAGAGCCTGCTGAACTCCCTCTCCGGAAACATCTCTTGTTATTGACATATTTTCAGATTTTCTTGCAATCTTATCTATCTCGTCTATATAAACTATTCCTTTTTCTGCTGCTTCTACATCATAATCTGCAGACTGAAGAAGTCTTACTAAAACATTTTCTACGTCGTCTCCTACATATCCTGCTTCTGTAAGAGTTGTAGCATCAGCTATTGCAAAAGGAATATTTAATATTCTTGCAAGAGTCTGTGCAAGAAGTGTTTTTCCAGAACCAGTAGGCCCTATTATAAGAACATTTGATTTCTGTACATCAACACTTTTGTCTGTTTCATCTGCAAGTTTTATTCTTTTGTAATGATTATACACTGAAACGGCTAGAACTTTTTTGCTTTCGTCCTGACCGATTACATATTCATCAAGTTTTTCTTTTATTTCTTTTGGTGTAAGAAGTTCTGTTTCTATTGGATTTTTTTTCTCTTTTACTATTTCTTCTCCAAGAGAGTAATCAAGCATTTCATAACATGCTTCTATACAATCTTCACATATAAAAGCTCCGTTAATTCCTGAAAAAAGTTTTCCAACTTCCTCCTGTCCTCTTCCACAAAAAGAACAAACCGGTTTTTTCATATTTCTCTCCTCTCTGAATTACTATCTCTTGATAACTTTATCTATAAGACCATATTCAACAGCTTCTTCTGCTGACATAAAGTTATCCCTGTCTGTATCTCTATACACTTCTTCAACTGTTTTCCCACAGTTTTCAGCTAAAATTTCACTAAGTTTTTTCTTAAGTCTTAAAATTTCTTTAGCATGAATTTCTATATCAGCTGCCTGCCCCTGAGTTCCTCCTAAAGGCTGATGTATCATTATTCTTGAATTTTCAAGAGAAAATCTTTTTCCTTTTGCCCCTGCTGAAAGGAGAAAAGCTCCCATGCTTGCAGCCTGTCCCACACAGATTGTCTGAACGTCTGGTTTTATATAATTCATTGTGTCATATATTGCCATTCCAGCTGTAACAACTCCACCTGGGCTGTTTATATACATTGTAATATCTTTTTCCGGATCTTCAGCTTCCAAAAATAAAAGCTGTGCAACAATAGCATTTGCCACATTGTCATTTATCTCTGTTCCCAAAAAGATTATTCTGTCTTTTAAAAGTCTTGAATATATATCATAACTTCTTTCGCCGTAGCTTGTATTTTCTATAACTATTGGATTATACATTTTATTATCTCCTCCTTAAATAAAAGATAAAAGACTTTTTTATTTAAAAATATTTTATTTTTTATTTAAGAGGGAGAGAACTGCTGTATTATTTAAAATAATACAGCTCTCTTCCTATTTAAATTATTTTATTTTTTATTTAAAAACTATTTTACGTTAGCTTCGATTAATTCAATAGCTTTACTCATTAATAAATCAGTTTTTAAGCTGTTAATGAAGCTTTCATATCTCTTAGTTTTGTCTAATTCTTCTTTAAGAGTTTCTGGAGTCATTCCATACATTTTTGCAACTTCTTCAGCTTTTGCTTTTACTTCATCTTCAGAAACTTCTAAGTTTTCAACTTCAGCTATTTTGTCTAGGATTAGATCCATTTTAACTTTGCTTTCAGACATTGGAGCTAATTGGTTAAATATAGAATCCATTGTCATTCCTGTCATTTTTAAGTATCCTTTTAAATCCATTCCCTGCATCATAAGTTGCTGCTCAAGTTCTGCAACTTTAGCTTCAACTTCTCTTATAACTAAACTTTGAGGAACTTCAACTTTTGCTCCATCTGTTACTTTAACAAGCATTCTTCCTCTGTTTTCGTTTTTAGCGTTTTCTTCTCCTCTTTTTGCAACTTCATCATATTTTTTAGTTCTTAAATCTTCAACAGATTCAAATCCATATGCTTTTGCAAATTCTTCATTTACTTCAGGTTTATTAAGTAATTTAACTGCATTGATTTTTACTTTGAATACAGCAGGTTTTCCTGCAAGGTTAGCTGCATGGTATTCAGCAGGGAAAGTTACGTTTACTTCTCCTTCTTGACCTTTAGTGTATCCTACTAATTGATCTTCAAAACCAGGGATAAACATGTTGCTTCCTAGTTTTAATAAGTGAGAATCAGCTTTTCCGCCTTCAAAAGCAACTCCGTCAACAAATCCTTCAAATGCTAGATCAACTGTGTCACCCATTTGAGCTTGGTATCCGTCTTCAGCATCTTTTAATTCTGCTTTTGCATTTCTCATTCTTTCTATTTCTTCATTTAATTTATCTTCTGACATTTCAAATACAGCTTTTTCTATTTCGATTCCTTTGTATTCTCCTAAAGTTACTTCAGGGAAAACGTCAACAGAACAAGTTACTTCAAAAGTTTCTTCGTCCATTTTAACGTTTACATTGTACATTGGACTTACTGGTTTTAAATTTTCAGCTGTTACAACCTCACCAAAATATTTTTTAAGAACTTTGTCTGTTAATTCCTCTTTTATTCCTTCAGCATATTTAGCTTCGATTTGATCAATCGGAGCATGTCCTTTTCTGAATCCTGGAATTTCTACAGTTTTTTGAGCATTTGCAAGTATTTCTTTTTTTAGTGGAGCAAACTCCTCTTTTGATAGAGTCATTACAATCTCTACTGCAGATTTTTCAAGTTTTTTGATTTCGTGTTTCATCTTTTCCTCCTTAAGTGTTTTTATATGCTTTATTCATAAATTTTTATTTTATGCCTTTTATTTTAATACTGTATCTATCCTTGCCTTTTATATTAACCTTTTCTGGATAGTACACAATATCAAATTTTTCTTTCATATTTTTATGCTCTATTTCATTAGACAGATTAAAAGCAATAAAAGGATATTCTTTTTTATTTTTTTCAATTATCCCGTTAAAATGTCTGTCTTCAACACCAAATTTTTCAATATTCTTTATATAAACACCTCTGTCCATAAATAAAGGCTGCTGATTTTCAAGCCCGTATGGAGAAAGTAATTTTATATCTTCTAAAATCTCTTCATTAATTTCATCTATTGAAAGCTCTAAATCCACTTCGAGAACTTTTTCTTCTCTGGTTGTTTTCAGCTTTTCTATCTCTTTTGCAAACTCCCCTTCTATTTCTTTAAGTTTTCCTGTCTCAGCAATAAAACCTGCTGCCAGGTCATGTCCTCCGAAACGGACAAGTTTGCCCTCCATTTTTTTAAATATGTTGAAAATATTTACTCCATTGTTGCTTCTACATGATGCTTTTCCCACTCCGTTTTTTATTGCAACCAATATCACCGGAACACCAAATTTTATGCTCAGCCTTGAAGATACAACTCCGATTACTCCCGGATGCCAGTTTTTTGAAGTAAGAAATATATAAGGCATATCTTTTGCATTCTCTTCTTTTTCAAGAATTTCAATAGCCTCGTCATATATTTTTTTCTCCAATTTTCTTCTTATTTTATTGGTTTTTTTCATTTCTTCTATTATATTGTAAATTTTGAAATCATCTTCTTCAATAAAAAAGTCTGCCCCTATCTTAGAAACCCCTATTCTTCCAAGGGAGTTTATAAGAGGAGATATAAAATAACTCACATCAGTAGTATTTATATTCTTATTTTGAAATTTCAAGTATCTTATAAGATATACAAGCCCCTTTACTTTTGTCTCTTTTAAAACCTGAAGGCCTTTGCTTATTATAACTCTGTTTTCATCTATCATTGGAACTACGTCAGCAACTGTTCCTATCATAACTATATCAAGATATTTATATAATCTTTCTTCTGATATTTTAAGTTTTCTGTATATTCCTTGAGCAAGTTTTAAAGCAACCCCTGCCCCAGACAGATATTTGAATTTATAATTTTCACTCAGCTTTGGATTTATTAAAATATACTCTTCATCAAATTTTTCTTTTGTAGATTTATGATGGTCTGTAACTATAACTTCTATTCCCAGACTTTGTGCATATCTTATATCCTCTATTGAATTTGCTCCCGTATCAACGGTTATAACCATTTTCCCGTCCCGTTCATTAATGAAGTCTATGGTCTTTTTATCAAGACCATAGTTTTCCTCCATTCTGCTTGGAATATAATATCTTGTATCTATTCCTATTTCTCTCATAACAAGAACAAGAAAGGAAGCTGCAGTAATTCCATCTACATCGTAATCTCCATAGATATAAATTCTTTGCTTTTTTTCCCTCAGTTTTATAATTTTTTCAACAGCCTCTTCCATTCTTTCAAAATCGAAAGGATTTCTCAGCTGTTCAAGACAGGGATTTATAAATCTTTCCACATCTTTCTTTTCAACTAAATTTTTATTTAATAAGAGTCTCGTTAATATTTTGGAAGTTTTCCAAGCATCTGCTTTTTCCGCTACAATGTTTTCTGGAATATTATTGTTTTTCCATATCATAGCTTCTCTGTCCTACTCTTCCTGTTTCTTCTTAATATCATCAAGCAGCTTAGATATTCTTACTGCATATTCTATTGAGTCATCTATTTTTATTCTCATTTCAGGAACAAATCTTAAATTTAATTCTTCTGAAACTTTTTTTCTTAAGAATCCTCTTATCTCATTAAGCCCCTCTTCAACTCTTTCTTTATTTATATTTTGTCCTTCCATAGAAAGAATTGTAAAATAAAGGTCAGCAAATTTTAAATCTTCTGTTACTCTTACTTTTGTTAAAGAAACCATACCTTTTACTTTTGGATTTTTTACATCTTCCAAAAGAGCTGTTGAGATAACTCTTAAGACTTCTTTTTCAATAGCTGCTAATCTTTGTTTTCTCATTATAAATACCTCCGTTCTACATAGAAGGCTGCACGGCTCATATTATCTAAGAGTTCTTTTTACTTCTTGAATATCAAATGCTTCTACGATATCTCCCTCTTTAATATCATTAAAGTTTTCAATACCAAGTCCGCATTCCTGACCTGCAACAACTTCTTTTGCGTCATCTTTAAATCTCTTAAGTGATGCAAGTTTTCCTTCGTAAACAACAACTCCATCTCTTACTATTCTTATATTAGAATCTCTTTTTACTTTACCGTCTACAACAACACAACCTGCAACATTTCCAACTTTTGCCACTTTAAATACTTTCTTGATTTCAATTCTTCCAAGATACATTTCTTTAAATTCAGGCTCAAGCATTCCTGTTAAAGCTTTTTCAATATCTTCTATAATTTGGTAAATAATTGAAGATGTTCTTATTTCTATTCCTGAAGTTTCAGCTTCTTTTATAGCTTTTGTTGTTGGTCTTACGTTAAATCCTATTATGATTGCACTTGAAACTTCTGCAAGTTTAATATCACTTTCAGTGATTGCTCCAGGAGCTGACTGAATAATATTAACTGCAACTTCATTTGTAGAAAGTTTCATAAGTGATTCTTTAAGTGCCTGTGCAGAACCTTTTGAATCTGCTCTTAAAATTAAGTTAAGTTCTTTTAGGTTTTCGTTGTCAAAACTTTCTGATAAAGATTCAAGAGTTATTGTTTTCTTACCTGTTTCAGCCATTTTTCTTTCTTTAGCCATCTCTTCAACTATTCTTCTTGCATGCTGTTCATTTTGAATAACATAAATTGTATCTCCAGCTTCCGGCACACTGTTAAATCCTATGATTTCCACTGGCTGAGACATTTCTGCACTGTTTACTCTCATTCCTTTATCGTCCATTAAAGCTCTTATTTTTCCATAAGATTCTCCTGCAACAATAACGTCTCCTATTTTTACAGTTCCTTCTTGAACTAAGATATCTGCAACCGGCCCAACTTTAGGGTCAAGTTTTGATTCAAGAACAACACCTTTTCCTCTTTTCTTAGGGTTTGCTTTAAGCTCAAGAATTTCTGCTGTAATAAGGATCGTTTCAAGAAGAATGTCTAGGTTTATCTTAGCTTTTGCTGATACTTCAACAAACTCTACATCTCCACCCCATTCAACTGAAACAAGACCATGTTCCATAAGTTCTTGTTTAACTCTCATTGGGTTTGCTTCTGGTTTATCAATTTTATTGATTGCAACAATAATAGGAACCCCAGCTGCTTTTGCGTGAGATATTGCCTCTATTGTCTGAGGCATTACACCGTCATCTGCTGCAACAACAAGAATTGCTATATCTGTAACTTTTGCCCCTCTGGCTCTCATATCTGTAAAAGCCTCGTGACCAGGAGTGTCTACGAAAGTTATTTTCTTTCCATTTTTAGTTACTTGGTAAGCTCCTATTTTCTGAGTGATTCCTCCAGCTTCCCCGGCAACAACTTCTGTTTTTCTTATAGCATCAAGAAGAGATGTTTTTCCGTGGTCAACGTGTCCCATGATTGTAATAACAGGAGCTCTTTCTTGTAAATCTGACTCTTTATCTTCTATTTCAAGAGCAAATTTATCTCCAAATGCAATTTCTTCCTCTTCCTCCTCCTCAACAAGAACATCATAATCTGCTGCAATTTCTTCAGCAAGTTCTATGCTAAGAGGACTGTTTATTGTAAGCATTTGTCCTTTTAAGAAAAGTTTTTTAATGATTTCAGAGCTGTTTATCTTTAATTTTTCAGCAAACTCTCCTAAAGTCATTTCTCCTCTCATTTTTATAATTTTAATTCCATCTTCTTCTACTACTGTTCCAGCTTCTGTATCAGCTTTTTTTACAAAGAAATCAGTTCTTCTTCCTTTTTTCTTTTTCTTGCTTTTATCTTTCTTTGTTTCCAATACAGACTCCTTATTTTTCTCTTTTATTTTTGATTTCTTTTTCTTTTTTCCTGGTTTTTCATCGTCAGCAGATTTTTCATCTTTACTGAAGTGGCTTTTTATTTTATCAACCTGATCTTCAGAAAGTCCTGAAAGGTGAGACGATACTTCTATTTCTAAATCTTTTAAAAGATTTAAGAACTCTTTATTTCCTATTTCATACTTCTTAGCTAATTCATGTACTCTAACTTTCATTAAAACTAAGCACCTCCTTAACTTACTCTATAAGTCCACGGGCTACCTTCTTGTTTTTAACAGCAATCACATTTATTTCCTCTTTGTTAAAAATATCTCCAAGTTCATTTTTCTTTCCATAATGCACATAAGGAATATTTTTTTCTTTTGCTTTTGCTGTAATACGTTTATCATTTCTTTCACTTATATCTTCAGCTATTATGATAAAATGAACTTTTTCTATTTCATCAAATATCATATTGATTCCAAAAACAAGCTCTTGAGAATTTTTCATTGCCCTTAAAATTTTAAGGTAGTCTTTGCTGTCCTTCTTCAGTAAGTTTAACATTTTTAGTAAATCTTCTATTTCCACTTTTATTTTTTTATGTTTTGACAACCTATTTATGCATTCATGTGTCTTGCACACATACTGACCTCTTTTTTGAATTGTCTGCTTTTCATCAAGAGTGAATTTTCCCTCTTCATCTTTTTCAACTATTCTGAACAAATCGGCCTTATCTTTTTTTTCTCTGCAAATTACACACATTCTTTCGGGATTAGTCTTCATTTTCCTCTTCTGTATGCTCCTCGGCTTTTACTTCTTCTTCAGCTTTTTTTAAGTCTTCTTTAACTTTAATGTCAACTCTCATTCCTGTAAGTTTTGCTGCAAGTCTTGCATTTTGACCATTTTTACCAATAGCAAGTGAAAGCTGTGATGGGTCAACAATAACTCTTGTTGTTGTTCCGTCTTCTAAAAGTTCTACACTGTTTACTTTTGCAGGGCTTAAAACAGCTGATACGAATTCTTCAATTGATTCTTTCCATTCAACAATATCAATTTTTTCTCCGTTTAATTCGTCAACTATATTTTTTATTCTAAGACCTTTCTGTCCAATACAAGCTCCAACTGTATCTATGTTTTTATCAGCAGAGTATACAGCTATTTTTGCTCTTGAACCAGCTTCTCTGGCAACAGATTTTATTTCTATTAATCCTTCTGCAATTTCAGGAATTTCAAGTTCAAATAATTTTCTTAAAAGTCCTTCATTTTTTCTTGAAATTACTATTTTAGGGAATTTGTTTGTTTTTTCAACTTCAGCAACATAAACTTTAATTCTTTCCCCTACTCTATATGTGTCAGCAGGTGACTGTTCTGCCATTGGAAGAATAGCTTCTGTCCCGTCAAATTCTATAAAGATATTTTTTCTTTCATCTATTCTTCTTATGATTCCATTTATAATATCTTTTTCTTTAACTTTAAATTTGTCGTATATGTTTTGTCTTTCAGCTTCTCTTACTTTTTGAATAACTATCTGTTTTCCGTTTTGAATAGCATTTCTTCTGAATTCTTCACAGTTTACTTCAATTTTTACTTGGTCTCCGATTTTTGCTCTTTTTGAGACTTCTCTTGCATCTTCAACAGAAATTTCAAGTGCAGCATCATAAACATCATCAACAACTGTTTTTACTTCGTATACCCCGATTTCTCCTGTTTCTCTGTCAATTTCAACTTCAACTTTTTCTTCGTCACCATAATGTTTTTTATAAGCAGCAAGAAGAGCCTGCTCAACTGTTTCAAGTAAACTTTCTTTACTTATCCCTTTTTCTTTTTCAAGTTCTTCCAATGCTTCTAAAAATATTTTTGCGTCTTTACTTCTCATTCATTTTCCTCCCGATAGGCATTAAATATCCTTAAAGTCATAAACAAGGTTTGCTTTTCTAACCTCTTTAAAAGGTATTTCCAATTCTTCGTTATCTGTCATTAAAAATACTGTGTCATTTTCAAATTTGGATAATATTCCTTCAAAATTTTTCTTTTCATTTATTTTATGTTTTAAACTTACTTTTATTTTAGAACCTGTAAATCTTATATAATCTTTTTCTCTTTTAAGAGGTCTTTCAACTCCGGGAGAAGAGATTTCCAAAAAGAATTTCTTGTCAATCAGCTTGTCTATATCATCTTCAACTGCCATGCTCACTTTTGCACAGTCATCAAGAGATACGTCCCCATCTAATTTTTCTATATAAATTCTTACATACCAATATCCGCCTTCCTGCAGATATTCAATGTCAACCAATTCAAGTTCCATTTCTTTCAGTACAGGCAACACTATTTTTTCAATTTTTACAATGCTTTCTTCTGCTGTTTCTTTCATAACTAAATTTTCACCTCTCTTTCATTTTCTCATTCTACAAACAAAGAGTGGGTTGCCCCACTCTTCTCGAACTAGTATGATTTATCATGTTAATTATATCATATGTACTGCCAAAAAAGCAACGTTTTATATATTTTTTTAAAAAATTTTTAAATTATTATTGACTTTTATCAACTTTAATATTATAATTTTTGAGAACCATCAAGAGAGACAGAGGGAGCGGCCCGGTGAAGTCTCAGCAACCTGCTTATATGAGTGTGGTGCTAATTCCAGCAGATGGAAGGACGAATAAGTTTTTATTTTCCCTTTCATTTGAAATGAAAGGGATTTTTTATTTCTAAACTAAATTTATTTTAATTATCATTTTATTATTTAATTTTTTTATTACTTTGAGGAGGATTTTTAATGGAAAATTTAACATATTTTACTTCTGAATTCGTATCACCAGGACACCCTGATAAAGTTTCAGACCAGATTTCTGATGCTGTTCTTGATGCCTGCCTTGCAAATGACCCTGATTCAAGAGTTGCCTGCGAAGTATTCTGCACAACAGGACAGGTTATCGTCGGAGGAGAAATCACTACAAAAACTTATGTAGATATTCAAGATATCGTAAGAAAAAAAATTGATGAAATAGGATACAAGCCTGGAATGGGATTTGATTCTGACTGCGGTGTTTTAAATGCTATCCATGCTCAGTCACCTGATATTGCAATGGGTGTTGATGTTGGAGGAGCCGGAGACCAGGGAATAATGTTCGGAGGAGCTGTAAAAGAAACTCCTGAACTTATGCCTCTTGCACTTGTTCTTGCAAGAGAAATCTTAGTTGAACTTACAAGACTTACTAGAAATTCTACTCTTTCTTGGGCAAGACCAGATGCTAAATCTCAAGTTACTCTTGCTTATGACAGAGATGGAAAAGTTCAGTTCGTTGATACTGTGGTTGTATCTGTTCAGCATAATCCTTTTGTTACTCAAGAACAAATTCACCACGATGTAAAAGAGTATGTTATAAGACCTGTTCTTACAAGATATAAATTAAACTTTGACGATGTTAAAAAAGTTCATATCAATCCGACAGGAAGATTTGAAATTGGAGGACCTCACGGAGATACAGGACTTACAGGAAGAAAAATTATAGTTGATACTTACGGTGGATACTTCAGACACGGCGGAGGAGCTTTCTCTGGAAAAGACCCTTCAAAAGTTGACCGTTCAGCTGCTTATGCTGCAAGATGGGTTGCAAAAAATATAGTTGCTGCAGACCTTGCTGATAAATGTGAAGTTCAGCTTTCTTATGCAATCGGAGTTGCAGAGCCTACATCTGTAAAAGTTGAAACATTCGGAACAGGAAAAGTTGATGTAATAGAACTTGAAAATGCTGTAAAATCTATTTTCGATTTAACACCAAGAGGAATTGAAAGAGATTTAAAATTAAGAAGCTGTGAATTTAAATATCAAGACCTTGCTGCATTCGGTCATATTGGAAGAACTGATATAAAACTTCCATGGGAAGAATTAAACAAAGCAGAAGAATTAAAAAGATATTTCAATAAATAATAAACAAAAAGAAAAAAGGATTGTCAGAAGCGGCAATCCTTTTTTAATAAGTTTATTTAATAAATTAGAATGTGTATACAATACCTGTTCCTACAAAGTAAATAATATCATCGTCAACTATCGGAGAATTTTTTATCTCTTTTGATACTCTGTTTACCCCTGCAAATCCCATTAAAGAGAAGCTGTCTGTAAGTCTGTAAGAACCTGTTAAGTTAAGACCTATTGTATAAGCACTGTCTCCTTCATAGCTTCTGTTTATTCCAGAATTTCTTAGAGCTTCACTGTGACTTACACCAAAATAGTAATCAATGTAATCAGAATTGAAGTATACAAAGTTTGCTGAAGGAATTAGTGTAAGTTTTGAATTTACAAAATATGGTCTGTTAAGCTGGAATAAAACATTTCCTCCCTCTTTTCCATAATCAACAGAAGCAAGCATTTCAATATCATAAATTCCTGTATAAACAGTTACTTCTGCTCCTCCCATAACTTTATGTTCTCTGTCATCAATATTTCTGTAACCGTGTTTCATGTCATCTGCGTCCATTTTATATCCGCCGAATGGTTTTACATAAAGTGACAATGTATAGAAATCATCTTGATACAAATTGTATCCGAAGCTAAATCCGTTTACAGTAGCTCCTTTTACAAAAAAATTCTCATATTCCAAATCTACCATTGGAAGCACATAACCATTTTCATCACTTTTATAAAGTTCTGTAGTTGCTCCGTATCCTATTCCAATGCTTCCTGCAAAAGCTGCCTGTCCTGCAAGAACTATTCCGCATAACATAAGTGCTAATCTCTTCATTTACTTTCCTCCTGCTGCTCTATGCTCTCTTTTTAATTTTATAAAATTATATTTTCCACTTGTCTTTCTCTTAAAGCTTCTAAGTCCGTTTGTGGGGAAAATTCCAATTCTTCTTATATTGTATAAGTCCTCTTGGAAAGATATATCTCCGCTGTCTGTTGCCACTGCAAATTCATATCCCTCTTCCTCTGCAAATTTTTTCACTCCCTCATCTCTGTCTCCATAAGGGTAAGCAAAACAGTTTAATTTTCTTCCAAGTTTCTTTTCTAAAATAGCCTTTGATTCAATAATTTCCTCACGGGCAGTATTTTTGTCCAGCTTACTCATTTTTGAATGAGTCATTGAATGTCCCCCGAACTCAATTCCATATTCCTGCATTTCAAGAATTTCATTGTCGTCCATAAGAGGAAATCTTTTCTCTGGATTTTCAGAATTATCAACATCCCATTTATTATATTTTAAAGTTCCCAAAAGATAAATCACACTTTTGAAACCATATTTTTTTAATATTGGAAAAGCATGAGTATAGTTGTCTTTATATCCGTCGTCAAAAGTTAAAACTATCCACTTGTTTCCTCTGTCAAATCTGTGTCTGTAATTTCCATTTTTTAAATCTTCAAATGTCACAGTTTTAAATCCTTTGTCCTTAAGATATTTCATATGCTCTTCAAATTTTTCAACTGTAATATAAGTACCGTGGACTCCTTTATTTTCCTCTTTGTCCTCTACAACTCTGTGATACATAATTACAGGCATTTCATATTTTTTCTTAAGCACATACTGTTTTGAATAAATTTTTTCTATTCTGTCTACAATTTTTTTGAAAGAAAAATTTTCTTCCACAATGTTTCTTAGTTTTAAAAGTTCTTCTTTTCCTTTTAATAAAGAGTTTTCTATATCTTCATTTACAGAAGAAACATTTACTATATCATCAGAGCCGACATTTCCTATATCGCCAAAATTGCTTTTCAGTGCTTCATCTATATTTTTTTCTGAAACAGCTCCTATATATTCTGCTTCCCCCACTGCAATAACAGGAACACCGGAAAGAATTCCTTCAACTGCAACTCTTCCTGCTCCTATAACCACATGAGATTTCGAAATTTCTTCAGATACATTATTTATGTATCCCATAAAATTTACTCTATTTTTAAACTGTTCAAATCTTTCAGGAATATCTTTTCCCCCGATAACTTGAACAGCATAATTTTCTTTTTTAGTAAGTTCTTTTAAAAGTTCAAAAGTAACGTCCCCTTTAGGCCCTGAAAGTCTTCCTATAATTGAAACTACAACTTTTTCATCTGCTTTTTTCCTTTCAGAAAAAGCATACTCTTCACAGTTTACAGGATTTCTTAAAACTTCAATCTTTTCTCTTTTAAAATGAAGCTCCTCTGCCATCTGCTCATAAACATTTTCACACACAGCAAGGGAATAATCACCAAAACCTTTTATAATTTTTCTGCTCATATGAACAGGCTGTTTTCCATGTGTAGTTGTAATAAGAGGAATTCCTGCAATTTTACATGCTATACCAGAACTCCATGAAGATGCTCTTGAATGAGCATGAACCACATGAATATCCTTTTCTTTTATTATTCTTAAAAGTTCTTTTATATGCCCTATTCTCTCCAAAAGTTTTCTTTTGTTAAATTCTATTTTAAAATACTCAGCTTCTGTTTTTTTAGTAAGAGTATCTGAAACAATATATACATTGTTTCCTCTTTTTATAAGTTCATTGGCAAGATTTACTGCATAAACCTCTGCCCCTGTCACTTCCAGCTGAGAAAGTGCCATTAGTATATTCATTTTTCCTCCGCCTCACAAAGATTAATCACTTAAATCTTCCACAAACATTAGATATTCTTCTATTTTTTCACTGTATGTTTTTACAATTATTTCATTCAAACGTTCATAATTATCATTATTTTTATAAAGCTGATTACGAAGAAAAGTAAATCTTTTCTTAAGCCTTTTTAAATCTGATTTTTTTATAGGAGATGACACAACTCTGTCAAAATATTTTACAGTTTTGTTATACTCCTCTGTAAATTCAAATTGATTATAGTTATATGATAAAGAAACACATGAAAAAAATGTTGTGCATAAAAAAATTGTTAAAATATGTTTTTTCATTTTTCCCGCCTATATAAAAGTTTGACTGAACAGTCACTTTCAATGAAAGCATATCATATAACGACCGTCCAGTCAATGTTTTATTTTTTTATTTCCCGATTAAAATAGCATATAAAGTTTGGAAGATCTTTTGAAATATATTCCCATGTATGAACTTCATCTTTATAAATATATCCTTTAAAATCCACACCGTATTTTTTTAATCTTCCAACTATATCTATCCACTGCTGAAGCATAAGATAAGGTTTTTTATCTTCTGCCCCCACACTTATATAAAATTTCTTTCCTTTTAATCTTTCACTTTCTATAACTTTTATTATGCTGTAAGGATCCTGTTTTAAAATTCTCCAGCCCCACGAGCTGAAAATTCTGATAAAAAGAGACTTATCTAAATCATTAAATAAAAATTTTGGAATGTAAACATATTTCATCACCCTCATAACTCTTCTGTTTACACTCATTCTTATAAGGCTTACCGCCCCAGAAAAACTTCCTATTACGTGATATTTTTCAGGGTGCATAAGCCCCAGCTTAAATGCTCCGTATCCCCCCATAGAAAAACCTGCTATTCCTATCTTTCCTTTGGGAGAAATTTTTCTGGCTTCTTCATAAAGCTCCCCTGTAAAATAATTTTCATATTTATGATTTTTATCTTTAAAGAAATTTGTATACCAGCTCTCTCCGTTAAAACCAGAAGCAGGAAGTATAAAAATTATATCATCTACTAAATTCATCTCTCTTAAAGTGAGATAATTTTCTAATAAATATGCTCTGTTTATCCAGTCCTCCGGGTAATCCCTTATTCCATGAAGAAGAAAAAGGCAGGGTGTATCCTCTTTTATTTTTCCTTTGGGAGTAACAAGAATATATCTCATCTCCTCGTCAACATGGACACTTTTTAAAAATCTCTCTTCAATATTTAAAAGCTCGTCAATTTTATCAAAATCATATCTGTTAAAACTTTTATCCTCTTTGCTTACATAACTAACTTCAGGAAAACTTTTCACTCTTCTTAATTTTCTCTCAAGTTTAAAATCATAAGGATAAGTTACAATATAAAAAAGGAGAGAAAAAACTGCTAATATTATTAATATGTTCAGTATCATTTTTCATCTCCTTTTATATTAATTATTTTTTATTTTAATTTTATTAGAATGCTGCATTTCCTGGTGTTCTTGGGAATGGTATTACGTCTCTTATATTTGTCATACCTGTAATATACATCATCATTCTTTCAAATCCAAGTCCGTATCCTGAATGTGGGAAACTTCCAAATCTTCTTAAATCAAGATAGAAGCTATAATCTTCTTTTTTAAGTCCAACTTCGTCCATTCTTTTTTCAAGAGCTTCTAAGTTGTCTTCTCTTTGAGATCCTCCTATAATTTCCCCGATTCCCGGTGCAAGAAGGTCCATCGCTCTTACAGTTTTTCCGTCTTCGTTAAGTTTCATATAGAATGCTTTTATATCTTTTGGATAGTCTGTTAAGAATACAGGTTTTCCAAAATGTTTTTCAGCCAAGAATCTTTCATGTTCACTTTGTAAGTCTATTCCCCATTTAACAGGGTAGCTGAATTTTTGTCCTGATGCAAGAAGAATATCTATTGCTTCAGTGTAAGTTACTCTTGCAAATTCATTGTGAAGAACGTTATTTAATTTGTCAATAAGTCCTTTTTCTATGAATTGGTTGAAGAATGCCATTTCTTCAGGGCATTCGTCCATAACATATTTTATAATATATTTTATCATTGCTTCTCCTAAATCCATATTTGCATTTAAGTCTGCAAAAGCAATTTCAGGTTCTATCATCCAGAATTCAGCAGCGTGTCTTGATGTATTTGAATTTTCAGCTCTGAATGTAGGACCGAATGTATAGATATTTCTGAATGCTGAACAATAAGTTTCACCGTTTAATTGTCCGCTTACTGTTAAGTTAGTTGATTTTCCAAAGAAATCTTTAGAGTTGTCCACTGTTCCGTCTTCTTTTTTAGGAAGATTGTTAAAATCTAAAGTTGTAACTCTGAACATTTCTCCAGCTCCCTCAGCGTCAGATCCTGTTATGATTGGAGTGTGAGTATATACAAATCCCTGTTCTTGGAAGAATTTGTGAATTGCATAAGCAAGAACTGATCTTACTCTGAATACTGCTGCAAATGTATTTGTTCTTGGTCTTAAGTGTGCAATTTCTCTTAAATATTCAAATGATTGTCTTTTATTTTGAAGAGGATAATCCAAAGATGCTTTTTGAATAATTTTTACATCAGTGGCTTTTATTTCTGTTGCCTGTCCTTTTCCTTCAGATTCTTTAAAAATTCCCTTTACTGTTATTGAAGATGAAATTGATAAGTGAGAAATTTCTTCAAAATTTGCAAGAGAAGTGTCATATACAACCTGCATTCCTTTGAAAAAAGAACCGTCATTAAGTTCTATAAATCCAAAATTTTTCTGATCTCTTAATTTTCTTACCCAACCTGAAACTTCTATTTCTTTTCCCAGAAACTCTTTTTCGTTTCTATATAAGTTTCTTACTGTTGTCTTACACATACTGTTATCCCCCTAGTTTAATTTTTCTTTATCTTTTATGTCGTCTACTATTTCAATATTGTCAAGCTGAGCTTTTACCTGTGCTCTGAATTTTTCAAGGTAAAGCTGTCTGTATTTATGTCTTTCTGCAGCTTCTTCCTCTGTAAGAGGTCTTGTTTTGGCAAGTTTTGAAAAGTAATTTACTTTTTCTATAATGTCTTTCATTTCCATTTTTTGTTCTCCTGTCCGCTCTCAATGAGCATAAAGCATATTGCTAATTATACATTTTATTTTATTTTTTGTCAAACATACTCTTATTAATATTAAGGATTATCCCAATCCCGGCAAATATTGTAATTACAGAACTTCCCCCATAGCTGAATATGGGCATAGGAATTCCAAACACAGGAAGAAGCCCTAAAGCTACAAATATATTTATAAGAAACTGGCTTATAATATATCCTCCTATTCCAAGGGCAAGATAACGGCCGAAAATATTTTTACAGCTTATTCCTGTTTCAGCTATTAAATTATACAAGGTGAAAAATAAAATAATCACAATTAAAACTCCGATAAATCCCATCTCTTCACCAAAAAGAGCCATTATAAAGTCTGTGTGGATTTCCGGAAGATAATTATATTTCTGTACTCCATTTCCATAAGAACGTCCTAAAAGTCCGCCGTTTCCAAAAGCAAGAAGAGACTGCCCCACCTGATAACCTATATCTGCATTTCCTATATATTTATCTGTAAAAAGCCCCTCTAAAAATATTTTTATCCTTTCAAGTTTATAACCGCCGCTCAGTTTATCTGAATATTTATAAATGAAATAACCGGCTGTAACTGCTGTTGATACTCCTGCAGCCACCAGACCTGTTACAACTTTTTTATCCACTTTTGTAAGAAAAAACATAAAAATATAAATTGCTCCATAGTGGATAACTGTTCCCAAGTCATTCTGCTCATTTATAAGAACAGCAAAAATTCCAAAAACTATGAGAGAATTTATAAATATTGTAAGAGCAGGAAGTTTTTTCTCCTCTCCTTTTGCAAGAACATTTGCAAGAAGAATTATAAAAGGAATTTTTAAAATTTCTGCCGGCTGTATAGTTGTTATTCCTAAATTTATCCACCCTCTTGCACCGTTGACACTCTTTATAATACTGCCCGGTCCAAAAATTACAAAGAGTAAAACTCCAACAGACCCCAGAAACAAAAGAAGTTTCATAAAAGGCTTTCTATATATTTCATAGTCTAAAGTCATAGGAATAAGAGCTGCAACAGTTGAGCCGCACATTATTTGAAGATGTCTTTTTACACTAAATAAATCCTCTTTATAAAATCCTACACTTAATATATTAAGTATGCTTAGTACAACTAAAATTGCAACTATCAAAAGTATGCTTCTGTTTCTTCTTCTCACTCTTAGGTTTTCTATATTTTTTTGTATATTTTCATCTATTTCATTATGCTGATGATAAATACTTTTATTTTCTATTTTCATTTTATTATCATATACCCCATTTAAAATATTTCAAGTAATATTATATCATATATTATTAAAAAACTAAAAAGCCATGCAGTTTTTTCTGCACAGCTTTTATTTTTTTAATAATTTTCTAAATCCACTTCTCCCTCAAAAGAAATTCCAGCAGAGCCTATAAGTTTTACCCTTGTGTCGTCTAAAATTTCAACTTCTAAATCTCCGCCCTCAGTAACAACCTTTATTCTGTTTTTCATTCCTTTTAATTTGTGACATAAAAGAGCTGATGAGCTTGAACCTGTTCCGCAGGCAAGAGTTCTTCCAGCCCCTCTTTCCCATGTAAATATTTTTATCTCATCATCTGATATTGGAAGAACAAAATCTACATTTGTTTTTTTAGGAAAAACAGGGTGGATTTCTATCTTTCTTCCTATTTCATTAACATCATATTGATTTTCTTCATCTATAAATATTACAGTGTGAGGAACTCCTAGAAATACAGAAGAAAACTCTATCTCTTTCCCGTCAATATTTATTTTTTTATTAAAAGCATTTTCTCCTTTAACATTAACAACAATATCTTCTGGAGCATATTTTATGTTTCCTATCTCTATTTCAATTTTCTCAACAATATCTTTATCATTTATTTTTAAAACTGCTGTCTGGATACCTGCTAAAGTTTCAATTTTTAAAATATCTTTTTTTACTATTCCTTTTTCATATACAAATTTTGCAAAGCATCTTATTCCGTTACCGCACATTTCACCTTGTGAACCGTCGCTGTTGTAATAATACATCTTTACATCTGAAATTTCACTTGGAAGAGCAATTATTACCCCGTCTCCTCCCACACCAAATCTTCTGTCACAAAGATTTTTTATTTTTGGAACTATCTCGCAAAGATTATTTTTAAATCCATCTATCAGCAGAAAATCATTTCCCGCTCCCTGCATTTTTGTAAATTTCATCTAAGCACCTCTTAATCTTCAAAATTCATATCAGTTCTTATTAAATCTTCATATGTTTCACGTCTTACAAGAAGTCTTGACTGCCCGTCTTTTACTAAAACAACAGCTGGTTTTCTAAGTCTGTTGTAATTACTTGCCATGGAATAATTATAAGCTCCTGTTGTGGAAACTGCCAAGATATCCCCTGCCTCAGCCTCTGCCATTAAATAATCTTTTATAAGCATATCCCCAGATTCACAGCATTTTCCTGCAACTGTCACTTCATCAGAAATTTTGTCATTCATTTTATTTGCAATGCACCCTTCATATTCTGCCTGATAAAGAGCAGGTCTTATATTGTCTGCCATTCCTCCGTCAACAAAAACATATTTTTTCCCGCTGTGAGTTATTTTTGTTCCCCCCACAGTATATATTGTTGTCCCTGCATTTCCAACAATACTTCTTCCCGGCTCAATTATTACTTTTTCAAGAGAAATATTATATTCTTCAAGTTTACTTTCAAGTATCTCTATCATTTTTTTCATAACTTCAGGAATATTAAGTTCCTTATCCCCAGATACATAATATATTCCAAAACCTCCCCCAAGGTTTAAATATTTTGTATGAAAACTTAATTTCTCTTTTACAGCTTCTATAAAATCCATCATAGTTTCTATCTCAGCATAAAATGCTTTTGTGTCAAATATCTGCGAACCTATGTGGCAGTGAAAACCAAGAAGCTCTACATATTCAGATTTTTGGAACTCTTCTATTATATCATAGATTTTATCTTCATATATAGTTTCTCCAAATTTTGATGAATCTTTTGAAGTTTTTATATATTCATGTGTGTGAGCTTCTATTCCCGGATTTACCCTTAAAAGTGCTTTTACTTTTTTATCTTTTAACTCACAAATTTTTTCAAGCCTTTTAAGTTCATAAAAATTATCTACAATAATTATCCCGACACCATAGTCAATGCACATTTCAAGTTCCAAATCACTTTTATTATTTCCATGCATATAAACATTTTCCATAGGAAATCCAGAATGTTTTATTGTAAAAAGCTCCCCGTCTGAAACTGCGTCCATTCCAAGCCCAAATTTATTTACAAGCTGACACATTCCCACATTTAAAAATGCCTTTGTTGCATATATAACCTGTGTTGCAAATTTATCAGAAACAAAATATTCTTTATATTTTTGCAAATTATCTTCTATCAATTTTTGGTCCATCACATAAAGAGGAGTTCCGTATTTTTCCCTTAATTTTTCAACAGAAATTCCCCCTATATGAAGTATCCCGTTTATATTTTCTGCTGTACCGAATAATCTCATTCCCATCACCCATTAAATAAAAAATTTTTAATAATAATATTATACCATAAATAAAAACGGAGACTGCTGCATTTTTAACAGTCTCCGATTAACATCTGCAAATATTTTTATTTATTTTTTCTGCTCCAGAATATAAGTGAAATAACTATTACCACAAGACAAATTCCAAGATACAATATTGTCATTGGATTTTGAAGCCCTCCTGCAATAATTATAAGAGAACCTATCACTGCCAGAACAGGAATTACAAGCCCGCGGATTTTTCCTTCTACTTCACCTTTTAAATATAATTTAATAACACATACATATAAAATTATATAAAGAACATAGCTTGCTACAATAGGAATTTCAGAAACATCTGAATTTGGAATAAGATTATTCTTTTGAACGACATAATTTATATATTCCCACACACAAGTTATGATAAATGCTATGAAAGCAGAATATTCTGGAAGATGAGTCTTCTCATTTACTTTTTTAAATTTTTCTTCCATTGGGAACATTCCTCTTAAAGCAAGTGAATAAGGAAGACGGATAAATCCTAAAATAAATCCGTTAAGAGTTCCCAGAACAGAAATTATTACAAATATTAAAATTATTTTTGCTCCCATTTCTCCAAAAAGTTTTATCGCTGCTGCATTTACATGGCCGTCACCCATTTCAATAATATTTGCAGGTCCTATTAAAAAACTTATTCCTGTAAAATAAAAAATATAAGCTGCCAAAACAAATATAGGACCAACTATAAGAGCTATCGGAAGATTTCTTTTTGAATTTTTTATTTCATGAGCTATTGATGTTGAAACAACCCAGCCGTCATATGAGAAAGCAATCGGTCCAAGAGCTGCCAGCCAGTTTATTGAAGAGGCCATCTCATTTGAAGCTGTTTCTATAGGCATAGCTCCATAAGGATCCCCATATAAAAATCCTGCCACAGCAATTATTATAAGAGGTATCATTTTTATAATTGTTGCACAGTTTTGAAAATATCCTCCAAGATTTGCTGACAGTGCATTTATTGCAAAATAAATAATTGAGGCAAAAACTCCTATTGCAGCAGTTATTTCATATGTAGCTTCTATTCCAAAAAGCATGCAGGCATAAACTCCCACAACCCATGACACAACAACTATTACAGCTGGATAATATATAAACACTTGAAACCAGCCGAATGCACAGGCTGTTTTCTTTCCTGAATATTCATCTGCATAGGTTATAAGCCCCCCTGCTTTTGTTGTCTTAGCTGCAAGAACTCCTATTGCCAGACTTCCAAAAATAATTCCTATGGCTGCAAGAGAAAAAAGTATAACTCCATTTACAATACTTCCTTGTGTAAACACTAAAATATTGTCACTCTTAAAAAATATTCCCGAACCTATTACTGTTCCAACTATCATTGCAACAGCTGTGAACAAACTATATTCTTTTTTCTGCATAATTTCTCCTTACTCTTCCTTATTATATATGATTTTAATTTTTCCCTTACAATTTTTTGATACGATAAATTATACAACATTATTTTTATTTTGAAAATGAAATTTTTTTCAATGTAGGGAATAAAAAAGCTACCATATTAATCTAATGATAGCTTTTTAAAATATAATTTTTTAATGATTAATAGAACTTCTTTTTAAGTTCTGCTACCCAGTCCATAACTCTTTCTGGAGTTTCGTCATCTTGATTGTTTTCATCTATTGCAAGACCTACAAACTGATTATCTATAACAGCTTCACTTTCTTCATAGTGGTAGCCTTCATTTGAAGTAAATCCTATAACTTCTCCGCCGTTTTTTACAACAGCATCATAAAGAACTCTCATTCCCCCAACAAAAGATTCTCCAAAAGCAAATTGGTTTCCAAGACCTGCAACTGCAACTCTCTTTCCTGTAAAATCAATTTTTTCAAACTGAGGCATAACATTTACCCAGTCTTCCTGAACTTCTCCTACCCCGTAAGTTGGAGTTAAAAGAATAAGATTTTTAAAATCTTTCATTGTTTCAATTCCATCTGCTACATTTATTACTTCGTAGTTTTCTTTTCTTAAATTAAATTCTATTTCCTCTGCAATAGCTGCAGTTTTTCCTGTGTTTGACCCGTAAAATATTCCTATTTTTTCCATACTAATTTCCTCCTGAATTTTTTAAACCGCAAATATCTTTAATGACTTCTCCTCCAATAATAAGCCCCGCAGCTGAAGGTACAAAAGAGATGCTTCCCACGTTTTTGGATTTTTCTCTTCCCCCCTCTTCATTTACAGGTTTCATTGGAAGTTCTTTTGAATATACAACTTTTAGCTTTTTTATTCCTCTTGCTTTAAGTTCACGTCTCATAACTTTTGCTAAGGGGCAGACTGAAGTTTTATTTATATCACTCACTTCAAGCATAGTGGGATTTATTTTATTTCCTGTACCCATTGATGAAATTATCGGGATATTTTTTTCAGCAGCTGTTTCTATAAGGTTAAGTTTTGACGATACAAGGTCTATTGCATCTACAATATAATCATAACTTTTATCCTTAAAGAATATATCCTTTGTGCTTTCATCATATTTTTCTTTAAAAGCATGAATTTTTATTTCCGGATTTATTGAAACTGCTCTTTCCTTTATTACATCAACTTTATTTTGCCCGACTGTATTCTGCAAAGCTATTATCTGTCTGTTTATGTTTGTTATGTCTATGGTATCGTAATCAACAACTGTAAGCTCCCCTATTCCTCCTCTTACAAGAGCTTCAACTGCAAATCCCCCGACACCTCCGACACCGAAAACAATTACATGAGAATTTTTTAATTTTTTTAAATTTTCTTTCCCAATTAAAAGTTCTTCTCTTTGAAAAATCATAAGTACCGCCTGTTTTATATTTTTTACTAAATCACTAAAGAAATTATAACCTTATATAATTTAAAAAGCAATATATTTTTATTTTTCCCAAAAATATTTTTCCAAAAAAATAATATTTTTTTGATTAAAAACCCTTGACTTATAAAGCAAAGTATAGTATCATAATAAAAGTTACGCATGATGAAGGTCATCAGCAACCTGTCGTCAGCGATTAATCTTTTGGAGGTGTTAGAATGTACGCAGTTATAAAAACTGGTGGTAAACAGTACAAAGTTGCAGAAGGTGATGTTTTAAGAGTAGAAAAGCTTAATGCTGAAGTTAACCAAACTGTAGAATTAACAGAAGTTCTTTTAGTAGCTAACGGAGAAGATGTAAAAGTTGGAACTCCAGTAGTTGAAGGAGCAAAAGTTGTTGTTGAGGTATTAAGCCAAGGTAAAGGGGCTAAAGTTGTTAACTTCAAATACAAGCCAAAAACTGGAAATCACAGAAAAAAAGGTCACAGACAACTTTTCACTGAGATTAAAGTTACAGCAATCAATGCATAGTTAAATGACAGAGATTGAAATTTTAAGAAAAAACGGCAGAATTATAAGTTATAAAGCTGTCGGACATGCAGAATATGACGAATATGGGTCGGATATAGTGTGTGCAGCACTTTCCACAGCTCTCCAATTTCCTCTAGCAGGATTTCAAGATGTCTTGGAAATCTATCCCAGATTTGAAATATCATCTGAAGGTCTTTTATCAGTAGAATTAGCTGATATGGACTTGAAAGGTAAAGAAAGAGAAGTAAATACTCTTTTGGAAAGCATGTTGGTAATTGTAAAACAATTATCAAAAGATTATCCTAAAAATATAAAGCTTGTAGAGAAGGAGGAAATTTAGATGTTATTTACATTAAATATACAATTATTTGCCCACAAAAAAGGACAAGGTTCTGTTAAAAACGGAAGAGACTCTAATCCTAAATACCTAGGAGTTAAAAAATACGATGGAGAAGCTGTTAAAGCTGGAAACATCATCGTAAGACAAAGAGGTAACAAATTCCATGCTGGTGTAAACATGGGAGAAGGTAAAGACCATACATTATTCGCTCTAATCGACGGATATGTAAAATTTGAAAGATTAGGAAAAGACAAAAAACAAGTTTCTGTTTACGCAGAAAAATAGTTCTTTAAACTAAGAAGATTAAAAGCCTTGAAAATTCAGGGCTTTTTTACTTTTATAGATTACAAAAATACCCTTTTTTTACAACGGTAGGTAACAAAAAGGTAACATGTAGGCAGCAAATAAAAACCAAATAAGCAGGAGATATTTCTCCTGCTTATTTAGTATTATTTATTGAGAGTTTGTGTGTCGGCTATAATGTTTTATAAACTTCTATAACTTTTTCTTCTATCTCAGGATTATCTGAAAGAGAAGTTATTTCTCTAAATGCTTTATTTAAGTTTTCATTTTCAATTTTATTTTTAAGGATTACTGCCTGCGGGTCATTTTCATTTCTATATGCCATAGCTGCAGCTATACCATGAATAAGATTGTCATTTTTTGTATTATATTCAAGAGTTCCTCTAAGAGGTTTTATTAATCTGTCATTATATCCTAATTTTCTTAAAGGCTCTCTTCCAACCCTGTCAACTTCATCAACAAGATATGGATTTTCAAATCTTGAAACAATTTTTTTAATATATTTTTCATGGGCATCTCTGTCAAAGTGATATCTTTTAATAAGAACTTCCCCGCTTTCTTCCATAGCATGAACAACAACATCTTTTATTTTTTCATCACTTATACTTTCTTTTATTGTTTTGTGTCCTTCTAAAATTCCAAGATAAGCAGTAAGAGCATGACCTGTATTCAATGTAAATAATTTTCTTTCAATAAAAGCCATTAAGTTATCTGTTAAAGTCATTCCTTCAATGTTTGGTATTTCTCCTTTGAAAAGAGTTTTATCAACTATCCATTCATTAAATTCTTCAACTCTAACCCTTAAAATATCAGCTCCTTTCTCCATAGGAGGAACTATTCTGTCCACAGCTGAATCTGGAAATCCTACATAAGTTTCAATATATTTTTTTACATTATCATCTATGTGTTTATAAACTTCTTCTTTTAAGAATGAAGAACCTTTTATCATATTTTCACAGGCAATTATATTAAGATAATCTTTTATTCCTGCTTCCATTCTGATTTTTATTCCCTCTGCTAAAGTTTTTGCAATTATTGGAAGAACAACAGGACCAACTGCAGTTGTAATAAGATTAGTTTTCTTGATTTCTTCAAATATATCAGAAGAATTTGACATAACTCCATAAACATTTTTTATTAAAATTTCCTGGCAATTTTCTCCAACCACTTCAACAACATATTCATGCTTTTTATTAAGCTCGTCTATTACAGCTTTATTAATATCTGCAAAACACACTTCATAACCATTTTGTGAAAGTATATTTCCTATAAAACCTCTTCCTATGTTTCCTGCACCAAATTGTATAGCTTTTTTCATTTTTCATCACTCCTTAAAAAGAAAATTTTTCATATAATTTTGTAAAATCTTTTTCATTTTTTAATAAAAGAACTTCATCTTCATCTTCAACAATATCTGAAATGTGAGAAATAATATCTATATGCTCATTATTTTTTCCTGCAATTCCTATTAAGAAATAAGCTGTGTTTCCATTTCCAAAATCTATTCCATCTGGATATTGAAGAATTGTTATTCCTGGTTTTAAAACTTCATTTTTTCCCTCTGAAGTTCCGTGAGGAATTGCCACATAATTTCCAATATATGTTGTTGATTCTCTTTCACGTTCAAATATAAATTTTTCATAATTTTTACTTACATATCCCAAATCTGCAAGCTGTCTGCTTACAGCTCTAAGAGCTTCTTCCTTTGGAACTGACGGAAGATTTAAAAGAAGTCCCTCTTTTCTTAAAATGCTCTGTTTTTTATTTGTATTATTTGGTGCTGCAGATTGAGGCATTCTTCCTTCCATACTTCTATCAATACCGTTTGAATATACTTTTTTCTCTGTTTCTGCTTTTTCTTCTACAGCTCCATTTTTAAGCTGATTTACAAGATTGTCGTAAAATTCTCCGTCCATAAAGTTTTTAATTGAAAGATGAAGCGGATTTTTAACTTTTGCTTTTGCCCTTTCTGTTAAATCTTCATGTGTTATAACAATATCAATATCTTCTGTAAGATTTGAAATAGAACGGTTTGTTACATCTATATCAAGACCTGCTGCTTTTACTTTTTTTCTTAAAACACTTGCACCCATTGCACTTGAACCCATACCGGCATCACAGGCTACAACTATTTTTGAAACTTTTCCTGAAACTGTAACCGGAGTTTCTGAATTTTTAGATTGAGCTTTCATCTGTTTCATTTTATTTTTTGCTTTTTCTAAGTCTTCTTCACTTTCTTTAGAAGTTTTTAAAATTGCTGATGCTGCTGCAAAAGATACAAGCCCTCCTGCAAGAACTCCTAAAAGAACATTTATAAGCCCGCCTTTTGGAGCAAGAGCCATTATTGCAAAAATACTTCCTGGAGATGGAGGAGCAATTAATCCTGAACCTAAAACAACATTTGTGAAAACACCTGCCATTCCTCCTAAAATTACAGCTGCTAATAAAAATGGTTTCATTAAAATGTATGGGAAGTAGATTTCATGTATTCCACCGAAGAAATGAATTAGTGCTGCCCCTGAAGCTGAATTTTTTGAACTTCCTTTTCCAAAGAACATATATGCAAGAAGAACTCCAAGACCTGGACCAGGATTTGCTTCAATAAGGAAGAATAAAGATTTTCCTGTTTCTGATACCTGCTGAATTCCAAGAGGAGAGAAAACTCCATGATTAATTGCATTGTTAAGGAAAAGAATTTTTGCAGGCTCTACCAATACTAATGTAAGAGGAAGAAGTCCTAACTCTACAAGCTTATTTACTCCGTTTCCAAGTGCTGTATTTGACATCTGAACTAAAGGACCAACTGCTCTGTAAAAAATAAGTGCTAAAATCATTCCGATAATTCCTGCTGAGAAATTGTTTACTAGCATTTCAAAACCTGATTTTATTTTTCCGTCTACTGCTTCATCGAATTTTTTTATTGCATATCCTCCAACAGGACCTGCTATCATAGCACCAATAAACATTGGAATTGATGTTCCTGAAATAACTCCTGCTGTAGTAATTGCCCCTACAACTCCTCCACGTTCTCCTGCTACAAGTTTTCCTCCACTGTATCCGATTAAAATTGGAAGAAGATAAGTAAGCATAACTCCTACCATAGCTGCAAAATTTTCATTTGGCATCCACCCTGTAGGAATGAAAAGAGCTGTTATAAATCCCCAAGCTATAAAAGCTCCTATGTTCGGCATAACCATTCCGCTTAAAAATCTTCCGAAAGACTGAACCAAAACTTTAATATTTTTTTCTGTTTTCATATTATCCTCCTTAAAATTTACCTTATGTTTATCTCTTCTTTTTATAGTTAAATTATATATAATTTGTAATTTTTGTTCAAAGTTCAAACATTTCATTTAAATTGATACTGGATAAATTCAAAAAAGTGAGAAATATGATTTTTCAAAAAAAATGGAAAAGAATTGTACTTGTTTCAAAAAACAAAAAAGGCTGTCATAAATAAATTTACGACAACCTGTATTAAATATATTTTTATCTGTTCAAAGAAAATGAACAGCTACATATTTTCTATAAAATTTTTAATATCTTCTTTTGATGAGTGTTCTATATAATTTAAAAAATCTTGTTCCTCTATAAGAGTTACAAATTTTGTAAGAGCATCTATATGTTCTTTATGGTCTACACTTGAGAAACATAAAATTACTTTTACTTTTTTATCTCCCGGAAAAACAACAGGTTCTTTTAATTCTAAAAGACTCATTCCTGTTTTCATCACAAGATTTTCTGTTCTTGCATGAGGAAGTGCTATCTTATCATTTATAACCATATAACTTCCATTAATTTTTACATTTTTTATCATTTCATTAACATATTCCAAAGTTACAGAGTTATTATCCACAAGACACTGCCCTGCTTTTTGTATAGCCTCTTCCTTAATATTAATATTAGAGATTGGAAGCAGGTCAGATAAAGTATAATTTTTAGCAGAAGAAATATCATCAATATATTTGTGCTTTAAAAGTTTTTTTAGTTTTTCCACAAGCTCCTCTTCATTTTTTATCTCTGTTTCTTCTCTTATTATATCCATAAGAGATTTTAAAGAAATTCTTTTTTTGCTTTCACTAAGCCCATAATTTTCTAAAAGGTTTCTGTCCTCTTTTGTCAAAATCGGGTGGACTTTTATGACAGGAAGAGGATAATTTAATTCTTCCATTTCAAGAGTGGTTATAATAAAATCAATATCATTATAATTATCTGTTTCTAAAAATTTATGATAAGGGATAGTATCAACTATATTCACATCGTATCTTTCAAGAAGTTTTTGAGCCAGAAGTTTAGAACTTCCATATCCTAAACCGCAGACAAGAAGAATATTTTTATTTTTTTTCTGAATACTTAGTTTTCTGTCAATAGCAGTTTTAAAATGGATTGTAAGGAAAGCAGTCTCCTCTTTTGGAATAGTTTTTCCTATATATTTTTCAAGATATTTTTTGCTGACCATTTCCACTTTTTCATAAAGACTGCTGTAAAGTTCTTCAACCTCATTGTAAATGCTGTTTTCAAAAGCAACATTGTTTCTTATTCTGTAATAGGCAGGCTTAAGGTGGTTTAAAAGCCCGTCTATTAAAATTTTATCCTGAGAAAGATTTATGTTAAGAGCTTTCCCCATATCCCTTATAATTTCATTTACAGATGTTTCAAGCTCTATCCAGTTTTCAAAAAATGATGAGTTAAAGTTGTATGAGTGAGACCCTAAAAACATCTCTGTAAGAAGAAGCATTTCACTTTCATTTATCTCTATGCCGAAATAATTTTTTAAATGTTCAATCTCATTTTTTATAATAGAAAACTCTTTTATAATAGAAAACTCTTTTGTCTCCATTATAAATTTTTTATTTGTTTCTCTTTTTTCCAGTGAATGCCCGTCTCTTATTCTTACAACCATAATTCCAATATAAAATCTTAAAAGCATAAATGCCTCATCAGAGACAACTGCATTTAATTTTTTCTCAATTCTTTTTACAAAGGTTCTTATTGTTTTCAAATCTATATCTTCAAAGACAGCAGTGATTTCTTCAAATATAATGCTTGAACCACGGGAATTTTTTTCTCCGGGTTTTTCTGTAAAAATATTGCTGCTTGTTATATAAAGATATTTATTCATAAATTTAAGCTGAAGATTTCTTATTTTTTCTTCGCTTCCCTTAAGGATTACACCCTGTTTTGATATAAAAACAAGATTTAAATCATGCTCAAGAAGAAAAATTTTTATCTCTTTTAAATCTAATTTTATTGTACTTATGCTTACATCAAGTTCCTCTGCAAAATCCAAAAATTTATTGTCAGAATAAAAAAGAAATCTCATTTCAATATATTCTTTTCTTTCGTCGGCATCAAAAACATAGAATCTTTTTGTAAGCTCTGTCAGAAAATTCTCTACCTTTTCAGACTTTTCATCAAGAATATAAATCCCCTTGGCAGATTTTTCTATTTCATTTAGCCCAGCCCTGTTTAAATAATAATTTATATTTTCTATATCGTACCTTATACTTCTTTCACTTATTTCAAATTTTTCAGCCATATCTTTAAGTGAAAGGGAAAAATTATTTTTTGTAAGATAATCTATTATCTCAATACATCTTTTACTAAGCATTTTTCTCTCCCCCTGTAAAAATTTTATCAAGCTCCAGTGCTTTTACAAAATTCTCTTTATCATCAGAGATTTCAAGCTCTGATATAAGATTTTTATCCTGTGAAATTTCATATATTTTTTCTATAACTTTATTATAAATTTTATCATCTTCAGTGCATATCCCAATAACTAAAAATATTTCACTTTCCTTAAGCCCGTATGGATATTGATTTATAATTATCTTATCTGAAGAAATATTTTCCCTCTTAGAAACAACAAGAAAACTTTCATCTATCTGAAAAGAATTATCTATATTAAATTCTTCTCCTAAAAAATTTATGCTTTCCTCCTCAGACATACTTTTTAAATTTAAATTTACTTGAATTTTTTCTTCCTTTTCAATTTTTTCCTTTTCAGGTTCTTCCAAAATAAAATATTTCTTCACAAATTCATCATAAAAATTATAGTCTGTATAGTCTTCAAGCCCTGCAACAAGATTTTCAGGATAAATTTTCTGTACCCTGCTTTTTAAATTGTTATGTGTTATTATAAAAGAATGTTTTTTTATATCATCTCCTATAAAAGAGCCGTAAGTTTTTACATTTTCAATTTTATATTTATCAATGGTCTTTTTCAAAATAGTGCTTCCTATATGGCTTGAACCCATTCCCCCGTTGCATAAAACAACTATCTCTGCTTCAACATTTTCTTTTTCCTTTATTAAAAATATTTCTTCAGAAATTTTATTTTTATCTCTCTGCTTTTCACAGGCAAGAATTAAATAAGATACTCCAAAAGATACCATTGAAGATAAAAGTATTCCTGTTAAAAGAATAAATCTTGACCCTGATGATAAAAGAGTTATCAAAACTACACTTCCCGGTGAAGGAACTCCTGAAAGGGAAACATTAAAATAATAGAAAAATATATTTCCTGCAAGTCCTCCCAAAATAACTGCACCAATAAGTTTTAAATTTTTAAGAACATGGGGAAAATATATTTCATGTATACCGCCGAAAAATTCTATAACCATATTAGAAAACATATTTTTTCTTTTATCTTTTGATAAAAAATATAAAGCTGTAAGTACCCCTAACCCCGGTCCTGGATTTGTTTCAAGAAGAAAGAATAAAGATTTTCCATCTAACAAAAGCTCCTTGTACCCCATAACTGCTAAAAAGCCGTGATTTATAAAATTATTAATAAAAAATATTTTGCTTATTTCGATGATAACAGTTAAAACTGCCACACCCCATATTTCATTTCCTATCTTAAGAAAAATATCTGTACCCTCTTTAAAGAAAATATTAATATAAGGAACTGTTTTTAAAAATATAAAATAATATAAAATTGATACTGCAGGAACAAAAAAGTTTATGGCAAACATTTCAAATCCCAGAACAATCTTTGTAAGAATTTTTTCTTTAAAAGTTTTTACTGTAAAGCTCACCAAAAAACTTATCAAAATAACTTCCAGAATATTTCTTGTATCTCCTGCCGAAATAATAAGGGAAGTCCCGATTATTCCGCTTATCCCTCCGTGCTTTTCATCAACAGAACTTCCTGTTGTATACCCTATTGAAAGAGGAACTGCATATTTTGTAAAAATTAAAGATAAAAGTGAAAACGGCGGATAATAAGGAACTAACCATTTTATAAATCCCACTGTAATAAACAGCAGTATATTTTTTATAATTATTCTCTGGATAAACTCTCCCGTTTTACAAAGTATATTCTTCATTAAATCACCTGCATTATTTGGTTATTATAAATTATATATTATTAATTTAAATTTGTCTCTTTTAATTTGTTTCAAAAAATTATGAAAAGAATAAACTTTGATGTTTTTTTATAAAAACTATACAATAAGTTAAATTAAAAAACAAATAGAAGGAGGAACAACTTATGAGACTTATTATACCTGAAGGAAAAATTGGAGAATGGGCAGCTGTTTATGTTGCAAAAAAAATAATTGAATTTGCACCCACTGAGGAGAAACCTTTTGTTTTAGGTCTTCCTACAGGAAGTACACCAATTGATATGTATAAAAATCTTATAAAATTCTATAATGACGGACTGATTTCTTTTAAAAATGTTATAACTTTTAATATGGATGAATATGTAGGACTTGGTCCAAATGATGCACAAAGTTACCACTCATATATGTTTGAAACTTTTTTTAATCATGTTGATATAAAAAAAGAAAATGTAAATATATTAAACGGGCTTGCTGAAAATCCTGATGAAGAATGCAAGAGATATGAAGAAAAAATAAAATCTCTTGGAGGAATAAAATTATTTGTAGGGGGAATAGGTTCTGACGGACACCTTGCATTTAACGAACCGAGGTCTTCTCTTGCATCAAAAACAAGGGTAAAAAATCTTACTTCAGAAACTATTCAGGCAAATGCAAGATTTTTTGACAACGATGTAAATAAAGTTCCAAAATCTGCTTACACTGTGGGAGTATCAACTGTTTTATCTTCTGAAGAAGTTCTTGTAATGGTTGACACACCAAGCAAAGCTCTTGCTCTTCACAAAGCTGTGGAAGAGGGGGTAAGCCATATATGTACTGTCTCTGCTCTTCAGCTTCATGCAAAAGGAATTATCGTTGCTGCAGATGAAGCCTGCGGAGAATTAAAAGTTGGAACTTACAGATATTTTAAAGATATTGAAAAAGATAATTTAAATACAGAAAAACTTATAAACTCTTTGTATTCTAAATAGGCTTTGAATTACATATTATACATAAAAAAGGGGCTGTTGCATTTTTTAACAGCTCATACAAAAAGTGCTGAAAAGAATTTT
>UQJY01000005.1 GCA_900541465.1 uncultured Fusobacterium sp. | reverse complement strand
TTGAAATAAAAGAAACCAAAACAAGAAGAGTGTTAGACCCAAGAGGAAGCGGAGAATTTATTCAGGCAAAGCCCAGAAAATTTGTAAAATTTAAAATGAGCAAAAATTTGGAAGACAAATTAAATGAAAAGTAATTTTGTTTTAAAATATGTAAAAATAATAGTTTAAAATAAGAATGCTCTGATTTGATTTTTAAAAGGGGTTTCTTTGATTTTTGGATATAAACTATGGGAGAAGAAAAGGATACTTCTTAAAACAGTTATTCGTATTTTGTCTTAATATTTTTAATTATAATGTATTACAAGAATGAAAAAGTAAAAATAAGGTTTTTATCTTTACAGATTTTGGTATGACAAAATGGCAGAGTGTATAAATAAAGGAGTTAGGAAGGTAAAAAAGGGCAGTTGTTTTAATAATAAATAAATTTTGACACATCTTCTATATACGTGTTATAATACGTGTATAGGAGGTAATTTTTTATGACGTCTAAAGAAATTATCAGCCGTTTAAAGAAAGAAGGATGGATTTTCAAAGGTCAAACAGGTTCACATACTAAGTGGGAAAATCCTATGACTAAGAAATGTGTTACAGTTCCACATCCTAAAAAAGATTTTACAAAAGGAACTTTAAAAGCTATCTTTAAACAAGCTGGCTGGGAGTAATTCCCAGCTTCCTATTTACAAACGAAACAATAAAAGAGGTGTGAAAAAATGAAAGACATTTATATATTTCCTGCTGTGTTTTTAAAAGAAGAAGATGGATATAGTATAAGTTTTCCTGATATTGATGGAGCTTTTACGTGTGGTGAAACTTTTGAAGAAGCTCTATTTATGGCAAAAGATTGTTTAGAATTAAATTTGGATACAGTGGATGAAATACCTCATGTTACAGATATAGATAAAATAAAATTAAATGAGAATGAATATTTGGTTATGGTTCAGGCAGATATGTTAAATTTTAGAAAAAAGAATGACAACAAACCTGTTAAAAAAACTTTGACGATACCAAAGTGGCTGAATGATTTGGGAATTGAGAAAAAAATAAACTTTTCTAAAGTTCTTCAAGAAGCATTGAAAGAAAAATTACAGATAAATTAAAATAAGTTGCACCTAAAATCTGAAAAAAGATAGAGGGTGCAATTTTATTTTTATAAAAAACTCGTTACAAAAAATGTAAAAAATAGCATAAAAATTACATTAAAAAATGTAAAAATTATATATAAATTTACATTATTTTACAAAAATGATATAATACAATAAAAAAAGAGGTAATTTTTATGTATAGAAAAATTTTTGAATATTTAAAGAATTGGAAAGAAGATCCATATAGAAAACCACTTATTTTACAAGGAGCAAGGCAGGTAGGAAAAACTCATTCAGTTCTTACTTTTGGAAAAAAAGAATACGATAATGTAGTTTATTTTAATTTTGAGACGGATATAAGATTAAAAGAAACTTTTGAAGAAAATATTACTCCAGATTATTTGATACCAATTCTTTCAAGAATATCAAATCAAACTATTATTAAAGAGAAGACACTTATATTTTTTGATGAGATACAGCTTTGTGAAAGAGCTTTAACTTCTCTTAAATATTTTTATGAACAAGCTCCAGAATATCACATAATTGTTGCAGGAAGTTTATTAGGAATTGTAGTGAATAGAGAACAGTTTTCTTTTCCTGTTGGAAAAGTGGATATGAAAACTCTTTATCCGATGGATATGGAAGAATTTTTGATGGCTATGGGAGAAAATGAACTAATATCAGCTATAAAAAAATCATTTGAAGAAAATATTCCTATGCCTTTTGTTCTCCATGAGGCTGCAATGGAATATTACAGAAAGTATTTAATTGTTGGTGGAATGCCTGAATGTGTAAGTAAGTTTAAAGAGACAGAAAATTATCAACTTATTCGTCACACACAGGATATGATTTTATTAAGTTATTTAAACGATATGAGCAAATATAATGTAACTAATGAGATAAAAAAAACAAGACTTGTTTATGATAATATAACAGTTCAACTTTCTAAAGAGAATACTCGTTTCCAATATAAATTAATAAAAACAGGGGGGCGTGCCTCTGAATTTGAAAATGCAATAGAGTGGCTTACTTTGTCGGGAATTACTTCAAAAATATACGGGCTTGAAGACATACAAAAACCTTTGGAAAATTATAAAAATATAGATTCGTTTAAAATTTATATTTCTGATATAGGTCTTTTATGTGCAAAGAAAGAAATAATTCCCGAAGATATTTTATATTTGTCAAAAGAGCTTAATGATTTTAAAGGGGGAATGACAGAAAACTATGTAAACATTCACTTAAATATTAACGGCTATACACAATATTATTGGAAAGCTCAAAGAGGAACGGGAGAAGTTGATTTTATAATAATGAGAGAGGGAAAAATAATTCCAGTAGAAGTTAAGTCAGCAGATAATACGAGAGCAAAAAGTTTGGAAATATATATGAAAAAATATAATCCAGAGTATGCTGTAAAAATTTCAAGTAAAAATTTTGGATTTGAAAATAATATAAAAAGTATTCCATTATATGCTGTATTTTGTATTTAAGTTCTATTTTTATGAAATAGTGATATATTGTAATTACTTTGAGATTATGATATAATTTATAAGTTAAATTATAGGTATAAGGAGTTGAAATAATTGTTCGGAAAATTAGATGAAGTTGTAAAAAGACATGAAGAACTTACACATCTTTTGGGAACTGTTGAAGTGGCAAGTGATACAAAAAAAATGATTGAATATAATAAAGCATTAAATGAAATCACTCCGCTTGTAGAAAAATACAGTGAGTATAAATCACTTGTTGATGATTTAGAATTTATAAAAGAAAATATAAGATCTGAAAAAGATGCAGAAATGAAAGAAATGATGCAGGAAGAAATGAAAGAAATAGAGGAAAAACTTCCCGGGCTTGAAGATGAACTTAGAATTCTTCTTCTTCCAAAAGACCCTAATGATGACAGAAACGTTATCATAGAAATAAGAGGAGGAGCTGGAGGAGACGAAGCAGCTCTTTTTGCCGGAGATCTTTACAGAATGTATGTAAGATATGCTGAAAGACACAGATGGAAAGTTGAAGTTATAGAACTTCAAGAAATTGGAATCGGTGGAATAAAGGAAGTTGTATTCTCTATCGGCGGACAAGGAGCATATTCAAAATTAAAATATGAATCTGGAGTTCACAGAGTACAGAGAGTTCCAGCAACAGAAGCAGCAGGAAGAATTCACACTTCAACTGCAACAGTAGCAGTTCTTCCTGAAGTTGATGAAGTTGAGCAGATAAACTCTATAAATCCTTCTGAACTTAAAATAGATACATACAGATCAGGAGGAGCAGGAGGTCAGCACGTAAACATGACTGACTCTGCAGTAAGAATTACTCACCTGCCAACAGGAATAGTTGTACAATGCCAAGACGAAAGATCACAGCTTAAAAACAGAGAAAAAGCAATGAAACACTTACTTTCAAAATTATATGAAATAGAATGTGAAAAACAAAGATCACAAGTTGAAAGTGAAAGAAAACTTCAAGTAGGAAGCGGAGCTAGATCTGAAAAAATAAGAACATATAACTTCCCTCAAGGAAGAATTACAGATCACAGAATAAAATATACAGTTTACCAGCTTGAAGCATTCTTGGACGGAGATTTGGAAGAGATGATAGATGCTCTTACAACATTTGACCAAGCAGAAAAATTAAAAAGCATAGCGGAGTAATCTAATGAGGCTTTTAGAAATATTAGAATTTTCAAAGGAGTATTTGAAAAAATACTCCTTTTCAAAACCCAGACTTGAGAGTGAAAAAGTGATAAGCCATATTTTAGGAATAAAGAGAATAGAGCTTTATTCAAATTTTGAAATGGAGCTTGAAAGCGGGGAAAAAGATAAAATTAAAATCTTTTTGAGAGAGATGGCAAGAAAAAGAAAAACTTTTGATGAAATTATAAAAGAAAAAGAAAATTCTTTTGAAGAAAAACAAGAGGAAAAAAGTTCTGAGAAAAAAAGTTTTAAAGATGAAAATATAAATCTTCTTTCAAAAAGTATTCAGTATCTTAAAAAATATAATGTAGAAAATGCAAGACTTGATGCAGAATATATTTTTGCCTATGTGCTTGGAGTAAAAAGAATTTCACTTATGCTTAATTTTGACGAGGAAATAAGTGAAGAAAATAAAAATCTTATAAGACAGTATATTGTAAGACGTGGAAAATACAGAGAGCCATTGCAGTATATTGTAAAAGAGTGGGAATTTTACGGTTATCCTATAAAAGTTGACGGCAGAGTTCTTATTCCAAGACAGGATACAGAAATTCTTGTTGAGCAGTGTATATTTTTAATGAAAGAAAAAGAAAATCCAAAAATTTTGGATATTGGAACAGGAAGCGGTGCTATAAGTATTGCTCTTGCAAAAGAACTTCCAGAAAGCGAAGTTTTAGGGCTTGATGTAAGTGATGATGCACTTAAAATGGCTGTTATAAACAGAGAATTAAATAATGTTTCAAATTTAAAATTTTTAAAATCAGATGTTTTTCAGCATGTGAGAGAAAAAAATTATGATTTAATAGTTTCAAATCCTCCATATATTCCTGTTGAAGAATATAATGAGCTTATGCCTGAAGTAAAAGAATATGAGCCGAGAATGGCACTTACAGACGGTGGAGACGGATATTATTTTTATAAAAAAATATCTGAAGAGAGTGTGAATTATTTAAAAAATGGGGGATATTTAGCTTTTGAAGTTGGTTACAATCAAGGTGAAACTGTAAGTCAGCTGATGGAAAAAAATGGATTTCAAATTATCGGAAGAGTGGCTGACTACGGAGGAATTGAGAGAGTAATTATTGGAAGAAAAGAGGAAAAATAAAAAATGTCTACAAAACTTATTGATTATGATTATAATCTGCCGGAGGAACTTATCGGGCAGCACCCAGCAGAGCCGAGAGACCATTCAAGACTTATGGCTGTTGATAAAAAAAATGAAACAACAGAGGATAAACATTTTTATGATATTATAGATTATCTTAAAGAGGGAGATGTTCTTGTAAGAAATTCGACAAAAGTTATTCCTGCAAGACTTTTTGGAAGAAAAGAAACAGGAGCTGTTCTTGAAGTTCTTCTTCTTAAAAGAATAAATCTTGATACATGGGAATGTCTTGTTGGCCATGCTAAAAAATTAAAACTTGGACAGAAAGTGTATATAGGCAATAATAATGAGCTTATTGGAGAGCTTGTAGAAATAAAAGGTGACGGCAACAGAATTATAAAATTTTCTTATGAGGGAATTTTTGAAGAAGTTCTTGACCATCTTGGAAAAATGCCTCTTCCACCTTATATTGTTGAAGCTCTTGAAGACCAGAGCAGATACCAGACTGTTTATGCAATAAAAGGGGAATCAGTTGCAGCACCAACAGCGGGGCTTCATTTTACAAAAGAATTATTAAAAAAGATTGAGGATAAAGGAATAACTATTGTTGATATTTTCCTTGAAGTCGGGCTTGGAACATTCAGACCTGTTCAGACAGAAGATGTTTTAGACCATAAAATGCACGAAGAAAGATTTGAAATTCCAAAAGAAGCCTGTGAAATTATAAACAGAGCTAAAAAAGAGGGAAGAAGAATTGTTGCAGTTGGAACTACAACAGTAAGAGCTTTGGAATCTGCTGCAAAAGATGACGGAACTTTAGAAGCTGAAAGTTCATCAACAGATATATTTATTTATCCAGGATACAGATTTAAAATAATAGATGCACTTATAACAAACTTCCATCTTCCAAAATCAACACTTCTTATGCTTGTGTCAGCATTTTCAAACAGAGAATTTATGCTGAAAGTTTATAAGGAAGCTGTTGAAAAGAAATATCATTTCTTCAGTTTTGGAGATGCAATGTTTATTTATTAGGAGGCAGAATGAAAATAATAGCTGGTGAAGCAAAAAGCAGAAAATTAAAAAGCAGAAAGGGAATGGATACAAGACCTACCCTTGCAAATATAAAAGAATCTCTTTTTTCAATTATAGCTCCTTATATTGAGGACTGTAATTTTTTAGATCTTTTCAGCGGAACAGGAAATATTGCACTTGAAGCACTTAGCAGAGGGGCAAAAAGAGCTATAATGATTGAAAAAGATCCTGAAGCACTTAAAATTATTATAGAAAATATAAATTCTCTTGGGTTTGAAAACAGATGCAGAGCATATAAAAATGATGCAGCAAGAGCTGTGCAGATTCTTGGAAGAAAAAATGAAAAATTTGATATAATTTTTATGGATCCTCCATATAAAGAGGAACTTTGCAGAAGCGTTATGAAAGCCATAAGAGAAGCAGATATTCTTGCTGACGGCGGACTTATCATCTGTGAACATCATGTTTTTGAAGATTTAATTGAGGATATTGAAGGATATAAATTTTCTGACAGAAGACTTTACGGAAAGAAAGCAATATCATTTTTTACAAAAGAGTAATATATTAAGAATTGTTGTAAAATTAATTACAGCAGTTCTTTTTTTATTTGAAAAAGAAAATAATAAAGATTATAATGTAATGGAAGTTTTAAATTTTTGGAGGCGGTATGAAAAAAATAGGAGATTTTGAAGCAAATTTAGAAAATATAGATGAAATTATAGAAAAACTTGAGTCTGGAGAACTTTCTTTAGAAAATTCAATAAAGGAATATGAAAAAGCCATGAAACTTATTAAAAGTTCATCTGATATTTTAGAAAGAGCAGAGGGGAAAATAATAAAAGTTTCTGAAAATGATGGAGAAATTACTTTTGAAGAGGGAGAGGTTTAAAAATGCTGAAAGAATATCTTAAAGAGAAAAAGGAACTTATAGAAAAAACAATAGACAGTTATCTGGGAGAATTTTCATATCCTTATGTGATTGCAGAGGGAATGAGATATGCCGTTCTTAACGGAGGAAAAAGAATAAGACCTGTTCTTATTTTAATGACTCTTGATATTTTAGGAAAAGATGAAACTTTAGGACTTCCATCTGGAGCAGCTCTTGAGATGATACACTCTTATTCTCTTGTTCATGATGATCTGCCAGCACTTGATAATGATGATTACAGACGTGGAAAACTTACAACACATAAAAAATTTGGGGAAGCTCAAGGGATTTTAATAGGGGATTCTCTTCTTACTCATGCTTTTAATGTTCTCACAGAAAAAAATGAGGGAGTTATTTCAGATAAAAAAATAGTTGAAATTGTAAAACTTACTTCAAGCTATGCAGGAATAAACGGAATGATTGGCGGACAGACAGTTGATGTTGAAAGTGAAGGAAAAAAAATCGATATGGAGACTTTAAAATATATCCATAAAAATAAAACGGGAAAACTTTTAAGACTTCCTATTGAAATCGGCTGTGTAATTGGAGATGCTTCAAAAGAGATAAGAGAAAAATTAGAAGAATATGCAGATTTAATCGGTCTTGCTTTTCAGATAAAAGATGATATCTTAGATGTTGAAGGAGATTTTGAAAAACTTGGAAAGCCTGTTGGAAGTGATGCTGAACTTGAAAAGTCAACTTATCCGTCACTTATAGGAATGGAAGAAAGCAAAAAACTTCTTGATGAAACTCTTGAAAAAGCTAAGAAAATAATTGCGGATAATTTTTCAGAAGAAAAAGGAAAAATTCTTATAGAACTTGCAGATTTTATAGGAAAAAGAGATAATTAAAAATTTATTTTCACAGAATGGCATTGATTTTGTGACGTTGCCGTGATATCATAAAAGAAGTTAGTGAAAATTAAACAGGGGGAAGACATAATGACAGTAAAAAGTATAGTAGTTGCATATAAAGCACAAATGAATCAGCAGATGGGAGGAGCAGTTGATATTTTAGGAGCTTTTGACAATATGATACAGCCAATGTTCCCAGTTCCAATGAGACATATGTCAATAGTTCTTACAATAGAAGGAATAGTAAAACCAACAACTTTTGAAGTTAGAATAAACGGAGTTAATGATGATTTAATCACTAAGGGAGAATTTATGCCTATGGTTGATCCATTTGGTGTTGGTAAAAAAATTCTTGACCTTGAAAATATTTTAATAAAAGACAGAGGAAGATATACAATAGATGTTCTTGAAAAACTTTCTGACGGAAAATGTAAATTCATTTCATCTCACACATTATTTATAGCAGATTATCCGCCTCAAAGACAATTTACTCCAGAAATGGTAGAAAAAATTCTTGCTGCAGATGATGTTATAAAACTTGTAAAAACAGAATTTATGCCGGCAGGTCTTGACAGAAGAATAAAAATTCAGCACAATTTAGATAAAAATGCTCCTGTTGAAGATGGATACATCACAATTCCTGAGGGAGATAAAATTGTTGTTGATGGAAAAGAATATGACCTTATGGGACTTAGAAGACAAATAGAATGGATGTTTGGAAATCCGCTTCCTAAAAAACCGGAAGAGAAAAAAGAAGAAGAGAACACTCCTAAGCAATAAAATTATTTAGAAAATAAAAATTAATAAAAAGCTGCAGCAGAAAAAATCAAACTGCTCAGCTTTTTTATTTTTTGAATATCAGAACAGAAAAATAAAAATAGTGTACCGTTTTATAAAAGTGTATACAAATGTATAAAATCTTCTTTTTCATCAGCTTAAATTTTATATAAAAATATAAAAAATGTTCTAAAATTAAAATAATAGTATAAAATATTAAAAAAAAGTAAGTATTATGTTATAATTCTTCTAAAGAAACAGAGAACAGAAGGTGATATACAATGCTTAGAACAGAAATATTTAAACAATATAATAACAACGAAGATTTAAATAGAAAAGAAGCGGAAATAAGAGTTGCTCTTCTTATGGAGCCGGAAAATTTATCATATTTAAAAGAGCTTGGAGCTTTGGTTTATTACAAAAAAAATTGTAAAAGTGCTAAGGTAATTTATAAAAAACTTACTGAGCTTGAGCCGGAAAATGGAGATAATTTTGCTTTTCTTGGATATATTCAATATGAGCTTGAAGAATATGAAGAAGCAATAAAAAATTTTAACAAGGCAGTTTCTCTTGTAGAAGATCCGTCATTTGTAAATTTTCTTCTTGGAAATGCCTATTCAAGAACAGGAAAAATTATGAATGCAATAAAATGTTATGATCTTGCTATATTTAAAAATCTGGATATTTATAATGTCCATGTTGATTTTGCAAAAAAATATGAGGATATGGGAAGATTTGAAAAAGCATATAAAGAATATACTGCTGCTTATGAAATAGATCCAAGAGATAAAAAAATAGAGCAGAAAATAAATGAGATGAGAGAAAAAATAAATAATGATTGTATTTTATAGTAATATACATTAAAATAATAGGAGAGGGTCTGCCCTTTTCTATTATTTTTTTTATTAAATTATTTTAAAAATTAAAAAGGAGAATGAATGGAAATAGCATTAATAATAGCAGCAGTAATTTTTGTTGCATTAGCAGGTTCTGTTGGAATACAGAGAGCTGTAACTTTTATTCCTGCTTTAATTATTTTAGCTGTACTTTTTATGTTCTTTGGATATGTGGTTGTAACTTTCTTTCCGTTTATATTGATATATATTGTTTATGTAATGTTGAGAAATAAAAAAAATCCGCATGCAAGAACTAGAACTTACTATTATAAAACAGGGAATGCTCAAGATTTTGAGGAATTTTTCAGGGAATATACTTCAGGAAGCCAGAGCGGAGGATATTATCAAAACAGCGGTTATTATAACGGAAACAGTGCAGGATATCAAAATCCTTTTGAGGACAAAAGCAAATACTACACAATTTTAGGTGTTCAGCCTGGAGCAACTCAGGAAGAGATAAAAAAAGCTTACAGAGAACAGGCTAAAAAACATCACCCAGACAGATTTGCAAATGAAACTCAGGATATAAAAGATTATCATGAGAAAAAATTTAAAGAAATAAACGAAGCCTATGAAAAACTTCACGGTTAGAGAAATATAAAATAAAATTTTAGGAGATTAAAAATTTTTTCGTAATTTATGCAGTGAGTTGAACACTAAAAAATGACATGTCTGAACGAAGTGAGTTTGTCATTTTTAGTGAAACGAGCAAAATAAATAGAAAAATATTTTTACGGTGTAAAATTTTATTTTTATATATTATACGTTGGATATACATAAAAATTATGATATAATAAAATGAAAAATTTAGGTGAAATGAGGACGATTATGAAATTAAAAGCACTTATTTTAGCAGCAGGAAAAGGTACAAGAATGAAATCTGACCTTCCAAAAGTAATCCACAAAGTAAATGGAATACCAATGGTAAAAAAGATTTTAAATGAACTTGAAAAACTTGAGACAGAAGAAAATATTTTAATTCTTGGACATAAAAAAGAAGAAGTATTAAAAGAACTTGGAGATGTAAAATATGTTGTTCAAGAAGAACAATTAGGAACAGGTCATGCAATTATGCAGGCTTATGAACTTCTAAAAGATTATGACGGAGACGTTATGATTTTATGCGGCGATACTCCTCTTTTAAGACACGAAACTTTAAAAGAAATGTATGAAGCACATAAAAAATCAGGTGTGGCTACAACTATTTTAACATCAATATATGATAATCCATTTGGATATGGAAGAATTGTAAAAGAGGGCGACAAAGTAAAAGCAATCGTTGAAGAAAAAGAAGCCGACGAAGAAACTAAAAAAATAAAAGAAGTTAATGCTGGAGTTTACTGCTGTAATGCAAAAGAACTTTTTGAAGCTCTTAAAAAAGTTACAAACAATAATGAAAAAGGTGAATTTTACCTTACAGATATAGTTGGAATACAAGTTGGTGAAGGAAAAACAGTGGCAAGTTTTGTTCTTGCTGACAATGAAGAAATTTTAGGAGTAAATTCTAAAGTTGAACTTGCACAGGCATCAAAAGTATTAAGAGAAAGAAAAAATATTTCTCTTATGGAAGAGGGAGTAATTTTAATTGACCCAGCTGCAACATATATAGAAGAAACTGTAAAAATAGGAAAAGATACGGTTATATATCCAACTGTAACTTTACAAGGAAATACAGTAATCGGTGAAAATTGTGAAATTATAGGCTGCACAAGAATAATTGACAGCACATTGGGAAATGATATAAGAATAGAATCATCTGTAATAGAAGAAAGTATAGTTGACGACAAAGTAACAATGGGACCTTTTGCTCATTTAAGACCAAAATCTCACTTAAAAGAAAAAGTTCATATTGGAAATTTTGTTGAAGTTAAAAAATCAACTCTTGAATACGGAGTAAAAGCAGGACATCTTACATATTTAGGAAATGCAACAGTTGGTAAGGATACAAATATAGGAGCTGGAACAATTACATGCAACTATGACGGAGTAAATAAATTTGACACTGTAATTGGTGAAAATGTATTTATAGGAAGCGATACAATGCTTGTTGCCCCTGTAACTATCGGTGACAAAGCTATAACAGGAGCAGGTTCTGTAATAACAAAAGACGTTGCTCCAAAAGCTCTTGCTGTTGAAAGAAATAAACAAATAATAAAATTTGAATGGAGGAAATAAAAAAAATGCAAAAAATGGAAATGAAAGAAGTTAAAATTTTTTCAGGAACATCAAATGTAGAACTAGCTGAAAAAATAGCTAGAAAACTTGACCTAGCTTTAGGAGATGTGCAAATCGTAAGATTTAAAGATGGAGAAGTTTATGTAAGAGTAGACGAAACAGTAAGAGGAAGAGATGTATTTGTTATTCAACCTACATCAGGACCTGTTAATGAAAACTTAATGGAACTTTTAATCTTTATTGACGCATTAAAAAGAGCATCAGCAAAAACTATAAACGTATTATTACCATACTACGGATATGCAAGACAAGAAAGAAAATCAAGCCCAAGAGAACCAATTACAGCAAAATTAGTTGCTAATCTTTTAACAACAGCTGGAGCAAACAGAGTTGTTACAATGGACTTACATGCTGATCAAATTCAAGGATTCTTTGACATTCCTGTTGATCACTTACAAGCATTACCATTACTAGCAAAATACTTTATCAATAAAGGTCTTACTGGAGATGACGTTGTTGTTGTTTCTCCAGATATCGGTGGAGTAAAAAGAGCAAGAAAATTAGCTGAATGGCTTGATTGTAAAATTGCAATAATCGATAAAAGAAGACCAAAACCAAATATGTCTGAAGTTATGAACTTAATAGGAGATGTTGAAGGTAAAAAAGCTATATTTATAGATGACATGATAGATACTGCAGGAACAATAGTAAACGGTGTAGAAGCTATTATGAAAAGAGGAGCACAAGAATCTTATATCTGCTGTTCACATGCTATCCTTTCAGGACCTGCTGTCGGAAGATTACAAGACTGTTCTGTAAAAGAAGTAGTTATAACAGACTCTATAAAACTTGCTGACGAAAAGAAAATTGATAAAATTAAAGTTTTATCAGTTGACGGATTATTTGCTGAAGCAATAAAAAGAATCGTAAACCACGAATCTGTATCTGAATTATTTGAAAGCTACGAAAATATTTAAGAGTTAAAAATATATGAAAATACATGAAAAAGCTAGTCCTTAGGACTAGCTTTTTATTTTATTTTATGTTAAAATATTTTGAAGTGACATTTATAAAAGGCTTTTCAGAAATGAAGGTGATAAATAAAATGGAAAAAATTGATTATAAAAAAATCGGAGAAGATTTAAAAAAAGGAAAACTTATAATTTATCCTACAGACACAGTTTATGGTGTCGGAGGAATAATTACCAATGAAGAAACGATAAAAAATATTTATAAAGCAAAAGACAGGAGTTTTTCTTCTCCGCTTATAGCACTTGTAAGCAGTGCTGAAAAAATAGAAGATATAGCTTTTATAAATGAGAAAAACAGGGAAAAAATAGAAAAATTAATGAAAACTTTCTGGCCCGGAGGGCTTACAATAATACTTGAAAGTAAAGATATTGTTCCTCCTATAATGATTTCAAACGGAAAAACAGTAGGAGTGAGAATGCCTGACCATGAGACAGCACTTAAAATAATAGAAAGTGCAGGTGGAATTCTTCCAACTACAAGTGCGAATATTTCAGGAGAAGCAACGCCTCGTTCTTATGATGAACTTGATGAAGAATTTAAAAAGAGAGTAGATATAATTGTAGACGGAGGAAAATGTCCAATAGGAACAGCTTCCACAATTATAGATATGAGCAGTGAAAATATAAAAATATTGAGAGAAGGGGCTATCTCTCAGGAACAGATAGAAAAGATAATAGGTAAAATATAAATCGGAGGTTATAATGAAAGGGCAAAGAGTAAATCCAGAAAAATTAAATCCTATGGAAATGAACAGCATGTCATCTATGATGGGAATGATGAGTCTTTTACAAAAAATAGGGAAGGGAAAAAGAAAATATTCTGTAAAACTTGAAAAAAATCACAAGAAATTTTTAGCAAGATTTATGACAGACATAAAAAAACAATTCACTGAAACTTATGCAGATACACAAATGAAAGGTGTGCTTACATTCTTTGATTATGTAAAATCAGCTTGTGAAAATAAAACAGCTGCCGAGCTTAAACTTAGCTATGAAGAATTTGATTTCTTAAAAAGACTTTTAACAGATTCATTAAAAGGTATAGAATCAATGCAGCTGAAATGGTATAATTTAATTAAAAAAGCAACTTTAAAAATGATGAAAACTCAATATAAAGAAGTTTTAAAACAAATGAAATAAAAAATAATAAAATAAAATAAAAACATTAATATCCGAAAAATAAGATTTCAAATGAAAATTTTATTTTTCGGTTTTTATTTTATCATTTACTTTTTAAGAAGAACATAGTATACTAAAATTATATTATAGTGTAAAGAATTTTTGAGATTTTATTGAGAAGGAGAGATTTATGAAAATAACTAAAGAAACAGATTATGCTTTTAGAATAGTTTTGTTCCTTAGCAAACATCAAGATGATAAAAAGAGATTCAGCGGAGATGAATTAGTGGCAATAAATGAAATTCCTAAAAATCTTGGAAAAAGAATTTTAACAAGACTTGTTGAGGGAAAAATTATTAATTCTAAAAAAGGTATCGGGGGAGGTTTCTGTCTTGAACGTGACAGAAAAGATATAACTCTTTTTGATGTGATGAATATTATTGAAATTATGGATTTCAAAGACTGTGTTGCAAGCAATGAAATCTGCGGATTTAAATCTGGGTCTTGTGCAATTCATGTGACAATGGAAAGAATAAGAGAAGTTTTGTTTTCAGAATTTAAAGCAGTGACATTTGAAGACCTTGCAGTCCTTGAAAATAATGGTTGTAAGAAGATTTGTAAAAAATAAGTAAAATATACAAAAAATATATTTTTTTATTGACAAGATATAAAAATAGTGCTATAATTAATACATAAATGAAATGATTACAAATTCAAAATATCTTTTAAAGTATGGAGGAATGAAATATGAAAAAATTTAGATGTAAAGTATGTGGAGAAATAATTAATGAAGGAGCTACTAAATGTCCTGTATGTGGAGTAGGTCCAGATAAATGGGAAGAAATAGTAGAAGGAACTGAAAAAATTTGGGCAACTGAACACAAAATCGGTGAAGGAATGGAATGCGGAGATGAAGAAATCATCGCTGGTTTAAGAGCAAACTTTGAAGGAGAATGTACAGAAGTTGGAATGTACTTAGCTATGTCAAGAGTTGCTGACAGAGAAGGATATCCAGAAGTTGCAGAAGCTTACAAAAGAATAGCTTTTGAAGAAGCTGAACATGCTGCAAAATTTGCTGAATTATTAGGAGAATGTGTAAGTGCTTCTACTGAAGAAAACTTAAAAGCTAGAGTTGAAGCTGAATATGGAGCAACTGCAGGAAAATTCGACATTGCTAAGAGAGCAAAACAATTAGGATTTGACGCTATCCACGACACAGTTCATGAAATGGCTAAAGACGAAGCTAGACACGGAAAAGCATTCACTGGATTATTAAACAGATACTTTGGAAAATAATAGAAAATAAATTTTAAGCCGGCTCTTATGCCGGCTTTTTTTGTAAACAGCTGCAGATAATAATAATTGACAAAATAAGTAAAAAATGTTATTATTTTTTAGTAAAGAACAAATAAAAATTGAGAGGTGAAATATGAATTTTGAAAATATAGCTGAACAAGTTTACCAAGAAACTTTTGATAAAATGTTTGATGCATTGGTAGAAGAATACAAAAGAGGTGAAATAGATTTAGAAACTTTAGAAGCAAATGCTGATGAGCAGTCACAAGTTCTTCTTAACGGAATGTTTGAAGGAGAAACTAAATTTGCATACACAAATGCAATAGTTGATGCACATCAATTTGTTATTTCAAAAGTAAAAAACGGAACACTAGTTGTTGAAGTTGAGTAATTAAAAAAATACAGATAAAAAAAGAAACCGAAAATCTCGGTTTCTTTTTTTGTAAATATTATCCTAAAAGGAAAATAAACAGAGGTGCAATAATAAAAGTTATAATTCCGGAAATAACTATTGATAAAGCACTCATTGCTCCCTCAATTTCTCCCATTTCTAAAGCCTTTGAAGTTCCTACAGCATGGCTTGATATTCCAATTCCAATTCCTTTTGCTACAGGGTGTTTTATTTTAAAGTATCTGCACACCATTGGTGCTAAAACATTTCCTGCTATACCTGTAACTAAAATGGCAAAAATTGTAATTGCAGGTACTCCTCCTAAAAGTTTGCTCAGTTCAATTCCTATAGGTGTTGTAATTGATTTAGGCATAAATGATAAAAGAAGAAGTTTATCTATTCCTAAAAGTTTTCCAAGAAGGACAGTTGAAATAATAGCAGTGGCTGCTCCCACAAGAGAACCAATTATGATAGGAACAAAATTCTTTTTTAATTTATCCAGCTGTCTGTAAAGGGGAAGAGCCAGAGAGATAGTTGCCGGAGCTAAAAGAAATGTAATATAATCTCCTCCCTTTCTAAAATAATCAAGTGGAATATTAAAAACTGACATAATTATCATAACAATAATAATTCCTATAAGCAGAGGATTAAGAACAGGAAATTTTGTCTTTTTAAAAATGAAAAGTCCTATATGAAATGCAGCAATAGTAAGTATTAATCCAAAAAGCGGTGTGTTAAGTATTTCCATATTCATTATTTTTTCTCCATTCTTTTAATACAGAAGTCAACAGTTTTTCCTGTGACTATCATAGTGATAACAGTGGTTACAATCAGCAGAATAATGATTTTAAAAAATCCTGTTTTAAGAAGTGTCATATATTCTAAAAGTTCTACAGCTGGAGGAAGGAAAAATATAATCATATTCAAAATAAGAAAATCACATACTTTTTCTATACTTTCAACTTTAAGAACTTTTGTCCAAAGAAGAACAAATAAAATTAACATTCCTAAAATAGTTCCGGGAAGCGGAAGATTAAAAATGTTTTGGATAATAACTCCTGCAAAGTTTATAACCAAAATAATTAAAAATTGTTTAAACATAAAAAATCCTTTCTTTTTCTAAAAAATAAACAACAAAAAAATAAATTTTTATAAATTGAAAAAATTTTTTCACAGTATAAAATTTTATTTTTTACAAAATACCCTGTTATTATATTCTCTTTATCGGTCAGGTGTCAATAATTTTACAATAAAAATTACTAAAGTGTGCCAAATGTGATATAATGAACTGTTAAAATTTTGTAAAAAGGAGAAGTTTAATGAAACATATTAAAATGGGTGAATATCTGCTTAAAGAATATTTAACTCTCATTTTTTTAATGGGAATATGCAGAGGACTGTTTATATTTTTTAACAGGGGCGGAGCAGAAGAAATTCCTTTAAAAATAATGGGGAAAAGTTTTCTTTACGGGTGGATTTTTGATAATTCAATTACCTGCTATTATATAGGAGGTTTATTAATTTTCCTGCTGGTGTACAGTCTGCTTAGAGTAATATGGCTGGGAGCAGCCGGAAAATTTATAATAAATATTTATAAGATTTTTATTTCATCAGTAGTATTTTTAACTCTGCTTGGAGATATAGAGTATTACAGAGAATTTAATTTTCATCTTAATGCCACAATATTTGATTATACAGACCACATGGACGAAATAGGAATGACAATTTTATACGGCGATTATAATTATCTGGCTGTGTTTTTTCTGTTTGTTATAATTGAGGGGCTGTATCTTTTCATATCTTTTAATTCTTTCAATGAAGATGTGTATAGAGACAGGGAAAAAGGGATAACTTTTTTAAGTGATATTGGAACAATATTTCTTGTAGGAATTTTATCTGTTTTTGGAGCAAGAGGAGGATTTTCACAAAGCACTCTCAACTGGGGAAGAGCTTATTTCAGTAAATATACTTTTGCAAATCAGACAGCTATAAACGGTGTTTTTGCTCTTGGAAAATCTTTAGACCTTGCAAGAAAAGACAATAAAAAAGGAAAATCTCAAGTGAGCAGAATTTTTACTGAAGAAGAGCTGAAAGAAAATATAAGAAATTATGTGGGAACTGAGAAAGATAAATTTCTTTCAGAGAAAAATGTGCTTTTAAGAAAAACAGAGACAGGAAAAGAAATAAAAAATTATAATGTGGTAATAGTTCTTATGGAAAGTTTTATGGGAGATACTGTGGGTATTTTAGGAGGAGAGCCTGATCTTACTCCAAATTATAATAAACTTGCAGAAGAGGGAATTTTATTTACAAATTTCTTTTCAAACGGCAACAGGTCTAACAGAGGAATTTTATCTGTTCTTACAGGATTTCCGTCACAGTATGGAAAATCAATTTTGAAAAAACCTGTAGGTCAGAAACCTTTTGTTTCACTTTCAGGGATTTTAAAAGACAGAGGATATTCAACTCATTTTATGTATGGGGGAGATATTGAATTTGATAATATGAAAGGCTTTTTTGAAACAAACGGAGTAGATAATTTTATATCGAGAGATGATTTTTCAAAAAAAGACAGGACTATAAAATGGGGAGTTCCAGATGATAAACTTTTTGACAGAGCAGCAGAATATTTAGGAACTTTAAAAGAGCCGTTCTTTTTTGAAATTTTTACACTGAGCAACCATGCCCCTTTTGATATAGATGAAAACTTTAAGGAATTTACAGAGGAAGATTATCCTGATTATGAAAGATATAATGCTTTTAAATTTGCAGATTATTCAATAGGAAGATTTGTGAATGCAGTAAAAGATAAAGAATGGGCAAAAAATACAATCTTTATTTTTGTGGCGGACCACGGAGAAAACAGAAGAAAGCCTATTGAAATTGACTGGAAAAAGTTTTCAAATCCTCTTGTGATTTGGACACCGGGAGGACAGCTTAAACATGAAGTAATAGAAAAAGCAGGTTCTCAGCTGGATCTTCTTCCAACAATTATGGGAATTCTTGGAGGAGATTATATTCATTCTTCTTGGGGAAAAGATTTACTGGACAAAAATAATAAAGACAGCACTGCTTATGTTGTAGAAAATAATTTTGTAGGGATAATTGATAAGGAAAATATTTATATCGATGGAATAACAGTTCCAGAAGTTTTAAGAAGAAAAAGTGATGACAGCATAATCGAAGATAAAGAACTTGTTGAAAAATATAAGAAAGCTGCAAGAACTTATCTTGAACTTTCAATTCAGCAGGAAAGATATGGAACTTTTGGAAAATAAAAAAAGAGGTTCTGCAGTTTGCAGAGCCTCTTTTGTATTATATTAGTTTTGTTTTTTAAGTGTTGGGAAAAGAATAACATCTTTGATTGTCGGGCTTCCAGTAAGAAGCATAACAAGTCTGTCAATTCCAATTCCAAGTCCTCCTGTAGGTGGTAATGCACATTCAAGAGCTTCAACGAAATCGTCATCAATTTCAGGAGTAGCTTCGTCGTTTCCAAGCATAGCCTCTTCGATTTGAGCTTCAAATCTTCCTCTTTGGTCAGCTGGGTCGTTAAGTTCAGAGAAAGCATTTGCATATTCTCTTACATCAATGAATAATTCAAATCTTTCTGTAAATCTTGGGTCATTAGGGAATCTCTTAGAAAGAGGAGAGATTTCAACCGGGTGACCGTAAACAAATGTTGGCTGAATTAAATGTTCTTCACATTTTTCTTCAAAGAATTGGTTTATAATATGCCCGACTCCTGTCATGTGAGGAAGAACTTCAACGTGATGTTCTTTTGCTATTGCTTTAGCTTCTTCAAATGTCATCTCTTTCCAGAAATCAACACCAGTATATTCTTTTATTAAATCAACCATGTGTGCTCTTTTGAAATTGCTAAGGTCGATTGTTTTTCCATTGTATTCAACAGTAAGAGTTCCAAGAACAGATTTAGCAACGTGTTGAATGATGTCTTGTGTTAAATCCATCATAGTTTCATAGTCAGCATAAGCCATATATAGTTCTACTGTTGTAAATTCAGGGTTATGTCTTGTAGAAATTCCTTCGTTTCTGAAACATCTATTCATCTCATAAACTCTGTCAAATCCTCCAACGATAAGTTTTTTAAGATATAACTCAGGAGCTATTCTTAAATATAATTCCATATCAAGAGCATTGTGGTGAGTGATGAAAGGTTTTGCTGCAGCTCCTCCAACGATTGGGTGAAGCATAGGAGTTTCAACTTCCAAGAAATGTTTTGCATTTAAGAAGTTTCTGATTTCAGTAACAATTCTAGTTCTTTTTATAAATGTATCTTTAACTTCTCTGTTCATTATTAAATCTACATATCTTTTTCTGTATCTTGTTTCAACGTCTGTAAGTCCGTGGAATTTTTCAGGTAATGCTCTTACATTTTTAGAAAGTAATGTAAATTCATTTACTCTTAAAGTTTTTTCTCCAGTTTTTGTGATGAAAAGAGTTCCTTTTACTCCAATGATGTCTCCTGTTCCGCATTTTTTAACAAGAGCCCAGATATCTTCTCCAAGGTTGTCTTTTCTTAAATATAACTGAATGTTTCCTGTCATGTCTTCAAGTCTTACAAATCCTGCTTTACCTTGAATTCTGAAAGCCATAAGTCTTCCGGCAGTTTGGAATTCAGTTGTATCGTCTTCTCCTGCAACTTCGTGTGCAAGAAGATCAGCTATCATATGTTTCTTGTCATATTTCTTTCCAAAAGGGTCAAATCCCATTTCTTTTATTTCTTTGATTTTTTCCCATTGCTCAGCAATAAGACGGTCTTCTGCGACCATATCCGCATATCTTTTCATAATATCTCCTTCCAAATTTTATATTTTAAATAATTATTATTTTAATTTTAAAAGATAAATACTGCTTTTTCTTCCCCACACAGTTCCTGGGAAGTTATCTCTGTTCTGTTCAAAAGTTTTAACTGCTAAATCTTTTTCTCCGTTTTTATAATAAAGTTCTCCAAGTTTATACATAGCTTCCGGATAAAATTCATTTGTATTTTTAAGAAGCAGGAAATTCTCTTTTGCTTTATTATAATTTCCAGACATCATATATGAATCTCCAAGATAGAAAGGAATATTTTCTTTCTCTGCAAAATTTTCTTCAGCTGTCATACTTTTTTCAAGAAGAACAATAGCTTCAGCATAACTTCCATTCTTATAGTAAGAAATTCCATTTTGATAGTTATTGAAGAAATCAGACTGTTCCTGTGTTTCCTGTCCTATATTTTCAGAACTTTCCCCTGAAGAGATATTTCCCTCTCCGCTGAAAAGAGAATTTTTTAAAGGTGCAGGAAGCATTCCGTTTTGAGAACCAGCATAGTGAGTTCCCTTAACAACATTTCCGTTTCTAAAATATAAAACACTTATTATATCAGCCAGATCTTTTGTTTGATTTTCAGCATAAACATTTTCAAGGAAAAGAAGTTCATTTGCTGTTGGATTGCTTCTTTTTATAATATTTCTCATAACATAATCATTAAGCTCTGGAGAATTTTCAGCAAAGTTAAGATATTTATCAGAAAGGTTATAATCATTTCCTAAAACTTTTTCTTTTCCAGCTATAAGTCTCATTTTATCCTGAGAGCCAAGAGGATAATTTTCTTCAAGGAAAGCACTTTCTGTTTTTACAATATCTCCATTTCCTTCTACAACAGCCAGATTAAAAAGCAGAGAAGATATTTCATAATTTTCTGTGCTGTCAGGGAAAACAAGTTTAAATAATGTTGCACTGTTTTTTAAATTATTTAAATTTTTTGCATTGTAGTCAGCATAAATTATATTTTTTAAATCTCCAGCAGAAATCTTGTATTTTGCTTTGTTGTTTACTGTAACCGTTCTTACAGAAACTCCGTTATTCACAAGATTGAAAGTATAAACACCTTGATAAAGACTTCTGAAATAAAAACGTCCATTTTTTATAAAAGCATCATATGACTGTATATTTGGTGAAAGAATAAGAGCAGGCTCATAAGCATCTGTACAAGGTACAGAAAGATATTCTCCCATATATATGTCAAAATAATTTCCATTTTCATATGATCTTACTGCATTGGATTTTATATTTTGAGATAAAATATCTAAAAGATATGCAATTCCTGAATTATTTAAATAGAAGCTCTCTTGTGCAAGAACATTTTCCTGATGAACAGGAAGTGTAACTTTATTTTGTGTGGATAAATTTTCACAACCATAAAGCACAGATATAAGAGCTGCCAAAAGTAAAAATTTTTTCATTATGCCCCCTTATTTTTCATATACAGAGAGGTTTATCTCATTAATCAATTCGCCGTTTTGATACATAACATAAACAGCTTTGAAGCCACCCTCTGAAATATCAAATTCTTTTGTAAAAAGATCAAAAGATGTATTTATATATTCTGTGACGTAATCAAAAGGAGTGTTGATTCCCTTTTTTAAAATCATAGAACATTTTGCAGTTCCTTCTCTTGATATTATAGCAGAATTTTTAAATATTTCTATGGAAGTTTTTCCAAAATCGTCAATAAATTTATAAGAAATAGAATTTTCGCCGATTTTTTTTATGGCAGGAACAGCTTTTATATCAGGTTCTCCACCAAGTTCACGACTTTCCAATATTAAATTTATTCTCATTAATATTCCTCGTCGTAATCTTCAAATTTATCATCTATATTAACATGATCTTCACGATCGTAGTATTCGTCGTCGTCCCAGTCTCCTATATCAGATTTATCAAGATATTCCTCTTCCCAATATTCTAAGATTTCATCAGAAAGATCATCGTCTTCCACAAGTTCAACCATTTCTTCATCATCATTTGAAAAGAAAACATGTCTGTCCCCGTCTTCATTTTCAGCAATGATATACTCCTCATGGTCATAAGTTAAGTTTGCTAAAACTTCAAATTCAGTTCCAAGATCGTCATAATAAAAAAATTCTCCTGGTGAATACATAATTCCCTCCTAAATTATTATTTATGATATTTTATATTATTTATAATACTAAACCATCTGTAAATTTGCTCCATAAGAATTAACCTCATCAGCTGATGAGGAAAAGTCATCTTAGAAAAACTTAAAGACAGGTTAGAAACTTTTCTTATGTCATCAGAAACTCCATATGAACCTCCGATGATAAAGTTTATTGTGCTGAATCCTTTTATTCCTATATCTTCAATTTTTTGTGCCATTTCTTCAGAAGAAAAATTTTTTCCGCCGATATCAAGAAGAATATTAAATCCTTTTTTCTTTTCAAGGGCGGCTAAAATACTTTCAGCTTCTTTTTTTATAGAAATCTCTCTTTCAAAATCATTTCCAAATTCTTTTAATTCTGTCACAGAAAGTTTTCCAAAAGCCTGCATTCTTTTTGAAAATTCAGCTATACCGTCGTTTATATATTTTTCTTTAATTTTGCCCACACAAATTATATTAACATTCATTATATTTGAAAACTCCTTATTTTCTTTTAAAATTCTTTTCAATATCGGAAGTTGTAAGTTTTAAAATAATAGGTCTTCCATGAGGGCAGGTATATTCTCCCACAGAATAAAATTTATCAAGAAGTATTTCTATCTCCTCTTTTGAAAGAGGCTGGTTTGCTTTTATGGCATTTTTGCACGAAGCAGTTATTATTGTCTCTTCAATAAGAGTGCTTTTTATTTTTATATTTTTTAAATCTTCAATAATTTCTCTCACAAGAGATTCTATGCTTGAAGAAAATTTTAAATTTGGCACAGCTCTTACAAGAATATCATTTTTTCCAAAAAAATCAATTTCAAATCCAAAATTTCTTAAAGTTTCAAGATGTTCTTCAACAACTTCCCTATCCTTGTTTGAGATATTTATTTTTATCGGCACTAAGAGATTTTGTGTAGAAATTTTTTTATCCTGATATTCCTTTTTGAATTTTTCATATAAAATTCTTTCATGAACAACGTGCTGATCATAAATTTCAAGAACTCCGTTTCTCTCTACCAAAAGATAAGAATCGGCAAACTGCCCGATAACTCTGTAATCTTTTTTTGCAGAAATTTTTGGAGTTTCTGTTACCATAGATTTTAGTTTATCAGTTTTTTCATCATTTGAAAATACTTTTTTTAAAAAACTTTCGTTTTTACTTTCTTTTTTTTCAAAAGTATAAGATTTTTCTTCTCCCTCTTCTTTGTTATTTAAAGATACGGCATCTTTTTTTAAATCTTCATTAAAATTTTTTTGAGAAATATCTTCAAAAGTATTTTTATTTTCTTCTTTAATATTTTTATCTGTATCTTTTTCGAAAATATTAAAAATATCTGGCTCTTTTACTTCAAAAGAAATTTCAGGCTCAGGAATATCAAAAGATATCGGCTCTGACTTTATAGTTTCATTTTTAAAAGTCTTTGGAGTAAAATCTTTGAAATCATTTATATCTAAAAAATTATTTTCTGCTTTTTTTTCAAGAGGAACACTAGGACTTACAAAATCTTCATCACCAGAAAGTTTTTCCCTTACAGCATCATAGACATAATTATAAATATATTTTTCATCTGAAAACTTTACTATTTTTTTAGACGGGTGGACATTTACATCAACTTCACTTGGGTCAATTTCTATAAAAAGAATTGCAAAAGGATATTTTCCTTTCATAAGCTTTGTATAATATCCGTCAATAAGAGCTTCTTCAATTATTTTTGATTTAACAGGTCTGTTATTTATAAAAATAAAAATCCCGTCTTTATTTGAACGGTTTAAAGATGTGTTTCCTAAAAATCCAAGAGGAAAAGAAACAAGATTCTGCAGAGTATTTTTTCCAAAAATTTCAAGGATAGTGTTTTTCATTCCACGGCCGCTGGTTCTTAAAACTTCTCTGTCATTTAAAGATAAAATTATTGAGATATTGGGATTTGTAAGTGCTTCCTGTGTAACAATATCTTTTATATATCTAAATTCTGTTGTTTCTTTTCTTAGAAATTTAAGTCTTGCAGGAGTATTGAAAAAAAGTTCTTTAATTTCTATTTCAGTTCCTTTTTCTCTCTGAACATCTTTAAGATTTGTAACTTTTCCCCCAGAAAGAGAAATGAAAGTTCCCTTGTCGTCATTTTCTGTTTTTGATGAGAGACTCATTTTTGAAACAGCTGAGATAGAAGAAAGAGCTTCTCCTCTGAAACCGTAAGTTAAAATATTTGATAAATCTTCCTTTGTTGAAATTTTACTTGTGGCGTGTCTTTCTACAGAAAGCAGAACATCGTCTCTTGTCATTCCTTTTCCGTTATCAGAAATTTTTACATATCTATTTTCATTTTTTACATTTATTTTTATATACGTACTTTCGGCATCGATGGAATTTTCCAAAAGTTCTTTTATCATGCTTGCAGGATTTTCAACAACTTCACCGGCTGCAATCATATTTGATACTTTTTCATCTAAAATTTTAATAATTCCCATGTTTACTCCAAAAATTATTTAATTTTATTATTATTATTATTATTATATCAATAGTAAAAGATTATTTCTATAATATTTTAATTATTTTAAATCTGCTATCCAATGTAAGTCTTCAAATTTAAAACGTCTTATTTCTCTTTCAATAAATTTATATTCAGCTGTGGAGAAATTTTCATAAAGATTTTCATTTTTTATAATTTCTTTAAATATCTCGCCATTTTTATAAGCATCTATTTTAATAACAAGATATTCATTTGTCTTAAGTCTTACCATAAAAATAGCATAACCATCTAATTTATCTTCATAACAATCTACTACTATAATTAAGTCTATATTTTCTTCTGGATTGTTATTGATAAGTAAAGTTTTTCCAAATGCTATATGTTTATCTTTAACAGTTGACATATTTTTACTTTTAACAAATTTTATATTTTTTGCTATGTCCCATCCGTTATATTTATTTTCATTATATTTTAAATGGTAATTTATTATATAATTGCTTGTTCCGTTTAAATAGCAGTTATATTTTTCAACATATTCTTCAACACTTAATTTTAATTTTTTGTTAAGTATATAATCATAATTTTCTTCAAATTCTATAAAATAATTTTTATCGACAGTAGCACAAAAATTTGAATTTCTGAAAGAGATTAAAGAATTTTCATCAGATGATACTTTTGTTTCTGCTTTTAATTTTTCAGCTGTAATAAATTCTATTTCACGTTTTCTATAAATAATAAATTTATATACAGTAAATCCTAAAATTAAAAATATAAATATTAATTTAAACATAAAGTTCTCCTTTTGTATTACATAAATAATGGTTTTTCAGCAATTTCTGGATAGCAATCTTTTATAAATTTCGGGATAGTTTGTTTTTCTCCAACAAATCTGAGATTTAAATCTAATATATTTTTTTCGCATTTTATAACACCTATTGTTCCTTCAAGGAAATTACATTCAGGAAAAAAATATCTAAAATTAATTTTATCTTCATATTGTTTTAAATTTAATTTAATTTTTATTCCATAAGGTATATATTCAGCATAGTGTATTTCATAAGGATTTATTTCGCAAGAAAAACAAATATCTCTATCTCTCATGTAATCATAGTGTGATATAGTGAAATAATATCCATATTTTTCATAATCTATTTTTTTATAAACTAAATGTCCGTAATATATAATTCCTTTTGAATTTTTAGCTTCTATTTCACACAACCATTCAGTTAATGTACAATATTTATTTTTATATTCTTCTAATTCAAAATCTGATTTTATTTTTTTAAAATCTACAATTCCTCTTATTTGGTTATATTCATCTTCAGAAAAATTTTTATTTAATTTACATATGAATAATAAATAAAATATTGGAATAAAAAATAAATATATACCTATTTCAATATTAAGTTGATAAAATATAAAAATCAAAATAGATTGCAGTATAGCAAATATCTTGCTTTCTTTTAAAGTTATATAAAAATTAACAAAAAATATTTGTATTATTTTTGATACAATAAAAATAATAAATAATTTAATATAAAATAAAGTTTTGTATTCTGGATGAGTGAAATAATATAAAAAATCAACTAAAATAATGAGAGTATATGAAGAAATTATTAAACCTAGAATTTTTCTTTCATAACTATTTCTACCTATAAAATTCATGAAGCTCTCCTCCTATTTTTATAATAGCTACCAGATAAATTATACTTCATAAGAGAAAAAAATTCTATATTAAATGTTCATTTTCTTTTGGTTACTTTTCTTTTTTGGGAAAAAGAAAAGTAACATATATTTTATCGTTGATATTTTATAATTTATTTGAGATAATTTATGATAGAAAATATTTTTGGAAAGATGAGGAATGACATGAGAAATACAAGATGGATATACAGAGATAATAAAAAAAATTATAATACAAAAAAATACAGCAGAGATATGCTTTCCATTCTTGAAAGCAGAGGGCTTACGACAGAAGAAGAAATTGAAAAATTTATTCAGTGCAGTCTTTCTGATTTGAGAGATCCTTTTCTTTTAAAAGATATGGAAAAAGCTGTAAATTTTATTTTGGAGAAGAGAGATAAAAAAGAAACAATTTGGATATATGGAGATTACGATGTAGACGGAATAACTTCAACATCTCTTCTTTATCTTGCTTTTAAAGAAATAGGAATTAATGCAGAATATTATATTCCGTTAAGAGATGAGGGATATGGTTTAAATAAACATGCAATAAAAGAGATAAAAGATAACGGCGGAAATCTTATAATTACAGTTGACTGTGGAATTTCATCTCTGGAAGAAGTTAATTATGCAAATGAACTTAGAATGGATATGATAATAACAGACCATCACGAAATAAACAATGAACTTCCAAATGCTTTCTGTGTTATAAACTGCAAGAGAGAAGATAACCTTTATGATTTCAGAAGTCTTGCAGGGGTCGGGACAGCTTTTATGCTTGTTCTTGCTCTTTTTAAAAAATTAAATATAGAGGAGTCAGCTTATAAATATCTTGATATTGCTGCAATAGGAACAGTTGCTGATATAGTTCCACTTGTGGAAGATAACAGAATAATTGTAAAAAGAGGTTTGGAACAGCTTCGTAAAACAAAATGGAACGGATTAAACACTCTTCTTCGTAAAATATTCCCGGATTTCAGGGAGAGAGAATATGACACATATGATGTTGGATTTATAATTGCTCCAATTTTTAATGCAGCCGGCCGTCTTGAAGATGCAAAAATGGGAGTAGAACTTTTTACAAGCAGTGATAATAAAATTTGTGATGAGCTTTCTTATACACTGACAGAAAAAAACAGTGAGAGAAAAAATATTCAGAGCGATATTTATGATATTGTTGTTGATGAGATTGAAGAAAAAAAACTTTCTGAAAAAAATATAATAGTTGTAGCTCATGAAAAATTTCATCACGGGGTTATAGGAATTGTAGCTTCAAAAATTGTAGACAGATATTATAAGCCTGCAGTTATAATGGAGATTAAAAAAAATGAGGGAATTGCTACAGCTTCATGCAGAAGCATTGAAGGGTTTAATATTATAGAAGCAATAAATTCTATGAAAGAGTTATTTGTAAAATACGGAGGGCATGCAGGGGCAGCCGGGTTTTCAATTCCCATAGAAAATATAGAAATTTTTGCAGAGAGAATGGATAAATTTATTGAAGAAAATATGGATAAATCATATTTTTTAAAGCCTGTGAAAATTGATAAAGAGATACAGCTTCATAAAATTTCTTATGATTTTTTAGAAGAAATTTCAAAATTAAAACCTTTTGGTTTTGGAAATCAGACTCCACTTTTTGCAATGAAAAACTGTACACATTCAAATTTAAGAAAAATAGGAAAAGACCAGAGCCATCTTATGATGAATGTTATAAAAAATGGTGTTGAAATTAAAAATTGTGTGTGGTTCGGGGCAGAGGATATGTTTAATGACATAGAAAAAAATCCTGTTCTGGATATAGCTTTTAAACTTAAAATGGAGACTTTTAAAAACAGATACCAGTATAAAATGTATATTGAAGATGTGAAAAAGCCAGATGAAGCAAAAAGTTTTGACAATGGATTTTTAGAAGAAGCAGAAATTTATGATACAAAATTTCCTATTGAAACTGTTTTTTATACAAGAAGAAAAATAAGTGAAAATTTAAAACTTATGTATTCAGAGGGAATGGTTTTTGTAACAGACAGAAAAATAACAGTGGGGGAACTTGATAATTCTGTTTCATATCTTCTTACAGCACTACATGAAAAATATAATAAAAACTTCTCTGTAAAAATTTCAAAAATTGTTCTTACAGAGGAAAATTATAACGTGCATATTTTAATAGAGCAGGATTTTTCATTTGAGTGTTTTAAGATTAAAACAAATGAAATATTCAGTGAAATAAAAAATCATCTTATTGGGAAGCTTCCTTATAATTCTTTCCAAAAAGAAGTTCTGGCTGAAATTTTTAGAAATAAAAATTCTGTAACAGCAGTATATAACGAAAATAGAGGAGTTGGAATTATTTCAAAAACGGTGTCACTTTATTTCAAAAATATGGGTAAAAAAGTTTTATTTATTGGAAAAAACATTCCAGATGAAATAAAATATTACGGGGATATTTCAGAAAAATATATTGAAAATTATGATTTTTATATTTTCTATAATGAAAATCTTTCAAATTATCCAAAAAATTCTCTGGTGTTTATAAAAGATGAGCCGAAAAACACTGAAAGAAAAATTGTAAGGGATAATTATATAATTCCAGAAAATATAATTATCACAAATGAAGAAGAACTTTCTGACAAGGAATATATATGGTCAAAAAAACTTCCTCTTAGAAAAAGATATGAAATTTTAAAAAATATAAAATCTTTTGAAAAAATTTATGCAGCAGATGATATAAAGGAGATTTTATAAAAACTTATTGATAAAAAAAAGAAAAAATGATATTTTAAAATTAATACAGATTTATAAAAATAAAATTTAATTTTTTTAATTGATAAAATTTATAAAGGAGAGTAGAAAGTTGAGAAAAGAAACAGCTGATAAAGTACTTAAAACTCACCATAGCTCACATTTAAGCCTTTATTTTTATGGGGCAGTAGTTGGAGTAATGACAGGAGTTGTGATTGTGGGTTACAGAGTTTCCCTTAGTCTTGCTCAAAAATACAGAGAGATGTTTTATGAATATGTAAGACACACTCTTTTTGATGCTCAGACTATTTTTATTCTTGCCGTCCTTATTCTTATAACTTCTGTTTTTCTTGGATATGTTGTTGTAAAATATCCAATGATAAAAGGAAGCGGAATTCCACAGGTAAAAGGAGTTCTTATAAGACAAATGGATTTTTCATGGGCAAGAGAACTGGCTGCAAAATTTGTTGGGGGAGTTGTGGCAGTAGGAAGTGGAATGTCTTTAGGAAGAGAAGGTCCTTCTGTACAGCTTGGAGCAGAAGTTGGAACAGGAGTTTTTAAAATTTTTAAAAGAAATGAATATGATAAAAAATATTTAATTTCCTGCGGAGCAAGTGCAGGGCTTGGAGCGGCATTTGGAGCACCTCTTGCCGGGGTTGTTTTTGCAATAGAGGAACTTCATAAATTTATGTCCCCTCTTCTTGTAACTTGTGTGCTGATATCTTCTGTGTGTGCTGAATTTGTTTCCAAATATTTCTTTGGATTCAGCCCGAGTCTTAATATTCATGTTGATACAACTTATCAGTTAAAATATTATTTTTTAATAATTATTTTTGCTCTTGTAATGACAATAATAGCAAAACTTTTTGAAGGAGCACTTTTAAAAGGACAGAAAATTTATGGAAAGATAAAGATAAATCCAATATTTAAACCTGTTGTCATTATTACAATAACAGTTTTTATGGGAATATTTTTTGGCGAAGTAACAGGCGGAGAACATACGCTTGCAGAAAAAGTAATGCATGGAAGCTACACCTACAAAACTCTTATAATTCTTTTTGTGCTTAAGTTTTTGTTTACTGCAGCTTGTTTTTCATCAGGAATTCCGGGCGGATTATTTCTTCCTATGATTGTTCTTGGAGCACTTGCAGGAAAAATTTATGGAATGTTTGTGATAAATCTTATTCCGGAAGTAACTCCCGGATATGAAGTTTATTTTATAGTACTTGGAATGGCTGCTCTTCTTACTGCAGTTATGAAAGCACCAATTACAAGTACGATACTTATGCTTGAAGTTACAGGTTCATTCTCTCATTTCTTCCCACTTGTAACAGTGTGCATGATTACTTTCCTTATGACAGAAGTTATAAAGATGAGATCTATAAATGATATTCTTCTTGAGAATATGCTTCCAAAAGGACTGGATGAAAATGGAGACGAAGAGAAAAAAATTACAATAAAAATTCCTGTAGGGTTAGACAGCTTACTTGACGGTAAAAAAGTTAAAGAGATTGTATGGCCTGAAAAATGTCTTATCGTTGGAATAGACAGAGGGGACAGAGAAATAATTCCGCACGGAGAAACAAAAATGCTTGCGGGAGATTTACTGGTATTTTTAATGGACGAAAGAACAGCTTCACTTGTAAAACCTCTGCTTATAGAAATGGGTGAAGCATAAAAGGGAGAATTATTATGAAAATTTTAAAAGAAGTCTGTGTAGAAAATCTTGCTGAAGCTCTGGAAGCTGAAAAAAGAGGAGCTGACAGAATAGAACTTTGTGATAATTTAAGTTTTGGAGGAACAACACAGTCTTACGGGACAATCAAAAAAGCATTGGAAAAATTAAAAATTCCTGTATTCCCGATAATAAGACCAAGAGGAGGAGACTTTTTTTACACTGAAGATGAAATTGAGATAATGAAAGAAGATGTAAAAATGTGTAAATCTCTTGGTGCAGAGGGAGTTGTTCTTGGAATGCTTACTAAAGATAAAAAAATAGATTTTTCTCTTGTGAAAGAGTTTGTTTCTCTTGCATATCCTATGGAAGTTACATTTCATAAAGCAATAGATGAGCTTGAAAATCCTGTGGAAGCTGTAGAGGGGCTTATAAATGCAAGAGTGAAAAGAATTTTATCTTCTGGAACAAAAGAAACAGCTCTTGAAGGAGCAGAGATTTTAAATAAAATGATAGAAAAAGCTGACGGCAGAATAATTATAGTTGCAGCAGGAAGAATTACAGCAGAAAATTTTCAAGAAGTTTCTAAAAAAATTCCGGCTTTTGAATATCATGGTAAAAAAATTGTGTAATATATAAAAAATTTTTTTACAAATTAAAAGTAAAAAAAATCAGCTGAAAAGAAAAAAAAATTTATTTTTTTAAAAGATAAAAAAATTTTTTAGTTGACAAATAAGATTTATAGGAGTATCCTTAACACAAGAAAACAAAAATCAAAGAACAAAAGGAGAAAACAATGTTAGGCAGAATTTCAATAGTTATGAAAAACATAATACATCATCACCATAGATAGAGAGTTTGTTTTTATGACGCAGTTCATAGATGCAGACTCATGTTGAAATACAAAAATTTGAGTCTGTATCTATGGCGGAGAAGTTGAAATTAAAAAGTTTTTTCTGTTATATAAGCCATCTGATACATTCAGGTGGCTTTTTTATTAAATTTTTTTAAATTAAAAGGGGGGATTTATATGAAAAAATTATTTGCAGTTGTTATGATGTTTATGGTTTTAGTTACAGGTGTGTTTGGTGCAGACAAATCTTTTGAAAAAGTTCAGAAGAACGGAAAATTTGTTGTCGGTCTTGATGCAACATTTGCTCCAATGGGATTTAGAGGAGATGACGGAGAAATTGTTGGTTTTGACATAGACCTTGCAAAAGAAGTTGCAAAAAGATGGGGCGTTGAAGTTGAATTTAAACCTTGTGAATGGGACGGAATTATGTTTGACTTAAACAGCGGAAATATTGATATGGTATGGAACGGAATGACAATGACAGAAGAAAGACAAAAACAGGCAGCTTTCTCTGAACCATATTTTACAGATGGACAGCTTATTTTCTCAAGAAGAGAAGCAAAAGTAAATAAAGTTTCTGAACTTGAAGGAAAAGTTGTGGGACTTCAGCTTGGAAGTTCAGCAGACTATGCAGTTCAAAAAAGTGATGTATTTTCTAAAATAAAAGAAGTTAAAAAATATGCAACAAACGTTGAAGCTCTTATGGACCTTGAAGCAGGAAGAACAGATGCAGTTGTAGTTGATACTGTTGCAGGAAAATATTACAACTCTAAAAGAGCAACACTTACTTATTCTGAAGAATCTCTTACAAAAGAATACTACGGTGTTGCAATGAGAAAAAATGATAAAGCATTAGTTGAAAAATTAAATGAAACTTTAAATGAAATGAAAGCTGACGGAACTTTTGGAAGAATTTCTGAAAAATGGTTTGGAAAAGAGGAGAATTAATTATGCAGAATGACATTTTATTCATACTTAAAGGATTAGGGCTTACTATAAATTTATATATTTTAACGATGGTATTCTCTCTTCCTTTAGGAGTTCTTCTTTCACTGGGAAGATTAAAAAATAAAGGAATTTTAAATAATGTAATTTTATTTTATACATCGCTTTTTAGGGGAACTCCCCTTCTTCTTCAGCTGTTCTTTGTATATTACGGGCTTCCAATGTTATTGGGGCTTAGATTTACACCATTTACTGCAGCTGTTGTAACATTTGTAATAAACTATGCAGCATATTTCTGTGAAATATTTAGAGGAAGTATTTTAGGAATAGAACAGGGGCAGTATGAGGCAGCAAAAGTTTTAGGAATGTCATACTGGCAGACAATGAGAAGAATAATTATTCCGCAGTCACTTATTACAGCACTTCCGCCTTTATCAAATGAGGCAATCTCACTTATAAAAGATACATCTTTGGTATCAGCAATAGGAATGGCGGAGATTTTGAGAAATTCAAGAGAACTTGTTACTCGTGATTTTTCAGTTGTGCCTTTTATAATCTGTGCAGTGCTTTATCTTTTAATGTCTGTGGTTGTAATTGCATTCTTTAAAAAACTGGAAGAAAAGGTGATGATTTAAAATGTCTTGCATAAGTGTCAGAAATCTTCATAAAAAATTTAAAAATGATGAAATTTTAAAAGGGATAGATTTAGATATTGAAAAAGGGGAAGTTGTTTCTATAATTGGAGCTTCTGGAGGAGGAAAATCAACTTTTTTAAGATGTCTTATTGGGCTTGAAAATATAAATTCAGGTACAATAAATACTCCTGATAAAAGTAAAATGGGAATGGTTTTTCAGTCTTTCAACCTTTTCCCTCATAAAACTGCTGCACAAAATATTATGGAATCTTTAATAGTTGTAGATAAAATAGACAGGAAAAAAGCCAGAGAGATTGCATTAAATCTTCTTGAAAAAGTTGGCCTTAAAGATAAGGCTGATTTTTATCCGAAAACTCTTTCTGGTGGTCAGAAGCAGAGGGTTGCGATAGCAAGGGCGTTAGCAAAAAATCCTGAGGTGCTTTTATTTGATGAACCTACATCAGCCCTTGATCCAGAAATGGTAAAAGAAGTGCAGAATGTTATTTCTTTTTTAAGAGACAACAGCAATATCACAATGGTTATTGTAAGCCACGAAATAGATTTTGTAAATCAGATTTCAGACAGAATAGCGGTATTTGAGAAAGGAAAAATAAAAGAAATTATAAAGAATAAATAGTGTCCATTTTCTTTGTGCAGACAAAGAAAACGAACCAAAAGAAAACTGCCCTGCTGGTGAAAAATAGTTCTATTAATTTTGTTCTCAAAACTAAAAATCATAAACTCACTTCGTTCAAACATATGAATTTTTGCGTTTTGTTCACTGCATTAATTGCGAACTATTTTTCAATGCAAGGATTTATTTTAAGCAGTTAATTTTTTATTTTCAAAAAATTTTTTAAATACAGGTGCAAATCTTTCAAAAATTTCATGGACACTTACAATGTCGTTTATTTTCCAAGCATCTTTTCCAGCAAAGAATAAACCATTTTCAAGGTCTCCCTCATGTCCTGCTACAAGGCTTTTACTTACACAGAAATTTCTTTTGCAGTGTTTTAAGCAGTTAGTACAGCTTTTTGGTGTAAGTTTTTCTTCAGATAAAAGTTTTTCTGCAAACGGGCTTATGATTGCATTGGCAGGAAGTCCTACAGAACTCATAATTTTTACTATATCTCCTTTTTTGCAGTTTATATACATATTTTTAAATTCATCACTCACAGCACATTCATGAGTAGCTACAAAACGGCTTCCCATTTGAACTCCTGTTGTTCCAAGTGAAAGCATTCTTTCTGCATCAGCTGGAGTTATAACTCCACCAGCACCAAATACAGGAATTTTTATATTTTTTGTAATCTCTTCCATAATATCCCAAGAATCTAAGTCAGTTCCAAGATGTCCTCCTGCATTTCCACCTTCAACAACTATTGCATCAGCTCCAAGTTTCTCAGAAATTTTTGCAAGTTTTAGAGATGAAACAATAGGGAAAAGTTTTATTCCTGTCCCTTTTACCATTGAAAAAATATCTCTTGAGAAACCAGCTCCGCAGATAATAACATCAACTTTTTCTTCTATACATACATTTACAAGATTAACAAAATCAGAAGCAGCAAACATTATATTTACTCCTAAAGCTCCACCTTTTTTTGTAATAAGTTTTCTTGCTTTTCTTATTTCTTCTCTAAGTTCTTCCAAAGGAAGAGCAGTTCCTGCTATAACTCCAATTCCTCCCTCATTGGCAACAGCAGCAGCAAGTTTTGCCATAGAACATCTTATTGCCATACCGCCTTGAATAATAGGTACATTTATTTGTAAACCATTTATATTTAACATTAAAAAACCTCCCAAATTTAAATTACATATGTATTATAACATTGTTATAAAATAAAAAAAAGAATAAAATCACATATGTTTTTTAAATTACGGAGAAGTTTAAAAATTTTTATTTTGACAGATTTAAAGTATAAAAGTTAAAGCTGGAAAATAAAAATAAAAAAACAGAAATTTTTTTGAAAATTTTAGAAAATAAATAGAAAAGAAAGAAGAAAAAATAAAAATTTGTTATGAAAAAAATGTTATTTTTAAAATAAAAAACTGTGCCTATAAATATTTTACAAACACAGTTTGATTTATTATTTTTGGTTTCTGTTATAATCTTCAAGTCTTTTATAAAGCATTGTTGCAGCTCCCTGCATAAGTCTTTCTTTTATATATTCATTGTCAGGCTCTTTATCAGCAGGGAAAAATCCTGTGGCAATAAGAGTTGATAAACCATGTGCATAAGTCCAGCAGTCAAAGAACAGCATATCTTTAAATTCAACTGAAAGATTGCTGAATCTGTCATCTTTATCCATTTCTATTTTTATAACATCTCTAAATTCTCTTATAAGATCAGAGAAAGATTGTTCTCTTAAAAAGATAGAAACGAAAAGCTGTTTGTTTTCTTTTGCAAAAGTACAGATACCAATTCCTATATTAAGATAAATTTTATCTGTTACAGGATTTTTTAAATATTCAAGAAATCTGTCTTTTGCAACAGATATAAGTTCGTTTTTTAATTCTGTTATAGAGCTATAATGAGCATATATAGGTGCTGGGGAAGAAGAAAGTGCTTTTCCCAAGTTTCTTGCAGTAATAGCTTCCAAACCTTTGGATTCAAAAAGAGCAAATGCAGTGTCAAAAATCTGCTTTTTTGAAAAAACTGCTTTTTTAGGCATAAAGTTTACCTCCATATCTATGTTAAAAAATAATCAACTTATTATAGCACAAATTTCTAGAATTTTTTAGTATAGCTGAACCCGATTGAAGAAATATTTTTATCATATCTTTGAGAATTTGCTCCAGGATATTTTTCAGCAAAGTTTCCATCTGTTGATTCATAGAAATAGTGGCTTGTTGATACAACCCATTCAGTATCTTCATCTGGTCTGTATTTAACTCCCATTCCAACTAAGAAAGAGTTAAGAGCAAATTCAACATCTGAATAAGAATCTTTTGGTGCTCCTGTATCAGCATAGTTAACTCCACCAAGAACTGCCCATTTGTTGTTTAACCAATATTCTGTACCAACAGAAATTTCCCATCCGTTATCATATTCAAGTCCTGTTTCTATTTCTTTGGTAACAACATTTTTATAAACAACATCTTTATCAATTTTTGCTGATTCATTAAAGTAATAGTTTGCTCCATAGAACATTGTCCATCTGTCTGTAATTTTTTGAGAAGCTCCAAGTGCTAATACAGCTGGTAAATCTCTTCTATGTTTAGCTCCATCTTTATATTGAGGAAAGAAAGCATTAAAACCAAGTCCATTAAGGCTACCCAATAAAGGATTACCAATTTGTGTTAAATATGGGTTATTGATATAAGTTTCTTTTGAATCAGCTTCAAATTCTAATTTTACTTTTGTATCATATCTCATTGCAAAATTCCATGTATCATTTGCTGCATAGTTTAAACCAATCTGTCCTCCAAATCCCCATGCAGTTCTTTCTGAATCAATATCAGCATAAAGTTTGCCAGCATTTTTTACTTGTCCTTGTGTCTTTCCCTCAACTAATTTTGAAACAGTTTCTAAGTCAGCATTTAATTCAGCTTTAAGATTTCTCCATCCGTAAACCACTCTACCTGCAACTGACATAGATAATTTATCATTAATATTCCAAGCTGTACCTATTGTAGTCTGAGCATACATATTTTCTCCCTCTGCCCAAGAACCTTTATCTTTTGCTCCAGCAACAGATAAAGCATCTTCCAATACTTTTAATCCTGCAAATCCATCTTCATATTTAAGGTCTCCTCCACCGGCAATTCCGCCGAATGTCCAGAAGAAAGCTCTGTCATCTTGTTTTTTAATCATAGCAAAGTTTGGAATAGGAGCTAATAAATCAGCAGAATAATCCCCTCCGTCTCCAGCTTTTGTACGATATTTCATTGTTTCTTTACCAAATGCAACTTGAACTCCCCCTGTAAAATAAGTTCCGTTTTCAAGTCTCATAATTCCTGCAGGGTTATAATATGCAGAAGTAGTAGGGCTTATAGCAGCCTGTTGAGCCATGTTTGCATTGTATTCAGCTGTATAGTTTTGAATATGGTCTATTGATGCTCCAAATGCTGAAGTTCCAAGAACAGCAAAAAGTGCAGTTAATCCAAATTTTTTTAAATTCATCTTATTAAAATTCCTCCCAAATAAAAAATAAAATTACACACGTATTTATAACAGTAGTAATATAACACTTGTTTTTTAATTTTGCAAGAAAAATTTTTTTAAGAATACAAAACTTTATAAAAAAAATTAATAAAATATGAATTAAAAAAGTATTTTACAAAATAAAAAACAGGAAATAAAATTTTTTATTTCCTGTTAAAAATTTCTATATCATTTTTTTATTTTTCATCTGCAAAATGAAAACCTGTCTGTCTGAGAGCTTCATATAAAATTATTGCAGCAGAGTTTGAAAGATTAAGTGAACGTCCCATTGGAATCATTGGAATAGTTATACATCTGTCAGCATATTTTTCAAGAATTTCTTTTGGAAGCCCTCTTGATTCAGGTCCGAAAATAATAAAATCATTCTCCTCATATTTTACATCAGAATATCTGTTTTTACATTTTGTTGTGGCAAAATAAAAGTTTCCATTTGGATTTCCTTTTACAAAATCCTCAAAACTTTCCCACACAGTAAGGTCAACAAGATGCCAGTAATCAAGCCCTGCTCTTCTCACTTCTTTTTCGTCTATTGAAAAACCAAGAGGTTTTATAAGATGAAGCTTTGTATTTGTAAGAACACAAGAACGTCCAATGTTTCCTGTGTTGTAAGGAATTTCAGGTTCAAATAAAACTATATTCACAGTTCTCCTCCTCAAAATTAATATAAATTATCTGTCAAAAATAATTTTATCACATTTTTTAAAGAAATCACAATAATAATACTTTATTTTTTTGATAAAAAATGTTAATTTATAAATAAGAGACTAAAATAGGAGGTTTTTAAAAAATGGAAATAAAAAGATTTTATACAGGCCCTTTTCAGACAAATGGTTTTCTTGTATGGAATGATAATAAGGAAGCATATTTCTTTGACTGTGAGGGAGAAAGTCTTGAAAAAGTTTTTGATTTTATAAAAGAAAATGGATTAGATTTAAAATATATAGTTTTAACTCATGGGCATGGAGATCATATCTGCGGTCTTAACAAAATGAAAGCAAATTTTCCGGAAGCTAAAGTTTATATTGGTGAAGAAGACAGAGATTTTCTTTACAACAATAATTTAAATTTAGCTCCATATATAATAGGAAGAGAATTTAAATATGAGGGAGGATTTAAAACTGTAAGAGAGGGAGACAGAGTTGGAGAATTTACAGTTATTGATACTCCTGGTCATACAATAGGTTCAAAATGTTTCTATAATAAAGAAAATAAAATTTTAATTTCAGGGGATACGATGTTTAAAAATAGTTTTGGAAGATCTGACCTTCCTACAGGAAATGGAAGAGAACTTTTTAAGAGTCTTGCAAAACTTTGTGCAAGACTTCCGGAAGATGTAAAAGTATATAACGGACATATGGAAGTTACAACAATAGGAGATGAAAAAAGATTTTTAAGTTCTCAAGGTCTTATCTAATTTTTTGACAATTAAGGAGGATTTTTAAATGGAAAAAATATATGATTTAGTGATAATCGGAGGAGGACCTGCAGGTCTTACTTCTGCAATTTATGCTGGAAGATCAAATCTTTCAGTTCTTGTAATTGAAAAAGAAAATGTGGGAAGTCTTTATATGGCCCACCTTATAGAAAATTATCCTGGATTTCCTGTGGGAATAAGCGGAAAAGGTCTTCAGCTTGAAATGAAAAAACAGGCATTGAAATTTAAAACAGAATTTTTAAATGCCACATTTTTAGGAATAGATATTTATTCAAATCCTAAAATAGTTAAAACTGACAAAATAAATGTAAAAGGAAAAGCTGTTATAATTGCAACGGGAACAGGAAAATTTGGCGGTAAAAAAATAGCCGGTGAAAAAGAATTTCTTGGAAGAGGTGTTTCATATTGTGCAACTTGTGACGGAGCATTTACAAGAAATATGACTGTTTCTCTTTTTGGTCAGGGAGATGAAGTTGCAGAGGAAGCTCTTTTCCTTACAAAATATTCAAAAGAAATTTTAATATTTACAAAAGATGAAAAGCTTCAATGCAGAGAGGATTTATTTAACGTTCTTTCAGAAAATGAAAAAGTAAAAATAATAACAAATGCAGAGCTTCAAGAATTAAAAGGAAGTGAATATCTTGATTTTGCAGTTGTAAAAGTTGGAGAAAAGATAAAAGAATATCCTGTGCAATATGCTTTTATGTATCTTGGAACAAAAAATCTTTCAGAACTTTATGGAGAAGCTGCTGATCTTGATGAAGAGGGATATATAATTACAGATGAAAATATGGCAACAAGAACTGAGGGAATTTTTGCTGCCGGAGATGTAAGAAGCAGAAAAATAAGACAGGTTACAACAGCTGTAAGCGACGGGACAATAGCTGGAATGGAAGTTATAAAATATATTTTAATGAATAATAAAAAATAATTTATAAATCTGTATATAAGTAATATAAATATAAAAAAACCGAGAAACTTGATAAAAAATTCTCGGTTTTTATAATTTTACATTAAGTTAAAAATAGAAATACACATTGTCACTAAAAATGGAACAGCAGTTGTAAGAACTATTCCGGAAAAAAATGCCACAATTGAAATATCAGCAGAATTATTTTTGTTAATTATTGGAAGAAGTGTATCCATAGCAGTTGCCCCTGCAACAGAAACAGATTCCAAAGAACCTATATATTTTGCAATAAAAGGAACTGAAAAAATAGCAATGAGTTCTCTTAATACATTTGTAAGAAAAGCAAGGCTTCCAAGCTCTGCACTTATTTTTGAAAGTTCAATAGCAGAAAGTGAATACCAGCCAAGCCCGGCACTTACAGCTATTCCCTGCCCCATTGTAAGAGTAGTAAACATAGAACCAATATATCCTCCAAGAAGAGAACCTGCAATTGTGCTCATTGGAAGAAACCAAATTTTTTTTCCAAATTTTTTAAGTTTAGGAAAAATATCTCCGCTGTCTCCAATATCCATTCCCACAAAAAATAAAAGCAGACATAAACCAAGACTAACAATTTTATCTGAATTTAAAATTAAAAAATCATTTCTGAAAAAGAAGCCAGAAATAACTCCAGCTATTATTGCCACAGTAATTCCAAACATTTATTTTACCCCCTCTTTATTTTTAGATGAAAGAGTTTTTATTCCCATAAAACAAAGATATGTAAATAGAACACTTCCTCCAGCTGTACAAAGGGCAAATATTACAGACTGCTTTCCTATAATTTTAAAATTTGCAAGAAGGCTGTCATCAATACCTATTTTATATCCCATAGTTCCTAAAAGAATAAAAAGTGATATAGATTGAAAAGTTCCCAATCTTTTTTTAATAGATTGAGGTATCATTTTTTTCTTTGCAAGAATTGCTCCAAAAGACATGATGGCAACATACAAAAAAATTTGTCCCATATATAAAAACCCCCTAAACCATAAAAAATAAATATTAAATTTAAGGATATATTATAAAGTTAACTTTGTCAATAAAATCTTTTATAAACTCATTGTTAGTATTTCATAAATGTGTTATAATTCTTTTAAAATTACATATGTTATATTTTTATAAAAGGAGAGAGATAAAGGTTGATATTTGTAAAAGATTATAATAAAACAGCTATAATTTATGATGACAGGGAATATTCATACAAAGAAGTTATTTTAAGTGCTAAAAGTTTCAGCGAAAGAATAAATATAAAAAAAGAAGACAGAGTAATAATTTTTATGGAAAACAGACCTGAACTTTTATTCAGCTTTTTAGGGATATGGAATAAACAGGGAACTTGTGTCTGCCTTGACGGCGGATTTTCAGGAGAAGAGCTTACATATTATATAAAAGACTGTAAGCCGAAATATATTTTTACATCAAGAGTAAATTATAAAGCAGCAGCAAAAGGTTTAGAGCTTGCAGGAATGGAAAATTCTGTAGAAATTCTTGTGGTTGATGATATTCCTGTTGATTATACAGGAGACGATTTAACAATAGAGATAGAGGATAAATATTTTGTATCTCTTATTCTTTACACTTCAGGGACAACAGGAAATCCAAAAGGTGTAATGCTTATGTTTGATAATATTTTAATAAACATGGAAGGGCTTGATGAATATAAAATGTTCAGAACAACAGACAGAGTTCTTGCTCTTCTTCCAATGCACCATATTTTCCCTCTTCTTGGAGCAGGGGTTGTTCCTCTTGGAAAAGGGGCTACAATAGTATTTCTAAAAGAAGTTTCTTCACAGGCAATGGTTGAAGCTCTTCAAAAATATAAAATTACATTTATTATTGGTGTTCCAAAACTTTGGGAAATGCTTCACAAAAAAATAATGGAAAAAATAAACGGTGGAAAAATTACAAAGTTTATTTTTAAACTTGCAGAAAAAATAAACAGTAAAAATTTCAGCAGAAAAATATTTAAAAAAGTTCATGACGGCTTCGGAGGAAATATAAGATTTTTTGTTTCTGGAGGTTCAAAACTTGACCCTCAGGTTTCAAGAGATTTTCTTACTCTTGGAATAGATGTGTGTGAGGGGTACGGTCTTACAGAAACATCTCCAATGATAAGCTTTACTCCTACAGATGAAGTTGTTCCTGGAAGTGCAGGAAAAATTCTTACAGGAGTAACTGTAAAAATTGCTGATGAAGGGGAAATTCTTGCAAAGGGAAGAAACGTAATGAAAGGATATTATGGAAGACCTGATGCAACAGCGGAAGTTATAGATAAAGACGGCTGGTTCCATACAGGAGACTTGGGAGAAATTAAAAACGGTCTTTTATATGTAACAGGAAGAAAAAAAGAGATGATAGTTCTTTCAAATGGTAAAAATATAAATCCTATTGAAATAGAGCAGTGGATAATGGCAAATACTGACCTTATAAAAGAGATGGCGATAATGGATTATGAGGACAAGCTTACAGCGGTTATCTATCCAGATTTTTATAAACTTCACGAAGAGGGAATTACAAATATTACAGAAACTTTCAAAAAAGGTGTTATAGATAAATATAACAAACAGGCAGCAAGTTATAAAAAAGTTCTTGATGTAAAAATTGTTCAGGAAGAGCTTCCAAAAACTAAAATTGGAAAAATCAGAAGATTTATGCTTAAAGATGTTATAAATAAAAAAGAAGAAAAAGTTCAGAATATTGTTGAGCCGTCAACAGAAGAATACAAAAATATTTCAGCTTTCTTAAAATCAATAAAGAATAAGCCGATAATTCCAAATGCACATTTAGAACTTGATTTAGGTCTTGATTCTCTTGATACAGTAGAACTTTTATCACATATTGAGGGAACTTTTGGTGTAAAAATAGATGAACAGACTTTTGTTGAGCACTGTACAGTTGAAAAATTAGCTGAATATGTGGAAAAACATTCTAAAGAAATGATGAATGACACAAAAATGGATTGGAAAGAAATTCTTTCAAAGGATACAGAAGGAGAACTTCCAAAGTCAAATGGAATTGGAAAAATAATAAAATTCATATTAAAACCTGCTTTTCTTTTCTTTGTTAAAGTAAAAAAAGAGGGACTTGAAAATATAGAAAAGAATGAACCTGTTATTTTTGCTGGAAACCATCAAAGTTTCCTTGATGGATTTATAGTAAATCAGGCTGTACCGAATTCAGTATTGGATAAAACATATTATTTCGCAGATATAAAACACTTCAAAAAAGGTTATATGAAATTTATGGGTGAAAACTCAAATATAATTTTCGTGGATATCAATAAAAATCTTGTAAACTCTTTACAGATGCTTTCAAAAGCTCTTAGAAATGGAAAAAATATTGTAATTTTCCCAGAGGGGACAAGAACAAGAGACGGAAAAATTAATAATTTCAAAAAATTCTTTGCAATTCTTTCAAAAGAATTAAATATTCCGATAGTTCCTTTTGTTTTAGACGGAGCTTATGAAGCATATCCTCCAAGCTCAAAATATCCAAAAGGGGGAGATGTAAAAGTTAAATTCCTGGAAAAAATATATCCTTCAGATATGAGTTATGAAGAAATTACAGAAAAAGTTTATAATACAATTAAAAAAGAATTAAAATAAAAAATAGGGCTGTTGCATTTTCTAAATTGTAAAAATAAAATTTTAGGAGATTGAAAATATTTTTGTGATTTATGAAGTGAGTTGAACGTTAAAAAATGACATGTTTGAACGAAGTGAGTTTGTCATTTTTAGTGAAACGAACAATATAAATAAAAAATATTTTCACGGTATAAAATTTTATTTTTACAGATTTGCAACAGCTCCAATATTCTTTTGGTTACTTTTCTTTTTTTGAAAAAAGAAAAGTAACAGTATATTTTTATAAAGTATAGGCTAAGTCCACTCCGGCTTTTAAAAGTTCTTCATTAGAATAATTTTTATCTTTAGGAATCTTAAAGATAATTTTACTTTCTACTTCTTTATCTTCTTTCAAATTTTTTACAGATTCAAGAGACATAGCTTCTACAAAGCTGGGGTCAAGATAGCGTATCATATTTATATTTAAAGGAAACTCAGGAGTTTCTTTAAACATGATGGCACACTCTTCTTCGTCATCTTCATCTTCAATGGCTTCCAAAAATTGATCGAGATTTTTCCAGTCGCTTGCCCCTTTAAGTTCAAAGATAATATTTTCTTTTTTTAAATGAAATTTTGAACTTAATCTGTCCATTGCAGATGAAAAATAGTAGGCATCTCCTATATAATTTACTCTTATTGTGTGAAAAAGTTTACAGTTTAAATATCCAAGCTCCTCAGCTGCCTGATAAACTCTTTCTTGAAGTTTTACAAGAAAAAATTCTAATATCCCCTCATCAAAGGCAAAATCATAAACTTCCTCTTTATTTGGAAAGCCCACTGCATCAAAGTCTTTTATAATTTTATATCCATAAACAGAATTATCTCTTAAATCATATACAGGGATAAATCTGAATTCTGCTTTTTCAATAAGCTGTTTAAAAAGATTATTTGCTGTCATAGATATCCCCCTTTTATTAATTTAATTCTTTTATGCTGTTTATAATAAGGTTAAGATCTATAAATCTGAACTCCTCAAGAATATTTTCATCTGTTGTAAGAGGAAGAGGAGCAGGAAGTTTTTCTGCAATCTGCAATACACCTCCGATAATATCAAGAGAACTCATATTATTTTCAGCAGGATATTTTGAAATTAAAATCGTTTTAAAAGGATTGCTGCTGTTTTCAATGTGTGATACTATTGGGTCGCTTAAAATTTTATGCCCTTTTATGACATAGTTGTTAATTTCTTCTAAAAGCTGAAGCAGAGTTTTTCCTTTTAAAAAAATAATTTCATCAGTTTCTTTGTAAAAATTATAAACTTTTGGATTATTTGTAATAATAATGAATTCCATAAAAATCCTCCCAATATTAAACCATTATGTATAAATTATATCATAAAAGAAAAATTAAAAAAATATATAAATTTTGATAAAGTTAAAACAAAAAATTTATTGACAAAATTTATTTTTTGAAGTATACTCTTCTTCAGAAATAAAATCTGGGAGGCAAGTGGAAAAGATGAGAAGGAGAGAATGGAAGAATTTTAAGAATAACATTTTTTCTGGAATTAGCTCATTTTTTAATGCTTTTTTTATATTTTTCAATTTTATATTTAATTTTGTAGCTAAGATATAACAAACGTTATATCTTTTTTTTTAGATAATATTTTGGGAGGTTTTTAATGAAAGGAAAATTAATTCTTGAAAATGGGAAGGTCTTTGAAGGAAAAATCTTTGGAGAACTTGCAGATTCAGTAGGAGAAATTTCGTTCAACACAGGAATGACAGGATATCAGGAAATGCTTACAGATCCTGCAGGACATGGAATGATGATGGTAATGACTTATCCTATGATAGGAAACTATGGTATCAACACTGAAGATATGGAATCAGACAAAGTTCAGTTAAAAGCTCTTATTATTAAAGAAGATGCAAAACTGCCAAACAATTTCAGATGTGAAATGACTCTTGACGGTTTCTTAAGACAATACAATGTTACAGGATTTAAAGGAATAGATACAAGATACCTTACTCAGATTATAAGAGATAATGGTTCAATGAAAGCTATAATTACAGCAGAAGATTTAACAAAAAAAGAAATTCAAGAAAGATTTAACAGTTTTTCAAATAAAAATGCAGTGAGTGAAGTAAGCTGTAAAGAAAAATATGAAATCAAAGGTGAAGGAAAAAGAATAGGAGTTCTTGATTTAGGAGTTAAGAAAAGCACATTAGCTTATCTTGAATCTCAAGGATTTAACGTTGTTGTATTCCCATACAACACAAAAGCTGAAGAAATTTTAAATGAAAATTTATCTGCTCTTGTGGTTTCAAACGGACCTGGAAATCCAGCTGACCTTACAGAAACAATAGAAGAACTTAAAAAAGTTATAGGAAAAATTTCTGTATTCGGAGAAGTTTTAGGGCATCAGGTTATAGCTCTTGCTCTAGGAGGAAAAGTTGCAAAACTTAAATACGGACACAGAGGAGGATATCCTGTAAGAGATATGGCAGCAGGAAAAATAATAACTACTTCTCAAAATGCAGGATATGTTGTTGAAGAACTTCCTGAAGGAATGGAAATGACTCATCAGGGAGTAAATGTAAAAACAATAGAAGGAATGAAAAATGATGATTTAAAAGTTGTTGGTGTACAATTTATGCCAGACTTATATGAAAGTCCAAAAGATGTTTTTGTAAACTTTTTAAAACTTGTTTAATCGTTTGAGAAATTTTAGGAGGAAATAAATAATGTTGGATAAATCAATAAAAAAAGTATTAGTAATAGGTTCAGGACCAATTATCATAGGACAGGCAGCAGAATTTGACTATTCAGGAACACAAGCCTGTGAAACTTTAAAAAGCGAAGGAATTGAAGTTGTATTAATAAACTCAAACCCGGCAACAATAATGACAGACAAAACTGTTGCAGACAGAATTTATGTTGAACCGATTACAGCAGAATTTGTTGAGAAAGTAATTGCTAAAGAAAGACCTGACTCACTTCTTGCTGGAATGGGAGGTCAGACAGCTCTTAACCTTGCTGTTGAACTTACAGAAAAAGGAATTTTAGAAAAATACGGTGTAAGAGTAATAGGAACTTCTGTTGAGTCAATAAAAAAAGGTGAGGACAGAGAAATCTTCAGAGAAACTATGGAGAAAATAGGAGAGCCTTGCATTGAAAGTGAAATCGTTGAAAGTTTAGAGCATGGAAGAGACGTTGCAAAAGAAATAGGATACCCGGTTGTTGTAAGACCAGCTTACACAATGGGAGGAACAGGGGGAGGAATTGCAAACAACCCTAAAGAACTTGAAGAAATATTATTAAAAGGACTTGCTCTTTCAAGAGTTGGACAAGTTCTTATTGAAAAATCTATCCTTGGATGGAAAGAAATAGAATATGAAGTAATGAGAGACAAAAACGGAAACTGTATTACAATTTGTAATATGGAAAACGTTGACCCAGTTGGAATTCACACAGGAGACTCAATAGTTGTTGCTCCTACTCAAACTTTAACTCATAAAGAAGCAGTTATGCTTAAAAAATCTGCATTAAAAATATTAGATGAAGTTGGAGTTATAGGAGGATGTAACGTTCAATTTGCTCTTCACCCAAAATCAATGAAATATGCAATAATTGAAATTAACCCAAGAGTTTCTCGTTCATCAGCTCTTGCATCAAAAGCAACAGGATATCCAATAGCTAGAGTTTCTACAAAACTTGCTTTAGGATACACTCTTGATGAAATTGTAAATGAAGTTACAGGAGAATCTTATGCCTGCACAGAGCCGACAATCGACTATATAGTTGCAAAAATTCCTAAATGGCCATTTGATAAATTCAGAAATGCAAACAAAGTTCTTGGAACAAAAATGATGGCAACAGGAGAAGTTATGTCAATAGGAGACAACTTTGAAGCAGCTTTCTTAAAAGGATTAAAATCTCTTGAAATCGGAAGATTTAATTTAGAACATCCGGCAGTAAAAAAACTTACAATGGAAGAACTAAAAAAAGCAGTTGTAAGACCTGACGACGAAAGAATATTCGTTGTTGCTGAAATGTTAAGAAGAGGATATATAAAAGAAAAATTACAAAAAATTACAGGTATAGATAAGTTCTTCATGGAAAAAATCGAATGGCTTGTAAAACAGGAAGAAATTTTAAAGAAAACTAAATTTAAAGATTTAGATGTTGAATACTTAAGAAAATTAAAGAAAAAAGGATTCTCTGACAGAGGAATTGCAGAGCTTATGGGTGTAAGTGAAGAAGACATAAGAAGCAAAAGACTTGAGCACGGAATAATCCCTGCATATAAGAGAGTTGATACTTGTGCTGCAGAATTTAAAGCACAAACATCTTACTTATATTCAACATATGATGAGCATGATGAAGTAGAAGTTGAAAACAGAAGAAAAATAATAGTTATCGGTTCAGGGCCAATAAGAATCGGGCAAGGAATCGAATTTGACTATTGTACAGTTCACTCAATAAAAACATTAAAGAAAATGGGAATTGAAAGCATAATCATAAACAACAACCCAGAAACAGTTTCAACAGACTACAATACAGCTGACAGATTATATTTTGAACCATTAATTTTAGAAGATGTTTTAAATATAATTGAAAAAGAAAATCCAGAAGGAGTAATTCTTCAATTTGGAGGACAGACAGCAATAAAACTTGCAAATGCTCTTGCTGAAAGAGGAATAAAAATTCTTGGAACTTCTGCAGAAAAAATAGATGAAGCAGAAGATAGAGAAAAATTTGAAGAAATGATGGAAGAACTTGATATAAAAAGACCAAAAGGAAGAGCAGTTTGGGATATCAACCACGGAATTGAAATTGCAAACGAAATAAAATATCCTGTTCTTGTAAGACCTTCTTATGTTCTTGGAGGACAAGGAATGGAAATCTGCCATGATGAATACAACCTTGTAAAATATCTTGAATCATCATTTGACAGAGACCCAGAAAACCCAGTTCTTATAGATAAATACTTAAACGGAATTGAACTTGAAGTTGACGCAATCTGCGACGGTGAAGATGTACTTATTCCTGGAATAATGGAACACCTAGAAAGAGCAGGAGTTCACTCTGGAGACTCAATAACAGTATATCCTCAGCAAAATCTATATGAAGGAACAGAAGAAAAAGTTCTTGAAATCACAGCTAAAATTTCAAAAGCTTTAGGAACAAAAGGAATGATGAACATTCAATTCATAGCTTATGAAAATGAACTTTATGTAATCGAAGTAAACCCAAGATCATCAAGAACAGTTCCATATATTTCTAAAATTTCAGGTCTTCCTGTAATTGAAATTGCTACAAGAATTATTTTAGGGGAAACTTTACATGAAATTGGCTATGGAACAGGAATTTATAAAAAACCAAATGTTGTTGCAGTAAAAGTTCCAGTGTTCTCAACAGAAAAATTATCAAATGTAGAAGTATCACTTGGGCCTGAAATGAGATCAACAGGGGAAGTTTTAGGAATAGGAAATACAGTTGACGAAGCAATCTATAAAGGACTTCTTGCAGCAAAAAGAGTTAATAAAGTTTCAGGAAGAAAAGTCCTTTTAACAATAAGAGATAAAGATAAAGAAGAATTTTTACCAGTTGCAAAAGAATTAATCGAACTTGGATGTGAGCTTTTCGCAACAGCAGGAACTCAAAAATATCTTGAAGAACATGGAGTGAAAGCAGAAGTTGTAAGAAGAGTTGGAGAGGAAGAGCCAAATATTCTTACAATGCTTATGAACAGAAAAGTTGATCTTTTAATCAACACACCTACAAAAGCAAATGACGCTCAAAGAGATGGATTTAAAATGAGAAGAACTGCTATAGAATATGGAGTTGAAGTTCTAACTTCAATAGATACTCTTAATGCAATAATAAGAATGGAGAAAAAACATCTTAAAGCAGGAGAACTTGAAATATTCGATATTTCAAAATTATAAAATAAAAAATTAAACATATAAAAAGAAATGAGACAGGTAATCTTTAAAAAGAGAGCCTGTCTCAATTTATCTATGAAACAGGTTAAGAAAGAAGGCAAAAGAAAATGGAATATAGATAAATAGAGATTTATATTTCAATGGTTCTGTGATATAATTTTTACTGAAATTAAAAATATTATTTAGAGGAGGGAGACTATGAAATTCAACAGAATACATCATGTTGCTGTTATTTGTTCAGATTATCAAAAATCAAAAGAATTTTATGTAGAAAAACTTGGATTTGAAATTGAAAATGAAGTTTTTAGAGAAGAGAGAAATTCTTATAAACTTGATTTAAAAGTTGCTGGAGTTTACCAGATAGAACTTTTTTCTTTTCCAAATCCGCCGGAAAGAGTAAATTCTCCAGAAGCGAGAGGGCTTAGACATTTAGCTTTTGAAGTTGATGATGTGGAAAAAACAGCAGCGGAGCTTAATGAAAAAGGTATTGAAACAGAACCTGTAAGAATTGATGAAATTACAGGAAAGAAATTTACATTTTTTAAAGATCCGGACAATCTCCCTCTGGAAGTATATGGAAAATAATTTGGGAGGGAATAAAAAATGTTAGGAAAAATCTTTAAAACATTTTTCACTTTAGGATTTTTCTCTTTTGGAGGAGGATATTCAATGATACCTCTTATTGAAAGAGAGATAGTTGAAAAATACAAAATTATGGACAAAAATAAATTTGCAGACATAGTTTCTATTGCAGGGGGGCTTCCTGGAGCAATAGGTCTTAACATTGCAATATTTATTGGAAAAACTACCTGCGGATTAAAGGGAGCAGTCGTTGGAGCTGCTGCAAGTGTTATTCCTTGTCTTATAATAATTTCAAGCATAATGGTTTTATTTTCAAATATCAGTGACAATCCATATGTTATAAAAGGACTTACAGGCGTAAGCGGAGTTGTTGTTGCCTTTATTTTGTATGCAACATATAAAATAGCTCTTACAGCATTTAAAAATTATTGGTATGGAATAATAACAGTGATAACTTTCTTCGTCTCACTTTTCTACAGCAATATTCCTCTGCCTCTTATAATAATTATCTCTATGTTTGCAGGAATTGGAATAAACTGGGCAGTGGAACTTTATAAAAAGATAAGAGGTGATAAATAATGTTATACAGTCTTTTTATAATTTTCTTTAAACTTGGATTTTTCTCTTTTGGTGGAGGTTATACAATGATACCTCTTATTGAACAGCAGCTTAATAATTACGGTATAATGCTTACTCCTGAAATTTTATCGAGTGTTGTTGCAATAGCCGGTGTTTGTCCCGGGCCGGTTGGAATAAACCTTGCCATTGGTTTTGGATATTCTTTAGGCGGACCTCTTGGAGTTGCGGCTGCAGCTCTTGGTGTAACTCTTCCAAGTATAATAGTTGTTGTGGCAGTTTGTGCTGTGTTTGAAAAAGTTTATCATTCAAAAAATTTCAAAGCGGCTCTTTCAGGGCTTAAACCTGCTGTTGTAGGAATAACTTTTTATGCAGCTATAAAATTTGGAATAAAAAATGGAATAATTTTTTCAAAAATAGAAAATGCTGTTGAAAGTACAATGAATGCAACATTTATGGATATGGTTTTTAATCTTCCAAGTGTTGTAATAATAGCTGTATCTTTCTTAATTCTTTTAAAAACTAAAATTCATCCTATAATTCTTGTTGTTGCAGGAGCTGTTTTAGGAGTTGTTATCTTTTAGTAAATATAGAAAAAACAGAAAAAATGTTGTATAATTAATACACTGGAATATTATTTGTAATACTTAAGGAGGTATTAAAATGTACAACGAAAGAGGTTATGTAGATATTACAGCCAGCAATAAACTTTTGAGAACATCATTTACTTATATGATATTAGGACTTTTAGTTACTTTTTTAGTTCCTGCATATATTATGTTTTCAGAAAATGGTTTTGTGCTTGCAGGTTATATAGCAAAGTTTTATACACCAATTATAATTTTAGAATTTGCCACAGTGCTTTTATTTTCTTTCAGAATTTATAAAGTTTCACTTATGTCGGCAAAACTTATGTTTTTCTTTTATTCATTCCTTAACGGGCTTGTATTTTCTCTTATAGGAATGATGTTTATTGGAAATCTTATGATTATAGCTTATTCTCTTCTTACAACAATTGTAATGTTTATTGTAATTGCAGTATATGGTTATACTACAAATGAAGATTTGAGCAATTACGGAGGATATTTAAAAACAGGACTTATTTCTCTTATAATAATGAGCCTTATAAATATGTTCTTACATGCTCCAATGCTTTACTGGACTGTTACAATTTTAGGAGTTGTAATTTTCTCTGCACTTATTGCTTATGATGTCAACAGAATAAAAAATATGGCATATGAAGTGGCAGAGGGAGATGATGAGATTATCGGAAAACTTGGAATAGTTGGTGCATTAAATCTTTATTTGGATTTTATCAATCTGTTCCTTTATATTATTAGAATTTTTTCAAAAAGAAAATAATACTTCAGTTATTAAAAGGGCGGCTTGAAGCTGCCTTTTTTGTTTACAAACTTTTTCAAAATGGAATATTGATTATTTACTTTTTTTGAATAATATGTTAATCTTTTAAAAGGTGTAAATTTGAATTTTGATGGGAGGAAAGATGTATTTAAACATTATCTTCAACGTGATTGGCGGACTGGGTATTTTCCTTTATGGAATGGAAAATATGTCAGGTGGTATGCAGAAACTTGCAGGAAAAAGACTAAAAAAAATACTGGCGGCACTTACAACAAACAGAATAATGGCAGTTCTTATTGGAATATTTGTAACGATGCTTGTACAGTCGTCGTCTGTAAGTACAGTAATGACAATAGGATTTGTTAACGCTTCTCTGCTTACTTTAAAACAGGCTCTTGGTGTAATTCTTGGAGCAAACATAGGTACAACTGTAACAGGCTGGCTGCTTGTTCTTAATATAGGAAAGTATGGGCTTCCTATAACAGGAGCTGCGGCTATTGCTTATGTATTTTTTAGAAGTGACAAAGCAAGAACAAGGTCGCTTACAGTGATGGGATTAGGACTTATATTTTTAGGGCTTGATTTGATGAGCAACGGTCTTAAACCAATAAGAAGTATGCCTGAATTTATTGAACTATTTAAACTTTTTAATGCTGATACATATTTTGGAGCAGTAAAGGTTGCATGTATCGGAGCTTTAATAACAGGAATAGTTCAGTCGTCAGCAGCAACACTTGGTATAACAATTACTCTTGCAGTTCAGGGGCTTATTGATTATCCCACAGCAGTTGCTTTGGTTTTAGGAGAAAATGTAGGAACAACAATAACAGCATTTCTTGCTTCTCTTGGGGCAACAACAAATGCAAAAAGAGCTGCCTATGCTCATACAATTATAAATATGCTGGGAGTTATATGGGTAACTTCAATATTCCCGTTTTATATTAAATTTTTAGGTCATATAGTTGATGTGGAAAATAATATAACTTTTGGAATAGCTACTGCACATACAATGTTTAACGTATTGAATGTATTTTTATTTATTCCGTTTACAGGACCGCTTTCAGCTTTCCTTACTAAGATAGTAAAAGACAGCGGAAAATCTGATGAGAAAGTTACAAAACTTGATAAACTTATGGTGGGAACACCAAGTTTGATAGTTGGTCAGACGAAAGTTGAAGTTCTTGCAATGGCACAGAACATAAAAGAAATGATGTTTGCTTTAGAAGAAACTTATGCAAAGAATGAAATGATTTCAGATGCAAAACTTTCAAGACTTCAAAAGATGGAAGATAATCTGGACCTTTACCAAAAAGAGATAACAGACGTAAACTTCTTAATTCTTAATAAAGACTTAACAGATTCCATGAGAGAAGAAACAAGAAAGAACTTGGAAGTCTGTGATGAGTATGAAACAATAAGTGATTACTTAATGAGAATAGGAAAATCTATAAGAAAGATACAGGATCATGATATTCAGATAAATGATAAAGCAAGAAAAACTTTATTTGATTTAAATGAAAATATTGAAATTTTATTCAGAGAAATTAATATGGCTTTTGAAACAAAAGATAAAGAGAGATTTATTAAATCTATTAAAAAAGCAAATGAAATTACAGAGAAATTCAGACAGGCAAGAAGTTTCCACTTAGAAAATGTAAAAGCAGGTTCATCAGCGGTATTCAGTACAAGTTATATGGATATATTAAACCATTACAGAAGAATAAGAGATCATATATTCAATATCATAGAAGTATTTACAAGATTATAAAAAAGCAAGGAGTTGTTGTAAAGAAATTTACAGCAGCTCTTTTTGTTTTTTTGTATAATATAAATTTCTTTCTTTATGTATGTTTATGATTATTATAGAATGATAGTTATAGAAGGATCTTTGATATGAAAACTTTTCACGAGGGGTGGTGATATTTTTTCATTACCCTCATGACAATTTATCACCAGATTATATGAAAAAATTTCATATGCCTTTAAAAAGAAAAAACAGAAAAATCAATTTCACTCTGAGAGCTTATAAAATTTATTTTTCAGGCGGAAAAATTTTTAGATGATTAAAATATCGAGAAAATTAAAATGGGATGAGAAAAGGGGGAATAAAAGCCTCAGAAAAGAAAAATAAAATTATCTTGAACTGAAATGGAAGAGATGATAAGATTGTATTACAATATTTTAATAAAAAAAGAACGGCTGATATCAGCCGTTCTATAAAATTTATATTATCTGCTTATTATTTTTTTTCTAGTTTAAATCCAGCAATTTTGTTTACGATTAAAGCTAGAGCACCGTCACCAGTTACGTTACAAGCAGTACCGAAACTGTCTTGAGCTAAGTAAAGAGCAATCATTAATGATAATAAGTTTTGGTCGAAGTGTAACATGCTTTCAAGTAATCCTAAAGCAGCCATTACAGCACCACCAGGAACTCCAGGAGCAGCAACCATTGTTACACCAAGCATTAAGATAAATCCGAAGAAAGATCCAAATGTATAAGGCATATCATTTAACATCATAACTGCTAAAGCACAGCTTGTTAATGTGATAGTTGATCCAGATAAGTGGATAGTTGCAAATAATGGAATTGTAAATTCAGCGATACCATCGTTAACTCCGTTTTTCTTAGTTTGAGCTAAAGTAACTGGAATTGTAGCAGCTGAAGATTGAGTTCCTACTGCAGTCATGTATGCAGGAACCATGTTTCTTAATAATGCGATTGGGTTTGCACCGTTTAATACTCCACCAACAGTGAATTGGAATAATAAGATAACAATGTGCATTACTATGATAATTGCGAAAACTTTAGCGAATACGCTTAGGATAGTTTCAACTTGACCAGCATAAGTCATGTTAGCAAATATACCAGCGATATGGAAAGGTAATAAAGGAATGATAACAACTTTAATTATTCCTTCAACGATTCCTTGAAATTCGTTCATAACGTCTTTAATAGTATGTCCTTTAGAAGCAGCAATTCCTAATCCGATTACGAAAGCTATAAGTAAAGCTGACATAACGTCCATGATAGGTGGCATTGCAACTTTCATAAGTGGAGCAACAAGAGCATGTTCTGGGTTAGAAGCATCTATTGCAAGAGATCCAACTTTTAAGAAAGAAGGGAATAGAGTACTATCTACTATGTAAGCAAAAGATCCAGATACAATAGTAGAACCATAAGCAACAACAACTGCAGCACCAAGAAGTTTTCCTGCATTTCCACCAAGATCTCCGATACCAGGAGCAACGAATCCAATGATGATTAATGGAATAACGAATCCTAAGAAGTTACCGAATAATCCGTTAAATGTAGCAAGTAATTGAACAATAACCAATACCTTTAACTTACCAAGTATGATACCAACTATGATACCAAGGATAAGTTTAGGTAGTAAACCAAGTTTTTTCATAAAAATCTCCTCCCAAATCTTATATGTAGGTTAGTTTTATTATACAGGACACACTTTTTGAGTGAATGTCTGTTTTGAATAAAAACTATCTATACCGATATATATACAATATATTAAAAAAAAATGCAAGGAGATTTAATAAATTTTTTTAGGAGGGCATATGATAAACGGCAACACAAATGGAATTAAAGATTATATTTTAAAAGAGTTAGAAACAACTTGTGAAGAAAAAATTGAGAGAGGAAAATTTTTAAAAAAAGAGATTGTAGAAAAAATTTCTGAGATCAGTATAAAAATTAATAAGGAAATCAGCATAGCAATCGACAGAAATGGAAAAACAGTGGATATAAACATAGGTGATAATGCCAGTGCAACTCTGCCAAAGGTTGAAATTAAAGAGAAAAGACTGAGCGGGCTAAGAATTATTCATACTCATCCAAATGGAAATTCAAAACTTTCAGATGTGGATATATCAGCTCTTATAGAACTTCAGCTTGATGCTATGATTGCTGTTGGTGTAAATACAGAAGGAAAAATTACAGGAGTAGGGATAGCTTTCTGTAAAGTTGAAAATAATGTTATCGGATATGAAGAGTATAGAGCAAATAATCTTGAGAGTATTGAGGATTACAGCTATCTTGATAAAGTGGCAGAAATAGAAAAAGATTTGAGAATGAGAGAAATTCAAGATGAGAATAAAGATTTTGCAGTTCTTGTAGGAAGAGAGAGTATGGCAAGTCTTGAAGAATTAAAAGAACTTGCTGATGCCTGTGAAATAGAAACAGTTGATATTCTTCTTCAAAAGGGAAATAATATTGATAAAAGTTTCTATATTGGGAAAGGAAAAGTTATAGAACTTGCCAGAGTAAAACAGATAAAAGGTGCAAATCTTATAATTTTTGATGAAGAACTTTCTGGAATACAGATAAGAAATCTTGAAGATGCAATCGGCTGTAAAGTTATGGACAGAACATCTCTGATTTTAGAAATTTTTGCAAGACGTGCAAGAACAAGAGAAGCTAAAATTCAAGTTGAACTTGCAGCACTTAGATATAGAAGTACAAGACTTATCGGATTTGGAACATCTCTTTCAAGGGTAGGAGGTCTTGGAAACAGAGGGCTTGGAGAGACAAAGCTTGAACTTGACAGAAGAAAAATAAAAGAGAATATCCATAATCTGAAAGAAGAACTTGAAAAAATCAAAAAAACAAGAGGAACTCAGAGAGAAAAGAGAGAAAAATCTGGAATGGGAAAGATTTCTCTTGTAGGATATACGAACGTAGGAAAGTCAACATTAAGAAATCTTATTGTAAGTACATACTGCAAAGAGAACAGCAGCAAAACTGAAGATGTATTTGCAAAAGATATGCTTTTTGCCACTCTTGACACTACAGTTAGAGTTGTAGAACTTTCAGACAAAAAAGAGGTAGCAATAGCTGATACTGTTGGATTTATAAGAAAACTTCCTCATGACTTGGTTGAAGCATTCAAATCTACTCTTGAAGAAGTAATTTTTTCAGATATTTTAATTCATGTGACAGATGCTCACAGCGAAAATCTTTTCCAAGAAATTGAGGTTGTAGAAAATGTTTTAAAAGAGCTTGGCTGTCAGGATAAACCTGTAATTCTTGCACTTAATAAATCAGAACTTGTTTCTGAAGAAAAATTATCTGAGATAAAAGAAAAATTAGCAGGCTATGAAGTTGTTGAGATAAGTGCAAAACAAAATAAAAATGTAGATGTGCTTCTTGAAAAAGCTGTATCAAAACTTCCACAGACAATGAAAAAAGCAGAATATATTATTCCTTACAGCGACACAGCTGTGTCAGCTTATATTCACAGCAATGCAGTTGTAGAAAATGAAGAATTTTTAGGCGAGGGAATAAAAATAGTTGCTGTTGTAGATGAAAAGGTTTATAATAAATGCAGGAAGTATATGATTTCTGAATAGAAAAATTAAAAAAATATTGAACAAAAGTTAAAAATGTGATATACTCTTAACAATGTAAAAAAATAGGGAGGATATTAAGTGAAAGCAAAACAGTTCTTTAGAAGAAATAAAAATTATTTTAAAGATATATTTTCCGGTTTTTCTGTTTTTATATTTTCACTAAATATGCCAAAGATTTATAACAGTTTTTAATATTTTAGGAATAGAGACTATAATAGAATTATAGTTTTTATTCCTTTTTTTTATACATAGTAAGGGAGGAAAAATGAAAAGTTTCATATCTATCAAAGAATTTACAAAAGACGAGATTTTGGAAATTTTGAAAAGAGCCAAAGAATTAAAGGAAAATCCAAATCCTGAATTAATTAAGGATAAAATAGCAGCTACTTTATTCTTTGAGCCGTCAACAAGAACGAGACTTTCTTTTACATCTGCAAGTTTTAGAATTGGAGCAAAAGTTTTGGGATTTGACAGCCCAAGTGCAACATCTCTTAAAAAAGGTGAAAGCCTAAGAGATACAATAAAAATGACAGAGGGATATGCAGACGTAATCATAATGAGACACTTAAGAGACGGAGCTGCAAAATTTGCAGATGATGTTGCATGCGTTCCTGTAATAAATGCTGGAGATGGAGCAAACGAACATCCAAGTCAGACACTTTTAGATCTTTTTACAATTCAAGAAGAGCAGGGAAGAATAGATAATATCACAACAGCTTTTGTAGGAGATTTAAAATATGGAAGAACTGTCCACTCACTTGCAAGAGCATTGTCCAAATTTGAAGGACAAAAATTCTATTTTGTCGCTCCAGAAGAGATACAAATTCCAGAAGAGATAACTCACGAATTAGATGCTAAAGGAATAGAATATAAATTAGTTTCAGATTATAAAGAAATTTTAAAAGAAGTAGATGTTCTTTACATGACAAGAATACAAAAAGAAAGATTTGAAGATGAAGCACTTTATGAAAGAATGAAAGGTGTTTATATAATTTCAAAAGATACAATAGTTGGAAAATGTAAAGAAAATATGATAATTCTTCATCCGCTTCCAAGAGTTGACGAGATAGATATAGATCTTGATGACACAAAACATGCTTTGTATTTTAAACAGGCAAAAAATGGAGTTCCTGTAAGAGAAGCAATGATTGGAACAGCCCTTGGAAAACTTAGCATTAATTATAAGGAAAAAGAACAGAATGAAATTATAAAAAATAAAGAAAGAGTCTGCACAAATCATAACTGTATAACAGCTTTTGAGAGAACAGACAACAAAGTAGAAGTAATTAACGGAAGAAAATACTGCTATTACTGTGGAAAAGAAATATAGGTTTGGGAGGAAAAATGTTTTTAGAAGATTGCAGGGTTTTAGAAAACAGCCATATCGGCGGGAATTATTATCTTATGAAATTACAGGGAGACAAAGTAATTGAGTCTTCATGTGCAGGACAATTCTTTATGCTTCAATGTAAAAATGAGGCAACTTTACTTAGAAGACCAATAAGTTTACATTATATTAATAGGAAGGAAAACGTTGTAGAATTTTATTATGAAGTAAAAGGGAAAGGAACTAAGGAATTCAGCTGTCTTTCTGAGGGAGACTTTATTAATATTCAAGGTCCTTTAGGACACGGATTCACAACAGATATCGAGAAAAAAACAATAGTTGTTGTTGGCGGAGGAATGGGAATTGCTCCAATGAAACTATTAATAGAAAGTCTTTCTGAAAAGAACAATGTAATATTTATATGTGGCGGAAGAAATGCTGAAAGCATAAAAATACTTGAAAATATGAATCTTGAAAATATAGAGACAATAATAACAACTGATGACGGTTCAAAAGGAAGAAAAGGAAATGTAACTCTTCCTTTAAGAGAAATTTTATCAGAAAGAAAAGTTGACGGAGTTTATACTTGCGGTCCTCATATAATGATGGAATTTGTAGCAAAAACAGCTGAAGAATTTGGTGTATACTGTGAAGTTTCACTTGAAGAGAGAATGGCATGTGGAGTAAAAGCATGTGTAGGATGCTCAATTCTTACAAACGAAGGAATGAAAAAAGTTTGTCATGACGGACCAGTTTTTGACAGCAGAATTGTGATAGATGTAAATCCAAAAGAAACTGTTCCTTGCAGCTGTGGAAAATAAAAGGGAAAATGATTAAGGGGTGAAAAAATTGAATAGATTAAAAGTAAATTTTTTAGGAGTAGAATTTGATAATCCTATAGTAACTTCATCTGGATGTTTTGGTTTTGGAACAGAATTTAAAGATTACTGTGATCCGAATGTTTTAGGAGGAATAACTTTAAAAGGTCTTACTTTAGAACCAAGAACAGGAAATCTTGGAACAAGAATAGCAGAAACACCTAGCGGAATATTAAATTGTGTAGGACTTGAAAATCCGGGAATTGATTATTTTGAAAAAGAGATTATTCCAAATCTAAAAAAACAAGGTGTAGATAAAACAAATATAATTGTAAATATAAATGGAAGCAGTGTTGAACAATATGTTGAACTTGCAAAAAGAGTAAATGAAATAGAAGAAATAGATTTAGTTGAACTTAATATTTCTTGTCCAAATGTAAAAGACGGCGGAATGGCTTTTGGTGCTAATCCTGAAGTTGCAGGAAGAACAACAAGAGAAGTAAAAAAAGTTTTAACTAAAAAACCTCTTATAGTAAAACTTTCTCCAAATGTAACAAATATAGTTGAGATTGCAAAAATCGTTGAAGCAAACGGAGCAGATGCAATATCAATGATAAACACTCTTCTTGGAATGAGAATAGATATAAAAACAGGAAAACCTATTTTAGGAAATGTTATGGGAGGACTTTCAGGACCTGCTGTAAAACCTGTGGCAGTGAGAATGGTTTACCAAGTGGCACAAAATGTAAATATTCCTATAATTGGAATGGGAGGAATTTCTTCTTATGAAGATGCTGTAGAATTTATAATGGCAGGAGCAACTCTTGTTTCTCTTGGAACAGCTTTATTCCCAAATCCAGTTTTACCTGTTGAGGTAAGAGACGGACTTCAAAAATATGCTGAAGAAAATAATCTTGAAAATATTCAAGATATCAGAGGAATAACTTTTAAAAATCTAAAAAAATAAATTTGAAAATAAAAAATTAATTATAGAATAATTTTGGGAGGAAAATAAAAATGATACAGGCAAAAGATAGAATGATAATAGCTCTTGATTTTCCAACAATGACAGAAGCTATTGAATTGGTTGAAAAAATTGGTGACGGAGCAACTTTTTATAAAGTAGGTCTTGAACTTTTCTTAAACTCAAGCGGAAAAATGATAGAATATCTTGCAGGAAAACATAAAAAAATATTCTTAGATTTAAAATTCCATGATATTCCAAATACAACAGCTATGGCATCTGTATTTGCATCAAAAGAAAATGTATTTATGTATAATGTTCATGCTACTGGCGGAAAGAAAATGATGTCTAAAGTAGTTGAAGAAGTAAGAAAAATAGATGAAAAATCTCTTCTTATAGCTGTTACAATTCTTACAAGCTTATCACAGGAAGAAGTTAAAGAAACATTTATGACTGAAACTTCTATAAAAGATCTTGCTATGAATCTTGCAAGACTTGCAAAAGAATCTGGAATGAACGGAGTAGTATGCTCGCCTTGGGAAGCTAAATATATAAAAGAAGCTCTTGGAGAAGAATTTAAAACTGTATGTCCAGGTGTAAGACCTGCTTGGTCAGCAACAAACGACCAGACAAGAATAATGACTCCAAAAAATGCAATGATGAACGGTTGTGATTTCTTAGTAGTTGGAAGACCAATAACTAAACATGAAGACCCGGCTCTTGCAGCAAGACTTGTTGTTGAAGAAATTGAAGAAGGGTTAAAAGAGGCAGGAAAATGTTAATAAAAAACTGCAGAATGATTATTGATGGAGAAGAACAATTTAAAGATATTCTTGTTGAAAATGAAAAAATAGTTTTAATAGAAGATGATTTATCTGGAGTATCTTCTGATGAAATAATTGATGCAGCAGGAAATTATGTTATTTCTGGAGTTATAGACCCTCACGTTCATATGAGAGATCCGGGAATGACTCATAAAGAAGATTTTACGACTGGAAGTATGGCATGTGCAAAAGGGGGAATTACAACTTTCTTTGATATGCCTAATACAGTTCCAAACACAATAACAGAAGAAGCTCTTTTAGAAAAAAAGAAACTTCATAAAGGAAAATCTTATGTAGATTACGGGTTCTGGTTTGGAGGAAGCAAGGCAGACAACCATGACGAAGTAAAAAAAGTTCAGGATAAAGTTATTGCCACAAAAGTTTTTATGAATGTGTCAACAGGAAATATGCTTGTGGAAGATGAAAAAGTTTTAGAAGATATTTTTAAAAATTCTAAACTTGTTGGAGTCCATGCAGAGGGAGAAATGATACCAAAAGCAATTTCTCTTTCTGAAAAATTAGATGTTCCTGTATATTTATGTCATCTTTCAACAAAAGAAGATGTGCAGTATGTAAGAGAGGCTAAGAAAAAAGGGCTTAAAGTTTACGGAGAGGTAACTCCTCATCATTTATTTTTAAATGTTTCTGATGTGGAAAAAAATCCTCTTTTAAGAATGAAGCCGGAACTAAAAACAAAAGAAGATAATGAAGCATTGTGGGAAGGAATTTTAGACGGAACTATTGATACAATAGGAACAGACCATGCTCCTCACAGAATAGAAGAAAAAAAAGCAAAACTTACTTTCGGAATTCCCGGAGCAGAAAATTCACTTGAAATGATGCTTAAAGCTGTGAGATGTGATAAAATATCTCTTGAAAAACTTATGAAAATAATGAGTGAAAATACAGCAGAAATTTTTGGATTAAAAAATAAAGGAAAAATAGCTGCCGGTTATGATGCAGACCTTGTTATTGTGGATATGACAACGGAAGAAATTATTTCACAAGAAAATGTAATTTCAAAATGCGGATGGACACCATATGAAGGATTTGAAAAAGGCGGAAAAATTCTTACTACAATAGTTAGAGGAAATGTAGTATTTAATGATGGTAAATTTATTAATAAAATTGGTAAGGAAGTGATATAAAAGATGAGTACAAACAGAGCTAAAGATGTAGCAAAATCATTATTAGGTGTAGGAGCAGTAAGACTTAACGTAGCTGAACCTTTTACATTTGTTTCAGGAATAAAAAGTCCAATATACTGTGACAACAGAAAAATGATAGGATACCCTGAAGAAAGAAAAGCTGTTATTGACGGGTATGTAGAAGTTTTAAAAGACAAAGAATTTGATATTGTTGCAGGAACAGCAACTGCAGGAATCCCGTGGGCAGCATTTATAGCTGAAAGATTAAATGTTCCTATGGCTTATATCCGTGGAGAGAAAAAAGATCACGGTGCTGGAAGACAAATTGAAGGTGCAGATTTTGAAGGTAAAAAAGTAATAGTTATAGAAGATCTTATCTCTACAGGAGGAAGTTCTATAAAAGCTGTTGAAGCAGCAAGAGCAGCTGGAGCAAAAGAAGTTGAAGTTGTAGCTATATTCTCTTATGAATTTGAAAAAGCTATCACAAACTTTGCAGCAGCAGGAATCCCTTGGACAAACCTTTCAGACTTCACTACATTAATTGGTGTAGCTACTGAACAAAATTATTTAACTGAAGAAGAAAAAGAAATTGCTTTAAAATGGAATAAATCTCCTAACACTTGGGGAAGAGAATAATAAAGTATCTTTGTTCATTTTCTTTGTGTAAATAAATTAATGAGCAAATTAAAAATTTAATAAATAAAATTTTTAATTCGTCGGCTCTGCTAGTCGTTGAACTCTTTATCAATCGTTCATCTTCTGCATCGACGAAAAGAAAACTGTCCTGCTGGTGAAAAATAATTTTATTAATTTTGTTCTCAAAACTAAAATTCATAAACTCACTTCGTTCAGAGATGTGAATTTTTACGTTTTGTTCACTACGTTAATTACAAATTATTTTTCAATGCAGGGATAAAAATATTAAAACTAAAAAACAGCCGAATATTTTTGTCCGGCTGTTTTTGTTTTATGTAGTAAATTTTCTAAAAAGAAAGTCCACCAGAAACAGGTATTACTGCTCCAGTGATATAAGATGATTCGTCACTTGCAAGGAATAAAGCTGTGTTTGCCACGTCTTCTTTTGTTCCCATTCTTTGTAAAGGAACTCCGCTTAAAATTCCTTCAACAGCTTTTTCAGATAATTTATCAGTCATTGGACTTTGGATAAATCCAGGAGCGATACAGTTTACTCTTATTTGTGCTCCTTTTCTGGCAAGTTCTTTTTTCCATGTGTTGCTCATTGCAATAACTCCTGCTTTAGTTGCAGCATAGTTAGTCTGTCCGATGTTTCCATATAATCCAACTACTGACGAAAGAGTTATTATTGAACCTTTTTTATGTTTTGTCATAACAGGTGCAACAGCTTGAGTAACATTGAACACACCTTTTAGGTTAATGTTTATAACTGCATCCCATTGTGCTTCACTCATTCTTACGAAAGGAGCATCTTGAGTTATTCCAGCATTATTTACAAGAATATCAATAGTTCCAAATTCCTCAACAATTTTTTTAACAAGTGCTTTTATTCCTTCTCTGTCAGTTACATTTAAAATTTCTCCTCTGACATTTTCTTGTTCAAATTCACAAGGGTTAATATCACAAGATATTACCATTTTTGCTCCTTCGGCAGCAAATTTTTCAACAATTGCTCTTCCGATTCCCATAGAACCTCCAGTAACAAGAGCAACTTTTCCTTCTAATCTATTCATTAGGACCTCCTAAATAAAAATCAAAAATTTTATAGATTACATATGTAATCATAAAATAATTATAGAAAATTTATTGAATGAAGTCAATATAAATCTTAGTTTCTGTAATTTTATTTTGCCAGTCTATAAATAGTTTCCACGAATAATGGAAGAAGTGTATCAAGAGAAGCAAGGTCTATACATTCATTTTTCTGGTGCATTGAATCTGGAGTTCCTTTAAGTAATGCCCCAAATGCCACACAGTTACTTACAGCTTTTGCATAAGTTCCCCCGCCTGTTGAAATAGGCTGGCTTTCCATATCTCCTGTCATATCTTGGTAAACTTCCATAAGAGTTTTTACAAGGAAATTATCTTTAGGAACATAAAGAGGTTTTTCTTCTTTTAAAGGCTCAAAAGTTAAACCGTATTCACTAAGAACAGTAAATAATTTTTCTTTTATGCTTTCTGCTTCAAAAGTAACAGGGAATCTCATATCCATAGAAACGATAAGTTCTCCATTTTCTACATAGCATTTTCCAAAGTTTATTGTAATTTCTCCAGACGGTTCGTCAACAAGATTTAATCCAAGAAGTTTTCCGTTAAATTCCATTTGAATTTTATCATTAAAGAATTTAATCATTTCTTTAAATCCGTTTTCTTTTATATCTAGTCTTCCTAAGAAAATCATAAGAGCAGAAAGAGAGTTATATCCAAGTGATGGATGTGCAGCATGGGCAGCAACTCCTTTAGAAGTAATAATAATTTTATTTTCTGCAATTTCAAAAGAAACTTTATTTTCTTTACCTTCGTTGTAAAGAGGAAGTTCTCTTTCAACAGCTTCTTTGTATGATAAAGGAAGCGTGATAGTTGTTGATTCAGGAACAGCATTAAATACATTTCCTGCTTTTACAGTTATATCAGCATCAGTTTTTACTTTGAATAAAGCTCTTAAAATTCCTTTTTCAGCAAAAGTAACAGGAAATTCGCTGTCAGGAGTAAATGATACAGCAGGGTGAGGCATTTGTAATTTTTCAAAATAATGTTTCATACATCCCCATCCAGTTTCTTCGTTGGCTCCTAAAATCATTCTTACTTTTCTTTTTAAAGGAACACCAGCATCTTTTAATGCTTTCATTGCATAAAGGCATATCATCATAGGCCCTTTATCATCAAGAGTTCCTCTTCCAAACATTTTATTATCAACGATTTCAGCTCCGTAAGGATTATGATCCCATCCAGTCCCTTCAGGAACAACATCAACGTGTCCTAAAATTCCAACCATCTCTTCTTGGTCATCAGTTCCAAAATCAATGTGTCCTGCATAGTTATCAAAATTTTCAGCTTTAAATCCTAATTTTTCTCCAACAGAAAGGAAATGTTCAAGAGCTTTAGCAGGTCCTTCTCCAAAAGGCATACCCGGTTTAGCTTCTTCTTCAACACTTTTTATTCTTATTGAATCTTGAAGATCTTTTATAAGCTCGTCTTTATATTTTAAAACTTCTTTGTGTAAATCCATTTTGTATTTTCCTCCTTAAAAAATAATTTAAATATAAAATGGCGGAAATGTATAGGAATCGAACCTATCGGCGGAATGAACCGCTAAGACGGTTTTGAAGACCGTTGAAAGCACCAGCTCTCTCACATTTCCAAAGATTCTCTTATAAATTATAACATACTTTTGAAAGAAGTTGATATATAAAATATTTGTTATAGAAATAATAAAATAAGGATATGGAAATTTGAAAGAAAGATGTTATAATATTAAATAAGAAAGAAAATCTGCAGGAGGATTTATGAGATACGTAAGCGATGAAAAAGAATTAAGAAAAATTTCAATTTATACAAATATAGAAAGTGTAAAAAAAAGTCTTGAAAAATTTTTTTATAAAAAAGAAACAGAAGAGGATTCAGAAAGTGAAAGAATTAATGTGGCGATAATAGATTCCAGTGAGCCGTTTTCAACAAAAGGAACAAATAATTCAGAAGTTATTTTCGATGTTACAGGGGGATATCCAAACACTAAACAAAGAGTTTATAAAGGTGTGAATAAGGCTTCTCTTTCTAAGGCAGAGCTGTGGTTGGAGATTATTACAAGTGTTTTTTCAGTGGAAATTTCTGCAGAAAAATTAGACCTTCCTGGATATTTAGAAGAACTTGAAAAATATCAGAAGATGGATATTAAAAAATATGTTTTAACAGAGGAAATGATTAAAGATCTTGAAGGTTATAAAGAGCTTCCAAAATCAAAAATAAATCATCAGAGATTTATTTATGCAGTAATTAACGGATATATAGTTTTCCCTGTAAAAGCAAAAGAAACTATTATAAATGGAATGGAATGGAAATATGGAATAAAAGCATTCCAAAAAACTTGTAAATATATGTTTGAAAAAAATGATACAGTTCTTGGGTATGTATATGAAATAAAAAAAGAAATATAACTTGAATATTGATTAATTTATTATTTAAATAAAAAACTCGGCAGATAATTTTTTATTTTAGTGCTGAGATTTTTTTATTAATTTTTATGATGAAGAAAAATTTTCATTAGGGTAGTGAAAAAATTTCATCAAGTCAGATGAAAAATTTTCATATTAAAGATCAATTATACTATATCAATAATATAAATATCAAAAAGAAATATATAGAGGGAAAAATATAAATCAAAAAATTATTAAACTTCTTAAAATAGAAAATAAAAATTTTTAAACTTTATCTAATTAAATTAGACGTTGTTTTCCAATACTTAGTATATTTATACTCTCTTTAAAACAAAAATATTTTAAATTTTTTTAAAAAAGTTGTTGACGATTTTTTAATTCTATGATATTATAAATCTTGTCCGTGAGAAACGGATAAACAAAGGACATTAACAACAGAATAGAGAATAATATGACAAAACAAGCAAACCTTAATTGGTGTTAAATAAGTAAGTAAACATGATTGACCTAGTCAAATCAAATAAATCTTTTAATGAAGAGTTTGATCCTGGCTCAGGATGAACGCTGACAGAATGCTTAACACATGCAA
>UQJY01000004.1 GCA_900541465.1 uncultured Fusobacterium sp. | reverse complement strand
CCTCTGATGTACCAGTTGTCACGCCAGTGGCACAGCTGGGTAGTCACGTTTGGAATAGATAACCGCTGAAAGCATCTAAGCGGGAAACTGACTTTAAGATAAGTACTCTATAGACAACTTCGAGACTAGGAGTTTGATAGGTTGGGAGTGTAAGAGCAGCAATGTTTTTAGCGGACCAATACTAATAAGTCGGAATCTTAATCTTATATGTTATTACTGTGTAGTATCGAGTGCCCAAGCGCATAAGACAATGAAATAAAGTTATAAATGATTGGTGAGAAGAGCTGCAGGGGTACACCCAGTAACATTCCGAACCTGGAAGTTAAGCCTGCAAACGCTGAAAGTACTTAGGGGGCAGCCCTTTGGGAGGATAGGAACTTGCCAATCTTTTTTTATTTAAGAGTTGTTTATATGACTCTTTTTTTCATTTTTGGAATAGTATGAAAATTAATTTAGAAAAAAGAAAAATTTTAATAGATTTTTAAAAGTGAAATATTATAATAAAAAATAGTTTTGATTTGGTGAGAAAAATATTAAAATTGAATTAGAAAATATTAAAAAGAGAATACAAAAAGTATAAAAAAATGAAAATAAAATTTTGAAAAGCAAGATTAGAGACTAATTAAGGACATACAGAATGTGGATAAAATTTCAGAAATAGAAAATATCAATAGTACGAAAATAGAAATTATGGATAAATTATATATGGAAATGGAGCAAAAAAAATAATTTTTTAAAAAGTATTTACAAAATGCAAAAAATGAGTTATAAAGATAATATGATTGTGCCTTGAGAAAGCACGACAAAATATTATGCCTTGAGAAAGCATAATTCACAAATGAGAAATTTATTCAAGGAGGAGATTTTATTATGAAAAAGTTAGCACTTTTATTAGGAGCATTATCACTTGTATCTTCAGTTGCTTATGCAAAAGAAGTTGTACCTGCAGTAGAAGAAGTTGTAGTTGTTGAAGAAGCAGCACCAGTTGCAGCAGCACCTGCATTAAGAGTTACATCTTTTGGACAATCTATTGAAATAGACAACTATTCAAGACACGATAATAGAGGGTATAAATTAGATGCTGATACTAATGACATTGGAAATGTAATGCTTGGAACATCAGTAGGATTGGCTTATGGAGATGACTGGACATTTAACTTCTTTGCAAGAAAAGGTTGGGATACTGATACAGATAAAGGAACACATTCAAATGGACACAGAATAGATATGGATGTATGGAGAAGTTTCGATAATTTCTCTGTTGGAGCTAGATGGAGACAAGAAGCTAATAAAGATAGATATTTATTAAGAGGTAAATATTCTTATGGAATGTTTTCAGGATGGGTAGATGCTGGATATGAATCTCAAAATGTTGGAGGAGGTTCATCAGATAACTGGTATTCAGAAGGTATGCCTGTTGCTGTAACAGTTGGTCCATTAACAGTTGGATATTATTATGAATGGGATGATGTAATTGATTATCATGGAGCTGATGAATATGAAGGTTCATTAAAACATCAAATTAGATTAATGGCTCCATTATATACTGGAGAAAAATTATCAGTTGGTGCTGAATATAGATACCAATTTGCTCACGATATGGACTATGCAAAAGAACATAAATGGGCAGAAAACAATAGACATATTGCTATTGTAAACGCAGCATATGCAGTAACAGAAAGATTAACAGTTTCTGGATACTATGAATATGATTTCAATGATTATGATTTACATGATGCTCCTAAAGGGGATAAATTATCTGATGATTACTATGGAGAATTTGGACTTGGATGGACTTACTCATTCTAGTCTAATCTAGTAAATTAAAAAAATTAATAAAAATTTTTCAGAGAGACTTTCAGGTCTCTCTTTTTTATGAATTATATAAATAAATATATAAAGATTATGCAGAATAATTTTAAAAGATTAGTTTATAAAATTGGAGATGAGGAAAATGCCTTATAATTTTGGTGAAATGCCAGAAAAGAAAAATGACAACAATATGGAGGTTACAAAGAAATCATTAAAATTTTTTAAAGAATACTTAGGTATAATAGAAATAGTTCTTTCTATACTGCCAGCATTATTTTATGCTGTTTTAAGTTTTAATTATAAAAATAGTGCGGAAAAGTATTATGGAATTTCAGGAGAATATTTTAATTTAAATATTTTTTCTGTTATATCTCTTTTTGTCTTTATAGCTTTGGTATTATGTTTAGGAATATTTGTGTATTATGAATATAACTCAAATAATAATCAAAAACAATATTGTAATATAATGATAGGAATATTTTGTTTTATTCCAACTATATTAAGTTATATGTATTTATGCAGATTATTAACTTTTGTAATAAAATCAAAATTTATTATTTCAAAAGCTCTTTCTTTTTCTAGTTTAGTTTTTATATTTCTGCTGGTTGTAATATATTATATTTATTTTGTTAGTTTTAAATTTGTTGTTTCAATTAGAGAAAAAATTCAAATTTCAAGAGCGGAAAAAAGGAAGTCAATAATTTATTTAATTCCAACGTTTATACTTTTACTTCTTAGTCTGTTTAATATTATAGAAATTAATATTTTTAGCAGTGTTGAAAATAAAAAAGCATATGAAATTTATTATGAAAACGGCAATTCAAAAGCTGTAATAACAAGAATAGGAGAAAAATATATTGTAGCTGACTGTGTAATAAAAAAAGATAGAATTTTAGAACAAATGAATGATTTAATAATTTATACAAAAAATTATAAAGAAGTTTCTCTTGATGACACAGAAAGAAGTTATCAAACTTTTAGAGAGGTAAAAGTAAATAAAAATAAAATATTAAAAAGAAACAATAATTTAATAATATACAGAAAAAATTATAGAGAAATCCCTTTTGAAAAAATAGAAAAAATAATGCAATCATTTGAATTAGAAAATTAAAATACATTTACATTACTTTGAAAAACGGGTATAATTATTATATAAATATTACATCAGAAGTAAAAAAGGAGGAGGATTTTTATGGCAACATCATCATTTACAAGAAAAATAATAGTTACAGGGAAAGAAGCAACAGACATAATTATAGACGCATTAACTTCTGATGAAAAAGAAAAAAAAGATATTTATAAGGCAGAAGATTTTTTGGCAGAAAATAGTAAAAGGGGGAGAGAAGCATTAAAAAGATTTGTATCCCTTTACAAGAAATAGAAGAAATTTTATCTCAAGATATGGTAGAAAGAATTATAGGTAGTTTTTTATGTGAAAAAATAAAGATATATATTTTTTTCTTAAAAAGAAAGCTCTTTTATTTCAAAGAAAAAATAAAGCAAAAACTTATTTTATTTTAGATGAAGACGAGCTGAATAGAGGAATATTTAATATTTTAGGATATTTCGCTCTTTCAACAAAAGTTCTACATCTCCCAGAAGAATTGTCTAAAAATCAAAGGAAAAAAATAGATGGTTTATACAAAAGTGTTTCTGAGATATCTACATTTTTAATTGGACAGATTGCTAAAAATGATTATAACAAAAGCAAAATAACAGGAGATGAAATATTAAAATATGCTTGTTATTATATTTTACAAGCATCTTCAATTATCGGAGGACGAATTGTTTTGGTTGAACTTGTAAATAATTCTAAATTAATAGATTTTTATAATAAGAATGATTTTATTTTACTTCCAAATAAAACTGAAAATGAGGAAAAATTACTGTAAATGATAAAGATTATATAAATAAAAAATTTTTCAGAGAGACTTTTAGGTCTCTCTTTTTTTGCATTTAAAAATTGACATTATATATATCAGATGTTATACTAAAATGTCATGTATCAGAAATAATCTACAAAAAAAGACGATTAACACTAATTATAGTATTTTTTTATTGGCTGAAAAATAATTATATAATGAGGAGAAACGAATGGAAAAGTTAAAAAAGAAAGCAGTAAGTTTAGAGGCTTTTGTATGTCTTATTGTTCTTATAGGATCTTGTGTATCAGTGGCACGTATAATGGGACCTGTAAATATGATAAATACAATAATGGGAACAGCACATGATTTACTTCTTAATACAGTATTTTTTATAATGGGAGTTGCTGTACTTGCAGGAGCTTTGTCTGAAATTTTATCTGAATTTGGAGTTATTTCATTAATAAATAAATTATTATATTTTGTAATATATCCTTTATACAGACTTCCGGGAGCATCAGCACTTGCAGTTGTTACTACATATATATCAGATAACCCTGCAGTTTTAAGTCTGGCAGCTAATAAAGAATTTAAAAAATATTTTAAAAATTATCAATTCACAGCTCTTACAAATTTGGGGACATCATTTGGAATGGGATTTATAGTATCAGCATTTATGATAGCACAGGGGGGACTTTTAAAAGAAAGCCTGTTTAAACCGGTTCTTCTTGGAAATCTTGGAGCTGTAGTAGGAAGTATTGTCAGTGTAAATTTAATGGTGTATTACAGCAAAAAATATTTTGCTTCACGTGGAGAATTAGATAATCAAGAAGTTGCTGATAAATTCACTTTAGAAACAAGAGAAATAAGACGTGGAACAGTGTTTGAAAGATTTTTAGAAGCTATGCTTGAAGGCGGGAAAGTTGGAGTAGGAATGGGAATGGCAATTATTCCCGGAGTTATTATAATCTGTACAACAGTTCTTATGCTGACAAATGGTATGCCTGAAGGAGGATATACAGGGGCAGCTTATGAAGGTATAGGTATTCTGCCTATAATTGGAGCAAAAGTAAACTTTATCTTAAAACCTTTATTTGGTTTCAGCAGTCCTGAAGCTATAGCATTTCCAATTACAGCTTTGGGAGCAGTAGGAGCTGCAATAGGTCTTGTTCCTCAATTTATAAAAGAGGGAGTTATTGGTCCTAGAGAAATAACAGTATTTACAGCTATGGGAATGTGCTGGAGCGGATATTTGAGCACACATGTTGCTATGATGGACAGCTTAAATTATAGAGAACTTACAGGAAAAGCAATTTTCAGCCACACAATAGGAGGAATTGCTGCAGGAATATCTGCAAATTTATTTTATAGTTTATTCTGCTAAAAAATAAATTATTACATTATTATATATGATAAAATTTAGAGAGTGCCAAGAATATAAAAAATGTTTCTAATTTTGAAAATATTTTTTAATTATGGTACTCTCTTTTTTATTTTTGAATTTTAATTTAAAATTATTTTTATAAATTTTAAAAAGCCGTTGAAACAAAAAAGAAATTTTAAAAATTTTTTAAAAAATTACTTGACAGATTTAATAAAAGTAGGTATAATCTTCTATGTCTTAATAAACCTAAATCAAGAAAACTCTATTACCATATATTGTTATTATATGGGAGGATTACAGAATATCCGAAAGGTAAATGGAGGTGTACGATGAGAGTAAATATTCAATTAGAATGTACAGAATGCAAAAGAAGAAATTATAGTACTTCAAAAAACAAGAAAAACACTACAGAAAGATTAGAAGTGAATAAATACTGTAAGTGGGATAAAAAAGTTACTTTACACAAAGAAACTAAAAAATAATTTTAGTATTTAGGAAATAGTTATCAACATGCAGGTCAATGGCTCAATTGGTAGAGCATCGGTCTCCAAAACCGAGGGTTGGGGGTTCGAGTCCCTCTTGACCTGCCATTTTTTATGGATACTAATAAAAAGGTGGATTAAACTATGAAATTGTTTAGAGATGTTAAGATGGAATACTCTAAGGTTGAATGGCCAAGAAAAAAACAAGTTGTCCATGCTACTGTGTGGGTTATTGTTATGAGTGTTGCATTGAGCATATATTTAGGGGTTTTTGATATAGTTGCTTTAAGACTTTTAAAGATACTTGTATCTCTTTTTGGAGGACAATAATAATGAAAACAGTTTTAGAAAAAAAATGGTTTATGATACATACATATTCAGGGTATGAAAAGAAAGTGAAAACTGACTTGGAGCAGAAATTGGAAGCTCTGGGTATGAATACCATAGTTACCAAAGTATTAGTACCAGAAGAACAGTCAGTTGAACTTAGAAGAGGAAAGAAAAAAACAATCAGCAGAAAATTATTCCCTGGATACGTAATGTTAGAAATGTATGCTACTAGAGAAGAAAGTGAAGATGGAATCAATTACAGTGTAGATTCTGATGCTTGGTATGTAGTTAGAAATACAAACGGAGTAACAGGATTTGTAGGTGTAGGTTCAGATCCAATTCCTATGGAAGAGGACGAAGTAAAAAATATCTTCAGAGCTATAGGATACAGTGTTGAAAACAGTGAAAGTGAAGATGCAGAATTAATAGCGGTGGACTTTGCTGAGGGAGATTACGTAACTTTATTAGAAGGCGGATTTGCAGGTCAGCAGGGAAAGGTTGCTGAGATTAATTTAGAAAATAAAAAAGTAAAAGTAATGGTGGAGATGTTCGGAAGAATGACTCCTGTAGAAGTAAACATTACTGGTGTCGAAAAAGATTAGTCACTTAAGCTAATCAGTGGGAGATAAATCACTAGTACCACATAAGGAGGAAAATTAAGAAATGGCAAAAGAAGTTATTAAAATAATTAAATTACAATTACCAGCAGGAAAAGCTAACCCTGCACCACCAGTTGGACCAGCTCTTGGACAACACGGTGTTAACATCATGGAGTTCTGTAAAGCATTCAATGCAAAAACTCAAGATAAATCAGGATGGATTATTCCAGTTGAAATTTCTGTTTACAACGACAGATCATTCACATTCATAATGAAAACTCCACCTGCATCAGACTTATTAAAGAAAGCTGCTGGAGTACAATCTGGAGCTGGAAACTCTAAAAAACAAGTTGCAGGAACTATCACTAAAGAAAAATTAAAAGAAATTGCTGAAACAAAAATGCCAGATTTAAATGCTGGATCATTAGAAGCTGCAATGTCTATAATAGCAGGATCTGCAAGATCTATGGGAATCAAAATAGAAGACTAATTACAGATCCAATCTTTGTTGGATATATTAAGTGGTAGGAGAAATCCAGTGACCACAAAAGGAGGAAATTTTTAAAATGGCAAAACATAGAGGAAAAAAATACTTAGAAGTAGCTAAGTTAGTAGATACAACTAAATTATATGAAGTTAAAGAAGCTTTAGAATTAATCAAAAAAACAAGAACAGCTAAATTCTTAGAAACAATAGAAGTAGCATTAAGACTTGGAGTAGACCCAAGACACGCTAGCCAACAAATCAGAGGAACAGTTGTTTTACCACACGGAACTGGAAAAACTGTTAAAATATTAGCAATCACTCAAGGTGAAAACATAAACAAAGCATTAGAAGCTGGAGCAGACTATGCTGGAGCTGAAGAATATATCGAAAAAATCCAACAAGGTTGGTTAGATTTTGATATAGTAATCGCTACACCAGATATGATGCCTAAACTAGGAAGATTAGGAAAAATATTAGGAACTAAAGGTTTAATGCCTAACCCTAAATCAGGAACAGTTACTCCAAACATTGCAGCAGCTGTATCTGAATTCAAAAAAGGTAAATTAGCATTCAGAGTAGACAAATTAGGATCAATTCACGTGCCAATCGGTAAAGCTGATTTTGATGACGAAAAAGTTTACGAAAACTTTAAAGCATTCATGGCAGAAATCATCAGATTAAAACCTGCAGATGCAAAAGGACAATACTTAAGAACTGTTGCTGTTTCTTTAACAATGGGACCAGGAGTAAAAATCGATCCATTATTAGTTGCTAAAGAAATCGGTGCATAATTAAGTTTTAACAAAGTTGGATAAGCAAATTAATATAGATCCAAACTAAAGACAGTGGGTGGCGAAAGCCATAAATCCTACCGAGGTTGGACAGAAGTTCAGTAACCTCAGAAGAGATTATGACCTCCGTTCCACTTCAAAATGGTGCGGGGGTTAATTTTAAATAAAAAGAGGAGGTGAAATCGTAAAATGGCAAATCAAGCAAAAGTTCAAGCAGTAGCTGAATTAGCAGAAAGAATTAGAAGAGCACAATCTATCGTTTTAGTTGACTATCAAGGAATCAACGTTAAAGATGAAACTAAATTAAGAAAATCTTTAAGAGAATCTGGTGGAGAATACCTAGTTGCTAAAAACAGATTATTCAAAATAGCACTTAAAGAAGCAGGAGTTGAAGATTCATTTGACGATATACTAGAGGGGACAACAGCATTCGCATTCGGATATGATGATGTTGTAGCACCAGCTAAAGTTATGAATGAAGTTTCTAAAGCTAATGCAAAAGCTAAAATATTCAACATTAAAGGTGGATATTTAACAGGAAAAAGAGTTAGTGAAGCAGAAGTTGTTGCACTAGCAAGCTTACCATCAAGAGAACAATTACTATCTATGGTGTTAAACGGAATGTTAGGACCAGTAAGAAAACTTGCTTACGGTTTAGTAGCTGTAGCTGATAAAAAAGAAGCAGCAGCTGAATAATTAAAAGAAAAATTAAATTAAAATATCATATTATCGAAATTATAGGAGGAAATTATAAATGGCATTCAATAAAGAACAATTTATCGCTGACTTAGAAGCTATGTCAGTTTTAGAATTAAGAGAATTAGTATCAGCTTTAGAAGAGCACTTCGGAGTAACAGCAGCAGCACCAGTTGCAGTAGCAGCAGCAGGAGCAGCAGCAGCTGAAGTTGAAGAAAAAACTGAATTCGACGTTGTATTAAAAAGCGCTGGAGACAAAAAAATCGGAGTTATTAAAGAAATCAGAGGAATAACTGGATTAGGATTAAAAGAAGCTAAAGAATTAGCTGACAACGGTGGAGTTGTTAAAGAAGGAGCTTCTAAAGAAGAAGCTGCTGAAATCAAAGCTAAATTAGAAGCTGCTGGAGCAACAGTAGAAGTTAAATAGTTTTATTTCTAATACAAAAAATTGTACTGAATAAACAAAGCAATAGGCACTCGAGAATGAGTGCCTATTTTAATCATGTTATAGAGTATTGAGTTTTTATATCTAATTTTTTTACTTAGTTAATACTTAATCTGTTGAAAATAATATAATTAAGAGTGTGTTGTTTTCAATAGGTTAAGTATTGACAATAAAAATTGAAGGGGTGTGAGTAAATGGGGAAACTCGTTGAAAGATTAAATTTTGGAAAAATAAAAGAAAGAGGAGAAATGCCTCATTTCCTTGAATTTCAATTGAATTCTTACGAAGATTTTATTCAAGCAAACAAGAATCCATTGTCAAGAGAAGATAAAGGATTAGAATCTGCATTTAGAGAAATATTTCCAATAGAATCTTCTAATGGAGATATAAAATTGGAATACATATCTTATGAATTGCACGAAGCTGAAAAGCCTTTAAATGATGAGTTAGAATGCAAGAAAAGAGGAAAAACATACTCTGCTTCATTAAAAGTGAGATTGAGATTAACAAATAAAAAGAGCGGAAATGAAATTCAGGAAAGTTTAGTATACTTTGGAGAACTTCCTTTAATGACTCCAAGAGGAACATTTATAATAAATGGTGCTGAAAGAGTTGTTGTATCACAATTACATAGATCACCTGGAGTATCTTTTGATAAAGAAGTAAATCTTCAAATAGGAAAAGACCTTTTTGTTGGAAAAATTATTCCATATAAAGGAACTTGGCTTGAATTTGAAACAGATAAAAATGACTTTTTAAATGTTAAAATCGACAGAAAGAAAAAAGTATTAGCTACTGTATTTTTAAAAGCTATTGATTTCTTTGATACAAATGAAGATATCATGAATGAGTTTTTAGAAATAAAAGAATTAGATTTATCAACATTCTATGAAAAATATGCAAATAAACAAGATTTACTTGATGAATTAAAAGTTAAAATGGAAGGAAGCTTCCTTAAAGAAGATATAATCGACGAAGAAAACGGAGAATTTATCGGAGAAGCATCAACTGTAATCAGTGAAGAACTTTTAAGTAAAATTATAGATAAAAGAATAATGAGCATAACTTACTGGGAAGTTAAACCTGAAGAAAAAATCTTGGCAAACACAATTTTAAACGACTCAACAGAAACTAAAGAAGAAGCAGTTACTGAAGTGTTTAAAAAACTTAGACCAGGAGATTTAGTAACAGTTGATTCTGCAAAATCTCTTATAAAACAAATGTTCTTCAACCCTCAAAGATATGATCTTGAGCCTGTTGGAAGATACAAATTAAATAAGAGATTAGGTCTTGATATTCCTGAAACACAAATTCTTCTTACAAAAGAAGATATAGTTAGAACTATGGAAATTATTATGGACCTTTACAATGGAGAAGGACATACTGATGACATAGATAACTTATGTAACAGAAGAATAAGAGGAGTTGGAGAACTTCTTTTAATGCAGATTAGAACAGGTCTTGCAAAAATGGGTAAAATGGTAAAAGAAAAGATGACAATTCAGGATTCTGAAACTTTATCATCTCAATCTTTACTAAATACAAGACCACTTAATGCTCTTGTATTAGATTTCTTTGGTTCTGGACAGTTATCACAATTCATGGACCAATCAAACCCACTGGCAGAACTTACTCATAAAAGAAGAATATCTGCACTTGGACCTGGAGGACTTTCAAGAGAAAGAGCAGGGTTCGAGGTTAGAGACGTTCATGACTCTCACTATGGAAGAGTTTGTCCGATAGAAACACCAGAAGGACCAAACATCGGGCTTATCGGATCACTTGCAACTTATGCAAAAGTAAACAAATATGGATTTATTGAAACTCCATATATAAAAATAGAAAATGGTAAAGTTAATTTTGACAGAATAGATTATCTTGCATCTGACGAAGAAGATGGATTATTCATCGCCCAAGCAGATACTAAGATAGGAGAAAACGGAGAACTTTTAGGAGAGGTAACTTGCAGATTTGGACATGAAATCGTTCAAATTCCTGGAGAAAAAGTTGACTACCTTGATGTATCTCCAAAACAAGTGGTATCTGTATCAGCAGGACTTATTCCGTTCTTAGAGCACGACGACGCCAACCGTGCACTTATGGGATCTAACATGCAGAGACAGGCTGTACCATTATTAAGAACAGAAGCACCTTATGTTGGAACAGGAATTGAAAGAAAAGTTGCAGTTGACTCAGGAGCAGTTGTAATTTCTGGTGTTGACGGAGTTGTAACTTATGTTGACGCAAGTAAAATTAAAATAGAAGAAGATGGAACAGGAAAAGAATATACATACAGACTTCTTAACTTCGAACGTTCTAACCAAGCGATGTGTTTACACCAAAAACCAATTGCTGATGTTGGAGAAAGAGTTAAGAAAGGTGATGTTATAGCTGACGGACCTGCTACAAAAGGTGGAGACCTTGCACTTGGAAGAAATATCTTAATGGCATTCATGCCTTGGGAAGGATATAACTACGAGGACGCGATTTTAATATCTGACAGATTAAGAAAAGACGACGTATTTACTTCAATCCATATTGAAGAATATGAAATAGAAGCAAGAGCAACTAAACTTGGTGACGAAGAAATCACAAGAGAAATTCCTAACGTATCTGAAGATGCTATAAGAAATCTTGATGCAAACGGAGTTATAGTTGTTGGAGCAGAAGTTGAAGCCGGAGATATCTTAGTTGGTAAAACAGCTCCTAAAGGAGAAACAGAACCTCCTGCAGAAGAAAAACTTTTAAGAGCTATATTCGGGGAAAAAGCAAGAGATGTAAGAGATACTTCTCTTAGAATGCCTCATGGATCTAAAGGAACAGTTGTTGAAGTTCTTGAACTTTCAAGAGAAAACGGAGACGACTTAAAAGCTGGAGTTAATAAAGCTATAAGAATATATGTTGCTGAAAAGAGAAAGATTACAGTTGGAGACAAAATGTCTGGACGTCACGGAAACAAAGGGGTTGTTTCAAGAGTATTACCAGCTGAAGATATGCCGTTCTTAGCAGACGGAACTCACTTAGACGTAGTTCTTAACCCGCTTGGAGTGCCTTCACGTATGAACATCGGACAGGTACTTGAAGTTCACTTAGGACTTGCTCTTCAAAAGATACCTAACAAAGATGAAAGATACATAGCAACACCAGTATTTGACGGGGCATCAGAAGATGAAGTTAAAAACTTCCTTGAAAAATCAGGATACCCAAGAAGCGGTAAAGTTACATTATATGATGGAAGAACAGGAGAAAAATTTGATAACCCTGTTACAGTAGGTATCATGTATATGTTAAAACTTCACCACCTTGTAGAAGATAAAATGCATGCAAGAGCAATTGGACCTTACTCATTAGTTACTCAACAGCCTCTAGGAGGAAAAGCTCAATTTGGAGGACAAAGACTTGGGGAAATGGAAGTTTGGGCTCTTGAAGCATACGGAGCATCAAATATATTACAAGAAATGATGACAGTTAAATCAGACGATATTAACGGAAGAACTAAAACTTATGAAGCAATAGTAAAAGGAGAAGATATGCCGGAAGCAGATCTTCCAGAATCTTTTAAAGTTTTATTAAAAGAATTCCAAGCAATAGCACTTGATGTTGAATTATTCGACAGAGAAGGAAACTTAATAAACGTTGATGAAGATATAAACAAAGAAGAAACTATAACTGAGTTCTCTTTATCTTCACTAGCTGAAAAAGAATAATTACATCATGAATATATTTATTTAATATTATAAAGTGTAAAAACTTTATCTCGATTAAGGAGGCTTTACATTTAATATGGGAATAAAAAGTTTTGAAAAAATAAGAATAAAACTTGCTTCACCTGAAAAAATTTATGAATGGTCACATGGAGAAGTTACAAAACCTGAAACAATAAACTACAGAACATTAAACCCAGAAATGGACGGATTATTCTGTGAAAGAATATTCGGGCCAAGCAAAGACTGGGAATGTGCCTGCGGAAAATATAAAAGAATGAGATATAAAGGTTTAGTCTGCGAAAAATGTGGAGTAGAAGTAACTAAATCTAAAGTAAGAAGAGAAAGAATGGGGCATATAGCTTTAGCTGCCCCTGTATCTCATATATGGTATTCTAAAGGAACACCTAATAAAATGGCTCTTATTCTTGGAATATCTCCAAAAGAACTTGAGTCAATCCTATATTTTGCAAGATATATAGTTATAGAAAGCAGTGAAGAAACTCTTCCTGTTGGAAAAATTCTTAATGAAAAAGAATACAAACTATTTAAACAAATGTATGGAAACGCATTTGATGCAAAAATGGGAGCAGAAGCTATCTTAAAATTATTAGAAGATTTAAATCTTCCAGTATTAAGAGAAGAGCTTGAAAAAGAATTAGAAGATGTAAACTCAAGCCAAAAAAGAAAGAAAGTAGCTAAGAGATTAAAAATAGTAAGAGACTTTATGGAATCTAACAACCAGCCAAGCTGGATGATTCTTAAAAACGTTCCTGTAATTCCTGCTGACTTAAGACCAATGGTTCAACTTGACGGAGGAAGATTTGCTACTTCTGACTTAAATGATCTTTATAGAAGAGTAATAAACAGAAACAACAGACTTAAAAAACTTCTTGAAATAAAAGCTCCTGAAATCGTTGTTAAAAACGAAAAAAGAATGCTTCAAGAAGCTGTTGATGCCTTAATAGACAACGGAAGAAGAGGAAAACCTGTAGTTGCACAAAACAACAGAGAATTAAAATCTCTTTCTGATATGTTAAAAGGAAAACAAGGAAGATTTAGACAAAACCTTCTTGGTAAAAGGGTTGACTACTCTGCCAGATCAGTTATCGTCGTTGGTCCGTCATTAAAAATGAATCAATGCGGTATCCCTAAGAAAATGGCACTTGAACTTTATAAACCTTTCATCATGAGAGAACTTGTAAAAAGAGAACTTGCTACAAATATAAAAACAGCTAAGAAATTAGTTGAAGAAGCAGATGATAAAGTTTGGGATGTAATAGAAGATGTAATTAAAGATCACCCTGTATTACTTAACAGAGCTCCGACTCTTCACAGACTTTCAATTCAAGCTTTTGAACCAGTGTTAATAGAAGGAAAAGCTATAAGACTTCATCCGTTAGTATGTTCTGCATTCAATGCTGACTTCGACGGAGACCAAATGGCAGTTCACTTAGTATTATCACCAGAAGCTATAATGGAAGCAAAACTTTTAATGCTTGCTCCAAACAACATCATATCTCCAGCTAACGGACAGCCGATAGCAATTCCTGGACAAGACATGGTTATGGGATGTTTCTACATGACTAAAGACAGACCTGGATGTAAAGGAGAAGGAAAACTATTCTCAAATAAAGAGCAGGTTTTAACTGCTTACCAAAATGGTGTTGTAGATACTCACAGTATTATAAAAGTAAGAATAAAAGAAGAATTTGTAACAACTACTCCTGGAAGAATTTTATTTGCTGAATTACTTCCAGAAGAAATAAGAGATTATCATATGACTTATGGTAAAGGACCTCTTAAAAAATTAATCGGTGAATTATACGAAAGATATGGTTTCGTAAAAGCTGCTGAAATAATAGATAAACTTAAAAACTTTGGATACCACTACTCTACATTTGCAGGAGTATCAGTTGGTATAGAAGACCTTGAAATCCCAGCAAGTAAAAAAGAAATTCTTGAAAATGCTGATAAAGAAGTTGCAAGAATTGAACAAGAATATAAAGCTGGACATATTATTAACGAAGAAAGATACAGAAGAACAATTGCTGTATGGTCACAAGCAACAGCTGCTGTAACAGATGCAATGATGAACGGGCTGGATGAATTTAACCCAGTTTACATGATGGCGAACTCTGGAGCCAGAGGATCTATTCAACAGATGAGACAGCTTGCTGCCATGAGGGGAAATATGGCCGATACAAGAGGTAGAATCATTGAGGTACCTATTAAAGCCAACTTCCGTGAAGGACTAACAGTATTAGAGTTCTTTATGTCATCACACGGAGCAAGAAAAGGACTTGCAGATACAGCTCTAAGAACTGCCGATTCAGGATACTTAACAAGAAGACTTGTTGATATTTCACATGAAGTTATGGTTAATGCAGATGACTGCGGAACTCATGAAGGAATCGAAGTTGCAGAACTTGTATCTGACGGAAATGTAATTGAAACACTTGCAGAAAGAATAAACGGAAGAGTTCTTGCTGAAGACTTAATAGTTGACGGAGAAGTAATTGCTCCTAGAAATACTATGATAGGTAAAGCTCTTATCAAGAAAATAGAAGAACTTGGAATTAAAAAAGTAAAAATCAGAACTCCTCTTACTTGTGCTCTTGAAAAAGGAGTATGTAAGAAATGTTATGGTATGGACCTTTCAAACCACAAAGAAGTATTACTTGGAGAAGCAGTTGGAGTTATTGCAGCTCAATCAATTGGAGAACCAGGTACTCAGCTTACAATGAGAACGTTCCATACAGGAGGAGTTGCTATGGCAACAGCTTCTGCTACAACTAAAAAAGCGGAAGTCAGCGGAAAACTTAAATTTAAAGATGTAAAAATACTTGTAAACGAAGAAACTAATGATGAAATAGTGGTAAGCCAGTCAGCTAAAATCTCTATTGGAAACTACGACCATGAAATTCCTTCAGGAGCTATTTTAAGAGTTAAAGAGGGAGACACAGTGCAAGCTGGAGATATCTTAGCAGATATTGACCCATACCATGTACCAATCATCTGTGACCAAGACGGTACAGTTGAATTTAAAGAAATTTATATCAAAGCAAACTATGATGAAAAATATGACGTTACTGAATACTTAGCAGTAAAACCTGTTGAGTCAGGAGATGCCAACCCAAGACTTATAGTTTATGATAAAGATCATAATCCAAAAGCAAGCTACCCAATTCCATTTGGTGCATACTTAATGGTTAAAGAAGGAGATAAAGTTACTAAAGGACAAATTCTTGCTAAACTTATAAAAGAAGGAGAAGGAACAAAAGACATCACTGGAGGTCTTCCTAGAATTCAAGAGCTGTTTGAAGCAAGAAACCCTAAAGGTAAAGCACTTCTTACAGAAATAGACGGTAAAGTTGAAATTACTGCTAAGAAGAGAAAAGGTATGAGAGTTATCATTATAAGAAATGAAAAAGACCCTGATCTATTCAGAGAATATCTAGTATCAGTTGGAGATCACTTAGTGGTAACAGATGGTATGCTTATTAAATCAGGAGATAAAATTACTGAAGGAGCAATCTCTCCCTTTGATATATTAAATATCAAAGGACTTGTAGCAGCTGAGCAGTTCATACTTGAATCTGTGCAACAAGTATATAGAGACCAAGGAGTTACAGTTAACGATAAACACATTGAGATTATAGTTAAACAGATGTTCAAGAAAGTAAGAATTACTAACTCAGATTCATCTTTATTACTTGAAGATGAAGTTGTTGAAAAGAGATTAGTTGATCTTGAAAATGAAGAATTAAAAGCAAAAGGTAAGAAACTTGTAGAATACGAACCAGTAATTCAAGGTATTACAAAAGCAGCTGTTAATACAGAAAGCTTTATTTCTGCAGCTTCATTCCAAGAAACAACAAAAGTTCTTTCAAATGCAGCAATAGAAGGTAAGGAAGACTACTTAGAAGGTCTAAAAGAAAATGTAATCATAGGTAAGAAAATTCCAGCAGGAACAGGTTATGTTGATTACAGAAATGTAGTTCCAACAGAAGTTAAAGAGGAACAGTAATTTTAAAATAAAATAGGCGACATATGAGTCGCCTATTTTGTCATCTCAATAATAAGGAGTTAGCTCAATGAGAAGCATGACAGGTTATTCAAAATTATCTTATCAAGATGAAAATTTTCAAATAGGACTTGAAATAAAAAGTGTTAATAATAAAAGTCTTAATTTGAAAATAAAACTTCCAAGTGTTTTGAACTTTTTAGAAAACAAAATCAGAACTCAGGTTGGTGAAAAAGTAACAAGAGGAAGCATAGATCTGAAAATAGATTTTGAAGATAAAAGAGAAATGGAAAATATGTTTGAATATGATGAAAATATTTGCAAAGCATATTTAAATGTATTGAATAAAATGGAAGAAAATCTTGGAGAAAAATTTACAAATAAAATGGATTATCTTGTGAGAAATCTGAATGTCATAAAGAAGAATGAAAATGATACAGAGGGATATGAAGCTGTTCTAACAGAAAAAATAGATGAACTTTTAAACTCTTTTATTGAATTTAAAGTTGAAGAGGGAGAAAGATTAAGAGAATATTTTAAAGAAAGAGTGGCTTTTATAGAAGAAAGAATTGAAACAATAAAACTTCATAAAGAAGAAGTTGTTAAAATTTATAAGGAAAAACTTATAAAAAGACTTGATTCAATAAGAGGAGAAATTGAATTTAAAGAGGAAGATATTTTAAAAGAGATATTGCTTTTTACTGATAAAAGTGATATATCAGAAGAAGTATCAAGACTTGAAAGTCATTTAAAACAGCTTAAAACAGAACTTGATTCAGAAAGCAGCACTGTTGGAAAAAAAATAGATTTCATATTGCAGGAAATGTTCAGAGAACTAAATACTTCAGGAGTTAAAGCAAACTCTTATGAGATTTCAAAACTTGTGGTTGAATGTAAAAATGAAATTGAAAAAATAAGAGAACAGGCAATGAACATAGAGTAATTATCTGGAAATAAAAAAATTGTTAAAAATAAAAGGAGAACAGAAATTATGAAAAAGGGTAACTTATTTGTAGTTTCAGGACCTAGCGGAGCAGGAAAATCAACTATCTGCAGGCTTGTCAGGAAGATGTTAAACATAAATTTAGCAACTTCAGCTACTACCAGAAAACCTCGTGAAGGAGAAGTAAACGGGAGAGATTATTATTTTCTTACAATCCCTGAGTTTGAAGAAAAATTAAGAAACGGAGAATTTTTAGAACATGCCAAAGTTCATGAAAATTATTACGGAACTTTAAAAGCGGAAGTTGAATCTCGTCTGGCAGCCGGGGAAAATGTTATTTTGGAAATAGATGTGCAGGGTGGTCTTCAAGTAAAAGAACAGTATCCAGATGCTAATTTAATATTTTTCAAAACTCCTACAATGGAAGATTTGGAAAGAAGATTAAGAGGAAGAAAAACTGATGATGAAGCAACTATTCAGTTGAGACTTAAAAACTCTATAAAAGAGCTTGAATATGAAAAAATGTATGATACTTCAATAGTTAATTATACAGTAGATGATTCTTGCGGACATCTTATAAGAATTATTGAAGAAAAAAGCATAGAAGATTAGGAGGAAATTATGAAACAAGAAATTACTTACGATACTTTGTTGGAAAAAATACCTAATAAATATATACTTACTATCGCTGCAGGTAAAAGAGTAAGAGAAATTGTAAACGGGTCACCTGTTTTAGTAAAAACAAGCAAAAAAGATACTCTTGTAAGAAAAGTATTTAAAGAAATAGTAGAGGGAAAATTAACTTATTCTATGGAAGAAACACCTGTATCTAAATAGGGAGAATGAAAAATATGAAGAAAATCATATTTTTGATTATGACATTATTAATATTTGCAGGTTGTGGAAAAAAAGAGATATCTGAACAGAAATATACTGAAGAAAGATTTTTATTTGGAACTTATATCCAGATGATAGTTTTTTCAGATAATAAAGATAAAGCTTATGATGCTATGAATGAAGCATTTAAAAAAATAGCTGAAATAGACAGTAAATATAACAGCAAAACCAAAAATTCACTTATATATAACCTTAATCATTCTGAAAGAAAAAAAATAATATTAGATGAAGAAGGAATGATGCTTTTTAATAAAGTGAAGGAAGTATATGAAATGAGCGGCGGGAAATATGATATAACAATATCTCCTCTTTTAGATGTATGGGGATTTAATGCAAATGGAAGAGAAAATGTTCCAGCTGATGAAGAAATACAAAAAGCTTTAAATACAATAGGGTTTGATAAAGTTATTCTTGAAAGGAATAAACTTATATTGAAAGAACCTGTAAAAGAAATTGATACAGGATCTTTTCTTAAAGGTTATGCAGTTCAGGAAGCAAGAAATATTCTTGCAGAAAAAGGAATAAAACACGGTTTTGTTTCTTCTGTTTCAAGTATTGCTACTGTAGGAGGAAAACCTGATGGAACTCCTTGGAAGATAGGAATACAAAATCCGGCAGATTCAGAAAAAATACTGGGAATTGTGGAAGTTGAAAATAAATCTCTGGGAATTTCCGGAGACTATCAGACTTATGTAGAAATAAATGGAAAAAAATATCATCATATAATGAATAAAGAAACAGGTTATCCTGTAAAGGATAAAAAGCTTGTAGTGGTTATCTGCGATTCCGCTTTTGATGCAGATATGTTTTCCACAGCATTTTTTAATATGAAGCCAGAGGATATTTTTAAAAAGGCAGAAGTTTTAAATGCAGATGTATTAATAGTTGACAGTGATGAGAAAATAAAAACTACAAAAAGTTTTCAATTGAAATAAGAAAATGCTTGAAATAAAACGGAGAAACTACTATAATACTAAGGAACAAAAAAATTTAGGGGGTTAAAAAAACATGGAACAATTTATGTATCTTGGAATAGTAGCTGGAATTATTGCTCTAGCAGCAGCATTCTACTATTCTAAAAAAGTGGAAAGTTATGAAATTAACATTCCAAAAGTTGCGGAAATAACAGACGCAATAAGAGAAGGAGCTATGGCATTCCTTGTAGCTGAATACAAAATCCTTATATGGTTCGTTGTAATCGTTGGGGCAGCATTAGGAATATTCATTTCTGTAAACACTGCAATAGCTTTCGTATTAGGAGCTTTAACTTCTGCTCTTGCAGGAAACATCGGAATGAGAATAGCTACTAAAGCTAACGGAAGAACTTCAATAGCAGCTAAAGAAGGAGGACTTGCAAAAGCTCTTGATGTTGCATTTGCTGGTGGAGCTGTTATGGGACTTTCAGTTGTTGGATTAGGTATGTTAATGCTTTCTGTTTTAATGTTATTAATGGGAAAAGATGCAGTAGCATTCACTGACATTACAGGATTTGGAATGGGAGCATCTTCAATAGCTTTATTTGCAAGAGTTGGTGGAGGAATCTACACTAAAGCAGCAGACGTTGGTGCTGACCTTGTTGGTAAAGTTGAAGCAGGAATTCCTGAAGATGACCCAAGAAACCCAGCTACAATAGCTGACAACGTTGGAGATAACGTTGGAGACGTTGCTGGAATGGGAGCTGACCTTTTTGAATCTTATGTTGGATCAATAATCGCAGCTGTTACTTTAGGATTCTTATCATATGAAACAACAGGAATAATGGGATATGCAGTAGCTCCTGTTATCTTATCTTCATTTGGTATCATTGCATCAATAATCGCAACAGTTACAGTTAAAACTGACGATCCTACAAAAGTTCATGCTAAATTAGAAGGTGGAACAAGAATCGCTGGTATCTTAACAATAATTGCTTCATTTGGAATTATTAAATATTTACAAATGCCAATGGGTGTATTTGGAGCTATCGTTGCTGGACTTGTAGCAGGAATATTAATCGCTTACTTCACTGGAATCTATACTGATACTGGTAAAACAGCAGTTAACAGAATTTCTGATGCAGCTTCAACTGGAGCAGCAACAGCAATTATCGAAGGACTTGCAGTTGGTATGGAATCAACAGTTGCTCCTATCGTAGTTATCTCTGGTGCAATCTTAGTAGCATTTAAATCAGCAGGATTATACGGAATTGCAATCGCAGCAGTTGGAATGCTTGCAACAACAGGAATGGTAGTAGCAGTTGATGCTTACGGACCAGTTGCAGACAATGCTGGAGGAATTGCAGAAATGTCAGATCTTCCTCATGAAGTTAGAGAATGTACAGATAAACTTGATGCAGTTGGAAACTCAACAGCAGCAGTTGGTAAAGGATTTGCAGTTGGATCTGCAGCTCTTACAGCTCTTTCTCTATTCGCTTCATACAGAGAAGCAGTTAATAACTTAACAGCTGACGAATTAAGAATAGATGTTACTAACCCAGATGTAATCGTTGGATTATTTATCGGAGGTATGTTAACATTCTTATTCTCTGCTTTAACTATGACAGCAGTTGGTAAAGCAGCTATGGAAATGGTTGAAGAAGTTAGAAGACAATTCAGAGAAATGCCTGGAATCATGGAAAGAAAAGTTAAACCTGACTATAAAAAATGTGTTGAAATTTCAACTCATTCTTCATTAAAACAAATGATCGTTCCTGGATTATTAGCAATAGTTGCTCCAGTAATCGTTGGATTATGGTCAGTTGAAGCTCTTGGAGGATTACTTGCAGGATCTCTTGTTACTGGTATCTTAATGGCTATCATGATGGCAAATGCTGGAGGAGCTTGGGATAACGGTAAAAAACAAATCGAAGGTGGATACAAAGGTGACGGTAAAGGTTCTGACAGACATAAAGCTGCAGTTGTTGGGGATACAGTAGGAGACCCATTCAAAGATACATCTGGACCAGCACTAAACATCTTAATAAAACTAATGACTATAGTTTCTCTAGTATTAGTTCCATTATTCGTACAATTTATGTAATAATAAATTAAGATTAAAATATAAAAGGATTGTTGTAAATTTTACAGCAGTCCTTTTTGATATTATAGATAGAAATTTTTAGAATTATCCGTGTGAAAGAAATAGAAATATGTAATGATGAAGAAAAATAAAAAAAATTTTGAGAAAATAAAAAATTTTTTTAAACTTTTTTTTATAAAGTGTCGTCTTAAATGTGTAATAAAAGTAATTCATAATAAAAGATTTCTCTTCCTTGAAGTCTTTTAAAATTTCTCAAAATTCTCAAAAATTTCTCAAAAAATGTAATGTAAAAGTTGGATACAGAGGTATCCGATTTTTATTTTTTGAGAAAAATAAAAAAATTTAGAAAATAAAAAAATTTTTTAAACTTTTTTTTATAAAGTATCGTCTCAAGTGTATAATAAAATTTGATAATAATTTCTCCCCAACTAAGCAAGCTGAAAACAGTTTGCTTTTTCTCATTTTTTGGCATAAATTTTAGATTTGGATAAATTCATTTTATGAGCTATAATTTTTATATGGAAACAGATACTTAATACAAAACAGGAGAGGATTATGAAAAAATTATTTGCTTTGATTTTTATGATTATAACAGGGATAGCATCAGCTGAAACTACAAATCCGCAGGAAGCTGATATTGTGACTTCAGCATCAATAGTGCCGGGGAAATATGTGAATGAATATATACCGAAAGGATTTACAGACTCTGATGCAAAAAAAGTTTTAGTTGTTGCAGGAGATTTGAGACATAACAGTATAACTTTTGATATGGCTTATACAGCAATGAAATTTTTTGAAGATAACGGAATGGAAGTTACTCTTCGTGATTTATATGCTATGAATTGGAATCCTGTTCTTTCAATGGACGAATTTTATTATCAGAAAGACGGGACAGGAGAGCCTAAGGAAGATGTAGCACAGGAACAGAAATTAGTTTCTGAAGCAGATTATATTGTTTTTGTTTATCCAAACTGGCACGATACACCAAATGTAATGGTAAAAGGTTACCAAGAAAGAGTTTTTGCTAAAAAATTCGCATATGAAGACGGGCAGAACGGCGGAATTAACGGACTTTTAAAAGGAAAAGGAATATTTACAATTATGAACTGTGGCTGGCTTGGTGGAGGAAGAGGATTTATAGACGGAGGTGTTGGAATAGACGATAAAAAATGGAATTCTTATATGAAAGCCTTTAAAGTTCTTGATGATGACACAGCTGGATTCTGGGGAGCAGAAAACTGCGGAAGATTTGTAAATGACCTTTATCCAAAAAATAACGGAGAAAATTATAAAGAAAATCTTGAAAGATTAAGAGCAGATTTAAGAAAATCTCTTAAAGAAACTTTTATAGACGGCAAAAGACCTAAGAAATCATTTTTCTAAACGAGAGGAATAAAAAAAATGCGGATAGAAAGAGAATTTTATATGAGAGATGCTGTGACTGTGGGGAAAGATATTTTAGGAAAAATTATTGTGAAAAAAACAGCTGACGGCAGGATAATGAGCGGAAGAATAACAGAAGTTGAAGCCTATATGGGAACAACTGACAAAGCCAGCCACTCTTACGGAGGAAGAAGAACAAAAAGAACAGAAGTTATGTATAAAGAAGGCGGTTATTCTTATGTGTTTCTGATTTATGGAATGTATGAATGTTTTAATGTAACTGCTGGAAGAGAGGGAGACCCTCAGGCTGTTCTTATAAGAGGTGTTGAGCCTTTAGAAAATAAAAATTTCATGTGGGAAAAAAGAAAGGTAAAAAAAGAAAGAGATATTTCAAACGGACCGGGAAAACTTACAAAAGCTCTCGGCATAACAAGAGAGGATAATGGAGCTGATTTGGTAGCAGGAGAAAATCTCTGGCTGGAAGATGACGGCTATAAGGTAAAAGATATAGTTGAAACAACAAGAATAGGAATAGATTATGCAGAGGAAGATGCCTTGAAGCCGTGGAGATTTTATATTAAAGACAGTATATTTGTTTCAAAAAAATAAAAATTATAAAGGGGTTGTTGCATTTTTACAGATTTGTAGCTCCCCTGTTATTTTATGAAAAAGGAAAAAATTTATGGAAAAAGATATAAAAGGAATAATACAGGTTATTCATGGAATGAGTGAGCATAAAGAAAGATATTTGCATTTTTTTAATTTTTTTGAAAAAAGAGGCTGGAAAGTTATTGCTGAAAATCATATTCATCACGGAGAACTGGAAAAAATAGGGATATTTGAAAATGATTTTTATAAGATAATTGAAAACCAGATAAATTTAACAAAAAATATAAAAAATAAATATCCTGATATTCCAATTTTTATATTTGGACACAGCATGGGGTCTTTTATAGCTCAGGAGCATATGAAAAAATCCAGTGATATAGTAACAGGATATATATTCTGCGGTTCTTGTTATAAGCAGAAATTTCTTTGGAAAGCCGGAAAATATATAAGTTTTATTCTGGATAAAATTTATAAAAACAGGCGGGCAGAACTTATAAAAAAGATGATATTTTTTAATTCAAACGGGAAAATAAAAAAAGATAAGGATTTTAATGAAAATTCATGGCTTTCAAGAGATGTGAATGAAGTAAAAAAATATAATGAAGACAGATTTTGCGGCTTTACATACAGCAGCGGGTTTTACAGAGATTTTTTTATATTTTTAAATAATCTTTATAAAAAAGAGTATTTTAAAAATGTGAGAAAAGATATTCCTGTTTTAATTATTTCAGGTGATATGGATTTTGTAGGACTTTATGGAAAAGGAGTCAGACAGCTTGAAAAATTTTATAAAGAAATAAATTTTAAAAATATAAGATGCAGACTTTATAAAGGTGCAAGGCACGAACTTCATAATGAAATAAACAGGGAAGAAGTTTTCTTGGATATTGAAAAATGGCTGGAAAAAAATATTTAAAAAAGAAGTCTGACATAGAGAAGACAAATAAGGGTGCTAGTATTAAAATAAAAGGTTGTTATATCAGAGGAGGATACTATGAAAAAAATATTATATATTTTTCTTATGATTATGATGTTGGGCTGCGGAAGAGAGACGGAGCAGAAAGAGATTGTAAAGGAAAAAAATTATAAGGTATCCCAGATAGAAAGCGAAAAAGATAAAAATAGTTCTGAAAATATAGAAAATTTAAATTTTGAAGTTACAGGGATAACAACAAATTCAAATTTAAAACCGAGAATTGAAATAGAATTTAATGATGATGTTTTGGAAGAAAATCTTGATGGATATATAAAAATTTCTCCAGAAGCAGATTATAAAGTTTTAAATGATAAAAACAGAATAGTTATAAACGGCAATTTTAAAATAGGAAACATTTACAAAATTGAAATTTTAAAAGGGCTTAAAAGCAGAGATGGAAAAGTTCTGAAAGAAAATATTATAAAAGAAGCTGTCTTCAGGGAGATTGAACCAAAGATAGTATTTTCTAATGAGGGAATAATTCTTCCTGTTTCTGATAATAAAAAAATAGCTTTTAAGTCAGTGAATGTAAAAAAAATAAATCTTAAAATAAAAAAAATATATGAAAATAATACTACACAGTTTCTTCAAAATTTTGTTTTCAAAGGAAATGGAAATATTTTTGATTACAATGTAGAGGGAGAATTTTATAAAGTCGGGGATACTGTTTTTGAAAAAGATTATGAAATTAATTCAGAAAAAAATATATGGAAGCAGACAGAGATAGAGCTTGGAAATTTAGTTGACCATAAGGGAATTTTTATTGTGGAGATTTCTTTTGATGAAAATGGAATTGATTATGTTTTTCCAGAGGGAATAGAAAATTGGCAGAAATATGAGCTGTTAAGAAATAACGGAAAAATTGGAAAAGCAATACTTCTTTCAAGTATGGGAATAGTAGCTCAAAAAGAAAATGATAAAACAGTTGTTACAGTTATGGATATAATTAAAAATGAACCTGTGAAAAACGTTAAGGTTAAACTTGTAACAAATAACAATCAGACTGCAGAAGAGGGAACAACAGACAGCAGAGGTGAATTTATTTTTAATAAATGTGAAAATATGATGTATGTTCTTGCAGAAAGAGGAGAAGAAAAATCAATTTTAAAATTTTCAGATGCCGAACTTTTTTATGACGGCTTTGCAGTGGACGGAGTGTATGCAGATAAAGGTATAAAAACTTTTATCTACACTGACAGAGGAATTTACAGACCGGGAGATACTGTATATATATCTTTTATTGCAAGAAATGATAAGGAAAGTTTTCCGGAAAATCACCCGATAAAAATAAATGTTTATTCTCCAAGAGGGAAAAAATTTATTGAGAATAAAATTATAAATAACGGGAAAAACGGCTTCTATACATATTCATTTAAAACAAATCAAGATTCTGAAACAGGAATATGGAGAGTTGAAGCAGAAATTGGAAGCGGAAAATTTGTAAAAGATATTTCTGTTGAAACAATAGTTCCTTATAAAATAAAAGTTGAAACAAAAGTTCCTGAGAAAATAAATCTTAATGAGAATGAAAGTTTTGCAGTTGATATAAAATCAGATTATCTTTTTGGAGCTCCTGCAGATAATTTAGAATTTAATGTTGAATTTGATGTGAGAGAAAAAGAAATTAATTTTAAAAAATATAAAAATTATGTTTTTAAAAATCCAACGACATATAATTATCATTACAGAGATTATAAAGAGGGAATTTTAAATGAAAACGGCGAAGGAAAGGCTGAATTTAATATTTCAAAAATAGCTCCTCAAAATATAAATCTTACAGGAATTATTACAGCAAAAGTCATTGAAACAGGCGGACGTCCTGTAATAAAGAAAGATTTAGTATCTTTAAATAAATTTGATACTTATGTGGGAATAAAAATTCCTGAAGTGAGATATATAAAAAGCGGTGACAGATTAAATCTTGAAGTGATTGCTGTATCTGAAGATGAAAATCTTATTTCTGGCAGAAAACTTGTTTACAGAGTGTACAAGAATGAATATTCTTGGTGGTGGGATTACGATTCTTACAACTCTTTTGCAAGGTCTATAAAAACAGACAGGAACACAGTTCTTCTTTATGAAAAAGAATTTATTTCCGGCGAAAAACCTTATATTATTGACTATGCTCCAGATGGAAGCGGAGAAATTTTTGTTGAAGTGGAAGATTTGGAGACAAAACAAAGTACAGGAATAAATCTTTATGCAAGCACATGGCAGGATTCAAGTATAAATAATAAAATTGATAAACTAAAAATAGAAACTGATAAGAAAAGTTACAGAGCAGGGGATACTGCAAAAATTACTTTTGAGGGAACAAAAGGTGCAAAGGCTCTTGTTACAGTAGAAAAATCTGGAAAAATAATTGAAAGAAAATGGATTCAGGCAGAAGATTTAAAAAATATCTACGAATTTAAAGTTACAGAAAATATGTTTCCAAACTGCTATATTAATATCGGACTTTTCCAAGATTATAACACTTTAGATAATGACAGACCTTTAAGACTTTACGGAGCAGTTCCTGTTGTTGTAGAAGATGACAGCACAAAACTTAATATAAAAATAGATGCACCGAAAGAGATAAAGCCAAATGAAAAATTTGTTGTAAAAATAAAAAATGCAGAAGAAAAGAAAATGAATTATACAGTGGCAGTTGTTGATGAGGGGCTTCTTGATATAACAGGATTTGATACACCGGATCCTTGGAATTATTTTTATCAGAAAGAGGCAATGCAGGTACGTTTCTATGATAATTATTCTGAAATTATGGGAAGAATAACAGGTGAAGTTCATCAAATTTTAAAAACAGGAGGAGATGGATTTGTAAATGAAATGACTGTGATGAAATCTCTAGGCAGAATGAAAGAACTTGGACTTGAAGAAGCTCAAAGATTTAAACCTGTAGCGATGTTTAAAGGTGTTCTTGAAACTGACGAAAAGGGAGAAGGAACAGTAGAATTTACAATGCCGAATTATATGGGAGCTGTAAAAGTTATGGTTGTAGGAGCTGACGGAAAAAAATATGGAAGCAGTGATACAGAAATTTTAGTAAAAGCTCCTATAGTTATGGAAAATAGTTTTCCACGTACTTTGAAAGTTGGAGATGAAATAGAAATTCCTGTAAAAGTTTTTGCTCTTGAAGATAATATCGGCGAAATAAAAATAGATTTTGATTTTATGGGCAGAAAACAGGAAAAAATTATTTCTCTTGATAAGAAAGGAAATGAAACAATATTTTTCCGTGAAAAAGCTGGAAATGAAACAGGGGTTAAAAAAATAAAAATTTCAATTTCTTCAAAGGAATATTCTTATGAAGAAGAAATTGAGATAGATGTAAATTCAAATAATCCTTATTTGTATTTTAATAAAAAAGAGATTATAAACAGCGGAAAAGAATTTTCTGTTAAACAGTCAGAAGATTATATAAAAGGAAGTGTAGAAGGAAATATTTCTGTTTCAGTTTATCCTGTAATTTCAGCTGACAAAAGACTTGCAGAACTTATAAGATACCCTTATGGCTGCGGCGAACAGACAGTGTCAGCAGTATTCCCGCAGATATATATTGAAATGCTTACACATAATAATAAATTTTCTTCAAAAGAGATTACAGGAAATGTAAATTCTGCAATAGCAAAACTTTCTGAAAATCAGCTTTATGACGGCTCATTCCCTTATTGGCAGGGAGGAGATACAGATATTTGGGTGACAGATTACACAGGACATTTTCTTACTGAAGCAAAAGGAAGAGGATATTATGTTCCAGAAGATATGTATAAAAGAGTTTTAAACTTTCTGAAAAAAATGGTAAGAGACAGTGAAACAAATCTTTCAGAAAAAGTTTACGGCTTATATATCCTTGCTCTTGCAGAAAATCCTGAAGTAAGCCAGATGAATCTTATTTATGAAAATTATTTTGAAAAATTAAATCTTACAAGCAAGTGGTATCTTGCTGCTGCGTATAAACTTATTGGAGAAGATAAACTTGCAGAGGAAATTGCAGGAAAACTTTCTCTCAAAATTCCTGAACCAGATGAAGAATATTTAAGATACAGCTATGGTTCTCTTCTTCGTGAACAGGCTGTAATTTTAAACTGCTATTATACAATTTTTGGAAGAGCAGATGAAAAATTATACGAAGAGATTGTGAAAAAAATTGAAAGCGAGGAATGGCTTTCAACACAGAGCATGGGATATTCTCTTATGACACTTGCAAAAATAAAAAATACAGAATCAGAAAAAGAGGCAGAGGGAATAATTATTACTGATGATAAGCAGATAAGTTTTAAAACAGAAAAAGGTGTATTCAGTTATGAAATTCCTGCAGAAATAAAAACAGTTAAAGTGAAAACAAAAGAAAATGAAAATCTTTTTGTAAATTATTATTGGGAAGGAATACCTGTAAATTATGAGGGAGAAAATATTTCTGAAAATCTAAAACTTGAAAGAAATTATTATGATATTCATGGAAATATTATTGACCCTGAGAGTATTTTATCAGGTGATACTTTCTGGCTTGAAGTAAAACTTTCAGCAGCAGATGATGTAAAAGGATATGTTTTTGTAAATGATGTGGCAGTGACACAAATTCTTCCAACAGGCTGGGAAATGGAAAATATAAGAGCTGTGGGCGGAGAATATCCAGAATGGGTGCAGGACAGAATGAACGGAACATATGTTGAGTATGAAGATATAAGAGATGACAGAGTTATGTGGTTCTGTGATTTTGATAATTACAATAAAAAAGCAAAGAGTTTCTTTGTAAAAATAAACGGAGTTACAAAGGGAAGTTTTGATTTTCCGGGAACAAAAGCAGAGGCTATGTACAACAACAGTTATCAGGCATATCTGAAAGGATTTAAAGCAGAGGTTAAATAATGAAAATAGTATTTAAAATAATTTTATTTTTTACTATTATTGTTTTCATAATCACATGCGGAATTTATGTGAGATTTGATGCAGAGAACACAGAAAAAATTTTTGAGGACAGATACAGTGTATCTGTCCTTGATAATAATGGAAAAATAATGGGAGTGTATCTTAATAAAAATGAACAGTGGCATTTAAAAAGCATTGATAAAATTCCAGAAAAACTTAAAACAGCTGTTATGGTTTTTGAAGATAAAAATTTTTATTCTCATAATGGAGTTGATTTTTCTGCTGTAATAAGAGCATTGAAAGATAATATTTTTGAGAAAAGAAGAACAGGAGCAAGCACAATAACAATGCAGGCTGTTAAAATGGCACAGCCCAAAGAGAGAAGTTATTTTAATAAATATCTTGAAATTGTTCATGCTTTTAAATTAGAAAAATATTATAAAAAAGATGAGATTTTAAAAATGTATCTTAATAATGCTCCCTACGGGGGAAATATTGTAGGATATAAAACAGCTTCACATATGTATTTTAGGAAGAGCCCAAAAGAACTTACGTGGAGCGAGGCAGCTCTGCTTGCAGTTCTTCCAAATTCTCCAGGGCTTATGAATGTGGAAAAAAATAGAGAAAAGCTTATTGAAAAAAGAAATTTTCTTTTGAAAAAACTTTATGAGAAAAATTTTATTAATGAAAGGCAGTATGAAATATCTTTAAAAGAACCTGTTCCAGATAAAAGATACAGCTTTCCTGTTCTTGCTCCTCATCTTGCAAGACGGCTTGTAAATGAAAACAAAGATAAAAAAATAATAAAAAGTACAATAGACAGCGAAATTCAAAAGAAAACAGAAAAAGCTGTAAAAGATTATTCTGAATTTTTAAAACTCTCTGGAATTAATAATACAGCTGTGCTTATTATCAATAATAAAAATTATGAGGTAACAGCTTATGCAGGTTCACAGGATTTTTACGATTTTAAAAATAACGGACAGGTTGACGGAATAACAGCAAAAAGGTCTCCCGGCTCTCTTTTAAAACCATTTTTATATGCAAAAGTTATTGATGAAGGAATAGCTGCACCACAGTCAAAAATTCCAGATGTACCTTTATATTTTTCAAATTTTTCTCCTCAGAATGCAAATAAAAAATATTATGGAATGGTTGAGATGAGAGATGCTCTTATAAAATCACTGAATATTCCTTTTGTGGAGCTGTTAAAAGATTATGGAGAGGATAAATTTTTTTATTTTTTAAAAGATATTTTAAATTTTGAGGATAGAAATCCAGAGAGATACGGGCTGTCTCTGATTTTAGGAACAAAAGAATTTACAATGGAAGAGATAGGAATTCTTTACTCAGGGCTTGCAAATTATGGAAATTTTAAAAATTTGAAATATACAAAAGAAAGCACAGAAGAGGGAAGACAGCTTCTTACAAAAGGGGCTTCTTATCTTACTCTTATAACAATAAGAGAACTTGAAAGACCGGGAATGGAAAAATTTTACAGAGAAAAAAATCCTGTTTCATGGAAAACAGGAACGAGCCACGGAAGAAGAGACGGCTGGGCAGCAGGAATTACACCAGAGTGGACAGTTGTTGTGTGGACAGGAAATTTTACAGGAGAGGGAAATCCAAATCTTACAGGAGTTTATACAGGAGGAAATCTTCTTTTTAATATTTTAAAAATTCTTCCAAAAACAGAAAAAGAGTTTGGTATGCCTAGTGATTTGGAAAAAATAAAAGTGGACAAGGAAACGGGGTATAGACTAAAATATGGTGTTCCTTATAAAGAAATTTTTTATCCGAAAGATGCCAAACCTCTTAAGGCTTCTCCATATTATAAAAAGATTTTTGTAAATAAAAATGAGGAAGAAATAGACTCAAGAGACGAAAGTTTTAATGAAAGAGAAGAGAAATATATTTTAGTTTATCCTTTGGAAGTTGTGAATTATTTTGTAAGGGAAAATCTGGATGTTTCAAATATATTCAGTGAAAAGACAGCTAAAAAAACAATAAAATTCATATATCCGAAAAATAATTTAAAAATAATTGTGCCGAAAGATTTTGATGGAGAAAAAAGTCTTATTGTAAAAATAGCAAATATTAAAAATCAGGAACTTTATTGGTATGTGAATAAAGAATATGCTGGAAAGAGCAGAGAAAAAGAGAGAAGTTTTAATTTTAAAAAAGGAAAATATGAAATTACTGTGGTCTCTGAAAGCGGAGAAATAGCAAAAATAAATTTTCAGGTGGCAGAAAAATAAAAAACTTATAAAAGTAATTAAAAATAGTTGCAAAAACATAAAAAACGTGATACAATGCTTTGTGAATTTATAAGTTAATTATCGAAGGTGGTGAAAAGGAATGAAAAAAGGAATACATCCTGATTATAAAGTTGTAACAGTTGAATGTACTTGTGGAGAAAAATTTGAAACAAGATCAACTTATGCAAAAGGTGACTTAAAAGTTGCTGTTTGTTCTAAATGTCATCCATTCTACACAGGTAAAGCTAAATTCTTAGATACAGCTGGTAGAGTTGACAAATTCAACAAAAAATACAATCTTAAATAAGAAACAGGACGCTTGTCCTGTTTTTTTATAAACACTATATTTAGGAGGAAAAATTATGGCAGTTGTAGAAATTAAACACCCTTTAATTGAACACAAACTTACTTACTTAAGAGATAAAAACACAGATACAAAAACTTTCAGGGAAAATCTAAATGAGATAGCTAAGTTGATGATTTATGAAACAACAAAAGATTTAGAACTTGAAGAAATTGAAGTTGAAACTCCAATTATGAAAACTAAAGCAGGAGTGTTGAAAGATAAAGCAGTTGCTATAGTTCCTATTTTAAGAGCAGGTCTTGGAATGGTTGACGGAATACTTTCTCTAATTCCTACAGCAAAAGTAGGTCATATAGGAGTGTATAGAAACGAAGAAACTTTACAGCCTGTTTACTATTATTGTAAATTACCTGTTGATATTCAAGAAAGAAAAGTAATTCTTGTAGATCCTATGCTTGCAACAGGAGGTTCTGCAATATATGCTATTGATTATCTAAAAGATAGAGGAGTAAAAGATATAACATTTATGTGTTTAATATCTGCTCCAGAAGGAATAGCAAGAGTTCAGGAAGCTCATCCAGAAGTATCTATATATACAGCAAAAATAGATGAACGTTTAAATGAGCATGGATATATTGTTCCGGGTCTTGGAGACTGCGGAGACAGAATATTCGGAACTAAATAATTTTTAATATGAAAAGACTGTTAGAATTTTATTTCTGCATTATTTTGCAGGGGATAACAGTCTTTTTGTTATTATAAATATATAAAGCAAAGTATCATAAAATAAAGGAAAAAATAAATTTTTTTATTATAAGCTGTTGACAAAATAAAAGCTGTATGATATACTTTTTGAAGTGGAGAGTTATCCTAATTGGTAAGGAACCGGTCTTGAAAACCGGCGCCGTAAGGCTTTAGAGTTCGAGTCTCTAACTCTCCGCCAGTGGTGAAGTGGCAGAGTGGCCTAATGCACTCCCCTGCTAAGGGAGAGTACCGACTAAACCGGTACCGAGAGTTCAAATCTCTCCTTCACCGCCAGTCTGACAATTAAAGGTAGATATTCGATCTACCTTTTTTTTATAAATGTACTCGTAGCTCAATTGGATAGAGCACTTGACTACGGATCAGGGTGTTGGGGGTTCGATTCCTCTCGAGTACGCCATTTGAAAATTAATCTCACAAATTTTTGTGGGATTTTTTTATTTTTTGTGCAAAATTATTATAAAAATTAACAAAAAAGGTTGACATAGATAGAGATTAATGTTATCATGCATTATCGAAATACATATATAAAATATATATAATTTAATAAGGATATATAAAAAAATAATGATTAAAAAAATAACAATTATATTTACAGTTATAATTTTAATATTAATGATTTTTAAAAATCTTTTAGAGCCAAAATATATATTGGTTATTGAAGATATGACAAATAAAAAAAATTATGAATTTATTTTAAAAAATAAAAAATTTTCTCTTGGTTATATTCATTCAGTAATGAAAACAGAAGCTGAAGAAATTTTTGTAGCAGAAGAAAATAAAAAGATAAAGCTTATAAGAACAGAGTATAAATCTTATGGAGTTGGTCTTCCATTTCTTCCTGAAGAGGGAAAAATGAAAATTGAAAATGGAAAATTTATTCTTGAAATGGAAAGAGAATTTAAAAATATATCGATGGTAATATCTCCAATAGGAAAGCATTATTTAAAAATTGATGAAAAAAAATATATGCTGAGTGAAATTTTAGGAGATAAGCCGGCAAAAATATTGTTAACTATTAAGAAAGATTATAGATTTTAAAAATGGGGAGGCAGTAAGGTTATGAGAGAAGAAGCAGTGATGAATATGAGTGCAGCAATGAAAAACAAGATATCATCAAATGTTGACGAATTGATGGCAAAATATGATAAAGGATCGAGATATAGAGTTCTTTCAGGAACTCAGGGAAAAATAGTTTCAGTTCTTTTATTTTGTTTCACAGTATTCCAGCTTTATTATGGAATAAGAGGAGGGATAGATGCACAGATAGCCCGTTCAATCCATCTGGCATTTGGTCTTACAGCAGTATTTTTCCTTTATCCCACAAGTCCAAAAATGGATAAATATAGTCTTCACCCTTTAGACTGTATTCTTGGTCTTCTTGCAGGAGTCTGCTGTTTATATGTAGTAATTTTCTTTGAAGATATAGTAATGAGACAAGGGCTTATAAATGGAATGGATATGGTAGTTGGAGGAATAGCAATTCTTTTAGTTCTTGAGGCAGCAAGAAGAATGATAGGGCTTCCGATGGTTGTAATATCTTTAGGATTTATACTTTATGCACTTTTAGGAAGAAGTATTCCAGGAGCATTAGGCCACAGAGGTGTAAGCCTTGAAGGTCTTGTACAGCACTTATTTTATACAACAGAAGGTATAATGGGGCTTCCAATTCAAGTTTCTTCAACATTTATATTTATTTTCTTATTATTTGGAGCTTATCTTGAAAAAACAGGAATGGGAGAATTTTTTATAGATCTCGCAAACTCAATTGCAGGAAATTCACCTGGTGGACCAGCAAAAGTTGCAGTTATATCAAGTGCCTGTATGGGAACTTTATCTGGAAGTTCAGTGGCAAACGTTGTTGGAACAGGAAGTTTTACAATTCCAATGATGAAAAGATTAGGATATAAAGGAGAATTTGCAGGGGCAGTTGAGGCAACAGCTTCAACAGGGGGACAATTAATGCCGCCTATTATGGGAGCAGCAGCTTTCCTTCTTGCAGAAATAACAGGAACACCGTATTCAAAAGTTATACTTGCAGCAGCAATACCTGCAGTTTTATATTATCTTGGTGTATTTATAGGAGTTCATTTTGAAGCTAGAAAACTTGGACTTAAAGGGCTTCCAAAAGAAGAAATTCCAAAATTTTCTACAGTAATGAAAACAAGAGGACAATTAATTATACCAATATTTGTAGTAATAGGACTTTTAAGCAGTGGTTGGTCTCCTATATATGCAGCTCTTGGAGCAGTAGCTTCTACAATAATTTGTGCAGCAATAAAAAAAGAAACAAGACTTTCATTTATGGATATAATTCAGGGAATGGTAGCAGGGGCAAAAAGTGCTTTAACAGTAATAGCAGCTTGTGCTTGTGCAGGAATTATTACAGGTGTTGTAACTAAAACAGGATTAGGATTAAAAGTTGGTTCAATTCTTGTTGGAATTGCAAATGGAAATCTTATACTTACTCTTTTCTTTACAATGATAACATCATTAATATTAGGAATAGGAGTTCCGACAACAGCAAATTATGTTATAACTTCAACTATTGCAGCACCGGCAATACTTCTTATAACTGATGCAGCAGGAGTTCCGGTTGTGCCTGTGCTTGCAGCTCACTTATTTGTATTTTATTTTGGTATAATAGCTGATGTAACTCCTCCAGTATGTCTTGCAGCAGTTGCAGCAGCAGGAGTTGCAAAATCAGAACCGATGGAAACAGGAATGCAGGCGACAAGGCTTGCAATAGGGGCATTTCTTATCCCGTATATGTTTGTAATAAGTCCTGATTTAATAATGATAAATCCTGGTCCGACAGTTATTTCAAGCATAATAACAGCCATAATAGGAATATGTTGTGTTTCAATAGGTCTTACAGGATTCTTTAAAGCGAAAATGAATGTAATAGAAAGAATTTTATTTATCATTGCCGGGCTTTTAACTTTAAAACCCGGGTATAAAACAGACCTTTTAGGGCTTGTTTTAATAGCAGTGGTTTATTATCTTCAAACTAAAAAATTAAAAAATAATAAATAATATTAATATTCAGAGGGGGAAGTTGATATGAAAAAGATAATTGCAATAATGACTTTGGCTTTAGGACTTGCAGCCTGCGGTGGAAGTGAAAAAGCACCTACTACTTACATTAATATTGGTACAGGAGGAACTGCAGGAACTTATTATCCTCTTGGAGGAGCTTTTGCTGAAATATGGAATACAAATATTGATGGAGTAAATGCAACAGCAGAATCAACAGGAGCATCAGTTGCAAATGTAAATATGCTTCAAAAAGGTGATATAGATGTGGCAATAATTCAAAATGACGTTGCATCTTATGCTGAAAACGGAGTAGAGTTATTTGAAAATAAAGTTGATAATATAAGAGGAATGGCAACATTATACAGTGAACCTATTCAATGTATTACAACTGATGGAAGTGTAAAGTCAATATCTGATTTAAAAGGAAAGAAAGTAGCAATAGGAGCTATAGGAAGTGGAGTTTATTGCAATGCTGTGCAAATTCTTGCAGAAGCAGGAATAACAGAAAAAGATTATAAACCTCAATACCTTTCATTTGCAGAAGCAGCAACAGGTTTAAGAGATAGACAGATAGATGCAGCATTTATAGTTGCTGGAGTCCCTACATCAGCAATAGTTGATCTTGCTACTCAAAGAGATGTAAAAGTTGTCAATCTTGATAAAGAACTTGCAGATAAATTAAAAGCTAAATATTCTTATTATACAGATTATGAAATCCCTGCAGGAACTTACAGTACGCAAAAAGAAGATGCTCAAACTCTTACAGTTCAATCTATGTTAGTTGTAAGCTCTAAATTATCTGAAGATATGGTTTACAATATGTTAAAAACTATGTATGAAAATACAGACAGAATAAAAGCTGCTCATAAAGTTGGAGAATTTATAAAAGAAGATACAGGACTTCAAGGAATGAGTATAACACTTCACCCAGGTGCAGAAAAATATTTTTCTGAAAAAGGAATTAAATAGAAATAAATAGGGATAAAAATGAGCTGATATAAATTTTTGATTTTTAATCATTAGTTTATACAGCTCTTTTTTATTTTTTAATTAAAAAAGATTAAAGAAAAAATGTTTATAAGAGTTTATTTTAATATATTTATAACTATTTTATATAAAAATGATCAAAAAAGTACTGTATTTAAACAATAAATATAAAAAAAAATCAAAAATAGTTGACAAATAAAAAACAAGATGATATATTAGCTATATAAGTAAGGCTGTCAGACATCTTGCAACAAACATTTTTTCAGGAGGGAGTTATGAATATTTTATTAGTTATACTTACTATAGCATTAATATTCTGTATAGCAAAATTAATTTTAAAGAAATATAATACAGTTTTTATTTTTGTGGCAACAGGTATAATAGTTTTAACAATTATTACAGCAATAAAAGGGGTTTCAATTTTACCAGAGCCTCAGAGCACAGGAAATATTTATTTAGATGTTCTTGAATTTGTTAAAAAGAAAATGATAAGTAATACAGCAGGACTTGGAATAGTATTAATGACTGTTACAGGTTATGCAATGTTTATGTCTCATATTGGTGCATCTACAAAGTTGGCATTAAAAGCAACAAAACCATTAAAGAAATTTAATTCACCTTATTTTGTACTTGCAATCATCTTTGTTATAGGTTGTATGTTAAAGCTTGTAATAACAAGTCACTCAGGTTTAGGATTATTAATGGTAGCAACAACATTCCCAATTTTATTAAATTTAGGAGTTAGTAGATTAAGTGCTGGAGCAGTAATGTGTTTTACAGGATTCCTTGATTGGGGACCTAACGATTCAAGTGCAATTTTTGCGGCAAAGCTTGTAAATATGGAGGTAATGGATTACTTCTTGCAATATCAAGGTAAAGTATCTTTAATAGTTTTAGCAGTATCAGTTATATTTATTCCTATTTATTATAGTCGTTTAGATAAAAAAATGAAGGATTCAGGAATGGATTTAGATAAAATAAAAGAAATAGAAGATCCTGACTGCCCAGGATACTATGCAATACTTCCAATAATTCCATTAGTATTAGTAGCAGTATTTAGTTTTGTTGATTTAATAAAAATGGACGTAGTTACAGCTAACTTAGTATCATTTGTACTAGCATTTTTACTTGAAGTTATAAGACATAAAGATGTTAAAAAAGCAGCAGCAGGAACAGAAGTTATTTTAAAATCAATGGGAACGTGTTTTGCAAATATTGTATCAATAGTTATTGCAGCAGCAATCTTTGCAGAAGCAATTAAACAAATAGGTGGAGTAACAATAGTTGCAAATTTCTTGGCATCTTTAAATGGAGGACTTTTAATTACAATGTTCTTGATGTCATTAATAACATTTGGTGCAGTTATACTTCTTGGAAGTGGAAATGCTTCTTGGTATGCTTTTGGACCTTTAGTTCCTGGAATAGCAGAACAAATGGGAGTAAGTGCTTTATGGATTGCTCTTCCAATGCAACTTGCAACAGCAATCGGACGTTCTTTATCGCCAGTAGCAGGAGTCGTTATTGCAGTAGCAGGACTTGCAGAAGTAACAGTTGAAGAGTTAATAAAACATTCTGTAATACCAATGGTTGTAGCATTTATAGTGAACGTTATAGCATCATATTTAATTTTATCAATATAGTAAGGATATAAAGTTTTATTTTAAATAAATTAATGATTGACTAAGTTATTTAAGGAGGAATTAAAAATGAAAAAATATAATTTTGATGAAGGTGTAAATAGAAGAGGAACTGACGCTAAGAAATTCGATCCATCTTTATGTCCAAATGATGTGTTACCATTCTGGATTGCTGATACAGATTTCCCAAGTCCTGATGAAGTAAAAGAGGCATTAATAAAAAGAGCTGAAATGGGACATTATGGTTATCCATACATTGATTCAGCATTTGAAGAAAGTATAGCAAGATGGTATAAAGTAAGACATAATACAGTTTTAAATCCAAAATATATAGATTTTTCTCCATGTGTTATTCCAGCAATGATATGGTTTGTAGCAGAATTTTCAAGTATAGGAGATAAAGTGTTATTACAAACTCCAGTATATCCGCCATTCCATGATTTAGTAAAAAATAATGGAAGACAATTGGTTTATAATGAAATGAAATTAATAGATGGTCGTTATGAAATAGACTTTGAAGATTTAGAGAAAAAATTAAAAGATCCTAAAGTGAAGATTATGTTTGTATGTAACCCTCAAAACCCAACAGGAAGATGTTTTACAAAAGAAGAGCTTATAAAAATAGGAGAGTTATGTTTAGCTAATGACGTAATGATAGGAGTAGATGAAATTCATGCGGATATTGTATTTGATGGATTAGAATTTATACCATTCTGCTCTATATCAGAGGAGTTTGCAAATAATTCTGTAACATTTATTAATCCAGCTAAAACATTTAATGTAGCAGGTTTTAGAACTGCAGCATGGTTTACTCACAGTAAAAAAATATATGATAAAATGATAAATCAACAAACTTATGCAAAAGGAATGGGAAGAAATATATTTGGTAATGAAGCTTTAATGGCTTGTTACAACTATGGAGATTCTTATGCAGATCAATGTGTTGCATATTTAAATGAGACAAGAGATCAAGTTGTAGATTATATAAACAAAAATATCCCAGGAGTATATGCTATAAAACCTGAAGCAACATTTATGACATGGCTTGATTGCAGAGAGTTAGGATTTAAAACTCAGCAAGAACTAAAAGATTTTATGTTTAAAGAAGCAAAAATTCTTTTAAATGATGGAACAACTTTCGGAGCAAAAGAAGGATTAGGATTTATGAGATTTAACTTTGCTTCTCCAAGACATATAGTTATGGAAGGTGTTCAAAGACTTGAAAAAGCCATAAAAGCTTTAAAAAAATAAGATTTTAAAGTATAGGAGGAAAAATTTTATGGAAAAGCAAGACTATAAAAATATAGTAGACCAAAAAGAAGAGCTTATTGTAGTTTTGAATTCAGAGGATAATATAGTTTTTAAGACTAAAGAGAGTCCATTATCTTCTTTTTTAAAAAAGATTTTTACAGAAAATTTTGAAGAGAAAGGATTAAAAATATATGCTAATCAGCTTGGAATAGGACTTGCTGAACTTAGTAAAGTTTTAAATATAAAATATTATTATGGAAGTGAAATTTCAGTTCCTGCTAAAAAAATATTAGATGAAAGTAAAATAAAATTTGAATTTGGCAGAATAATAGATTTAGTAAAGTCAAGCAGTAATCCAGAAAAAGTTTGCCCAGTTGAAAATAGACTTAATACTTTAGAAAATTTTGAAGAGAGATTAGAGTTTTTAAAAGAAAAAGCCCATGAAAAAGGTAAAGCATGTTGTGTAAGTATTAGTAAAAAATAGAAATAAAAAAGCATGTCTGTGATTAAATTTTAAGAAACAGGCATGCTTTTTCTTAAATTATTTATAGAATAAAAATATAATACATGTTAAAATAAAAGTATTAAAAAATATAGTTTTTGGGAGAAAAAGCATGTTTGTAGAAATAAAAAATGTACAGCTTTATGATGAAGTTGTTAATCAGGTAAAAGAGGAAATAAAAAAAGGGAATCTTAAATCTGGAGATAAACTTCCTGCAGAGCAAGAGATGGCAAAAATATTTAATGTAAGTAGATCAACGATAAGAGAAGCATTGACAATTTTACGTGTTGAAAGGGTAGTAGAAACTAAAAAAGGAGTAGGGACAGTTATTATTGGTTATGATACTAATGCAAGTAAAATTAATGAAAACTTTTTTACATATTTAGTAAATAAATACAGTTTAAAAACAGATAAAAAAAGTCTTTTTGAAAAAGCATTAGAATTAGTAAAAATAAGAAAACTTTTAGAACCGTATATTTATGAAGAACTTGCTAAAGATTGTCCAAAAGAGTTATTGAAAGAACTCAAAGTTTGCTTAAAAGCTACAAGAAACAGAATGAAAGAAACAATGCCATATACAGTGGAACTTACAGAATTTCATTATATAACTTATAAATATATAAAAAATGATATTTTGAAAGAGTTTATGATGCTTGGTTTTGAAATTCAAAGATTACAGAGAGATATGTCTTTAGACTTTGAAGATTCAAAAGAGTTATCAGTTCAGGAACATGAAAAAATATATGAGTGTTTAGCAAAAGGTAAAGTAGAAGAAATTAGAAATCTTACAGAAATTCATTTAGAGAAAACTGAAAAATTATTAATAGATCATCTTAAAGAGTTAAATCAATAATATTATTATTGGAGTTGCTACATAATATTTGTAACAGCCCCAATATTTTTTATTACTCTTTTGCCAGCATTAATATAAAACCTATGAATAAAAATAGAGCTGCAATCCAAATTGATACAAGCCCAAAAAAATTTGAGAAAATAAAACCTAGAGAAGATCCCACTGCAAAAATAAAAATAGCTCCATAATAGTGAAGAATTTTGTATATAAATTCTTTATTTTTTTCAATATGATATTTTGCTAAAAATTCTGTGGCACTTCTTATATTTCCGATACACATTGTTGTGGCAAAAGCTATTCCTCTAAATTTTTTAAAACTGCTCACTTGCATAGCACATGAGAAAGATAAAATAATGTTTGCTAATACATTCATAGAAGATGGAAGGCAGCCAACAAAGACCATAGCAACTATTTCTACAAAAAGAATGATTTGTCTCCAGTGAAGAATGTGATTTTCTTTGTAAAAATATCTAATCCATTCTGTAATATAAATTCCTCCAACAAAAGCCAGAACAGGAAAAATATAATGTACAGCTTCTCTGAATTCTCCAGAAATAATGTGTCCGCTCATAAGGACTATATTTCCTGTTTGAGCATTAGCAAAAACACGGTCTCTGCATATATAAGAGTAAGCATCTTGAAAACCTCCTGCAAGAGACAGAAAGAAAGCGAGCCTTCTGGAATCAGATATTTGATTTTCAAATTTATTTTTATTTTCCATAAAATTTAATCCTTTAAAAAATTTTTTATATGATTTTTCATTTCAGTATTATACTATGAAAAAAATTTTTTGTAAAAAATAAAGTAAAAAAAATTAAAAATGCTTGACATTAAAAGAAAAATTAGATATACTAAATAGGTAAGATTTTTGAATGAAGAAGAAACTCCCTGTTTCTCACCTTGTGGGCATACGGCTTACATAAGGTAAATGACTTGAATTTAATTATTAAAGTTTGAGATATAACAGGGTATGTTATGTATCCTGTTTTTTTAGTATATAAGGGTTTTAATTAGGAGGTGTTAATTATTTCAGATAAAGTTAGAATTAACGAAAAAATTAAAGGGAAAGAATTTAGAATTATTTCCAGCACAGGAGAGCAGCTAGGTATTATGTCAATATCTGAAGCTCTTGAAGCAGCAAGAAAAGAAGAATTAGATTTAGTTGAAATTTCTCCAGCTGCAGTTCCGCCAGTATGTAAAATAATGGATTATGGAAAATATAAATATGAACAGACAAGAAAAGCTAAAGATGCTAAGAAAAAGCAGAAAGTTGTTGTTGTTAAAGAAGTAAAACTTAGAACAAGAATTGATGATCATGACCTTGAAACAAAAGTAAATGCAATCAAAAAATTCTTAGAAAAAGATAATAAAGTAAAAGTAACTTTAGTACAATTTGGAAGAGAAAAATCATATCAAGATATGGGAATTGAACTTCTTGATCAAGTTGCAGGACAGCTTGAAGATGTAGCTGAAGTTGAAAAAAGATATAAAGAAAGTCAAAAATATTTGATGTTATCGGCAAAAAAATAGTTTTAATAGATTGAGAGGAGGAACACACTATGCCAAAAATGAAAACTCACAGAGGAACAGCAAAGAGAGTAAAAGTAACAGGAACAGGAAAATATGTTGTAAAACATTCAGGAACAAGCCATATTTTAACTAAAAAAACTAAAAAAAGAAAAAATAGATTAAAGAAAGACTTTGTTGTTTTAGATATTCATAAAAAAGATATGGTAGCTTTATTACCATACGGAGTAGGAAGATAATAACCGATTTTCGAGTATATAATTTAGGAGGATGTAATGAGAGTTAAAACTGGAATAGTAAGAAGAAGAAAACATAAAAAAGTTTTAAGAGCTGCTAAAGGATTCAGAGGTGCTTCTGGAGACGTTATAAAACAAGCTAAACAAGCTACAATGAGAGCTGCAGCTTATTCTACAAGAGACAGAAAAGTTAAGAAAAGAAAAATGAGACAATTATGGATCATAAGAATTAATGCAGGAGCAAGAATCAATGGATTAACTTACTCTACATTAATGAACGGATTAAAAAGAGCTGGAATCGTATTAGACAGAAAAGTTCTTGCTGATATGGCTCTAAACAATGCTGCTGAATTTGCTAAATTAGCAGAAACTGCAAAAGCTGCTTTATAATTATTCGTAAAAATAATTGTAAAGAAATTGACAGGAGGAGAAATCTTCCTGTTTTTTATTTATGAAAAATAATTTTAAAACAAAAAAGAGAGCAGAATTTTCCGCTCCCTTTTTTGTATGTATGTAATTTTAATATTTAAGGCTATTTTTTCATGATAAGATTAAATAATTTTTCAGCTGCCTTGATTGGACCTTCATGTTCTTTTCCTTTTATACCAAGCATAGTTCTTATCTGACCAACTACGACTTTGTCATCATACATCTTATTGAAGAATTTGTCAATAAGAATATCAGTTTCTTTTTGTTTTTGTACAGGACCAAATGGATTTGCAAAGTAAGAAGTAACAAGTCCTTTTTCGCTTGTAGTTCCTTTAGCCATTCTTTTTCCTGCTACGAAAACTTCTTTTGCTTCTTCGGGAGAGTTGAAAAATTCAAGTTCTGCACCTTCTTCATAGTTGTTTGCATATAAGAAGTATTCAACAGGGAAACCTGTCATAATTGTGTTGTATGATGAAATAGGAATAACTATTCTTGAGTTTATTTTATTTGGGTTCATAAAGATACTTCTGTCCATTTGTTTATAAGCATAACCTGAATCAAGGTCGTCAAGTCTTACGAAAGCTCCTATTTCTGTTCCGTATCCAAGAATTTTTCCATCTTTTATTTTTAAAACTCCCATGTCGTCAAAAATAACTTTCATTTCTTTTACATATTCTTCACTTAAAATTCTGAATGCTTCAAGGCTTTCTGATTTTCCAGCTCCACTGTCTCCCATTATAACAATGTTGAAGCTGTCTCCAGTTTTCATCGTAACATTTACCATTGCCCCGTGAATAGGAAGTCCTCCCTGTTCAATCATTTTTAAGTTATGAAGAGTAAGTGTCATTTTTTTAACGTATCCGAAATAGTCTATATCTTCACTGTAGTTTATATATCCAACCATGATGTCATTGATTTTATCATTGTAGAAAAGAGTTTTCATTTTAGGATCAAAATCTCTTGCACCATATACAAAAACAATATCAGGTTTTTTGTTTGCATATTCTTCTTCTTCGGCAAGTTCAAATAAGTTTGAAAGAGTAACTCCTTGAGCCATAAAGTCTTTATTAAAATAGATAAACGCAAGAAGTGAACCTACTTTTGCAGGATAGCAAAGCCAGTCTTCAGAGTTTAGATACATTCCTTCAATAGGGTTTTCATTTACTTCTTTGAAAATACCTTTTCTTGTATTTTGTTTTGGATATGTAATGAAAGGCGGCTGTAAAATTACAGAGTTTATAAAGTTTACTTTTTCAAGAGCATAATATTCTTTTGGAATATTCCAGTTTACATTGCTTACAATAATTCCAAGGTTTGCTCCTGCAGGAAGCTGTCTGTATACTCTGTGTTTTGTACCCATAACAGTTTCTTCAATTTTTCTGTAAGTTGTAAGAACAAGGTTTGTAAAGTTGTTCATTGAGTTGAAGAAGTTTGCATTTTGAAGACCTGCTTCAAATTTTTTGTTTCTTATAATTGCATATCTTTCAAAACGTCTCCAGTAAGAATAAAGTTCTTCAATAAATTCAATTACAATTTCTCTGTTGCTGAAGAAAGCAATATATCTTTCATCAAGTTTTTCAAGAGCTTCTATATCGAAAACTATAAGAAGTTTGAAAAGATGAATTACTTCTTCAGGAATATCAGCTTCTCCTGCTAAAGATTTAAGATGTCTGTAAACTTCCGTATCTTTTTTTGCTATTTTTAAAACATATGAGTTAAGTATTTTTCTAAATCCTACACTGCTTAAAAGTTCGTCAGATGTAGTACAGTATTTTGCAGTAAAGTTAAGCATAATGCTGTTTCTGTTTATTGAAAATTCTTGTTTCAAGTAAATCTCCCCCTCAGGTTTATTTATTAAATTTTTTTATTGATTCAGCTAAAATTTTTGGTAATTTTTCTATTTTGTTACAAGGAACACTGCAAAGAGCAATTCTCATTCCGCCAAGAACTGGAAGAACAAAGACTTTTTTTGATTTTAAATCTGCAATGATTTCTGCGGCATTTTCTTTTAGTGGTATAGTAATAAAAAATCCGCTTCTGAAAGGACAGGTAATAAGCCCCTCTTTTTTCGCTTCTCTTAAAAATATTTCAGCACGTTTTTCAAGAAGAATAATTTTTTCTTCACGTTCATCTTCCACTTCTTTTAAAAGATTTTCATTTTCATAAATTTCAGCAAGAAGTTTCATTCCCCCTCTTGTTGTATTAGACCAGCTTGTACGGCAAAGGAAAGTTGAAGCAGTATCAAATTCTTCTATTACTTTTGGGCTTGAAGATACAGCAACCTGTGCTCCCACTCTAAGACCGTAGCTTGTAAAAGATTTTGACATACTGGCAGCAATAATCACAAGAATATTTTCAGGAAGTCCATTAAAAAGTGTCATATATTCTCTTGATTTTGCAGCTCCTCTGAAATCATAATCTAAATATGCAATATCGTCAAGAAGAATTACTTCTCCATATTTCGCAGCCTCTTTTAAAATTTCTACAACAGATTTCCATTCTTCAAGTGAAAGAGAATAACCTGTCGGATTTTGACAAGGGTCATTTATTACAGCAAGAACTTTATGCTGTTTTTTTACCATTTTTAAAACTTTTTCAGAGAAACTTGAAAGATTAAATCCGTCTCTGTCAAATAAAGAATATGTATCAAATTTTAATCCGTTTGCAGCAGCAAGATGTTTATAAGCTTCCCACATAAATTCAGGAAGAAGAACAGTCTCACCGCAGTCCATATATGCTTTTAAAGTGTTATGGATTGCTCCTGTTCCACCGGGAGTAGCAGTCACACCAATAAAAGATTTATCAAATGATGATTTATAAATATCGAAAACATTTTCTTTAATAGCTTCTTTATATTCTTTGCTTCCGCTTATTCCTGGAGCATATCCAAAAAGTTCTGCTGCAGGAAGGTTTTTATATATTTTTTCAACAGTATTTAAAACTGCAAGATTTTCATCTTCACCGTAGAAAGTTCCTATTGTCGAATTTATAACATTTTCTTTTCCATATTCAGCTTCAGCTTCTTTAACTTCTCTTGTTATATCAAAAACTCCTTTTCCAAGAGATTTCCCAACCATTCTTTCTGCTATCAAGTAACTCTCCCCCTTTGTTTTTAATCTGTGAAAGATTAAATTTTCAAATATGCTTAAGTATACAAGAGAATATTTAATAAGTCAACAACTTTTTCATTTTAATAAAATTCATCAATGATATATTTTAAAATAATATATTTAAAATATAATTGTACAGAAAATAAAATGCACCTTGATTTTTATTTTTTAAATCAAAGTGCATAAAAGTTTTTAAAACTATTTGTATTTTTTATGTCTTCTTCCATTGTCATGTCTGTAATAATAATCTTTGTCATCATATTTTTCTTTGGCAATATAAGCTCCTGTTCCTGCTCCCACACCAGCACCAATAATTGCTCCAGTATCTCCTCCTATTGCATGTCCTGCAACAGCACCAACAGCTGCACCTGCAGCAATATGTTTTTCAGTTCTTGTACAACCAGCAAAGAAAACAGCGGATAAAGCTAAAATAATTAAATATTTTTTCATGGCTACCTCCCAAAATATAATTACAATATACAACAGCTTCTATATTTAGATATACCTTGAAAATTAAAAAAAGTCAACATATAAGAAATTATTTTTTCAATTTTACTTTTGGTTCAGTAGTAAGTCCAAACAATGGAATAAATCTGTCAAGTCCTGTAAGAGTAAGGAAAAGTACAGAGAAAACAGAAATCATTGCAAGGAAATTATATTTTATAATATCCATTGGAGAAAAATCATAAAGAGGATATACAACTTTTGCAATTCCTATATAGAAACCTATATAAACATGCCATGGAATAAGCTGAGAACCAAAAACTCCAAGAGCATCACTGAAAAGAGCATTTCTAAGTTTTAATTTGTATACTGCTTTTTCATCTCCTTCAACATTTTCATCAACAAGATTTCTGATGATAGGTCCTATTGTAACAATCTGTGCCATTTCGTCAGCAAGAGCAATATTTCCTAAAATAGAAAATACTCCGTTGTAGAACATAAGCTGTCTGACATTTTTTGCAAGAGATTTTACAAGCCTTGAAAGAGGTTCAAAAGCGTTCATGCTTCCCATAATTCCTCCGAAAGCAGCAATCCACATCATCATAACTATAACCCAGGAACCTGCTCCTTCAAATCCTGTATAAACAAGACCAATAAATCCTTTTAAATCTATTGCACTTTTTCCAGCAAGAGCAGCAGCTTCTGCAGCTTCAGGAGTTATTGTTACAGTTCCTGCAAAAATTCCGAAAACAAGAGATGAAACAATTCCAAGGAACAGACATAATAATGTTGGAAGTCCTTTTATAGCAGCAAGGAGAACAAGAAACAGAGGAACTCCCATATAAGCAGGTATACCGCTTTGTACCTGTCTTAAAAGTGTCACAGCTGATTCTCTTTCTGCTGCAAGGGCAGACCATACAGACTGAGGAATATTATTTATAGCTTCACTAGCACTTCCTACAGTATTTGGAAGCCCCATAAAAACAGAAACTCCGTAGAAAGTAATAATACTTAAAACAAGACATGAAAGGGACCATACACCTTGGTGTTTTATTCTGTCAATAACTTCAACCTTTTGAATTCCTGAACTTACAACAGTTGTATCGGAAATAAGACCGATGTTATCTCCAAAACATGCTCCCCCTGCAATAGCAGCAGTAGTAAGAACAATATTTCCGCCTACAATATGATTAAGCCATAAAAATACAGGGGCACAGGCTGCAAAAGTTCCCCAAGAACTTCCGATTGCAACAGAAAGAATACTTGTTACAATAATTCCTGTAACAGCTATAGTTTTTGCAGTAAGCCCGAAATTAAGAGACATTATTATAATAGAAGCTCCCACTCCTGTTGCCATAAAAGCTTCAGCCATAGCATAAGCAAGCATAAGAATAAAAAATACAAGCTGAATTTCTTTTACACTGTCAACAGCAGAGTCAACGATTTTTTGGAAACTGAATTTTTCAGTGATGCAGGCAACAATCGCTGCAAATATTACAGCAATAGGTGCTGCAACCAAAACATCAAGCCCGACTCCAACCATAAGAACTCCAAGAATAACAACAGGAGAAAGTTTTAAAAGTTCAACAAACCAGCTCCTTCTCTCTTTTAAATTTTCATTCATTTTTTTAAATCAATCCTCCCTAAAAAATTAATAACAATGAATTTTAGGTAAAAAAAACTGCCATGGGATTTTTTCATGGCAGACGTAGTTCATAATATCAAATTATATATGATAAAATTGATAGCTCTACATTGATTTTAAATCAATGTCAGTCATACAGATATTTTCCATATGCCCAAGACTTTAACCTGACAAATTAAATCTTTCGGCGGAATTCCCTTTGGGCTGACTTCAATGCTTTGTCATGCTGTTTCAGCTTAATAATGTTTTCCGCAACCTCTACCTAAATAAATATTTCATTGTTCGTACAGATTATAGTAACATTTTTGAAACACTATGTCAATTATTTTGATTTTAAATTTATGTGACGAATGTGATATAATTATTATAGAAAGTATATTGCGGGGTATTTTATGGAAGAATTAAAATTTTCTGCTGACGAAACATTTAAAGGAAAAAGACTTGATGTTTTTCTGCAGAGCAAAATTGAAAATATGAGCAGAGCTTCTGTTCAGAAATTAATAGAAGACGGATTTGTAAAATTGAATGGAAAAGAGATAAAAAAAGTTGGAACGAAATTAAAAGGAAATGAAGTATTTCAAGTGGAGATACCAGAAGAGGAAACTCCAGAAATAAAACCAGAAAATATTCCTCTTGATATTGTGTATGAAGATGAACATATTGCAGTAATAAATAAACCAAGTGATATGACAGTTCATCCGGCACAAAACATTTACAGCGGAACTTTAGTAAATGCACTTTTATATAATTTTAAAAATCTTTCAAATCCAGAAGATATTACAAGACCGGGGATAGTTCACAGACTTGATAAAGATACAAGCGGGCTTATCATAATTGCAAAAACAAACGAGGCTCATGAAAAACTTGTTGAGATGTTTCAGAGTAAAAATATGAAAAAAACATATTTGGCTGTGTGTAAAGGAAATTTCAGCCAGAAATCTGGAAGAATAGAAAATCTTATCGGCCGTGATTCTTTTGAAAGAAAGAGAATGGCAGTTGTAGAAATAAACGGAAAAACAGCTGTAACAAATTATGAAGTTCTTGATGAGGTGCAGGATTTTTCTCTTTTAAAAGTAAATATTGAAACAGGAAGAACACATCAGATAAGGGTGCATATGAAATTTTTAAACCACCCTATTTTAGGGGACAGTACATATGGAACTCCCTCAAAACTTGCAGCAAGACAGATGCTCCATGCTTATAAATTAGAATTTATTCACCCGATAACAAAAGAAAATATAAAAGTTGTTGGAAAACTTCCAGAAGATTTTGAAAATATTATTAAAAAATTAAAATTTGACAGAGAAAAAATAATGAAGATTGGTGAAGAATAATGAAAGAATTATATGATTTTGATATGGAAAAAGGAAATATTGTAGGAGTTGACGAAGCGGGACGTGGTCCTCTTGCAGGTCCTGTTGTAGCTGCTGCTGTAAAAATAAATGAATATCATGATTTTTTTGAAGAGATAAATGACTCTAAAAAATTATCTGAGAAAAAAAGAGAGATGCTTTTTGATAAAATTATAGCATACTGTCATGTGGGAGTTGGGCTTGCAACAGTTGAAGAAATAGATGAAGTAAATATTTTAAATGCAACCTTTCTTGCTATGAAAAGAGCCTTGGAAGATATAAAAAAAGATGAGATTGAATTTACAAAAGTTTTAGTTGACGGAAATAAACTTATAAAAGGCTATGAAGGAGAACAGGAAGCAGTGGTAAAAGGTGATGCAAAAAGTCTTTCAATAGCTGCCGCTTCAATAATTGCAAAAGTTACAAGAGACAGAATAATGATGATAAATGCGAGAGAATATCCTGAATACTTTTTTGAAAAACACAAAGGGTATGGAACAAAACTTCACAGAGAAATTCTTCTAGAAAAAGGTCCTCTTCCAATTCACAGAAAAACTTTTTTGAAAAAGATTTTAAAGAAGGATTCAGCTGATGAATAAAAGAGAACAGGGAGCTGTTTTTGAAAATTATGCTGCCGAGTTTTTAAAATCAAAAGGCTATATTCTCCTTGCACAAAATTATTTTTCAAAATATGGAGAGATTGACCTCATAATGAAGAAAGGAAACAGGATAATCTTTGTTGAAGTGAAGCAGAGAACCACTGATATTTTTGGAAGCGGTGAATATGCAATAGATTTTAAAAAAAAGAGAAGAATGTATTTTACTGCTCAAAAATTTCTTTTGGAAAAAAGATATTTTGATTATGACATAAGATTTGATGCTGTAATATTTAACGGCAGGGGAAAAACTCCAAGCCGTTGGATACGAAACATAATATGGGGTGATGAAATTGGATTTTAAGTGCCTTAAATGCGGTTGTGAAAAATATTATGTGAGAACAGCCATTCTTCCAGAAAAGGAAGCAGGGCTTAAAATTGAAATGGGGACATACTATCTTAAAATTTGTGCTGAGTGCGGATATACAGAGATGTATTCTGCCAAAATTTTGAATAAAGATAAGAAAAAGGAAAATTCATTTGAGCCTAAGACCGAGCCAAATCCTTAGGAAATTTTTTTTCAGTTCAAAATGTTCCCTGTGTAAAAAAGAAGTTGAGGAAGATGAGATATATCTTTGCAGAAAATGCAGAGAGAAAATAGAAAAGCAGAAAAATCTCCATGTGAGAAAAAATATATATTATCTTTTTGAATACAAAAATGATATAAGAAACTTGATAATAGATTATAAACTTAACGGAAGAAAAGAAATTGGTGTTTTTATAAGCAGGATTATAGAAGAAGATTTGAAAAAAATAATAAGAGAAAATAAAATTGATATTGTTGTTCCTGTCCCTGCAAGCAGAGAGAAAGTTCTTGAAAGGGGATTTAATCAGGTTGAATTTATTCTTGATGAAATAGGAATAGATTATAAAAAAGCTGTGAGGGAAAAAGATACTCTTCCTATGCACAGGCTCTCAGAAAAAAATTTAAGAAAAATAAATATAAAATCTGTTTTCAGATGTGAATTTTTAGCTGAAAATAAAAATATTCTTATTATTGATGATATAATTACCACTGGAACAACTGTTGAAGAGATGATAAAGGCATTGGAAAACACAGGAAAACCTAAAAATATTTTTATTTTTTCCATATCTGCTGCCCCTGCTTTTTATAAAAAATATCTTTAAAAATTTTTGAAAATAAAAAATGCTTAAAAATTAATCACAAAAAATCAATTTATTGACTTATAGTAAATTAGAACTTTCATATATTTTATGTTAAAATTAAAGATGAAAATATAAACTTGAAAATAAAAATAAAATTGATATATTAAATCAAATATTCTAGGAGGATTTTCAAATGAGAAAAACTATTATTGCAGGAAACTGGAAAATGAATAAAACAAATGCTGATGCTGTAGCTATGCTTACAGAATTAAAAGCAGCTGTTGCAGGTGTTGAAAATGTAGGAATCGTTATTGGAGCACCTTTCACTGCTCTTTCTGATGCAGTTAAAGCTGTTGCAGGTTCAAATATAAAAATTGCTGCTGAAAATATGTATCCAAAAGCATCAGGAGCTTACACTGGAGAAGTTTCTCCTGAAATGTTAAAAGCAATCGGTGTTGAATACGTAATCTTAGGACACTCTGAAAGAAGAGAATACTTCCATGAAACAGATGCTTTCATAAATGAAAAAGTTAAATGTGCTTTAGCTTATGGATTAACTCCAATCCTTTGTGTAGGAGAAAAATTAGAAGACAGAGAAGCTGGAAGAACAGATCTTGTAAATGAAACTCAAGTTAAAGGTGGACTTGCTGGTCTTACTAAAGAAGAAGCAGTTAAAGTTGTAATAGCTTATGAACCAGTATGGGCAATCGGAACAGGAAAAACAGCTACTCCTGAAATTGCTGAAGAAACTCATAAAGCTATAAGAAAAGTTCTTGCTGAAATGTTCGGTACAGAAGCTGCTGAAGAAATAACAATCCAATATGGTGGATCAATGAAAGCTGACAATGCAAAAGATCTTCTTGCTCAAGCTGATATAGATGGTGGACTTGTTGGAGGAGCATCTCTTGAAGCTGAATCTTTTGCTAAAATAGTAAAAGCTGGAATGTAATTTATAAATAATTTTTAAATTTAGAGAGGAAAATAAATAATGAATAAAAAACCATTAATGCTTATGATTTTAGATGGTTGGGGAATAAACCCTTGCGACAACCAAATTAATGCTATAAAAAATGCAGCTCCAAAAGAATATTTAGAACTTTTATCTAAATATCCTCACTCTCAACTTAAAGCTTCTGGAGAAGCAGTTGGGCTTCCTGAAGGACAAATGGGGAACTCAGAAGTTGGACACTTAAATATTGGAGCAGGAAGAGTAATTTATCAGCCCCTTGTAAAAATTACAAAAGATATAAGAGACGGAGAATTTTTTGAAATTCCTGTTTTAAAAGAAGCATTTGAATATGCAAAAGAAAATAATACTGCAATGCATTTTGCAGGACTTGTTTCTGACGGAGGAGTTCACTCGCACATTGACCATATATATGGACTTCTTCAAATGGCAAAAAATTACGGATTAACAAAAGTATATCTTCATGCTTTCTTAGACGGAAGAGATACTCCTCCATCTTCAGCTGTAAATTTCTTAGCTCAAGTTGAAGCAAAAATGGCTGAAATAGGAGTTGGAAAAATAGCAACTATTTCTGGAAGATATTTTGCAATGGACAGAGACAAAAACTATGACAGAACAAAAATTGCTTATGATAATATGACTTTAGGAAACGGAATAGAAGCTTCTTCAGCTGACGAAGCAATAAAAGCTTCTTATGCAGCAGGAGTAACTGACGAATTCGTAAAACCTACTGTAATAGATAAAGAAGGACTTGTAAAATCAGGAGATGTTTTAATTAACTTTAACTTCAGACCTGACAGAGCAAGACAAATAACAAGAGCTTTCAATGATAAAGAATTTACTTTCTTTGACAGAAATATTGACCCAATAAAAGTTTACTGCATGAGACAATATGATTCTACAATAGATGCTCCTGTTATATATAAAGATGATGAAATAGTAAATACTTTTGGAGAAGTAATATCAAAAGCAGGGCTTACTCAATTAAGAACTGCTGAAACAGAAAAATATGCTCACGTAACATTCTTCTTTAATGGAGGAGTAGAATCTCAATATCCTGGAGAAGACAGAAAACTTGTAGCATCTCCAAAAGTTGCAACATATGATTTAAAACCTGAAATGTCAGCTTATGAAGTTACAGAAGGAGCAAAAGAAGCTCTTCTTTCTGGAAAATATGATGTTGTTATATTAAACTTTGCAAATCCTGACATGGTTGGACATACTGGAGTTTTAGAAGCTGCAGTAAAAGCTATAAAAGCTGTTGACAAATGTGTGAAAGTTTTAGTTGATACAGTTCTTTCACTTGACGGATCAGTTTTAATTACAGCTGACCACGGAAATGCTGAACTTATGGTTGATCCTGAAACTAATGCACCATTTACAGCTCATACAACAAATGAAGTTCCATTTATATATGTATCAAACCACACTGAAGGTGTTACATTAAAAGATGGAAAACTTGCTGACATAGCTCCTACAATGCTTAATATTTTAGGAATTGAACAGCCAAAAGAAATGACTGGAGAAAATTTAATAGTAAAATAGTTCTTAATTACAATCTAATAGTTTCTGAAAAGAGAGGAAGAAATTCCTCTTTTTTCTTTTCAAAAAATTAAACAGAAAATATTTTTTTTCTTTACTATTTTATTAATAAATGAAATAATATAGTAGCAGTAAATTATAAAAAACAGGAGGAATACCCAATATGTTAAAAGAAGGAATGAAATTATCTTACACAAGAACAGTAAGCCCGGAAGAAACTGCAGCAAAAGTTGCATCAGGAACATTAGATGTATACGGAACACCTATGATGATAGCTTTTATGGAGAAAACATCTTTTGATTTGGCAGAAAAAGAACTTGGAGAAGGAGAATCAACAGTTGGTATATCTGTAAATATAAAACATAATAAAGCAAATAAAATTGGAGACGAAGTTGTGTGTGAATCAACTCTTGTAAAAGTTGACGGAAGAAGACTTGTGTTTGATGTTAAAGTAACTCACAACGGAGTTGTTGTGGGAGAAGGAACTCACGAAAGATTTATAATAAATGTAGAAAAATTTCTTGCAAAATTAGGATAAAAAAATTATAACTCAGGGAGACAGTGTTGTCTCCCTGTTTTTATATTTGTGGTTTGTCTTTTGTTGTGATAAGATAAAAATATAAAAAGGCAGTCTGGAGGAAAATTTATGAAAAAATGCAAAAGACTTGAAAGAATTGTCATTATATTTGTAGTTTTTATTTCGATGGTATCATCTGCTTTTTCATCTGCTTCATATAGAATAGATGATTTGAGAATAAGAGCAGAAATAAAAAAAGATGGAAGTGTTCTGGTGACGGAGCAGGTGCTTTACAGTGCTGATAAAATAAACGGAATACTTTATAATGTAGATGCCAAAGGATATGGAGAACTGAAAAATTTAAATGTTTTTTATGAAGAAAACGGAAAGTTTATTCCAGCTGTAAAACAAAGAGGAAGCCAGAGAGGAAGTTATACAGTCAGTGAAGATGACGGACTTTATAAAATAAAACTTTATTATCCTTTAAGAAATGAAAGAGAATATTTTGCAGTGAGATATATTCTTCCGCAGGGAGTTACTGTATATAAAGATACAGCTCAATTTAACAGAAAGATGGTTGGAGAAAACTGGGAAAAAAGTATAAGAAATATTCAAGTTATAATTGAACTTCCGGAAGAAATTTCAAAAGAAAAAATTTATGCTTTTGGTCATGGTCCTCTTACAGGAAATGTGGAAATTTTAAATGGAAGAGAGATAAAATATACTTTGGAAAATTATTATCCTGGGGAATTTTTAGAAACAAATATTTTATTTCCGAAAGAGCTGGTTTCAGAGATAAATAAAAAATATATAAAAAATAAAAATGCTTTTTCTGAAATAATGAAGATGGAAAAAAATTTTGCAGAAGAAGCAAACAGAGAAAGAGACAGAGCTGTAAAAATTATGGGATTAAAGTGGGCAGTGTTTGTAGCTGCAGCCTGCTGGGTAATTTTTGCAGGAACTTTTATATATTTAAAAAATGGAAAAAGATATAAAGTAAAAGTACCTTACGGAGAATATTTCAGAGAACTTCCAGATGATTATACACCTGCAGTAGCAGGAGCTGTTGTATCAAGGACAGCAATAAAACCTGAACATCTTTTTGCAACAGTTATGGATTTAGTGAGAAAAGATTTTCTTGAACTTATTGAAGAGAGAAATCAGACGATTTTAAGAAGAACTGATGAGAGAGACTTTACTTCTCTTAAACCTTATGAAAAATATGTTCTTGACTGGTATATAAATGATATGGGAGACGGCATGGAAGTTGTGCTGGAAAATGTAGAAAAATATATTTCCGGAAGCAGAAATGCCAAAAAATTTTATTCAAAATATCAGGTGTGGTATAAGGGTGTTGCAGATGATTTAAAAAGTCTTGGAATTATTAAAGCAAAAACAAAAAAAATTCCAATGTTTTTAGGAATTTTTACAGGATTTTTAATGTTTCCGGGAGGAGTTTTTATGGCTCAGTTTTTCGGAGAGCCTAAGTTTATGATTTTTACTTTTGGTGCAATTCCATTTATAATTTTTTCAGGTTCAAAGAGAAAACTTTCACTTGAAGCAGAAGAAGCATATGCAAGATGGAGTGCATTTAAAAAATTTTTAGTAGATTACAGTAATCTTGAAGAAGCAAAAACAGCTTCAATTCATATTTGGGAACATTATTTTGTTTATGCTGTGGCTCTTGGAGTTGCAGAAAAAGTTGCAAGAGCCTATAAAAAAATATCAGCTTTAAGAGGTGAGGAAGAAAATATTGGTGTGGGAAGATACTACAGACCATCTCTTATGAATTCATATATGTACAGCAGAGCTTTCAGAAATGTTGAAAGATATACAGCAGGAGCAGCAAGCCGTTCAATAAGAGAAGTTTCAAAATCAAACCGTTCTTCAGCAGGAGGAAGAGGTGGAGGCTTCAGCGGAGGTTCTTCCGGAGGGGGAGGAGGCCGTGGCGGCGGCGGAGCTTTTTAAAAAAATTTTTAAGGAGGAGATATAAATGAAAGGTGTAATAATTTTAATTGTCATTATTGTTTTTATACTTGTTGTAACTATAATTTATCAAAACAGATTTGTAACTCTTCATGAAAGAGTAAAAAATTCTTGGAGTCAGATAGACGTTCAGCTTCAAAAAAGAATAGATCTTATTCCAAATCTTGTGGAAACTATAAAAGGTTATGCTCAGCATGAAAAAGAAACTCTTGATGCAGTGATTTCTGCCAGAAACCGTTATGCAAATGCAGACAGAATAGATGAAAAAATGAAAGCCAGCGGAGAAATAAGCGGACTTTTAGGAAGATTAATGGCAATTTCTGAAAGTTATCCTGATTTAAAAGCAAATACAAATTTTTTAGATCTTCAAAAACAATTAAAAGATATTGAAGATAAAATAGGTTTTGCCCGTCAGTTTTATAATGATACTGTAACATCTTACAATCAGGCTGTGAAAATGATACCAGGAAATATTTTTGCGGGAATATTTGGATTTAAAGAGGAAACTCTTTTTAAAGCTGATGAAGGAGCAAAAGAAACTCCAAAAGTTAAATTTTAAAATAAAATTTTGAGGTAGATTTTATGGAAGAAAAATGTAAAGTGCCTGCAGTAGAAAAGGCAGATAAAATATTTAATTATTTGTATTACAATGAGGCAGCAACTCAGGCTGAAATCTCAAGGGAACTTGAAATTTCTAAAGCATCTGTAAACAGACTTCTTGCTGTGCTTTTGGAGCTTAAATATTTAAGTTTTGAAGATAGAAAATATTCTTTGGGGGAGAAATTTTATTTCTTTGCAAATAAATATGAAAGATATACTTTGATAAAAAATATATCCCGTCCATACCTTGAAGAATTATCTTTAAAATTTAAAGAAACTTTTAAATTAAATATTTTGGAAGATGATAAAATAAGAACCATAGCAAAAGTTGAGAGCAGTGATTTAGTAAAAATTCCTGTATCTGAAAATGCAATATTTCCTCTTCATGCAGGTGCTGCCAGCAAACTTTTAATATGCCAGCTTTCAAATACAAAGTTAGATAAGCTTCTTGAAAAAACTCTTCCCAAATATACAGAGAACACAATAACAGACAGGGAAGAACTAAAAAAAGAGCTTATAAAAATAAACAGCAGAAAAATATCCTTTGATAATATGGAACACTCTGAAAAAATAAAAGCTGTAGCTGTTCCGGTTCTTAATAAAAATAACAGAATAATTGCTGCAATGAGCTGTCCTTGTTTTTCAGACAGATGGAATGACGAAAGAATGGCGAAAATAGCAAAGGCTATGGAGAAAGCCTGCACAGAAATAGGAAAAAGGTTGGAATATTTTTAATACTTAATATATAAAGAATAAAATTTTATTCTTTTATTGTTATGTCCCTGCATTGAAAAATAATTTGTAATTAATGCAGTGAACAAAACATAAAAATTCACATGTTTGACGAACGGAGAGAGGAGTTTGTGAATTTTAGTTTTGAGAACAAAATTAATAGAATTATTTTTCACCAGCAGGGCGGGTTTCTTTTGGTTCGTTTTCTTTGCCCGTTCAAAGAAAATGAACAAAGAAAGGGGGATTTTTGGAAAATATTTTGCTTGAAAGCATAAAAACAAGTCTTATTGATGAAAATATAGAGTCAGGAGAAAATTATCAGCATAGACTTTTATGCAACAAAGATGAAAAAATAATAATTGATTTAAGAAAAGAACTTGAAAGCTGTGATGAATTTATAATTTCTGTGGCTTTTATAACAGAGGGGGGACTTTCTCTTATTCTGGAGCAGTTAAGAATTTTGGAAGAAAAAGGGGTAAAAGGGAGAATTTTAACAGGAGATTATCTTAATTTTACTCAGCCCAAAGCTCTTAGAAGACTTTTAAAATATAAAAATATAGAACTGAAAATCTTATCCAATGAAAAATTTCATGCTAAAGGATATTTTTTCAGAAAAGGAGATGTCTGGTCAATGATAATAGGGAGCAGCAACCTTACCCAGACAGCTCTTACAGTGAATTTTGAATGGAATTTAAAAATAAATTCTTTTGAAAAAGGAAAATCTGCAAAAGAAATTTTAAATAATTTTTTTGATATTTTTAACAGACTTCCAAAAGCAGATTTAAAAATGGTGGAAGAATATGAAAAAATATATAAAGCAGTAAAGGAATATGAAAAGAAAAAAATAAAAAAACAGAATTATTTTGAAAAAAAAGAGATAACTCCAAATTTAATGCAGAGGGAAGCTCTTAAAAATCTTTTTGAACTTAGAAAGACAAAAGACAGAGGGCTTTTAATAAGTGCAACAGGAACAGGAAAAACTTATCTTTCAGCTTTTGATGTGAAAAATGTAAATCCGGAAAAAATGCTTTTTACAGCTCACAGAAAAACAATTCTTGAAAAATCAAAACTTACTTTTGAAAACATAATAAAAGATAAAAAAATGGCAGTTTACGGCGAAAACGGCTGGGAAAATGCTGATTATATTTTTACAATGGTGCAGACTTTAAGCAGAGCAGAGCATCTTAAAAATTTTTCTGAAGATTTCTTTGATTATATAATAATTGATGAAGTTCATCACAGCGGAGCAAAAACTTATCAGGCATTAATAAATTATTTTAAGCCGAAATTTCTTTTGGGAATGACAGCTACACCAGAAAGAACAGACGACTTTGATGTGTATGGGCTTTTTAATCACAATATAGCATATGAAATAAGGCTTTATGATGCACTGAGAGAAAATCTTTTATGTCCTTTCCATTATTTTGGAATTTCAGATATTTCTGTTGACGGAGAAATTATAAATGAAAAAACTTCTATAAAAAAACTGGCTGCTGATGAAAGGGTAAATCACATAATTGAAAAAAGCAGATACTACGGTTACAGCGGAGATAAACTTCACGGGCTTATTTTTGTTTCAAGAAAAGATGAGGCAGAAATACTGTGTGAAAAATTTAATGAGCGGGGAATAAAATCAATTTTTCTTACAGGAGACGATACAGACAATACGAGAGAAAAAGGGATAGAAAAGCTTGAAAAAGGGGAGATTAACTATATAATCACTGTTGATATTTTTAATGAGGGAGTGGATATCCCTTGTGTAAATCAAGTTATTCTTTTAAGACCTACAGAATCTTCTATTGTGTATATTCAACAGCTTGGAAGAGGGCTTAGAAAAAGTGAGAATAAAGAGTTTGTAGTGATACTTGATTTTATAGGAAATTATGAGAAAAACTTTTTAATCCCAGCTGCAATTTCTCAAAATAACAGTTTTGATAAAGATTTTATGAAAAGATTTTTAATGAACGGAACAAATATTATTCCGGGAGAAAGCTCAATTACTTTTGAAGAAATTGTAAAAGAAAGAATATTTGAAAATATAGGAAAAACAAATTTTTCAACTAAGAAAAATATTGAACATGATTTTATGCTTCTTGAAAAACAGCTTGGAAGAATACCTATGCTCTATGATTTTTTTGAAAGAAATATGATAGAGCCGAGTGTAATACTAAAATTTAGGAAAAATTATGATGAAGTTTTAAAACTTTTAAAACCGAAAGAAAATTTTCCTGTTCTCTCTTCACTGGAAAAGAATTTTTTAACTTTTCTTTCAAGTTTTTTTACACCAGCAAAAAGAGTGCATGAGATGATAATTTTAAAAGAAATTTTAGAAAAGGATTTTGTAACCTCTTGTAATATCGAAAAATTATTAGAAGAAAAATACAATTTAAAAAACCAAGAAATAAATATTGAAAACAGCTTTAAACATCTTGCAAAAGAAATTTTTACAAGCCTTTCTACAATGAAAGAATTTGAGCCTGTAATTTTAAAAAACGGAAATGGATATGAAATTTCAAAAGATTTTAAAGAAAGCTATAAAAATAAAAATTATTTTAGAAATCTTATAGATGACTTAATAAAATATAATCTGGCTTATGCAGAAAAAAATTATAAGCAGACAGGAGAAGAAACAATATTAAAATACAAAGAATACACAAAACAAGAAGCATTTTGGAATTTAAATCTGGATTTTAATAATGGATATCAGGTGAGCGGATACACTGTTTTTGAAGAAGAAAGAAAGGTTATACTTTTTGTAACTATGGAAGACACAAATCCATTTTCAAATTATGAAAATAATTTTTTGGACAGAGAAAGATTTCCTTGGTTTTCAAAGAGCAACAGATGTCTTGAAAGAAAAGGTGTTCTTACAATAGAGGGGAAAATAGCAGAAAACTATTATCAACTTTTTGCTTTTGCAAAAAAGAAATCCGGTGAAAATTTTTATTATCTGGGTGAAGTTGAAAAAGTTGTAAGAGCAGAGGAGATTACAGGAAAAAGAGGAGAGCCGCTTGTAAAATATGAACTAAAACTTAAGAATGAAGTGGAGAAAAATTTATTTGACTATCTTAATGGATAAGAATGAACAAAGAAAACGAACATTGTAATATCCGTTGCAGTACAGAAAAAAATATTCTCTTGTATGTGTCTCAAAAAATGTGATAAAATGTTTGTGTATACTGATAATGTAAAAAAACAATACTTTTATAATAAGAATAAAACATTAATAACTTATAAGGGAGTGATGTACAAAATGACAACTTTTGAAAAAGAGTATCAAAGTAAATTAGTTTCAGCTGAAAAAGCAGCAGAACTAGTAAAATCAGGAGATTTTGTTGATTACGGTTGGTGTGCTGCAACAGTTGACGCATTTGATAAAGCCCTTGCAAAAAGAATGCCTGAATTAAAAGATATAAAATTAAGAGGTGGAATTCTTTTAAGAGAGCCTGAAGTATTTAAAATTGACAAACCTGAAGAACATTTCACATGGAACTCATGGCATATGACAGGAATCGAAAGAAAAGCAGCTGCGAAAGGTTTCGCTTTCTATGCTCCAATAAGATATTCTGAACTTCCTAGATACTACAGAGACGGAGGAGCAAAAGTAGATATTGCAGTTATGCAGGTTGCTCCAATGGATGAAAAAGGATTCTTTAACTTTGGTGTAAGTCCATCTCATATGATGGCTGTTTGTGAAATGGCAAAAACTGTAATAGTTGAAGTTAATGAAAAAATGCCTGTATGTTTAGGTGGAATGGAAAACTGTATTCATATTTCACAAGTAGATATGATAATTGAAGGAGAAAATCCTGATATTGCAGTTCTTCCTGGACCTACTCCATCAGAAGTAGATATGAAAGTTGCAGAACTTATTGTTGAAGAATTATCAGATGGTTGCTGTGTACAGCTTGGAATAGGAGCTATGCCTACAGCAGTTGGATCTCTGATTGCAAAATCAAATTTAAAAGACCTAAGTGTTCACTCAGAAATGTATGTTGATGCTTTCGTTGAAATGGCTAAAGCAGGAAAAGTTACAGGAGCTAAAAAGAACATAGACAGATTTAGACAAACATTTACATTCGCTGCTGGTGGAGCAGAAATGTATGAATATTTAAATAACAACCCTGAAATCATGGCAGCACCAGTTGACTATGTAAACGATGTAAGAGTTGTATCTTCTCTTGATAAATTCGTTTCAATAAACAATGCTGTTGATATTGATTTATACGGACAAGTTAATGCTGAAAGTGCTGGTATAAAACCTATAAGCGGTGCAGGAGGACAACTTGACTTCGTTCTTGGTGCATACTTATCTAAAGGCGGAAAAACATTTATCTGCTTATCATCAACTTACAAAACAAAAGATGGACAATTAAAATCAAGAATCAGACCTACTCTTGAAAATGGATCTATCGTAACAGATACAAGATCAAATGTTCAATATGTTGTTACTGAATATGGAAAAGTAAACTTAAAAGGAAAATCTGGCTGGGAAAGAGCAGAAGCTTTAATCAGCATAGCTCACCCTGACTTCAGAGAAGAACTTAAAGAAGCTGCTAAAAAAATGGGGCTTTGGAGAAAATAATAATTTAACAAAATGAGAGGCTGGAGACGGCCTCTTTTTTTTGTCTTTAATTTTCCTTTAACGATTGTATATAAAGATTTCAGTTTATAAAAAATATATTTCTTTTTTATAAAATATATATTAGAATAAAAAAAATTATGTATATATAATGTAATAAAAAAGGAGATTAAAAATGAAACCAAATATATTTAACTTTGCAACAAAAGAACTTTCACAAGATGCTTTTTTATGTTATCTTTTGGAGTTTTCAAAAGAGGAATACAAGAAATATGAAAAAGAACATATTTTTGCAAATATCTTTTTAAAAAATATTTTAAATAAATTTTCTTTGGATATAGAAGTTAAGAAGTTGGAAATAAAAAAGCAGTATAACAATATTGATATTCTTTTAATATTAAATGATGAGTATTATATAATCATAGAGGATAAAACTTTTACTTCTGAAAGAAAAAAACAAATTATTTCATATAAAGATAAGCTGAAAAAAATACTTGAAAATGATAGAGTAAATTTTGATGAAGAAAAAATTTATGGATTGTATTTTAAAATAGGAGATGAGTGTCTGCAAAGAATAGAAGAAAAAGAAAAAACAAAAGGAATGAATATAAAATCTCTGCTGAGAAAAGAAATAATAAATATTTTTGAAAATTATTCAGGAGAAAATATTATATTTAATGATTATATATCTTATATTAAAGAAATTCAAGAAAGAACGAAAAATTTTTCAAAGGTGGATTTAAGAAAAGAGATGTTTACTTGGGAAGAGATAAACGGCTTTTATAATGCTTTGGACTTAGAGTTTATAAAATTAAAAGAGAAAAAGATATTATCAAAACAAATAGATACCTCTTGGTATTATGTCGCAAACAAAAATGGCGGCTTTTTATGTTATTGTTTTTGGAATATAGAAGAATATGAAAAATATAAATACTATATGCAGATTGAATCAATAGGAAAAAAAGAAGAAGCTTTAAGAAAAAATGATTATTTTGAAAAGAATTTAAGATTGTGTGTAAAAGTTAACTCAAATGATAAAAATATCAATATTTTATATAAAGGATTTGATATATTGAAAAAAGAGGAAATTTTTTCAAATGGTATACGACCTTTAAAATTTAGTTCAGGATATAATATGACACAGTTAATAATAATAGATTATTTGACATTAAATGAAAACGGAACAATAAATATTTCCAAAACAGCTCTTAATATAGCAGAGTATTTAAAAGAATTATTAAAACTAGATAATAAATTAAAAAATTTAGAAGATTAGATTATTTAAAAAAGGTATTGTCAATAAAAATATAAAAATGGATTTTTGCAGTTCTGCAGTAAATCCATTTTTTCTTAATTATCTATTTTCTTTTATAAATTTTTGGTGAAAATAAAATCAGTACAGGGAAAATTTCAAGTCTTCCTAAAAGCATACTGAAAGAAAGTACAATTTTATTTAAATTTGTAAGTGAAGAATAATTTTGTGTAGGTCCTACAATTTCAAATCCCGGCCCGATATTATTAAAAGTTGCTGCAACAGAACTGAATGCTGAAGCAAGATCAGGAAGAGATGTTGAAACAATAAACAGAATAATTATAAACACACCTATATAAACAATAAGATAACTTGCAATACTTTCCATCAAATCTTTTGTTACAGGTTTTTCCTCCATTTTAAGACTTACAATCCTGTTTATATTTCCAAGCCTTTTAAATTCTCTTATAGAACTTTTCATTAAAATAACAACTCTAGAAACTTTAAGTCCTCCTGCCGTTGATCCTGCACATCCTCCCATAAACATAAGAAACAGAAGAAGTGTTTTTGAAAAAAGAGGCCATTTATCAAAATCTGCGGTAGAATATCCTGTTGTAGAAACTATTGATGAAACAGTGAAGAAAACATCTCTTATCATAGGGAAAATGCTTTCGTACATTGAATGTATATTTAAGCAGATAAGAAAGATAGCTCCAAAAACTATTGAAAGAAACCATCTCATCTCTTCGCTTTTGAAAAATTGCTTAATATTTCCTAAAAGAAGAATATAATATAAATTAAAGTTTAAGCTGAACATAAGCATTCCCACACCAATTGTATATTCGATAGCAGGACTGTTATAATAGGCAATACTTGTATTCTTTATACCAAATCCTCCTGTTCCTGCTGTTCCAAAAGCATGAAGCACAGCATCAAAAATAGGCATTCCTTCAAAGAACAAAAGTCATAATAAGATATATTATATAAAGTATTCTTGAATTATAACTCATTTTTGCCACAAATTTTCCAAAAGTAGGCCCGGGAACTTCTGCTTTCATAAGATGAAGCGACTGGTGATTACTTTTAGGCAGAATAGCAAGAGCTAAAACAAGAACTCCCATACCGCCCACAAGGTGTGTGAAACTTCTCCAAAAAAGAAGAGAATTTGGAAGAGCTTCAACATTTGTTAAAATACTTGCTCCTGTTGTTGTAAAACCGCTCATTGTTTCAAAATAAGCATCAATGAATGACGGAATATATCCTGAAAAAACAAAAGGCATAGCTCCGAAAAAAGATAAAAATATCCACGAAAGAGAAACAATTATAAGCCCCTCTTTAGCATATATTTTTTGATTTTTCGGTATTTTTTTTGAAAGAGCAAATCCACTGATAATTAAAAAAATTATAGTGTATAAATAAGATTTATGAAGAAGCATGCTCTCTTTAAAATAAAAACTTACAAAAAGAGGAAGAACAAGAAAGCCTGCTTCAAGTTTTAAGATATATCCAATGATATATCTTATCATTTTACTATTCATGTTATATCTCCTTATTATTGAAAAAATCAAAATTGATAATTTTGTCAATATCGTCAAGATATTGTTGTGTTGTAATGATTATAACAGTGTCGTTAGGCTGTATAACATCAAGTCCTCCCGGCATTATAAGTTTTCCATTTCTTATGATATATGGAATAAGAACATTTTCTTTTATATGAAGGTCTTTTAAAGGAGTTCCTACAACACGGCTGTATTCTCCAACGGAAAATTCAATTGCTTCGACTCTGTTGTCAGCAAGTCTGTAAAGATTTTGAATGTTATTTTCTCCTTGAGCCCCGGCAAAAGATCTTACTATTTTGACAATATAGTCTGCAATTATTTTTTTAGGTGTAAGAATAGATTGAAGACCTACAAGTCCAAGAACATTTAAAAGAGAAGTTCTGTTAATTTTTGTTATAGTCTTTTTAATTCCAATTTTATCTGCAAACATAGAGATAATAATATTTTCTTCATCAATTCCAGTAAGGGAAACACAGGCATCATAGCTGCTGAAATTTTCTTCTTCAAGAAGGTCAGTATCAATTCCGTTTCCGTTTATTATTTCAGCTTCTTCATAAATTTCACTAAGCTCTTTTGCTCTGTCTTCATTCAGTTCAACAATCTTAAGTTTCATTTTTTTCTTAAGAAGAATATCTGCAAGATAGTGGGTAATACGTCCGCCGCCAATTATGAAAACAGATTTTATACGTTCTTCAGAATGTCCTAAAGATTTATAAAATTCTTCAAGATCAGTGTGAGGTCCAGTTACATATATTCTGTCATCTTCTTTAAGAATGAAGAGCCTGTTGGAACATATATTTCCTGCCCTCTTTGAACTATACATACAAGAATATTTTTAAAATATTTTCTTTTGAAATCCATAAGTTTTAAATCGTGAAGATAAGAATTTTTTTCTACTAGGATTTCTACAAGGTTTACTTTATTTTTTGCAAAATTTTCTACGTTTAAAGCATTTGGATATTCAAGATTTTTACGAATGAAATCTGCTGCTTCAGCTTCAGGATTAAGCATTATATCTATTCCAAGAGATTCTTTCATAAACTGCATCTGCTCAGAATATTCTGTATTTCTTACTCTGGCTATAGTGTATTTTGCTCCCATTTTTTTTGCCATAACAGATGATATAAGATTTATTTCATCGTTTGTTGTTACAGCAATAAATATGTCAGCATTATCAACACCTGCATCTGCAAGGACTTCACGGTTAGCTCCATTTCCAACTATTCCCATAATATCTGATACTGAAAGAGCTTTGTCGATAACTTTTGCATCTTTTTCAATAAGAGTTATGTCGTTTCCCTCAGTAGAAAGATCTCTGCAGAGACTTTCTCCAATTTTTCCTGCTCCCACAATTACAATTTTCATAAAAATACTCCCATTTTATTATTTTAAAAATATTATATCAGAAACAGAAGTTCTTCTCAATATTGCTGAAAAAAGTATGAAAGAATTTTTTTATTTTTGAACAGCAAATATTTTATATTTTCAGTTATATTTTTGAGAAAAAATTAAAGAAAAGCTGTATTACAACAGTTTCATTTTTGAAGAAAATTTGAATTAAGAAAAGTAAAAATATATTTTTAGAAAAAACATACTCAACTGTTGCACAACAGATGAATTTGACAAAATTGAATTTAAATATTATAAATAGAGTATAAGATATGACTGAACGAAAACAAAAGTATCTTATTTAAGAAAAATAAAACGCAATAAGAACATATTTAGCAATACAGAACGGATAATTTTAATGTGGATTATGTGGATATTGTAAAATAATGTATTTTTGAAGGAGGAATGGATTATGCACGATTTAAAAGACAAAGGAATAGGAACACAAGCAATACATGGAGGACACAGCAAAAACGCATTTGGTGCTTTAGCTACTCCAATATTTCAAACTTCAACATTTATATTTGATTCAGCTGAACAAGGTGGAAGAAGATTTGCCCTTGAAGAAGAAGGATATATTTACAGTAGATTAGGAAACCCTACAACATCAGTTATTGAAGAAAAAATAGCTTTATTAGAACATGGAGAAATGGCAGTTGCTACTTCTTCAGGAATGGGAGCTATTTCATCTACTTTATGGACTCTATTAAAAGCAGGAGACCACGTAATAGCTGACACAACTCTTTATGGATGTACTTTTGCATTATTAAATCATGGATTAACTAAATTTGGAATCGAAGTTACATTCTTAAATACTGGAGATATTGAAGCAGTGAAAGCAGCTATGAGACCTAATACAAGAGTTGTTTACTTAGAAACTCCAGCTAACCCTAACTTAAAAATAACTGACATTGAAGCAGTTGCAAAAGTTGCTCACGAAAATGAATATACTAAAGTTATCGTTGACAACACATTTGCAAGCCCATATAACCAAAACCCATTATTATTAGGAGCAGACGTTGTTGTTCACTCTGCAACTAAATATATAAATGGACACGGAGACGTTTTAGCAGGATTCGCAGTTGGATCTAAAGAATTAATAACTCAAATTAAATTAGTTGGATTAAAAGATATGACTGGATCAGTTCTTGGACCTCAAGAAGCATACTACATCATAAGAGGAATGAAAACTTTTGAAGTTAGAATGCAAAGACACTGTGAAAGTGCAATGAAAGTTGCTAAATGGCTAGAAGGAAGACCTGAAGTTGCTAAAGTTTACTACCCAGGACTAGAATCTCACGAAGGACATGAAATTGCTAAAAAACAAATGAAAAACTTTGGTGGAATGTTATCATTCGAACTTAAAGGTGGATTAGAAGCTGGTAAAACTTTACTTAACAATACTAAATTATTTGGACTTGCAGTAAGTTTAGGAGATACTGAAACTCTTATCCAACACCCTGCATCAATGACTCACTCTACTTATTCTAAAGAAGAATTAGCAGAAGCTGGAATTGCTGAAGGATTAGTAAGACTTTCTGTTGGACTTGAAAACGTTGAAGATATCATTGCTGACTTAGAACAAGGATTAGCAAAAATCAAATAATTAAGCCTACAAAACATGAATGTATATATTTAAAAAGAGGAAGCAGGAAATTTATTTTCCTGCTTTTTCCTGTTATAATATAGAGAGAATAAAAAATATTTGTGAGGTGAAAAGATGAAAAAAGTATGGGCAGTTTATTTCAGCGGAACAGGAACAACAAAAAAGACAGTGAATTTTATAGCAGATAAATTGGCAGAAAAATTTAAAACAAAAAAAGAAATATTTGATTTTACTTTACCTGAAGCAAGAAAAATAGTAAAAGAATTTGATAAAAATGATATAGTTATTTTTGGGACTCCTGTAATTGCAGGAAGAGTGCCTAATGTACTTTTAAAATATCTTGACACCTTAAAAGGAAATGGAGCTTTAGCAGTTCCTGTTGTACTTTTTGGAAATAGAGATTTTAATGATGCCCTTATGGAACTTTCAGATATTCTTGCAAAAGATGGTTTTAAACCAATTGGAGCAGGAGCTTTTATAGGAGAACATTCTTTTTCAAAAATTTTAGGTCAAGGAAGACCAGATGAAGATGATATGAAAATAATGGAAGAATTTTCAAATAAGATATATGAAAAGATAACAGGAGAAAATTTTAATCCAGATATTTTTGTGAAAATTACACATGGAGAAAGACCTTTTAAATATTATAAGCCGAAAGATGCAGAGGGAAATCATATAGATATAAGAAAAGTTATTCCTAAAACAGATGAAAAATTATGTGATAAATGTGGTGTGTGTGCTAAAGTCTGTCCTATGGGTTCAATAGATTTTAACGATTTTTCAACAATAAATGGGATATGTATAAAATGTTGTGCCTGCATAAAAAAATGTCATACAGGAGCAAAATATTTTGATGATGAAGGATATTTATACCATAAGAAAGATTTAGAAGAAAAATATAAAAGAAGAGCAGAACCTGAAATATTTTTATAATTTTTATTTAATATAAAGAAAAGGACTGTCATACTTTCATAAGTATAACAATCCTTTTTTATTTTTTATTAGAATGCAGGTACAACAGCACCTTTATAAGTAGTATTTATAAATTCAGCAGTTTCTGGACTGTTTAAAGCATTTATAAGTTTAACGATTTCTTCTCTTTTTTCATCTCCAGCTTTTACAGCTACAATATTAGTATAAGGAGATTCTTTTCCTTCAAGAAGAAGAGAATCTTCAGCTGGGTTAAGTCCAGCTTCTAAAGCATAGTTTCCATTTATTACAGCAAAATCAACATCTTTTAAAACTCTTGGAAGCTGAGCTGCTTCAAGTGTTTTGAATTTAAGTTTTTTAGGATTTTTTGCAACATCAAATTCTGTTGCATATAAATTTGTTGGATCATTTAAAGTGATGATTCCTGCATTGTGAAGAAGAATTAAAGCTCTTCCTCCGTTTGAAGGGTCATTTGGAATTGCAACAGTTGCTTTGTTTGGAATATCATCTATTGATTTTAATTTAGCAGAAAAAACTCCGATTGGTTCAACGTGAACTCCTCCTGCAACATTAAGTTTAAGTCCTTTTTCTTCACAGAATTTATCAAGATATGGTTTGTGCTGGAAGTAGTTTGCATCAAGTTCTCCATCTGCAAGAGCAAGGTTTGGAGTTACATAGTCTGTAAAATCAACTACTTTTAAATCTATTCCTTCTTTTGCAAGTTTGTCTTTTACAGCATTTAATATTTCAGCATGAGGCACAGGAGTAGCTCCTACTTTTAATACTGTGTTTGCAAATGATGAAGCAGATCCTAAAATTAAAAGTGCAGCTGTTGAAAGTAATACTCTTTTGAATGTGTTTGTCATAAATAACCATCTCCTTTGAAGTAAAAAATTAAAATTTTATTATTTAAAATAAATTGAAAACTAATTAAAAATTATTTAAATTATCTTGAGAATTTTTTTGCCAGATAATTTCCAAAAGATTGTAAAATCTGTACAAGAATAATTATAACCACAACAGAATAAAGCATTATATCTGTTTTAAATCTTTGATAGCCAAATCTTATTGCAAGGTCTCCTAGTCCTCCTGCTCCAATACTTCCTGCCATTGCTGAAAATCCTATAAGACTTATAACAGTAACAGTAATTCCATGAATTATATGAGGAAGAGTTTCTGGTATCATAACTTTAAAAATTATTGTTCTGTTGCTTGCTCCCATGCTTGATGCTGCTTCAATAAGACCTTTGTCAATTTCATTTAATGCTCCTTCAACCATCCTTGCCACAAAAGGTGCAGCAGATATTGAAAGAGGAACGATTGCAGCAGTGCTTCCTATTGTTGTTCCAACGATAATTCTTGAAAGAGGGAACAAACAAATCATAAGAATAATAAATGGAAAAGATCTCAAAGTATTTATAATAATTTCAAGAAATTGATTAAGTTTTGGTTTCTCCATTATATTTCCTTCTTTTGTAATAACAAGAAGTATTCCTATTGGAAATCCAAGCAGCAGAGAAAAAACTGTTGAAAAGAAAACCATATACATTGTTTCTAAAGTTGAAGTCCAAATCATATTAAATACCATTGTATATCACCTCTGCAATAACTCCTGATTCTTCTCCGAACCACTGAATAGCTTGTTTTTGTTTTTCCATGTCTCCTACAAGTTCGATGTAAAGATGACCAACCTGCATAGTTGAAAGATTATCTATTGAACCGCCAATAATGTTTAAATCAATATTAAATTTTTTTATAGCTTGAGAAATTATCGGCTCTTGTGCAATAGATCCTAAAAATTTAAGTTTTATTATATATTTACCTTTATGTTTCATTACGTTTATATCTTTTTCATCTGTGCTTGGAAGATAAGAAATAAGTTCTTTTGTAATTTCTGACTGCGGAGCTGAAAAAATATGATGAACTCCTCCCTGTTCTACAATTTTTCCTCCTGACATTACAGCAACTTTATTACAGATTTCTTTTATAACTTCCATCTGGTGAGTTATCATTACAACAGTAAGACCAAATTTCTGCTGAATGTTTCTGATAAGTTCAAGTATAGCTTTTGTTGTTTTAGGATCAAGAGCTGAAGTTGCCTCGTCAGAAAGAAGTATATCTGGATTATTTGCTAAAGCTCTTGCAATGGCAACTCTTTGTTTTTGCCCTCCTGAAAGCTGATTAGGATAATAATCTATTTTGTCAGAAAGCTCAACTATTTCTAAAAGTTCTTTTACTCTTTCCTTGATTTTATTTTTATCCCATTTTGCAATTTCAAGTGCAAAAGCAACATTTTCTCCTACTGTTCTTGATGAAAGAAGATTGAAATGCTGGAAAATCATTCCGATTTTTTTTCTTTTTTCAAGAAGTTCATCTTTTGAAAGAGATGTGATATCCACTCCGTCAATTATTATTTCTCCGCTTGTAGGTTCTTCAAGTCTGTTTAAAAGCCTTATAAGTGAAGATTTACCAGCTCCGCTCAGACCGATAATTCCAAAAATATCCCCTTTTTTTATTTCTAAGTCAACATCTTTTACAGCATGAAAACCATTTGAGTATATTTTGTTGACTTTTTTGATTAAAATCATAATGTTATGTCCCTCCCCCATGATGCTGAAATAAAAAAATCTCTATTACCATCAAGATAATAGAGATTGAATGTACAACAAGTTTATAGCTCTTGCCATCTGTCTGGAATTAGCACCACACCTTTTAAGGTAGGTTGCTGAAACGTCCTTGGGCCAGTCCCTCAGTCTCTCTTGATGGATATTAATTTTTTAAGTTGGACTAATCATATACCAAAACAAATTTTTTGTCAAATAAAATTATAAAAAAATTTTTTGCTTTAAAGGAGAAAATTAAAGAAATCTTTTGAAAAATAAAGAAAATAATGTATCATGTATATGAAAAAATATTTTTATAAATCTTTAAAATGAGGAGAAGTATTATGAAAAGAGAAGATTATATAAATTGGGATGAATATTTTATGGGTGTAGCTCTTCTTTCGGCAAAAAGGAGTAAAGACCCTAATACACAAGTAGGAGCTTGTATTGTAACAGAAGATAAAAGGATAGTTGGTTTGGGATATAACGGACTTCCAAGAGGTTGCAGTGATGATGAATTTCCATGGGAGAGAGAGGGAAAATTTCTTGATACAAAATATCCTTTTGTCTGTCATGCAGAATTAAATGCAATATTAAATAGTACAAAATCTTTAAAAGGCTGTAGCATTTATGTAGCTCTTTTTCCTTGTCATGAATGTAGTAAAGCTATAATTCAAAGTGGAATAAAAGAGATAGTTTTTCTTTCAGATAAATATAATGGAACAGATTCAGATATTGCTTCTAAAAAAATGCTTGATGCAGCAGGTGTTATATATAGAAAATTAAAACCAAATAGAGATAAATTAGAACTTTCTTTCATGGAAAAAGATTATTAAAAAATAAGAACTGCTGAAAATCAAATCAGCAGTTCTTTTAAATTAAATATTAATCATCATAATCATCATCGTAATCTCTGTGATGATATCTTTTTCTTCCTCTGTAGTAATCGTCATCATCATAATATCTGTCTTTTGCAACTGCAGCCCCAGCCCCAGCTCCAAGTCCTGCTCCTACAACAGCTCCTGTGTCTCCTGCTATTGCATGACCAGCAACTGCACCTATTGCAGCTCCAGCAGCAACGTGTCTTTCAGTTCTTGTACAACCAGCACACATAATTCCTGCAAATGCTAAAACGATTAAAATTTTTTTCATAATTGCCTCCCAAAATGCCTTTTATTAAAAAAATACCTTTTATAATGAGTCGTAAAAAAATTAAAAAAAGTTTAAAAATATTTATTTTTTTCTGAAAAAATCTTTAAAAGAACGTTTGTTTGCATTTTTCATTTCTCTTTGTTCCCTGTGGTAGTTTGACCAGTTGGGATTATTTTTCATATTCTGCTTCATCTGTTTCATATAGTTATATGTTGCACGGGTAGAATTAATCTTATATTTTATGTTGTTCTTAATATCTTTTCCTGTTTCTATAATTCCAGTAAAAAATCCTTTTATTTTAAATCCTGCAAGCATAAATGGATTAACTTTGTATATATGACCACATGAAGGACATTTGTATTTTGCTACTTTGTTTAGAACTTTCATTTTTTTATGACATGAAGGGCATGTAATTATAATTTTTTTCATTTTTGTATATACTTCTCCTTTTCAAAAATATCTGCATTTTATTATAAACTTTATTACGAAGATAGTCTATAAATATTTTTTACAGATTAAGATAATACAATTCTTAATGTGAAATTTTATATTTTAATAACTGAAGTGTATTATTACACTTTGATTATTAAAAATTAACAGAATTATGATATGGTGCTATACTTAACTTAGGTAATAAAATGTTTTTAAAGTTTGGAGGTTGATTTTTATGAAGAAGAAGTTAGGTATACTTTTAGTTATTTTAGCTGTAATTTTAAGTGCTTTTACAGGATGCGGATCTCAAAAAGAAAAAGATGTTTTAACTTTAGGTTTTGTTCCGCTTATTGATGGAGATAAACTTGTTGAGTCAACAGAACCTCTTGCAGAAGTTTTGAGTAAAGCTATCGGTAAAAAAGTTGAAATAGTAACATCTACAAATTATGTTGGAGTTGTTGAAGGAATTAGTGCTTCAAAAATAGATTTTGGAATTATTCCTCCTTTTGCTTATGTTTTAGCAAATAAAGAAAGTAATGCACAAGTAATTTTAAAGGCTCTTAACAAGGAGGGAAAATCTTTTTACCGTTCACAATTTTTTGTAAACAAAGACAGCGGAATAAAAACTCCAAAAGATATAAAGGGTAAAAAGGTTGCTTTTGTCGATCCGTCTTCATCTTCAGGCTATCTTTATCCGGGAGCATTTTTAAAGAAAAACGGAATAGATTTAGAAAAGGATATTCAAGTTGTTTACAGTGGAGGACATGATAAATCATTACAATTGCTTTTAAATAGAGATGTTGATGTTGTAGCTGTATACGAAGGAGCAAGAGAAAAATATCAAAAAGAATTTGAAGGAATTATGGAACAGACAGAAACTTTATGTTATTCAGATAATATTCCTTATATCAGTGTAACTGTTAGAGGAGATATGTCTCCTGAATTAAGAGAACAAATAAAAGAAGGTCTTTTAAAAGGACTTAACGGAGAAGAAGGAAAGAGAATTACAATAGAATTGTTTAATTTATATGGATTTGAAGAAGCAAAAGATAGTGATTATGATGGAATAAGAACAACAGCTGAATTAATGGATATAGATTTAACAAAATAGGAGAATAAATGCTTGAAATAAAAAATTTAACAGTGGAGTATGGAAATTTCAGAGCGATTGATAATGTAAGTTTTACTATAAAAGATGGAGAATTTGTAGCAGTAATAGGATCTTCTGGTGGAGGAAAATCTTCACTGATGAAAGCGATAAATCTTTTAGTAAAGCCAAAATCAGGAAGCATAAAAATAGATGATGAGGAAATGACAGCGCTTTCTTCTCGAAAATTAAGAATGAAGAGAAGAAAAATAGGGTTTGTTTTTCAGGATTATAATTTGATTGACAGACTTAGTGTAATAGAAAATGTACTTACAGGAAGACTTGGTTATAAGTCTTCCTTAAAGTCTTTATTGGGAATTTTTTCAAAAGAGGAGTATGAAAATGCAGAAAAAGCTTTAGAAAAAGTCGGTTTTTCTGAAAAACTTTTTGTAAGAGGAGATGAACTTTCAGGCGGGCAAAAACAGAGAGTGGCTATTGCAAAAGCCTTAGTCCAAGAACCTAAAATAATTCTTGCAGATGAGCCTGTGGCCAGTCTTGATGTAAACAGCTCAAAAATTATTATGGAATATTTTAAAGAGATAAACAGGGTTCAAGGAATAACTGTTATTATAAATATTCATGATGTAAATATAGCTTTAAAATATGCAGATAGAGTAATTGCATTGAAAAAAGGAAAAATAGTTTTTGATGGAAAAGGAAGTGAAATAACAGATGATGTCCTTAAAAGAGTATATGAAAATTAAAAAAAGAAAAAAAACAATAAATTTTTTAATACTTTTAGGGACTGGATTAATTCTTGGATATTTTGTTGAAGTAGATATTTTTGCCTTTGTAAAAGGTATTCCAGATATGGCAGATCTTTTAGGGAGAATGTTACATCCAAATTTTTCATATGGTGATTCAATAAAAACAGCTCTGAAAGAAACAGTGGAAATGAGTGTTTTTGGTTCTGTTGCGGGTATTATTTTTTCACTGCCTTTTATTTTTATTACAGCAGAAAATATTGCTCCATCAAAAAAAATTGCTTCAATATTCAATGATTTTTTTTCTGTTATAAGAACAATACCAAGTCTTATCTGGGCAGCTGTTTTGGTAAGTGTTTTTAGTATAGGAAAATTTTCAGGAACAACAGCACTTGCAATAATAGCTTTTTTAATGTCTCAAAAACTCTTGAGAGAGCGAACTGAAGAAATAAAAGAAGAAGAGCTTAATTCTATAAAAGCTGTGGGAGCAAATAAAATTCAGATTATGAAGTATTCTGTTTTTCCAAATTTAAAAAAGCATATTATTTCAATTTTTTTTATAATTTTAGAAAGTAATATAAGAAGTGCTACTATTTTAGGTTTTGTTGGAGCAGGAGGAATAGGTCAGCTGATGTGGAGAGACTTAAATCATATGAAATATAATAATCTTGCTGCGATTATTTTTATAATGCTTTTTGTAATATTTGTTATAGATTTTATAAGTCTTTTAATGAGAAGAAATGTAAGTTTTATAAATTTTCATGTAAAAACTTTAAAAGGTTTTAAGTTTATGAAAATATTAAGAAAAATATTTTTTGCTTTTATTGTGTATGTGATTATGAGAGAAGTATGCGGATACTTTTCTATAAGTTTTGAAAGATTTGTAACAGGACTGCATCAAGGAAAAATAATAGGAATGAGAATGTTACATCCAAATTTTTTATATATTCCCAAAATGGCAGATGGAATATTTGAAAGTTTATATATAGCATTATTTGCAACTTTTGTTTCTGGCTTTTTTTCTTTGATAATTAGCTATTTTACAGCATATAACAGTTCACCGAATAAATTTGTTTCGGTTATATTTAAAATATTCTCAAATGTATTAAGAACATTTCCGCCTATGATTGCTGCAATTATTTTTTTTAGAGGACTTGGTCCTGGAAAATTTGCAGGAGTTATGGCACTTGTGGTTTACACTATTGGAAGTATAACAAAAATGTACAGTGAAGTTATTGAAAATGTAAATCAAAATTTAGAGGATAGTGTAAGATCAACAGGTGCCTCAAATATTGCTGTATACTGGTCTGCTCTTGTGAAAGAAACCTATCCGTCTTTTGTAGGAATTTTTTTATATAGGCTGGAATCTAATATAAGGAACTCTACTATTCTTGGAATTATTGGAGCAGGTGGAATAGGAACTCTTTTAAATATGAATATAATTTGGAGAAATTGGGAAAATGTAGGTATGATGGTTTTAGGAATAGGACTTATGATAGGAAGTGTTGATGCTATAAGTAGAAAAATAAGAATGAGAATAAAATAAAAAATAATTCCCAGTTGATAAAAAAATTTTTTTATTAATCATAAAAATAATTTTAATGCTGGGATTTTTTATATTAAAATTTATTTTTTTATTGTAAAGTTCAGACAATACACGCTTTGTCAATGTTTTTTTCACAAAAAAAGACTGTTGAAAATTATTCAACAGTCTTTATGTAGACCTACATATCTTATCTTATAATTAAGCAAGCTTAGGAGCTCCTACAGGACAGCTTCCTGCGCAAGCGCCGCATTCGATGCAGTCTGCCTCGTTGATTTTGAAGACACCACCGGCATCTACGATGCAAGATGTAGGACAGTCAGCTGCGCATGCTCCGCAACCGATGCATTCATCACCAATTCTGTATGCCATGAGAAAAACACCTCCTCTGAAAATGTACTTTCTATATTTTATATCAAAAACAGCAAAATATCAACATAAATTTTTATATTTTATTATTTTTTCATATTAACCATACTTTTCTGCTTTCACAGGCTAAAATGAATTCGTCATATTTGCAAATTTCGTATACTGACCGAGCCATGTAAGGTTTACTGTTCCCGTAGGGCCGTTACGCTGTTTGGCAATAATGACCTCG
>UQJY01000003.1 GCA_900541465.1 uncultured Fusobacterium sp. | reverse complement strand
GCCTGCCTGTCACGTAGGAGGTCGCGAGTTCGAATCTCGTCACTCCCGCCATTTAAAAAAATTTAAGACACAGAAATGTGTCTTTTTTTTTTCGCCTGTATATAAGACAGTTTTTTATTTTTTCCATTCCATAGAAAATTCCTTTTCCCCTGCAGCTTCATCAATTCCTTCATTTATAATATAAAAATTTTCTCTTTTATAAAAACTCACAGCTTTGATATTTTTTTCATAAACATTTAAGTTCAGTTCTTTCTTTATATTTTTTACAAAATTTAAAAGTTCTTTTCCTATTCCTTTTGACTGTTCCTCTTCTTTTACAAATATCCCGGCTATATAATTACTGCTCATTCCGATAAAACCTAAAATATTTTTATTTTTTTCATAAATATATATTTCTGCCTGTGAAATAAGTTTTTTTACAAGTTCAAAATTATCTTCCCAATATTTCTGCGGGATAAAGTTATGAGCTTTTATATTTGTCTCAAGCCAGATATTCATTACTTCGTTAAGTTCTTCCTGTTTCATTTTTCTTATCATAATATACACAATCTCCTTTGAAATTTTATATATTTTAGCATATATAAAAATATAAATGTATAGAAAATGACATAAAAATTTATTTTTTGTATAAAATGGGAAAAATATAAAAAATATTATCTATTTTTTTCAAAATGAAAATAAATATAAATATATTTTTTCAAAATGAAAATAATTTTCAAAATGAAAAAAGAAAATTTTAGAGAAAAAATTGTAATAGTTGAAAAATTAAGATGTTTTTATTTTTTATATTTTGGCACAAAGATTGCTTAATATAAAGGTGAAAATAAAAAATAAATTTTAGGAGGCTGAAAATGATTGATAAAATTTTAAGTATATTAAATGAAGAAATAATACCTGCAGAAGGATGTACAGAGCCAATAGCAATAGCTTATGCAGCAAGCAAGCTTACAAGTATATTAGGAAATGTTCCTGAAAAAATAGATATTTACCTTTCAGGGAACATGATAAAAAATGTTAAAAGTGTAAAAATACCTAATTCAGAAGGAATGGTTGGAATAGAAGCATCAGTTGCAATGGGAGCTATCCTTGGAAACTGTGAAAGAGAACTTATGGTAATTTCTCATGTTGACACAAACCGTCTTTCAGAAGTAAGAGATTATGTAAATTCTGGAAAAATAAACGTATTCTTAAATAAAGGAGACGTAAAATTATATATAAGAGTTGAAGGAACTTGTGGAAATGATACAGCAATGGTAGAAATTCAAAACTACCATACAAACATTACAAAAATTATGAAAAACGGAGAAGAAATCAAAGGATGTTCTTGTGATGATAAATGTGGCGGAGACGTTATGACAGACAGAAGCTTCCTTTCTGTAAAACTTATATATGAACTTGCAAAAACAATAGACCTTTCTTTAATAGAACCAATTTTCCAAAAAGTTATCGACTACAATACAGCAATAGCAAAAGAAGGATTAACTAATGACTGGGGAATTGCAATCGGAAAAACAATAAAAGAAGGAATTGAAGAGGGAGTTTACGGAAACGATATAAGAAACAATATGGCAAGTTTTGCATCAGCTGGAAGTGATGCAAGAATGAACGGATGTTCAATGCCTGTTATGACAACAAGCGGAAGCGGAAACCAAGGAATGACAGCTTCTCTTGGAGTTATAAAATTCTGTGAAATGAAAGGAATTTCTCACGAAGAATTAATAAGAGGATTATTTTTCTCTCATATGACTACAATCCATATTAAGAGCAACATTGGAAGACTTTCTGCATACTGCGGAGCTATCTGTGCAAGTGCCGGAGCAGCAGGAGCAATCTCTTTCTTAGACGGGTTAAGCTTAGAACAAATCAATTGGGCAATAGAAACAACTCTTGGAACTCTTTCTGGTGTAATCTGTGACGGTGCAAAAAGCTCATGTGCTACAAAAATAGCAAGCGGAATTACTTGTGCATTCGATTCTTACTATGCAGCTAAGAAAAACAGAAAATTCTTATTCGGAGAAGGAATTGTAGGAAGAAATGTTGAAGCTACAATTAAGAATGCAGGAATTTTAGGACAAGACGGAATGAAAGTTACTGACGAAGTAATCTTAGACATCATGATAAACAACAAATAATCAAAAGACCCCATTATAGATAAATTTTAACTCATATTAAGAGAGACGGTACAAATTTTGTGCCGTCTCTCTTTGTATTTATAGAATATTTAAAAATCTCCACCATGGAATACAGATATAAAGAACAATAAAAAATGTGAGAACTGTAAGGAGAAGACCATATTTTATAATTACTTTATTTCCGTAAAGCCCTTCACCAAATCCAACCATGACAGTGGCATGATGGAAAGGGAGAATGTACTGCACACTTACAACTGTGTAGACAAAAAGAGTAAGCACAGCAGAGTTTGGAGGAAGTATTCCAAGCTGGGCTATTGTAGGAATTACAACAGATGAAGTTGTAACAGCGCTTCCTAAGAAAAAGTTAAGAATAAGTGTAACAATTATTAAAAATATTATTTTTTCATTAAAGTCTCCAGAGGGAGTGAGTTTCATAAGTTTATCTACAATAATATCAGCTGCTCCCGAATCATTTAAAACTCCTCCTACAGAAAATGCCCCTGTGAAAAATATTAAAAGCTTCCAGTTTATGCTTTTATAAACAGAAAAATTTATAATTTTAAAAATAAAACTTAAGATAACCCCTATAAGCATAATATAGGCTGCTCCAAGATGGTGGATATTTTGTGTGGCAAATCCTAAAAATATAACTGAGCATACAAAAAACATTTTTTTCTGTTCAGCAGTCAGAGAAATTTTTTCTTTTTTAGAATTAAGATTTTTAAAAGAGCAGCTTTTAATCTCTTTTTTAAAAACTAAAAGAAATAATATAAATGTTAAAATACAGGTGCAGAATGCAGGGACACTCATATATAATGCCCACTGTGTCCAGTTTATATCAGCTTTTGAAATAGCCACTACAACGTAATTTAAAAGCATATCCCCGCTCATAAAGAACATGGAAGTGAAAGTTGAAGCAGTAAAAATACTAAAATATAAAATCTCTCTGCTCTTTTCATTTATGTTCTGGCTTTTAAAAAACTCCCTGTAAAAAGCTGCCAGTAATATTACCCTTGGGAAAGGTTGAGGGATAAAAAATATAAGAAGAAATCCTGCTGCATATGAAAACACAATAAGAAGTATAGGATTTTTTACAATTTTTTCCATAATATTTTTTGAAAATACAGAAGCAGTTCCTGTGTCAGTAACTCCTTTTGTAATTATATATGAAAGTATAATAAGGTAAAAATTTTCTGTTGTGGGAAAATAAAAAAGAGTTTTAAAAGAGGCAATGGAAAATCCTAAAGCTCCCAAAAGAAAAATAAGAGAAACAGCTGCATTGTCAACAGCAGAACCTCCCCACAGAACAAGGGCTTCAACAGAAAGGACAACAGCCCCAGTAAGTTTAAAATCATATGGAGAAAGCAGAAAAATTACTGCTCCCAAAATAAGTGATATTAATGTAAATTTTGGCTTTAAAATTATATTTTTCATAAAAATCCCCTCCTATTTTTCTTTTACGAAAAAAATTTTTGATTTCCTTTAAATTTTATATCTTTTTTATATTTTTTTTCGTCTAAAAACTGAAAGAAAAAAATGAGGAGGACAAAATGATGAAAAAATTGGCAGCGGCACTGTTTTTTCTTATGACTGCAGCATCTTTTGCAGGGCATTACGACAAAGAGGAACATATGATTGAAAATAAACTTTATAACAACTTTCCTGTTTTAGAAGAGGGAAAAAATATAGAGGTAAAAGAAATAGAAGTTGATATAGAAAAAAACGGAAGAGTTGAAATAGATATAGAATTTGCAAGAAATTCTCAGGTGGATACAAAAAATTATAAAATTTATGCAGATAAAATAGCATCTTCTGTAAATGATATGTTGAAAGAGATGAACGGAAATTTCGTTCTTACAAAAATAGAAATTGATACTTCTGGAATAAAAAATGACAAAGAAGTTTTCAGATATTAAATAATCCCCAGTAAAACAAAAAGGTCTTAAGAGAAAGATAAAACTTTTCTTAAGACCTTTTATTTAATTCTCCCCAGAATTACATTAATATTATACTTTAGGGAGAAAAAATTGTCAAAAATACTTTGGCTTATACAGTTTCAGTATTATTTTTTCCTTTTAAAATCCAGTCTTTTCCTTCAACAAGTCTTGCAACAAGCATAGAAGCAATTGTATCTCCGCTGGCATTTATCATTGTTGCAGGAGGGTCAACAAGGTAACCTATTGTTGCAATTATTGGGAATGCTTCAGGAGGGAAACCATATATTGAAACGATAAACATTTCTCCGATAAGCCCTCCTCCAGGAACACCAGACATTACAACTCCTCCAACAAGAGCTATAAGAACAGCACTTACAAAAGTTCCGATTCCTGTGAACGGAATATCAAAAATTCCAAAAAGGAAAGAAATTTTTAAAATTGTACTGAAACAAGTTCCGTCCATGTGAGCAGTAGCTCCTATAGGAAGAACAATTTCTCTGATGTCTTTAGGTACACCTATATTTTCACATGCTTCCAAGTTTACAGGAAGTGTTGCAATGGAGCTTTGAGTTGCCACAGCTGTAATTGCAGGGGAAACGACATATTTTAATGATTTTAGTCCGTCCATTCCGGCAGATATGTAAGCATAAGCAGGAAAGGCAATAAACAAATAAGCAAAGCATAGGGGATAATATATAAGCATTGCTCTGGCATAAGAACCAAGAAGTTCCTGTCCGTATTGTCCGACTAAAGCTGCAAAATAAGCTCCAAGACCTATTGGTGCATAGTACATTAAAAGATTAATCATTTTTAAAAATACAGCTGCAAGGGCATCTAAACCATTTGCAATAACTCTTCCTTTTTCTCCTATCATATTTACACAAAGTCCAAATACAATAGAAAAAATTATAAGAGGAAGCATGTTACTTCTTGAAATAAGCTGAGGGAAATCTGTAACTGTAAGAGCAGCTACAATCTGATCACCTGTCTGGAATGGTTTTAATGCTTCTGCAGGCGGAAGGTTAAGACTTATTCCCTGAGCAGGCGGATAAATTAAAACAATAATTATAATAATAATTGATGCAACAAATCCTGTTGAGAAGAAAACAAGAAGAAGACTTTTTAAAATATTTCCAAGTCTTTTCATATTGCTCATACCTGCAACAGAACTGCTTATTGTTACAAAAACTAAAGGCACAACGATTGTGAACATTGCATTGATGAATAAATCTCCGAAAGGCTTAAACAGTGAAGCCTTGTCTTTCATAACGCCCCCTAATATACTTCCAAGAATTATTGAACCAAGAAGTATAATTGAGAAACGGTAATTTTCCCAAAATGTTTTTTTCTTTTTTGTCATATGAAGTCCTCCAAAAATATTTTTATAAGTAATTTTTATAATATAGAAACATTTTATAATTTATGCAGTAATATATCCATACTTCAATAAGTTAATAATTTTGTTCAGGTATATATTAAAAAAATATTGTACTGCAATAATAAAAAAATATTTTTTGTTCATAAAATATGAATTTGTATTATTTTTTAAAAAATGTTATTCTAAATATGTAGAGAAAATTTACAGGAGAAATTATGGAGAAAAAATTAAGAATTACTGTTCCCAATGAAATATATAAAATAATAGAAAGCGACTTGGAAGATTTCAGAATTACAAAAAACTTTTTATGCAACTATATTTTTGAAAACTCAAAGGGATTTAAACAGATATACAACTATAAATACAACGGTTCAAAAAAAATAATTCAGTTTAATCTTAATAAGAAAAATCTTGAAAATTATTATTCTTTTTTAGCTGAAAAGAAAATAGAGGTTGAAGCTGAATATTTCAGAAATATATTTTTTTATTATGCACAGCAGTCTAAAAAAAGCAGGGAGCTTTTTATTTTTAAAAACATAACTGAAAAAATAATGTGCGGTGTAGAAAATAAAAAGAAAATAATAGTAACTTTTGCAGATGGAACAAAAAAAACAATATCTCCCTATTATATGGCATCATCAGAGCTGGAGCTTAAAAATTATCTTTTTTCTTATGATGAAGATGAAAAGAGATTTAAAAACTTTACACTTAGAAATATAAAGGCTGTATATGTGACTGAAAAAAAAGTTTATGAGGGAGAAAATGATTTTGTCCATGAAGTGATAGAAAATTTTGATCCTTTTCTTTCTTATAATAAAAGAGTGAAAGTAAAATTTACAGACGAGGGGCTTGAAATTTTAAAAAGAGTAAAAACTTACAGGCCGAAACTTTTAAAGCAGGAAGGAAATATCTGTGTATTTCAGTGTTCTGAACTTCAAGGAAAAAGATATTTTTCTGCTTTCTGGAATGAAGCTGAAATTCTTGAACCTTTGGAACTTAGAAATTGGTTCAGGGAACGTTCATTAAAAATGACGGAGATATATAAATAAACTTTTTGATTTTTTCCGAATAAGTTTATTTTTAATTTATAATCTGATATAATTATTTATAGATAAATAAAAATAAAGTTAAATATATTTTTTTATAATCTATATAAATATTCTAATATGATTTTTTCAATTTTGGAGGAATTTTATGATATATGCAGCAATAATTATTTTACTGGCTTTAATTTTTTTTATGGGAAAAGGTATCCCTGTTTTTCTTTATCATCAGGTAAATAATCTTTCAAATGTAAAACCTGAAGTTTTTGAAGAACATTTGAAAATTTTAAAAGAAAAAAATATGAATACAATTACCCTTTCAGAATACGGGAAAAAAGAAACACCGAAAAACAGTGTTCTTATAACTTTTGATGATGGATATTATGATAATTATAAAATTGTTTTTCCTCTTTTAAAAAAATATAATATGAAAGCCACAGTATTTTTAAATACTTTGTATATCGGCGAAAAAAGATGGGGAGAAACAAAGATAGAAATAAACGGGACAGCAAACTACAATGCAATAAAAAAATATAATGCTTTGGGAGACGGAACGACAGAGCAGTATATGACTTGGTCTGAAATAAAAGAGATGTATGACAGCGGGCTTGTGGATTTTCAGGCACATTCTCACAAACATATGGCAATATTTAAAGGGCTTGAATTTCAGGGAGTGTTTGAAAAAGAAAGTACAGATTGTACAGATGTTTTTCTTTATGGAGATGTGGAAGAGGGATTTCCTAAATTTCCAAAACGCGGTGAATATTCCGGAAAAGGTTTTATAATTAACAGAGAATTTTTTAAAAAATTTCAGGAATATTATTTTAAAGAGTTAAAGGGAAAAAGCGAAAAAGAGATTTTAACACTGGGGCAGAAATATGTTGATGAACATATAGAGCCTTATGTGATGGTTGAAGCTTGGGAAGATGCTGAAAAACGTATCAGTGAAGAATTTTTGTTAAATAAAAATATAATAGAAGAAAAACTGGGAAATAAAGTTGAATATTTCTGCTGGCCGTGGGGGCACAGAAGCAGAGAGACAGTTTCTCTTTTAAAAACTTTAGGAGTGAAAGGATTTATCACAACTAAAAAAGGAACAAACTCATATTCTCCAAATTGGGATATGATAAGAAGAATAGAACTTAGAAAATTTACACCGGAAAAATTTAAAATAAATCTTATGGTTGGAAGAAATCTTCTGCTTGGAAAAATTTACGGCTGGGTATCATAAAATTTTAAAGGGGATATGATTATGGGATTATCAGTTGCAATGATAACACTTAATGAAGAAAGAATACTTGAAAAAACATTAAATTCTGTAAAGGAATTTGCTGATGAAATAGTTATTATTGACAGCGGTTCAACTGACAGAACAAAAGAGATAGCAGAAAAATTTGGAGCAAAATTTATATATCAGAAATGGCTTGGATATGGAATGCAGAGAAATAAAGCTATAGACAGTGCTTCTCATGAATGGGTTTTAAATATTGATGCAGATGAAGAGATTTCTCCTGCTCTTAAAGAAAAAATAATAAAAATTAAAAATGGAGAAATAGAAGGGGAAGTATTTACAATAAATTTTTCTTCTGTATGTTTTGGAAAAAAATTAAAACATGGTGGCTGGAGCAATTCATATCACATAAGACTTTTTAAAAAGTCAGCAGGAAGATTTAATGACAATATGGTTCATGAAGAATTTCAGACTGATAAAAAAGTTTATACATTAAAAGAAGATATTCTTCATCACAGCTACCTGACTCTTCAAGATTATTTTGTAAAATTTAACAGATACACAACAGAGGGAGCTGTTGAATATTATAAAAAAGGGAAAAAGCCTTCTGCACTTCAGATTATTTTTAATCCAATCTATAAATTTATAAAAATGTATATAATAAGACTTGGATTTTTAGATGGTATAGAGGGGCTTATGATAGCTTGTGCAAGCTCTATGTATTCAATGGTAAAATATTTTAAACTTAGAGAAATTTATAAAAACGGAGCATATTATGAAAATAATAATATCAAGAACAGATAAAATAGGGGATTTAATACTTTCAATTCCCAGCTTTTTTATGGCAAAAAAAATGTATCCTGAAGCTGAAATAATTCTTCTGGTGAGAAATTATAATTATGAGATTGTAAAAAATCTTCCTTATGTTGACAGGGTTTATAAGATAGATGATTTCAGACAGGAAGAACTTCTTGAAAAAATAAAATATTTTAATGCAGATATATTTGTTGCATTATATAACGACAGCTATATAGCAAAACTTGCAAAAGCAAGCGGAGCTGAAAAAAGAATAGGGCCGATTTCAAAACTTTCATCTTTCTTTGCTTTTAATCACGGAGTTTATCAGAAAAGATCAAAGTCTGTAAAGAATGAAGCTGACTATAATCTGGATTTAATAAGAAAGATTGACCCGGAAAAATTTGATGAGCTTTTTGAAAAAGAAACAAAAATTTATCTTGAGAAAAATCACAGAGAAGTTGCTGAAAGATTTTTCAAAGAAAATAATATAGGAGAAAAAACTCTTGTGGTAAATCCTTTTATGGGAGGATCTGCAAAAAATATTACAGATGATCAGTATGTTTCTCTGCTTCAAAAAATTTATGACAGGGTTGAAAATTTAAACATAATTATTACCTGCCATATTTCAGAAGAAGAGAGAGGACAGAATATAATAAATAAAATTGGAAGAGAGAGAGTTTATCTTTTTGCAAACGGGGGTTCTCTTTTAAATCTTGCAGCAGTTATAGAAAGAGGAAAGGTGTATTTCGGCGGTTCAACAGGGCCTACACATATTGCCGGTTCTCTTCAAAAAAATATTGTGGCGATATATCCTAATAAAAAAACTCAGAGTCCTACAAGATGGGGAGTGTATAACAATCCAAATGTAAGTTATGTAGTTCCAGACAGACCTGAAAGAAAGGTGAAAGAGGATTATTCTCATAAATATTTTGATTCATATGATGAATCTGTAGAAAAAGAAATTTTAGACCTTTTGGAAGAAAAACTTTAAAACTTAAGGGGTGAAAAATTTGAGAATATTAATAATACATACAGCTTTTATAGGGGATATTGTTCTTTCAACACCTCTTGTGAGAAAAATAAAAGAGGTTTATCCGGATAGTTTCCTTGCTTATGTGACAACACCGGCAGGAGCTGCAATTTTAAAAAACAATCCCAATATAAATGAGATAATAGAATATGATAAAAGAGGAGCTCATAAAGGGATAAGAGGAATTTACGAGCTTGGAAAAAGATTAAGATACGAAAATTTTAATATGGTCATAACTCCTCACAGATATTTAAGAAGTTCTTTTCTTTCATGGCTTTCAAGATCCCCTGTAAGAAAGGGATATGATATTGCTGCAGGAAAATTTTTCTTCACAGAAAAAATCCATTATGACAAATCAAAGCACGAAGTTGAAAAACTTTTATCTTTTGTAAATTCTCCTGAAACAGAGGGAAAAAGATATGAGATAGAGCTTTTTCCAGACAAATCTTCAATAGAAAAAGTAAATAATATATGGAAAGCAAATGGATTTGAAAATAAAAAAACGGTGGTGATTGCTCCGGGAAGCAAATGGTTTACAAAGCAGTGGCCTGTGGAATATTTTAATGAAGTTATAGATGAGCTTTCAAAAGATGAAGATATAAAAATTGCAGCAGTGGGAGGAAAAGATGAAATTTCAATCCCTCTTCACACAGAAAAAATTACAGACTTAAGGGGAAAAACTTCTCTTTTGGATTTAGCTGAAATTTTAAAAAGGGCAGATGTGGTTTTAACAAATGATTCATCTCCAATTCATATAGCTTCTGCTTCAGAAAAAGCAAGAGTTATAGCTCTTTTTGGGCCTACTGTAAAAGAATTTGGATTTTTCCCATGGAGTAAAAACAGCGAAGTTTTAGAAACAGAAAATCTTCCGTGCAGACCTTGTGGTATTCATGGAGGAGATAAATGTCCAGAGGGGCATTTTAAATGTATGAGAGATATTGTTCCTCAAAAAGTTATAGAAAAAATAAAAAAATATTTGGGAAAAGATAAAAATGGATAGAAGAAGAGACGGAAAAAATTATATCTTTTACAATCAAAAAGACACGGTTGATTTTTATACGAGGATAAAGGCAAATGACTATACAGTTCTTCGTACATTAAAAGATGACAGAAGAAGCCTTGTTCAGCTTATAAGAATAAACGGAAAAAGATATGTACTTAAAGTGCCGAGAGAAAAAAACAGAAGAAAGTGGCAGAGATTTCTTTCTATTTTCAGAGGGGGAGAAAGTACAAGAGAGTGCAGACAGCTTGAAAAACTTATGCTTAACGGCTTTCATGCTCCAAGACCTTTCTTAGCTCTTGAAAAAAGAAAATATGGAATGGTTTTTGACTCTCTTTCTGTAAGCGAATATATTGAAAGCAGACCAAGTACGGAAAAAGATTTTGATATAGTCTGCAATTCTTTAAGAGAAATTCATGGAAAAGGTTTTCTTCATGGCGATTCTCAGATAGAAAATTTTCTTGTAACAGATGAGAGAATTTATCTTATCGACTGCAAACTTTTAAGAAATATATATGGAAAATTTGGAGAGATGTACGAATATATATATTTAAAAGAAAGCTGTAACATAGATTTAGAAAAATATATTAATGTGAAAAGTTTTTATTTTAAAGGAGCAAAACTTTTAAACAGTTACCTGCATTGGTGGGGAAATTTCAGAAAGAAAATAAGAAATAAAGGTTAGTGATGTAATAGTGAAAATACTTGTTATAAGACTTAGTTCCATAGGAGATGTAATTCTTACTACTCCTGTTTTGAAACAGCTTAAAGAGAAATATCCCGATGCAGCGGTTGATTTCCTTGTGATGAAAAATTTTAAAGATTCCATAGAGGGAATTCCTTATATAGACAACCTTATTTTCTTTGATAAAAAAGAAAATGACGGTTATCAAAATATGGTAGCTTTTGGGAAAAAACTTGCTGAGAATAAATATGATTATGTATTTGATCTGCACAGCAAAATAAGATCAAAAATAATATCAAAACAGATAAAACTTTCAGGTGCAAAAGTTTTGGTTTATCCAAAAAGAAAATGGTGGAAATCTCTTCTGGTAAAGATGAAACTTATAAAATATCATGTTGATGACACCATTGTAAAAAATTATTTTAAGCCTTTTAAAAAACTTGGGCTTAAATACAGGGGAGAAGAACTTCTTTTTACTTTTTCACCAAAAGATTTGGAAAAGGTAAAAGAATATGAAGGGCTTTTTGTAATGGCACCGGGAGCTTCTAAAGAAACTAAAAAATGGACTAAAAAAGGTTTTGGAAATCTTGCTAAGAAATTATATGAAAAATATAATATTAAAACTGTTCTTATCGGGGGAAGAGAGGACATTGAAAGATGCGACCATATAAACAAAATAAGCGGAGGTGTCTGCATAAATCTTGCAGGAAAACTTTCACTTAAAGAGAGCGGGGCTCTGCTTTCTCTGGCAAAACTTATGGTGACAAATGATTCAGGCCCTTTCCACATAGGAAGAGGTGTAGGCTGCCGGACTTATGTAATATTCGGGCCTACTGACCCTGATATGTTTGAGTATGATGAAAAAAGCAGACTTATATACAAAGGGGAAAAATGTTCTCCGTGCAGTCTTCATGGAAACAGAGAGTGTCCAAAAGGACATTTAAACTGCATGAATAAATTAAGTGAAGATATAATTTTAAAAGAGATAGAAAAGGATATGGAAAATAATAATTAATTTGAGGAGGTTTTGTTTACATGGCAGTTAAGAAAAATGAATCAGTGGATAAAAATAAGGCATTAGAAAATGCCATAAAGCAGATTACAAAAGATTTTGGAGAGGGATCTATAATGAAACTTGGGGAAAATGCAGCAATGAACATTGATGTTATTCCTACAGGAAGTATAAATCTTGATGCAGCTCTTGGGCTTGGAGGAGTTCCAAGAGGAAGAATTGTTGAAATATACGGAGCTGAAAGTTCAGGTAAAACAACAATAGCACTTCATATTATAGCTGAAGCACAAAAAATGGGAGGAGTAGTTGCATTTATAGATGCTGAACACGCTCTTGACCCTACTTATGCAAAAGCTCTTGGAGTTGATATTGATGAAATGCTTATATCTCAGCCGGATTTTGGAGAACAGGCTCTTGAAATTGCAGATATGCTAGTCCGTTCAGGAGCAGTAGATGTAATAGTTGTTGACTCTGTTGCAGCCCTTGTTCCTAAAGCAGAAATTGACGGAGAGATGAGTGATCAGCAGATGGGTCTTCAAGCAAGACTTATGTCAAAAGCTCTTAGAAAACTTACAGGAACTTTAAATAAATCAAAAACAACTTTAATTTTCATCAACCAGATAAGAGATAAAATCGGAGGATTCGGATTCGGACCTCAGACAACAACAACAGGAGGTAAGGCTCTTAAATTCTATGCTTCTGTAAGAATGGAAATAAAAAGAGTGGGATCTGTAAAACAAGGTGATGATATAATAGGAAACGAAGTTCTTGTTAAAGTAACAAAGAACAAGATAGCACCTCCTTTTAAAGAAGCTTCATTCCAGATTATGTATGGAAAAGGAATTTCAAAAGTCGGAGAAGTTCTTGATGCTGCAATTGAAGCAAATATAGTTTCAAAATCTGGAGCATGGTTCAGCTATGGAGACATAAGACTTGGACAAGGTAAAGAAAATGTTAAGGCAAGACTTGAAGAAGAAACAGATTTATTTAACAGTATTTTTGATGAATTAAAAGCAAAAAATGCAGTGGGAAAAGCAAAGAATTCTGAAGAGATAGATGAGGACGTGGAAGAAAATGAAGATTTTGAGGGTTCAGAAGAATAAAATTCTTTTTGAAAACGGAGCTGAATTTTCTCTGCCCAAAAATACTATAAGAGAATATAATTTAAAAGAGAGCATGGAGATAACAGGGGAGAGCTATATGCTTTTAGCCGAGTCTTCGGCTCTTTCTTTTTCTTACTGGCTTTTAGCCAAAAGAGATTACAGTACCATGGAGCTTGAAACAAAACTTTTGACAAAATACAAAGAAAAAATTATAATATCTAAAGTGATTCAAAGATTAAATGACATGTGTTATTTAAACGATTACGAATTTGCAAAATCATTCATAGAATCCCATAAAACATGGGGAAAGAAAAAGATTGAATATCAGCTGGCACTGAAAGGAATAAAAGGCTCTGCAGTGAGGGAGCTTTTAAATGAAAACACTGACAGTGAAATTTGTGAAATTCAAAAACTTTGGGAGAGAATGGGAAGCAAAGAGTATCGTAAAAAAGTTGAAAGTTTGATGAGAAAAGGATTTGAATACGGGATAATAAAAAAAGCCGTTGAAAATCTTGAATAGGAGGTTTCATGTTTGGAATAATACTTGCTGCTGTTTCTGCACTTTGTCTTTTTGTATATAAGGAAATAACATTTATACCTGCACATTTTTATAATGATAAAAGGAAAAAAATAATTCTTGCCAGAAAAAATCTGCATGATATAAGCTGTTCTTTTTTAAAAGTTCTGGGAACAAAAGTTGAAGTTATTTATAAAGATAAAGAGGCTTTTGATAATCTGGACAGACAAAAGGGGATAGTTTTTATAGCAAATCATCAGAGCAATTTTGATATCCCTGTTATTCTTACAGGAATAAGAAATATAGATTTAGGTTTTGTGGCTAAAAAAGAGATGGAATCATGGCCGTTTTTCTGCAGATGGATGAAGAGAGGAAATTATATTTTTCTTGACAGAAGCAATGCCCGTGAAGGAATAAAAAGTATACAAAAAGCTGTTAAAATTGTAAAAGAGGGATACCCTACTGTTATTTTTCCTGAGGGAGAAAGAAGCATAACAGGAGAGATAGGGGTATTTAAAAAGGGAAGTTTTAAACTTGCACTTGAAACAGACGGCATTATTGTTCCAATGACAATAATAGGGGCAATAGATATACAGAGAAGAGGGAGCATAGGGGTAAACAGAAACAGAAAAGTAAAACTTATAATAGAAAAACCTGTTGATGTTTCAGTTCTTTCCGTTGAAGAAAAGAAAAATTTAAATAACATAATAAGAAATAAGATAATAGATAACTATAAAAAATAAAACTATTTTTCATCAGCAGGGCAGTTTTCTTTTGGTTACTTTTCTTTGACTGTACAAAGAAAAGTAATAAGAAATTTGACAATTAATGTTTTTGGCTATATGCTATATGTAATGAGATATTAATTATTTTTTGGGAGAGTGTATGAGAAATATAAAAATTTCATATTCCTATGACGGCAGTGATTTTTACGGATTTCAAAGACAGCCTGACAAAAGAACTGTTCAGGGGGAAATTGAAAGGGTACTTGGCATTATTTTAAAAAAAGAGATAAATCTTGTAACAGCAGGACGTACTGACAGAGGAGTTCATGCCAGAGTACAGGTTTCAAATTTTATGATGGAATCATCTCTTACAATCCCTCTTGAAAATTTAAAAAGAGCCATGAATAAACTTCTTCCTTCTGATATTGATATTTTTGATGTCAGTGAAGAAAGTATGGATTTTAATGCCCGTTATATGCCGAAAATGAGGGCCTATGAATATATAATCACATGGAAAAAAGATGTTTTTTCAAGAAGATACAAAACATATATTCCAAAACCTGTTGACCCTGAAAAATTTAAAAAAATTCTTTCAGTCTTAACGGGAAAACATGATTTTAATAATTTCAGAATAAAAGATGAAAACAACAGAACAACAATAAGAGAAATATATAAAATAGATGTATATTTTAAAAATGAAAGTGAAATAGGAATATATATAGAAGGAAGTGCTTTTTTAAAAACTCAGGTAAGAATAATTGTAGGAACAGCACTTGATGTGTATTTCGGAAGAAAATCTTCTGATTATTTAGAACTTCTTTTAAACGAGCCGGAAAAAGAAAGAAAAATTGAAGTTGCTGAGCCGGGGGGGCTTTATCTTATCAAAGTTGAATATTAGGGAGAAAGAATGAAGATAGTACAGGTGTCCATAAAAGACAAAGACTTGATGGACGGAATAGTTGAAATGGAAAAATCCACTTTTGGAAGATTTGGGGGAGTGGATTTATGGATATTAAAGCCCATTGTAAAATTTGGAAGAGTTTTTGCAGTGGTGGAAAAAGGTGTGGTTATAGGGGCTGCTGAATTTATGGTTGCCTTTGACAGACCGGAAGCCTTTCTTTATGGTTTTTCTGTTATGGAAAAATATCGTGAACAGGGAATAGGGACAAATCTTTTAGTTCATTGTGAAGATTATTTTAAAAATTTTGGAATAAAAGAGATATCCCTTACAGTTGACCCAAAAAATGATAAAGCCATAACTTTATATAAAAATCTTGATTATTATATAGAGTCTTTAGAAATAGATGAATATGAACCGGGTATAGACCGTTATATCATGAGAAAAAAAATATAAAAAAAATATTCTTTCAACTAATACTTTACTTTTTTGGTATTTTTTTATATAATAAATTATAATCATTACAAAATTGAGTAGATTAGCTGAAAGGAGGAATGTAAATGACACACTATGTGGAAAATGTTGGGGAATATTTAAAAGAGAATGGAATAAAACCATCTTACCAAAGAATGAAAATATATGAGTTCCTTTTACATAATAAAATACATCCTACGGTTGACACAATATACAAAGCACTTAACAAAGAGATACCAACTCTTTCCAAAACAACTGTTTACAATACTTTAAATCTTTTTGTAGAAAAAAATATTGTAAATGTTCTTGTTATAGAGGAAAACGAAACAAGATATGATGCTTACTTAAAACTTCACGGTCATTTTAAATGTGAAAAATGCGGAAATATTTATGATATAGAAGTGGAAAGTGATACTCTTGATCTTGCAGAGTTAGAGGGGTATGAGATAAAGGAAAAACATATATACTTTAAAGGTGTATGCAGACACTGCAGTGAAGAAGCACTGAAAAATTAACTCTCTTTTGAGGGTTTAAAATAAAAAGGAGGAATGAAATGGAAAAATTTGATCTTTTTAAGTCTGAATGCGGTATGGTAGCAGAAGTTGTTTACAAGGAAAACAAAGAATGTACAGGTTCTGCTGACGGGGTTAAATTTGAAAAATTAGAAGAACATACAGAAGATGCAGCTAGAGAAAAACACGTTCCTTATATCGAAGAAAAAGAAAATGGATATTTGGTAAAAGTTGGTAAAGAAACAGCTCACCCAATGTTAGAAAATCATTACATCACTATGATAGAAATTATAGTTGACGGAGATAAACTTTACAGAAAATATTTAAAAGCAGGAGATGCTCCTGAAGCTTTCTTTGAAGTTCCAAAAGGGGAAACAGTGAAAGCAAGAGAATACTGTAATCTTCACGGATTATGGGTAAGCTCTAAATAGTTTTAAAAATTACGGGGTTTTAATAAAGCCCCGTTTTTTTATGTAAAAAGATTTTTAAATTTTTCTGTACCCGGTTTTCTCCTGCTTTCCCCATAAAAGAAAAGAGGGTAGCACATCTCATTTATTCTGTCTTTTACTCTTTTTCCAAAAACTCTGGCAATATCACATTCCCTGTCTTTTCTATATTCTAAGTTTGTAGAAATAATAATGGGCTTTTCTGATTTATACCTTACGTCGATAAGGAGAAAAACTTTTTCAAGCACCCAGTCTGTCACCCTTTCAGCTCCAAAATCATCAATTATCAAAAGGTCGCATTCAGAAATCTTATCAAGAATTTCTGTTTCTGTTCTGCTCCAATCAGATTTAAGCCTTGCAAGGTAAAGCCCGAGATTAAGAGCCATAACACTTTTCCCTCTCTCCATAAGATAATTTCCTACACAAGCAGAAGCAAAACTTTTTCCTGTTCCGGAATCTCCGTAAAGAATAAGCCCCACATTGACTTTCTTTTTGGTAAAAGCCTCAGCAAATTTTTTACATACAGAAATATTTTCTGTAACCTCAGCATTTTCAAAAGTAGAATTTAAAAATTTATTATCAATTACAGAGAAATTTCTGTATTTTTTCCCTCTGTTTAAAATTCTTTCCCTTTGATTTTCTTTTGAAAGCTCATTTAATTTGTTTTCATAAAAAGTTTCGTGACATTTACAGCTGGGAATATATCTTATCTTTTCCCCTAAGAGCTTTACCATTTTTTCAGGGAGCATTTTATTTAAAACATAAGGACTTCCACATATACTGCATTTCAAGATTATCACCTCAATCCCAAAATCTTGTAAAGCTCTTCATTATCCTTGTTAGGCTCATAAACTTTGTTGTTTGAAACATTGAGATATTCTCTGTTTTCTTTAGGCTTGACAGGAAACTTATCTTTAAAACTTCCGTTTAGGGCTTTCCGTATATTATCTGTGTTAAATACCATATCAATGCTGAAGTTTTTCATAACATAAGAGCTTTCACTCATCATCTTAAGAGCTTTGTAAAGGTCGGCTATTCCATAAGAATTATAACAGTCCATAATTGTGTAATTTTTTGGAGGTCTCACATAGCTTGGAAGATTAAGCTCATTATATTTTTCAAGAATGAGATTAACCATATGAGGAACACTCTCTCTTTTTTTGTTTATAATTTTATTAGAATAATCAGTTATAGAAGAATCTTTGATATGACAATTTGTCATGTGGTCAAGTGCCGTTTTGTCACAAGGGTCATGACAATCTGTCGCTTTATAAAAATCATATTCACAAAGTTCTGAATAATTTTCTCCCGGAGCAAGATACATATATTTTCCTGCTCTTTTATTTTTAGAATTTAAAATAACTTTTTTTAAAATCTTTTTATCAATAAAATTATCAATCTTTCTCTGCACTGTACGGACACTTCCCAAAAGCTGAAGCTGTTCAGAAATATATCCATAAGTGAGCCACATAAATTTATCATTTTCACGTATGATATAATCAATTTTATCAGATGAGCTTGTGTAAATATCCATAACAGTTCTTAAAAGAACAGCATCATTGCAGTCTAAATTATATTTCAGAAGTACAGCCTGACTGTATCCGCATATATTGTATTTCATACAAACCTCCTTTTTTAGTCCCGTAAAAATGGAAGAACTCCCTCAGTTAATATAAATCTTCTTTTTCCGCTTCTGAAAGATAAGATTTCCCCTGTATCAAGCCCTCTGTATATAGAGCTTTTTCCAATTTTTAAAAAAAGGGAAAGTTCTTTAGCAGAAGTAACCGTCCCAAGTTCTTTAGTCATTTTATTCATAAGTATTTTTTCAAAATCATTTTTAGGCTTAGATGCCTTAATAAGATACTCGTTTATTTCATCTTGAATGTCTTTTGCCATATCCCAGATTCTCCTTTGCTTTCTTTTTCTCCGTTCTTCTCTCAGAATAGATTTTATTCTTTCATCAAGAATTCTTTTTTCATTTTCTGCGGAAGTTCGTCTGAAATCATCAATATCAAGGCCGTCAAAGAGAAATGTAAATCTCTCTCTGACATACCCTGAATTATTTAAATTAATGTTTTCCACAATGAAGTTTTCTTCTGTTTAAGATACTGCTGTAAGAGTTATTTAGAAAAGGGATAATTTCAGCGGTTTTAATGGAATAACTGCTCCCATAATTAAAATGGGGGAGAATTTCATCTTCAATGGCATCATATATGTAATCTACATCTATTTTTAAAAAGTCGGCAAGTTTATGTGGTTTCGCAAGAGGTGTAAGAGTGTTTAAAGCCTTTTGTATAAAAAAATATTCAATCCTGCTCATTTCACGGCAGGGAAAATACAGCATAAAGTTTTCAAGATAATCAATACACTGTTTGTAGTATTTAATTTTTTCTGCTGGGTCTTCCTTAAAGTCAGGATGGGTGATAAGGAAAATTCTCTCATATTCTCTTTCCTTGTAAAAATTTGAAGATTTGTGATATAAATTTTTCTTATTACAATTAAATATTTGTTTAGACATTTTACCTCCCTTTAAAAAATAAAAGTTCAGAGAAATTTCTCCAATATTTAATCAGCTGACATGACTGCATTATACAGAAATAAAATTGAAAAGTCAAAAATATTTGTGCTGAAATATTAATCAAAACACACGAAAAACGATTAAAGTTTTAACAAAACAGTACAAATTTAAGAAAATATAAAATTGAAAAGACAGATAAAAACATTAAAAAGAGAGAAATAAAAAAATAATAAAAAATTTTTCAAAAAATTTGAAAAAACTCTTAAAAAATATATAAATTCTAAAAAAATTTGACAAAAGAGAAAATATATGTTAATAAATAAAAAAAGGGGATAATTTTTTATGCTGTATAATTACTTATAATTAATTAAACAGCAAGAAAACCAAATAAATATACTACTTTTTTACGATTTTTTTTTAAAAAATTATAAAAAATACATACTCTTTTTTGACTTTACCAGCGTATAAAAACTTATAACCAACTAAACTTAATTTTCGACTTTAAAATATTTATTTTGCCAGTGTTATAAAGACACTGGTTTTTTTTTGTATTTTTAAAATCTTAAAGAATTTTAATTTTTAAAAGAGGTGGTTTTAATATGGGTAAAAGTTATGTGGAAAATTCTTTGAAAAGATTTCTTAAAAGAAAAGTGAAAATTACATTGGGGGTTGTAGTTACTTTTCTTATTACAGGACTGGTTTCTTTTGGAGCAGAAGAAGGTTCTATCATTGAAGGAAATGGGACTTATATTTCACATGACATTTGGCTTGATGGTATAGGAACACAAGAAAATATACTGAAAGAAGATATAAAAATTGGAAGTGATGTTGTATTAAGTAAAGATATTATAAATAATAATTCTGCCCTTATGTCAACTACTGTAAAACAAAATATAAAAAATGTAAGTTTATTGATTGCGGGTAAAGATGTAAAATTAGAAACTGATAATGGAGATTATAATTCAGGATTAGAATTGAAAAAAGTAAACAGCGGTTTAGCAGATAATAATATTTTAAGAGCAGATGGAAAGGGAACTATTTCTGTTAATGGAAAAGATTGGACTGGAGAGTTAAAAGACGCTGAAGAAATAGACGGAAAAGATACTGGAAAAGGTGTTCAAACTGCTATTAATGGAGGAAAAGCAGTAAACTATGGAAAAATAACTATAAAATATGATCCAGATAAAAATTCACAAAATAAAGGCTGGGGGCATAGTGGACAGACAGCAAGAAAAAATAGTGAAGTTTATAACTATGGTACAATGACTTCCAGAGAAATGGTTCAAAGAGCTGAACTTAACTCAAGTGCTTATAACTATGGAACACTTATTGGAACTCATGTTCAATATGCTGGAAATAACGGAAGAGTTTATAACTATGGCACAATAAAAACTGGTAGTCATGGACAAAATATTTTAAATGATTCTTTAGCTGTAAACTATGGAATTATAATAGGAGCTGGAGAGTCTGGACAAGGCGTTAATGGAAGTAATAGTATATTAAAAAATTATGGGGTTATTGCAACAGATTCACAAAGAGGACAAAATTCTGTTGGAACTGAAAACATTAAGATATATAATTATGGAATTATTGCTAACAAAGGAAATAAACAATTAGTTGGACTTGGACAAGTGTTAAATTCAAAAAATGGTTCTGGTTTTAACTATGGCTTAATAATAAATGATGGACATTTGGGACAAAGATTGGCTGGAGAAAATAGTGAAATCTATAACTATGGTTTAATTGCCAACAAAGGAAAAGCAGGACAGGAAATACAAGGAAAAAATAATACAGGATATAACTATGGAATAATTGCTAATAGTGATACTGCGGGACAATATGCTGCTGGTGATAAAGGCGGTAATAAAGCAATCAACTACGGAATTATTGCTAACGTTGGAAATGACGGACAACTTGCAACAGCTGGTGCAATAGCAGAAAACTATGGAATTATTGCTAACACAGGTGGTTATGGGCAAAAAAGCTATGGTGTAATTTCTGAAGAAACATTAAATATTTTGAATAATGGTATAATCAATAATAATGGTGGTTATGGAATGTATACAGGTGATGACCTTGAACATAAAGGAGAGAATAATGGTATTGTATTTAATTATATAAATAAACCTGTTTTATATGGAAATATCACTAATAATGGAGTCACTATAGTAAAAGATACTGGAAGTGGAGAATATTTTGGTTCTTCAGTAGTTGAAAATGGAATAAGAATTGATGCTAAAGATAAGAAAAATATAAAAATTTCAAGAGTAGAAAAAGGTAATATTTTTGTTGCAACTAATCAAATAGAAAATATAGCAGAAGAAAAGAAATTTACTGGTGGAACTTTAGCAGAAAATACAAACTTATTTGTTGACAGATATACTACTAATGGAAAATTAACTGAAACTGTAACTCTTGATAATAAAACTTTAACAGGAAATCATATTACAACAGTAGTTGGAAGTGATGATAACTCTGATAAAACTGTAATAAGTACAAATAATGATTTAACTCTTAATAATTCAACTATTATTGGATATTTTGAAAAAGATGGAACTCTTTTAGAAGTAAATGGAAATTTAACTCTTACTGGAAATTCTGTTATAAATGCTATTGCAGGAAATAAATATACAGGGTATAAAGGAAACCCTCTTGATAATGTCATTGCTGTTAAACTTGATAAAAAAGGAATTTTAACAATAGAAGAAAATTCAAAAGTTTTAGGTAAAGTTGAAGGAAAAGGAATGACTATTTTAAAAAATAGTACACAAGTCCACGATAAAGGATATAATATTACAAAACTTGAAATTCTAACTACTAGAAAAACAAATACAACAATTAATAAATTAAATCTGCAAGAAGGACTTGTTTTCTCTGGACATCAAACTTCAAAAGATAATACGAAAGTAATATTAGGAAACAATATTGATATTAAAGGAGGAATTAGTTTTAATGAAACTAATGGAGAAATATTGGGAGCAGATATTACTCTTGGAGATGGACAAACTTCTTCTGATAAAACAATAAATATTGACAGCATTACTCTTGGAACAGAAAATGATGTTTTAACAATAAAGAATATTCTTGGAACAGTTGGAGAAATTAACGGAAATGGTGGAAAAGATATTGTAAAACTTGAAAAATCAGCGGGAGATACTTTCGATTATAAATTAAAAAATATTGATACTCTTGATTTAGGAAATTCTATTTGGAAAATAGGAGCAAATGCAGATGTTTCTCATGGCACAACAACAAAAGCAGGAGAAAAAACAACTATCCAAAATGGTACTTTAACTGGAGAATTAAAAGGAACTGCTGAAAAAGGTATTGAATTTATAAATAATGAAGCTGTAAACAAAGTTATTGGAAATTCAACTTTTGGAGAAAATGCTAAATTCCAAATGAATATTGGAAAAGATATGAAACTTGAAGCAGGAGCAGAATATAATCTTGATGATACAACAAAAAATAATCTTGCAGGTATAAAAGATAAAGTAACAGCTTCTGCAATATTTACAACTGCAAAAGATGATACTTCAAAAGAATTAAGAGTAAAATCTGCAAAAGAAATGAATATTGATGAAAGATATTCTGGAATTTATGAAGAAATGCTTGAAAATGCTTCTTCAAACAGTGAAATCCTAGATACTTTAAATAACTCTGACGTTTCATCTATTGCAAATGCAATTAATGGAAAAGGAGCTTTAGGAGATACTCTTGCAACAACAGGATACAAAATTACAAGAGATATTTCTAACTCATTTATGAGTGCTGTAAATGAATGGGGTAAAAAAGCAAATAAAGGGGAATGGCTTGCTAATGCAAAATATATAAATTCTGATGTTGAATATGACGGAGCAAACAAAGTTAAAGGATATGACAGCGATATTAAATCAATGGTTGGTATGATTGAATATGGTGTATCTGATAATACATCTTTAGGAATTGCTCTTGGAGGAGGAGACACAGAAATTGATGTAAAAGATGCAGGAACTCTTAAAGGAGATAACTACTATATAGGAGCTTATGCAAAACATTCTGTAAATGGATTTGATTTAACAGGAAACTTAGGATATACAATAAGTGATTTAGAAGTAAATGGAAAAGGAAGTGCTGATTCTTTTGCAATAACTTTAGGAGGATATGTTAAAAGAGATATAGCTCTTACAGAAACAGTAAGACTTGAACCAAACTTATCATTTACTTATGACTATATTATGCAGGATAATGCAGAAGGAAACGGAGTAAAAGTAGATAATAAAGATGTTCATGTATTTGAAGCAGGTGCAGGAATGAATATAGTAAAAGGATTTAACTTTGAAAAAGGACTTCTTGAACTTGAAGCAGGAGTAAAATACTCAATGGCTGATGTAAACAGAAATGAAGAAACTGTAATATCTGTTTATGGAATAGATAATATTAATCTTGGAAATCCTGAAATTGATAAAACAAGAGGAACTGCTCATGTAGGATTTGACTATGAACACGTTTCAGGTTTCGGAGTAAACGGAAAATATGAAACAATGTGGAGTGATTCTGGAGATGACTCAAGAGTTACAGCAGGAATTTCTTACAGATTTTAGTTTTATAAATGTATATGAACAAAAATAAATAATAAATTATCTGGGGGCTGTTATAAAATTTTTGTAACAGCCTCTTTTAAAAAATAAAAACAAGGGGAAAAGGTTATGACAACCAAAAAAGAGATAATAAAATTTTATGCTGAAAGAAATGGAATAGAAAATATTTGTGCTGAAGAAAAAATTGATAAATTTATATCTGTTTTGAAAAAAGCCCTTTCAGAGACTGAGAAAATAACTTTTAAGAAATTTGGAATATTTGAAGTGAAAGAAACCAAAGAAAGAGATGTCTGCGACCCGAGAAGAATAAATAAAAAAAATCATGCAAAGCCGAGAAAGTATATAAAATTTACTGTAAGCAGACTTTTGAAAGATGAGCTTCATCTTGAGGAGGAAACAGAAAAATGATAAAAAAAGATTTTGTAAAACTTTATGCAGAAATGAATAATATGGATATAAAAAAATCAACGGAAGATGTAGATGAATTTCTTGAAACATTGAAAGATATTTTTAAAACCTCTTCGAAAGTTGTTTTCAAAAACTTCGGCATATTTGAGGTAAGAGAGACAAAAGCCAGAAAGATTTTCGACCCAAGAAATCAGACAGATATAATACATTCAAAGCCTAGAAAATATGTGAAATTTAGAACAAGCAGAAAAATGGAAGAAGTTATAAATTTACTTTTTCTAGCAAAAAAGGTATAATGTTAATATAAAATAGTTGAAATTTCGGGCATTGGAGAATAAGGCGAATGCTACTGACTTGTTTGCAGGGTTGGGACCCACGTAGGGGCTTTCATATACTACGCCGAGCGTTGAGAGAAAACAACGAAAAAGACATCTCACTGCAATAAAAAAAGCAGGTGCTTTAAGCAACGCCATAGCTTTCTGCACCCACATAAAAATTATATAGTCAGAGACTAATATACTTTTTTAGATAATAACAGAAAAACTACTATTATCAAAATTAGGAAAATTGATTAAGAAAACACAAAGCAAAAAAGACAAGGGTCATGCCAATATTAACCCTAGTCTTTTTTATTTTTCTAAAATAATACTTTTTATTGAATATAATTCTTTTCAAATCTCTAATAATGTATTATAATATTATGAGAATATAAACGAAATTGGAGGAAAAAATGGAAGGGTTACTTACAGCTTTGTTATTTATCTTTGCCATTGCCCTGATTGTATTAGTTTTAATACAGCCTGACAGGAGTCGTGGACTTTCTGGAAGTATGGGAATGGGAAGTGCAAATACAGTTTTCGGATTATCAAAAGACGGAGGACCTCTTGCAAAAGCAACTAAAATTGTGGCAGCTCTGTTTATAATTACAGCACTTTTATTATACTTATACTTATCATAAAAAATTGAAGACGTGTTTTAGAGGCACGTCTTTTTATTTCTATGTTTTTGGGAGAAGATTTTATGAGTATGGGAACTCTTTTTCAAAATAATTATAATGATATAAAGCCTCTTTCTTTAAAACTGAGACCTAAAAAATTAAATGAATTTATAGGGCAGAAAGAACTTTTAGGAGAGAATAAAATTCTTACAAACATCATAAAAAGCGGAAACATAAGCAATATGATTTTATTCGGTCCTCCAGGGTGTGGTAAAAGCTCTCTGGGAGAGATTATATCAAATGAGCTTGACTGCAATATAACAACTTTAAATGCAACTGTTGCTTCTCTTAATGATTTAAGGGATATTGTTTCAAAAGCAAAAAATGATATAGAGCTTTATAATAGAAAAACAGTTTTATTTTTAGATGAAATTCACAGATTTAATAAACTTCAGCAGGACGCTCTTCTTTCTTATACAGAATCTGGAGTTCTTATTCTTATCGGGGCAACAACAGAAAACCCGTATCATAATCTTAACAACGCTCTTCTTTCAAGATGTCTTGTCTTTGAGTTTAAAGCTCTTGAAAGAGATGATATAAAAGAGATTTTAAAAAGAGGAGAAAAATATCTTGGAAAAACTCTTCCTGAAAACATAAGAGAAATTATCTTAGATATTTCAAAGGGAGACAGCAGAATCGCCCTTAATTATCTTGAGCTTTACTTTAAAAATCTCGAGAATATTAATGACAGTGAAGTTGAAAAAATATTTTCACAAAGACGTGCTTCTTTTCACAAAGAAGAAGATAAATACAATATAATTTCAGCAATGATAAAAAGCATAAGGGGAAGCGACCCTGATGCTGCACTTTACTGGCTGGGAAGACTTCTTTACGGAGGAGAAGACCCAAGATATATTGCAAGACGTCTTTTAATTCAGGCAAGTGAAGATATCGGAATGGCAAATCCTGAGGCACTTTTAATTGCAGATGCAGCATACAATGCTTCTGAAAAAATAGGAATGCCTGAGATAAGAATTATACTTGCTCATGCAGTTGTTTATTTAGCTATTTCAACTAAAAGCAACTCGTGTTATAATGGAATTAATGCAGTTCTTTCAGATATAAAAAACGGAGACCTTGAAGAAGTGCCGGTTCATATATCTGACTCTGCAAGGGGATATATATACCCGCACGATTATCCGGGAAATTTTGTTAATCAGGCTTACAGAAAAAAAGTAAAAAAATATTATGAGCCGGGAAACAACAAATTTGAAAACCAGATAAGAGAAAAAATTGAAAAATTATGGAAAAACAGAAAATAAAATTTATTTAATAAATTCAGGAGGAAATTAATGAAACTGATTAAGGCAGTGAGGGGAACAAAAGACATTATTGAGGGAACTGCCTCAAAATATTCATATATTCACAGAATGGCAGAAGATTTATTTAAATCTTACGGATATTCTTTCATCAAAACACCTATATTTGAAGAGACAGACCTTTTCAAAAGAGGAATAGGAGAAGCAACAGACGTTGTTGAAAAAGAGATGTACACTTTTATTGATAAAGGTGACAGAAGCATAACTTTAAGACCAGAAGGAACAGCTTCAGTTGTAAGAGCATATCTTGAAAATAAAATTTATGCAAAAGAAGAAGTTTCAAAATTCTTCTACTTAGGTTCAATGTTTAGATATGAAAGACCACAGGCTGGAAGACAAAGAGAATTCAATCAGGTTGGAGTTGAAGTTTTAGGGGAATCATCACCTGTTCTTGATGCAGAAGTTATTGCTATGGGGTATCATTTCTTAGAAAAACTTGGTATTACAGATTTAGAGGTAAATATAAACTCTGTCGGAGGGCAGGAATCTCGTAAAAAATACAGACAGGCTCTTTTAGATTATTTAATGCCTGTAAGAGAAGAACTTTGTGATGACTGTAAAAGAAGACTTGAAACAAATCCATTAAGAGTTTTAGACTGTAAAATTGATACCTGCAGAAAACATACAGAAAATGCTCCAAGTATTATTGATTCACTTTCTGAAGAAGAAAGAACACACTATGAAACAGTTAAAAAATATCTTACAATGTTTGGTGTTCCATATGTTGAGAATCCAAAACTTGTAAGAGGGCTTGATTATTATTCAAGTACAGTTTATGAAATTGTTACAAATAAACTTGGTTCTCAAGGAACTGTTCTTGGAGGAGGAAGATACGACAACCTTTTAAAACAGCTTGGGGATAAAGAAATTCCAGCATTTGGATTTGCTGCAGGAATTGAAAGAATTATGATGCTTCTTGATGAAGTGCCAAACGAAAATCCTGAAGTTTATGTTGCATGGCTTGGAGAACAGGCTGAAGAATGTGCAATGAAACTTACAAATGATTTAAGAAAAGCTGGAATAAAGACAGCTGTGGACTTTGGAGCAAGAGGAATGAAAGGACACATGAAAAAAGCTGACAAACTTGGTGTAAATTATGTTATCATTATAGGTGAAGATGAGCTTAACAAAGGTGTTGTTGTTTTAAAAGATTTTAATGCCAGAACACAAGAGGAAGTTTCAATTAACGAAGTTATAGAAAAAATTGCAAAATAATATATAATAATCTTTTAAGGAGAGGATTTAAATGATATACAGAACACATAATTTAGGTGAATTAAGGAAAGAAAACATTGGTCAAAAAGTTATTCTTTCTGGTTGGGTTGCTACAAAAAGAGACCTTGGAGGGCTTACTTTCGTAGACCTTAGAGACAGAGAAGGAATCACTCAGATAGTTTTCCACACTGACGTTGCAGATGCGAAAACTGTTGAGACTGCTCAAAAATTAAAAACAGAATCAGTTATAAGAGTTGAAGGAGAAGTTAGAGAAAGATTCAGTAAAAACATGAATATCCCTACTGGAGAAATTGAAGTATTTGCTACATCTCTTACAGTTTTAAACAGCTGTGATACTTTACCTTTCCAAATGACTGATACAGGTCTTAATGAAAATACAAGATTAAAATACAGATACCTTGACATCAGAAGACCTCAAATGATTCACAACTTAAAAATGAGACATAAAATGATTATGGCTATAAGAAATTATATGGATAAGGCAGGATTCTTAGATGTTGATACTCCTATCCTTACAAAATCAACTCCTGAAGGAGCAAGAGACTTCTTAGTTCCAAGCAGAACAAACGAAGGACAATTCTATGCTCTTCCACAATCTCCACAGCTTTTCAAACAGCTTCTTATGATTGCAGGAATTGAAAAATATTTCCAAATTGCAAAATGTTTCAGAGATGAAGATTTAAGAGCTGACAGACAGCCTGAATTTACTCAGCTTGATATTGAAATGTCTTTCGTTGAACTTGAAGATGTTACAAGAATAATTGAAGGACTTGCAAAAACAGTATTTACTGCTGTAACTGGAGAAACTGCTGATTATGAATTTCCAAAAATGGAATATAAAGAAGCTATGGAAAGATATGGTTCTGATAAACCTGACACAAGATTTGGTGTAGAACTTCAAGACCTTACTGATATAGCTGCAAAATGCGGATTTAAAGCATTCACTTCAACTGTTGAAGCTGGAGGAATTGTTAAAGCTGTTGTTGCACCAGGTGTTGCTGATACATTCTCAAGAAAAATTCTTTCTGACTATGAAGAATATGTAAAAACATATTTCAAAGCAAAAGGAATGGCTTGGATAAAACTTACTGCTGAAGGAGTTCATTCTCCAATAGCTAAATTCTTCTCTGAAGAAGAAATGAAAGCAATAATTGAAAGAACTGGAGCAAAAACAGGAGACGTTATTATAATTGTTGCTGACAAACCAAAAGTTGTTTATGCAAGTTTAGGTGCAGTAAGATTAAGACTTGGAAAAGAACTTAACCTTTACAATAAAGATGAATTTAAATTCTTATGGATTGTTCACTTCCCAATGTTTGAATATGACGAAGAAGAGGGAAGATATAAAGCTGAACACCACCCATTCACTTCTATCATGGCAGAAGATATGGACAGATTCCTTGCTGGAGAAATGGATATAAGAACAAATACTTATGACCTTGTATTAAACGGAAACGAAATTGGTGGAGGAAGTATCAGAATCCACAACCCTCAAGTGCAGGAAAAAGTATTTGAAAAACTTGGACTTTCTCAAGAACAGGCTCGTGAAAAATTTGGATTCTTCGTGGACGCATTTAAATTTGGTGCACCACCTCACGGAGGACTTGCATTTGGAATTGACAGATGGCTTATGGTAATGCTTAAAGAAAATTCTATAAGAGACGTTATTCCATTCCCTAAAACAAACAAAGGACAATGTCTGATGACAGAAGCTCCTGGATTTGTAGAAAAAGAACAACTTGAAGAGCTATATCTTGAAAGCACTTACAAAGAAGAAAAAAATAATTAAGAACAATTTGTAAAAGAGATATTGAAATATTGTTAAATATATGATATAATCCTTTTAAAGAATAGAAGTTCTGGTCTATTCGTTACTTTCCTGAGGCTTTGGGCCTATGGTCGCTCAGGGGGTCGGCTCTGTTTTAACTAGCTTAGATACGTCACGAGCATTCAAATGTTACGGACCCTATATGGTTACTTTAACTGACTACCACTTATTAAAATGGCGACCAAAGCCAAGGGAAAAACGGTAGACTGGAGTTTATTCTTACTAAGGACTAATGAAAAGAGGTCCTTTTTTTATTTTATTAAAAATCTATTGATTGGAGAAAATATATGTTAAGAATTGAAAAATACATAGAAGAAGTCTTTATGACAGCAATACACAAGCTGTATCCTGATAAAGAATTAAAACCAATAGAAATATCAATTGCTACAAACGAAAAATTTGGTGACTTCCAAACAAACTTTGCTATGATGAACTCTAAAATAATAGGGGGAAATCCTAGAAAGATAGCTGAAGAAATTGTCAATGAAATTGGAACTTGTAATCATCTGATTGAAAAATTAGAAATAGCAGGGCCGGGATTTATAAATATATTCTTAAAAGACGAATATCTTGGAGAATATGTTTCTAAAATGACAACAGAAAAATTTGAATATACAGAACTTAATACAAAAGGAGATGTAATTATCGATTACTCTTCTCCAAACATTGCAAAAAGAATGCACATCGGACATCTTCGTTCTACAATAATTGGAGATGCTGTAAAAAGACTTTACAACTTCTTAGGATACCACACTGTTGCTGACAACCATATCGGTGACTGGGGAACTCAGTTTGGAAAACTTATAATCGGATACAGAAAATGGCTTGACAAAGAAGCATATGAAAAAAATCCTATTGAAGAACTTGAAAGAGTTTATGTGGAATTTTCAAAAGAAAGCGAAAATGACCCATCTCTTGATGACTTAGCAAGAGAAGAACTTAAAAAACTTCAAGACGGAGATAAAGAAAATTATGCTCTTTGGCAGGAATTTATAAAAGTTTCTTTAGACGAATACAACAAACTTTATAACAGAATGGGAATAACTTTCGACACATATTACGGAGAATCTTTCTATCATAATATGATGCCTGCTGTTCTTGATGAACTTGTGGAAAAAGGTCTTGCAGTGGAAGACCAAGGGGCAAAAGTTGTTTTCTTTGATGAAAAAGATAATCTTCACCCTTGTATAGTTCAAAAGAAAGACGGAGCATTTTTATATTCAACTTCTGATATTGCAACTGTAAAATTCAGAAAAGAAAATTATGATATAAACAGACTTATATATCTTACTGACGAAAGACAGCAGGACCACTTTAAGCAGTTCTTTAAAATAACTGAAATGCTTGGATGGGATATTGAAAAAATCCATATCTGGTTTGGAATTATGAGATTTGCCGATGGAGTATTCTCTACGAGAAAAGGTAATGTTATAAGACTTGAACAGCTTCTTGATGAAGGTAAAAAAAGAGCCTTAGAAGTTATCGAAGAAAAAAATCCATCTCTTTCTGATGAAGAAAAAAATAATATTGCAGAAGTTGTTGGTGTAGGAGCAATTAAATATGCTGACCTTTCTCAAAACAGACAAAGCCCGATTATTTTTGAATGGGATAAAGTTTTAAGTTTTGAAGGAAACACAGCTCCATATCTTCAATATTCATATGCAAGAATTCAGTCTATAAAGAAAAAAGCTGAAGAAATGGGAAAAGTTATAACTTCTGATACAAAGATTGTTATAAAAGATAAGATTGAAAGAAACCTTGTTACTTTCCTTACTCTTTTCCCAACTATGGTTTTAAAAGCTGGAGAAACATATAAACCAAATCTTTTAACAGATTATCTGTTTGACCTTGCTAAAAAATTCAATACATTCTACAATGCATGCCCTATCTTAAACCAAGAAGACGAAGTATTACTTTCAAGACTTCTTATAGCTGACAGAACAGCTGAAATCTTAAGACAAGGACTTGACCTTTTAGGAATAAAAACTGTTGACAGAATGTAATAATAAAAATAAAAAATGAGTTGATGTAATTTATTTGCAACAACTCATTTTTATATCTAAGTTTTAAAATAAAATTTCTTGACATTAAAAATTATTTCGTAATTTATGCAGTGAGCTGAACGCTGAAAAATGACACTGTTTGAACGAAGTGAGTTTGTCATTTTTAGTGAAGCAAGCAAAATAAATAGAAAAAATTTTTACGGAAGAAATTTTATTTTAGAATACTTTTATCTCTTTTTTCATAAACATAAGTTCAATCTCGCTGTCTTTTTTAAAGACTTTATTTTCTCCTCTGTTTAAAAGGTCAACTAAAAATTCCACATTATTTTTTACAACAGTATATCTTATAATATTTCCTGTTATCATAAAATCTTTTATGCAGGCTTTTGCTGTACAGAAATTTTCTTCCTGATAATTTCTTCCCTCTTCCCTCACATAGATTGATTCTGGACGTACAGCAACTGTTTTTCCTTTTATGCCGAATATTTTTTCAGCATCTTCACCTTTAAAAATATTATAGTTTCCTATAAAATCGACCATAAATTCATTGGCAGGATTTGTATAAATCTCCTCTGGAGTTCCAGACTGAGAAATTTCACCTTTATTCATAACGAATACCCTGTCTGAAACTGCAAGAGCTTCCTCTTGGTCGTGAGTCACAAATATAGTTGTTATACCAAGCTGTTTTTGGATTTTTCTAAGCTTATCACGTAAACTTTTTCTTATTTTTGCATCAAGGGCTGAAAGAGATTCATCTAAAAGAAGTATTTTTGGTCTTGTAATCAAAGCTCTTGCGAAAGCTACCCTCTGCTGCTGTCCCCCTGAAAGCTCGTTTGGATAATAATTCTCTTTCCCATTAAGCTCAACCATATCTATAATATTTTTTATTTTCTCATCATAATTTTTTTCTTTTTTCATTTTAAGTCCAAACTCTATATTTTCCCAAACTGTCATATTTGGAAAAAGAGCATAGTTTTGGAAAACCATTCCTATATTTCTATCTTTTGGAATAACATTTGTCATATCTTTTTCATCAATAAATATTTCTCCCCTGTCTATTGAATTAAGACCGGCTATACATCTTAAAAGTGTGCTTTTACCACACCCTGACGGCCCAAGAAGTGTTATAAACTCCCCCTCTTCAATATTAAGATTTAATTTTTTTAATACTTTTGTATCGCCAAATGATTTTTCCAAATTTTTTATTTCAACAAAACTCATCTATTAATCCTTCCTTTTCACTTTTGATTTTGATATTTTTTCAATATTCACTGCAATAAATGTCACTGCAAATATGAAAAAGAAAAATAGTGTTACCATTGCACTGGTAAAATGTCCGCTTTTTCCTTTCATGTTATAAAGATAAACTTGAAGAGTTTCAAAACTTCCACCAATAAGAAGGTTGGCATACATAAATTCTCCCAAAAGAATAGCAAAACTTAAAATTCCGGAACTCATTATTCCTTTTTTCAAGTTTGGAAGAATGACGTATCTAAACGCTTCAAAATTTGTTCCTCCTAAAATATTTACAGTTTCCACAAGACTTTTCAGATGAAGTCCGTCAAGGCTGTTTTTTATTCCCCTGTAAATAAAAGGAAATGCCACTGAAAAATATGCTCCGATTATTATTAAAGGAACTCCAAAAATTCTGATATTTACTCCTGAATAAACATTTAAAAGCCCAACTGCAAGCACAACTGCAGGAACCATAAAAGGCAGAAGAGAAATGAACTCTATAACTTTTAAAATTTTTGGAAAATAGTATGCTGATATTACTATTGATGGAATTATCACAAACATACTCACAAATAAAGAAACAATTCCTATTGCAAAACTTCTTTGAAGAGAAGCAATAAATCTTGTGTCAGCAAAAAGTGCCGCAAACCATTTCAGTGTAAATCCATCAGGAAGAATTGTTGCCCCCCAGCTGCTGCTTAAAGAATAAAGGATTGTACCTAAAACAGGAACAGAAAGAAAAAATAAAATTATTCCCGTGATAATATAATGTTTATTATTTTTTTCCACTTTTTATCTTTCCTCCTGTCTGAATCTATTATTCTGTACAAATTTTTCATTTATAAAAAATACAATTAATATCATAAGTATTAAAAGAACTGCAAGAGCAGAAGCCAGATTTGGTTTTAAAATTACATCACCAGATATTAAAGCACCTATTCTTATAGGGATAATATTATAATTTGATACCATTATCCCATAAGCTGTTGCATAAGCTCCTATGGCATTTGTAAAAAGAATTATTCCTGTCCCGATAACAGAAGATTTTAAAATTGGAAATCCTATTCTTCTCCAATAATCTATTTTTCCTCCTCCTAAAAGACTGCAGGCTTCTTTCCATCTTTCGTCAAGAGAATCAAAAGCTGGATAAAGAAGAAGTGTCCCTAAAGGAATTTGGAAATATGTATATACAAGAATAAGCCCGTACTGGCTGTAAATATCAAAACCTTTTATTCCTAATTTCTGAAGAAGAATTGTTGCTGCTCCATTTGCCCCAAGAATTATAATAAATGCAAAAGCAAGTGGAAGCCCTGAAAAGTTTGACATCATATTTGAATACAAAAGAACATTTCCTCTTATTTTTTCATTCAGCCTGCTTATTGAATATGCCAGCTGAAAAGAAATTATCATTCCAAAAATTGTAGAAAGAGCTGATACTTTTATACTGTTGTAAAAACCCTGTCTGTAAAATCTGCTTTGAAAAATATATTTGTAATTATAAAGGGAATAAGCAGTGTCCCCGTCTGCTCTGAAACTCCCCTCTACAACTGAAATTATAGGTACAACAAGAAAAAATATTACGATTAATGCAAGAGGAATAAGAAACAATCCGTATTTAATTTTTTCTTTTGTTTTCCTCTTCATTTTTAGTACCCCCTGTAGATACTTTCAGCTCTGTTTTTCATTTCGCTTGTATCAATTCCTAAAATATATCCTATTATTGAAGCCACATAAACCTGTTCCATTCTGTGACTTAATTTCATATTTTCTTTGTCATTTATTATCCAAAAAGGAACTTCTGCTTCAAGCTCGTTTTTTCCTCCGTGCATTCCATCAACACTCATTCCATGGTCAGAAGTTACAATAACTGTGTATCCTGCTTCTACCCATCTTGGAACAAATACAGAAAGAAGATTATCTGCTGTTCTTACACTATATCTATATTCTCTGCTTTCAGAACCGTATTTATGCCCTGCATCATCAATGTTCATTGAATGAATCATTAAGAAATCTGGATTATATTTTTCTCTTATATGCTCACCGTCAAGAAAGACTGATTCATCTGGATAATAGTCAAGAGTGTAAAATCTTCCATGCTGAATATTTTTGCTTTCATCATGTGTGTTTGTATCTGCAAGTTTATTAAACGGGGCTGAGTTATAAAGTTCACTCAGCCAGTAATATCCTGAAGCTCCTGTTGTAAGTCCAGCTTCTCTGCATAATGAAAATATATTTTTTTCTTTTGACATAACAGGAATTTCATTAGTTAAAACTCCGTGTTCAACAGGCTTCTTCCCTGTTAAAATTGTTTCATATAAAGGTTTTGAAAGACTCGGCATTTCTGCAAGAACTTTTGAAAATTTTGCTTTTCCCTCTCTTTCAAGTGCTGTCATATATCCCATATACTCTGAATTTTTATAATTTAATCCGTCCAAAAGGACAAAAATTACTCTGTTTTTATTTTCCATAATACTTCTTTATAAAGTCTATTTGTTTACTTTATAAATTACCTCCTCCTGCCATAACTCTCCAATGTTTTCAGATGTTTTTTTCCATGCTTCAAAATCTTTTACAGGTCTTGCATTTTTATATTGTTCGTTTGGAAGAAGTTTTGCTTTTACATCTTCTGGAAGAACAACATTTGTTCTGATTGGTTTTGCATAACCTCTCGCAAGATTTATCTGTCCTTCATCACTTAAAATAAATTCTCTTGTAAGTTTTGCTGCATTAGGGTGTTTTGCATATTTATTTATTATTGTTGCATAACCGCTTGTAAGAGAACCGTCAGATGGAATTAAAACTTCAAATTTATCTCTGTCAATCTGGTCTCTGTAGTTAAGTCCGTTGAAATCCCATACAAGACCAACTTCTACTTCTCCTTTTTCAAGATTTGCAATCATTGGGTCATTTAAAAGAAGTCTTCCATCCTCTGCCATTTTTCCAAAATAATTGATAGCCGGCATTATGTTTCCTTCATCTCCTCCAAGAGCAAAAGCTGCTGCAAGAACAGAGTTTGTTGCCTGCGAAGCAATTCCTACAGCTCCTACTGTTACTTTAGCACTGCTTTCTCCAAGTTCTTTCCAAGATGTCGGAATATCTTTTACAAGTTCTTTATTTACAATAAATGCTATTGTTCCTGTGTATCCTATTACCCAGTGTCCGTCTTTATCTTTTGCCCATTCAGGAATTTCTTCCCATGTTGTAGGTTTGTAAGCCTGAGTTACACCTTGAGCTGCTGCAACAGTTCCAAATTCATATCCGATATCTCCAATATCAGCTGTTGCATTTTCTTTTTCAGCTTTAAATTTTGCAATTTCTTCTGCACTTGACATATCTGTATCAACGTGTTTTAATCCATATTTTGTATTAATATCTTTCCAAGTTCCAACCCAGTTTGCCCAAGCATCAGGCATCCCAACACTGTTTACTTCTCCTTCAGATTTTGCTGCTGTTGTTATTTCTTCTAAAGTCATAGGAGCTTTTACTGCTGTCTCCTGTTTTGTTTCTTCTTTATTTCCGCAACCTGCAAATGCTCCTAGAATTAAAATTCCTAATAATGTTTTTTTCATATTTCCTCCTATATTTTCATAAATAATTTATTATAATTCTTTATATTCTGCTTTTCTTTTTTCAAATACACAAAAATTTTCAAAGCCTATTTCTTTTAATACATCTCTCGCTTTATCAAAATCCCTCATTATATCCAAAGCTCTGTGAGCATCTGAACCCATTGTTATTATTTTTCCTCCAAGCTCTTTGTATCTTTTAAGAATTTTTCTGCATGGGTGAAAATCTCTCAAGCCGTATCTCAGTGCTGAAGTATTTATTTCAATTCCTATATTTTTTTCTATAAGTTTTATAAGAATTTTATCAATAAGTTCTTTGTGCATTTCAAAATTTATTTTTTTGTAGTCATCATAAACTGATCTTCCATATCTGTTTATAAAATCCAAATGACCACACACACTTATTTCTGGAAATAAATCTATTGTGTTTAAAATTTCCTCAAAATATATTCTGTGTGCTTCATCTTTTGAATACTTTTCAAAAAATTTTCTGTCTGCTACATCCATTCCTCTCACACAATGAAAAGATCCTATTATAAAATCTATATCTTCACAATTAAAAATCTCATCATATTTATCTTTAAGCTGAGGCTGAAGCCCAAGTTCTATCCCAATTTTTATTTTTATATTATTTTTATAAAGGTTTTTTAATTTTTTTAAAGTTTCAACATATGTTTTAAAATCCAGTTCAAAAATATTTACTTCTCCCGGAAATTCCAAATCAAGATGATCTGTTATTGTAATTTCATCCATTCCAGTTTCAATGGCTCTTTCTATTATATTTTCAAGCTTTTCCATTGAATCCCCTGAAAAATTGCTGTGTATATGTGAATCTGCCTTATACATTTTCTACCTCCTTTTCATGTGAAAAGTATATAACGTTGAAGTTTAAAAAATATTTATATTTTGTAAAATCTCTGTATAAAAAAAGAGGACCTGTTAAAGTCCCCTGTATAAAAATTCTATTCTATTTTTCAAGTTTTTTTAAAACAAGCTTTATTCCTTCAATATCAACTACCTGAACTTTTTCACCGACCTCAAGAGAGTCACTGCTTTTTCCTGTCCAGTTTTTTCCGTCAAGATAAATCTCATACAGCCCTTTGTCGTTTATGCTTTTTACCTCAACAACCGTTCCTCTTATTCTGTCCAGCTTATCTTTTCTCTTTTCTTTCCAAGATTTTGCAATTTTTCTTGTAAAAAAGAAAAGTATTCCAGAAAGAATTATAAAAATATAAAATTCATAAAGAAAATTTTTCACAAAAGGAGATACAAGCATTGTAACAACTGCGGCCATTCCAAACCACACAGACACAAGTCCCGGCACTGCTGCCTCAACTATAAAAAACAGCACTGCTGCCACAAGCCATATTAACATACCATCATCTCCCTTTATTTTTTACTTCATTTTATTTTTCAGCCGTTTCCTTTTTCTCTGTCTTTTCTTTTTCAAGTTCATTTATTTTTTTCTCAATTTTGTTTATTTTATTTGCCATTTCATTAATTCTTACTTCAATGGAATTTAGTATCCAAAACTGAAAGTGATTTGATTTTTTTGTTTCATAAAGCATCCATATTATTTTTGTTATTCCAAGAAGAATAGCCAGATACATAGTAAGTTCAAGAGACATCTTTCTAAGAACTCCACCCATAAATAAAAGGGCTATTATCATTCCGATTAAAAGACTGTTTACTCTTTTTACCTGAGTATTATTTTTTCCGCCGATTTTCCCGACAATCTGTCTTATTCTGTCTTTCTCTTTTTCAAACTCTTTTAACTCTTCAAGTAAGCTTTTTTCCTCTTTTTCTTTCATACATACCTGCCTTTTTTATTTTTTACATTCCCCAGTCTCTTGAAAATTTAAAATTATTTCCCATTCCTCTTTTTGAAACATTTGCAATAACAGGAAGTTTTCTTTTATACTGACTTAATTTTATTTTTCTTATAATTGCATTTACAACTTTTTCATCATATCCCATTTTAATTACTTCTTCCGGTGTAAATCTTTCATCAATTAAATAATATAAAACTTCATCAGCTGTCTGATAAGAAAATCCAAGCTCCTGCTCATCTGTCTGTCCTTCCCAAAGGTCAGCACTTGGTTTTTTATTTACAACTTCACCAGGCACTCCCATATATTCAGACAATGCCCACACTTGAGCTTTATATAAATCTCCTATTGGATTTATTGCTGCAGCTGAGTCTCCAAACTGTGTGCTGTATCCAAGAAGTATTTCTGTTTTATTTGAAGTTCCAAGAACCATTGCTCCCTCTTTAGCTGAATTATCAAAAAGAACACACATTCTTGTTCTTGCCATATAATTTCCTTTTCTAAGGCTTGACATATCTTCATTCATTGCAAAATAAGCATCTGCCATTGGAGTAATTTCAACTTTTTTGCTGTTAATTCCAAGAGCTTTCACTACAAGTTCTGCATGTTCAACACTTTCTCTGCTTGAAGTTTTATAAGGCATCATTACTGTATAAACATTTTCCGGACCAAAAGCCTTTGCTGCAAGAAATGCCACAAGAGCAGAATCAATTCCTCCAGAAAGTCCTAAAATTACTTTTTTAAATCCAGTTTTATAAACTTCTTCTCTTAAAAAATTTACTAAAATTTCTTCTGTTGCTTTTAAATCTAATTTAAGTCCTTCTGCTGCACTATTTTTCATTTTTTGCCTCCTGAGACAATAATTCTCTATCCAAACCAAATTTTCCAAGTTTTGCTGCTCTGTAATCTCTTAGAAGTGTAAGTGTTGCCTGATGAACATTAAGATTTCCTCCCTTTTGTATCATCTGCATTCTTTTTGCGATATTTTCTATAACGTTTCCTGTCACTCCTTCAAAATCTTCATCAAGAAGTTTATATCTGCTTTTTAAGTTTTCTTTAAGACCATATTTCATCATCTTATCAATAAGCTTGCAGGCAACATCATCAATAGGAAGAATATCGTCTTTTATTGCTCCTGAAATTGCAAGATTAAATCCAACTCTTTCATCTTCAAATTTCGGCCATAAAATTCCCGGAGTATCTAAAAGCTCCAATCCCTCTTTAATTCTTATCCATTGTTTTCCTCTTGTGTATCCCGGCATATTCCCTACACCGGCACTGTTTTTACCAACAATTCTATTTATTAATCTTGATTTTCCAACATTTGGTATCCCTGCAACCATTAGTCTTGTATTAACTTTTCTAAGACCTTTTTTCATCATTCTTTCTTTTTTTTCTGCAGCAACTTTATCTATTATAGAATAAAGTCTTCTCATATTAAATCCTGTCTCTGCACTAAGCTCAAGAACTTCATCAGCATCATTATGTTTTATAAAATAATCTCTCCACTGATTTATCTCTTCTTTTTCTACAAGGTCTGCTTTATTTATAACAATTATTCTCTTTTTATTTTTTGAGAAAGTTGCAATATCTGGGTTTCTGCTTGAAATAGGAATTCTTGCATCTACCACTTCTAAAACTATATCTATAAGGGGCATATTCTCTTTCATCATGTCTTTAGTTTTTTTCATATGTCCCGGATACCAGTTTATTTTTGTCATTGACATAAAATATTCCTCCTATTCCTCGTCTTCGTAGTTATCCTCTTCCTCATAATCGTCTTTAGCATATTTATTTACTTTTTCTTTTTTCTCTTCCTGCTCATTTCCTCTTACGATTATAACAAACTCTCCTTTTAAAGTCTGTTTTTCAAATTTTTCTATAAGTTCTGTTGTTGTTCCTCTTATAATTTCCTCATAAATTTTTGTGATTTCTCTTACAAGAACAATATTTTTTACTCCCATAAACTCTTCTATATCTTTTAAAGTTTTCACAACTCTGTGAGGAGATTCAAAAAACATTATTGTTCTTTTTTCATCTGCAAAAGATTTAAGAAGTGTCTGTCTTCCTTTTTTCTTTGGAAGAAAACCTTCAAAAATAAATCTTCTCATTGAAACTCCAGCAACTGAAGCTGCTGCTGTCATGGCACTTACTCCGGGAATAGGAACTACTTTTATTCCCTCATTTAAAGCTGCATCTACAACTTCATATCCTGGGTCTGAAATACATGGTGTTCCTGCATCAGTTACAAGTGCTACATTTTTCCCCTCTTTTAAAAGATTTACTATATTTTCAACTTGATGTTGTTTTGTATGTTCATCATATCTGTAAAGAGTATTTGTTATTTCCAGATGATTTAAAAGTTTTTTTGTAACTCTTGTATCTTCTGCAAATATATAATCAGCCTCTTTTAATATTCTCACAGCTCTTAAAGTAATATCTTCCAGATTTCCTATTGGTGTTGCCACTATATATAACATTAATTCCGCCTTTCCTTTTTAAAATATTTTTTATCAGCAGAGCAGGTTTCTTTTGGTTTGTTTTCTTTGACTGCTCAAAGAAAATGAATAAAATTTATTTTTGACTTTCTCTCTCTTTAAGCATTGAATCTATTGCAGCCTCTGCCTGTTGAAGCTGTTTATCCTGTCTCTTTGCAAGTTTTTCAGCTTCTTCTTTTCCAACTACATCATTAAGAATTCTTTTTTTGCTTTCTGCCTGCTCTTTTTCATCTATATTTGTAACAAGCCCGTCATAGAAAAGATAATCTTCATCTTCTTCTATAACTATATCAGGATTTATTCCTTTACCATGAATATTTTCTCCTTTTGGAGTGTAATATTTTGCTATTGTAAGTTTTATTCCATCTCCGTCTGGAAGCGGAAGAAGAACCTGCACGCTTCCTTTACCGAAACTTTTTTCTCCCACAAGAAGCCCTCTCTTATAATCTCTTACAGCTCCTGCAACTATTTCAGAAGCAGAGGCACTTCCTTCATTAATAAGAATAACAAGAGGGAAATCCCCGTAATATTTTCCTTCTCTCATATTTATAGTTTCTTTTCCGTCTTTTGTTCTCTCGCTTACAATAACTCCCTCTTTAATGAACATTGAACCAATTTTTATAGCTTGGTCTATTCTTCCTCCGGGATTGTTTCTAAGGTCAAAAATAAGTCCTCTCATTCCATCTGCCTGAAGTTTTTCCAGACTTTTTGCCACTTGGACATCAACGTCATCTCCAAATTGAGTAAGTTTTATATACCCGACTTTATTATTAAGCATTTTACTGCTTACATTTTCAAGTTTTATTGTTTCTCTTTTAAGAACAATATCCTTTGTTTTCTTTTCTGATTCTTTATAAATTTGAACTTTTACAGTTGTTCCGCTTTTTCCTTTTAAAAGTTTTGATGCTTCTTCAAGATCCATATTGTAAGTTTGGTTTCCATCTATTGAAATAAGTTTGTCTTTAGGTCTTATTCCAGCTCTGAATGCAGGTGTTCCCTCTATAAGAAGTTCTACCATTACAGGCTCTCCTGAAGATTTTCTTATTATCATTCCAACTCCTGAATATTCACCTTTTATTTTTCCCTCAAGGTCTTCCATTCCCTCTTTTGAAAAATAATTTGAGTGAGGGTCATCAAGAGTTTCAATCATTCCTTTTACAGCTCCCTGCATAAGAATTGTCTTATCAAGTTTTTTATCTCCTACAAAGTTTTCCTGAATGATATCCATAATATCTGAAATCTCTTTCAGTTCTCTGACATTGCTCATAAATCCTGTTTTAACTTCTTTTTCTTTGGCTGACACATTTAAAGGCACAAGCATAATAAAAGCTGCTGCCATAAATTTCTTTAAATTTTTCATTATAATGCTCCCCCTAAGTTTTCACATAATTCAACAATGTTCTCTATATTTATATCTGCATTATCTTTCTTTTCCAAACCAAACAATGATATATATTCAGAATTTCCTTTTCCGCCTTTTATAGGAGAAAAATCTAATTTTTCTAAATACAATCCATGTTTTTCCGCTTCTTTTATAACTCTTTCAACTGCAAAAATCTGATTTTTTTTATCTCTTACTATTCCGCCCTTTGCTATCATCTCTTTTTCAACTTCAAACTGCGGTTTTATAAGTGCCATAAGTTTTGTATCAGCTTTAAAAAATTTTTTCAAAGAATCAAAAACATTTGTTATTGATATAAAAGATACATCCATAACAATAAAGTCTATCTCTGAATTATTAATTTCTTCCAGTGTCAAATCTCTTATATGTCTGTTTTCTATAGAAGTAACTCTTTCATCATTACGAAGTTTCCAATCAAGCTGATTTGTTCCTACATCTACAGCATAAACATGCTCCGCCCCAAAAGATAAAGCACAGTCTGTAAATCCTCCCGTTGAAGAACCTACATCTAAAACTTTTTTACCGGCAAAATCAAGCCCGAAAACTTTTACAGCCTTTTCAAGTTTTAATCCTCCGCGGCTTACATATTTAAAAGATTTTCCTTTTATTCTTATATTAAGCTCTTTGTCATCATCTATTTTTATCTGTGTTCCCGGTTTTTCTATTTTCATATCATTAACAAGAACTATTCCTGCCATGACAGCTCTTTTTGCTTTTTCAATATCTTCAAAAAAACCGTTCTGCACTAAAAGAACATCAATTCTTTCTTTCATTTTCTTCTCCTGCAGGTTCAAAAATTTCACTGTCAACAAGGTAATCTAAAAGCTGATTTGTAAGAATAAGTTTTTTGAACCCTTTTTTATCAACAGCTGCTATAAGTTTTGCTGTTTCTTTCACTCTCTTTGTAAAAAAATTATCCCCGATAGGAACTTTTCTTGTTTTTTTGTAATAATTTATAAGGTGTTTTGTATTTTTAAGTCTAAGCTCCATCTTGGCTCTTTTAAGTCTGTCTTTTATAACTCCTGTTGTGCACATAAATCTTTTGCTCACTTCAACAAGATTTTCTCCCATGCACAGTGCTTCTAAAATTTCATTTGCACCTATTGGATTTATTCTGTGATATTTTGCTGAATACATATCAGCTCTGTGAACTATGTGGGCTTCTCTTGTGTTCGGAGCAATTTTTCCCCATCTTCCGTGATGGGATACAACAATGTGAGTAATATTTTTTCTTATGCTCTCTTTTATTTTTAATCCTGTCTGATTTTCAACTTCTGTTAAAAGAGAATCAGCTTCTTTCATAATATAATCAGGTTTTTTAAGCATCATTTGAGAATGAGACATTGTCTCAGAAGTTTTTCTTATACTTCCTTTGCTCAAATCGTGAATTATTACCCCGACTATTATTGCAAAAAAATCTATAAATCTTTTTGCTTCATCAAAATCACTGTAATCTCTTCTTATTTCATCAATGGATACTTTAAGCACATCATATGTATGTGCACTTACTTTTACCCCTTGGTCATCATGATTTTCAAGTTCTCCAACCATGTCATTGTTCACAAGTACGTTTATAAACTCTAATGCTTTTTCATTAGCTTTCCCCATTAATTTTACCTTCTATTCTTTCCACTAATTTTAGTCCTCTTAATCCATACTCCTCAAGAAGTATTCCTCTTTTTCCATGAGGAACAGCTCCTGTTTCTATTCCGATTTTAATTATTTTCCTGTTTATTTTTGAACTATTTATATAATCTATAATTTCACTTCCAAAAGAATTTTTAAAATAACTTTCTTCCAGAACAATTATGTTATCATATTTTTCAAAATTTTTATTTATGTATTCTGTATCCATAGGCTTTATTGAAGCAGCACTCACTATTGTTCCGGAAATTCCTTTTTCTTTTAAAATTTTTTCCACATCTAAAATTTCTTTTAACATTGAGCCTGTTCCTATATAAAGATTTTTTTCACCTTTTCTTATCTCTCTCCATTTTCCAAGAACAAAAGGCTTATCTCCTTCTATATCAAAACCATTCTCTTTAGAATATCTTATTCCTATTGGAGAGTTATAATTTTGTGAAAATTCAAGCACTTCTTCCAATTCCTTTTTAGTTGTCGGAGCAATAATTGTAAAGTTTGGTATTGAAAGCATAAAAGGCACATCATATATTCCGTGGTGTGTCTTTCCATCTTCCCCAACAATTCCTGCTCTGTCTATCATAAATCTCACAGGAAGATTCTGCAGAGAGACATCATGTATAAGCTGCCCCACTCCTCTTGAAAGAAATGTAGAATAAACTGCATAATAAGGTTTTTTCCCAGAAATTGCAAGACCTGCTGCAAAAGTTACTCCATGCCCTTCTGCAATTCCCACATCAATACTTCTTTCAGGATATTTTTCAAAAAATTCTTTAAGACCTGTTCCCTTTACCATTCCAGCTGATATTGCATAAATATCTTTATCTGTTTCAGCCATAGAAACAAGTTTTTCTCCAAAAATATCAGAATATGTTTTCTGCCCTTCAACTTTAAAAGGATTATAAGGGCTGACACCATGAAATTTTTCTTTATTTTCTTCAGCAGGTTTATAGCCCTTTCCTTTTTTTGTTCTCACATGGATAAAGACAGGGCCTTCAGTTTCCTTTGCTTTTTCAAAAATATTTAAGAGTTCTTCCATATTATGTCCGTCTACAACTCCAAAATATTTAAAACCTAAATTTTCAGAAATACTCATTGGAAGAAAGAAATTTTTTATAGAGTGTTCTGCACGTCCTAAAGTATTTTTTACTTTTCTTCCAAATTTTCCCCTGTCAATTATATTTTTTACATCTTTCTTTACATTCATGTACATTCTGCTGGAAATCATTCTGCTGAAAAAATTTGAAAGAGAACCTACACTCTTTCCTATAGACATATCATTATCATTTAAAACGACTATCATATTTTTCAAATTTCCCATGTTATTAAGAGCTTCCAGTGAATGGCCGTTTGCTATTGAAGCATCTCCCACTACAACTATTACTCTTACCTCTGGTTCTGCATAAGCTATTCCGCAGCCGGCAGATAATGCACTTCCTGCATGTCCGCTTATAAAATAGTCTTCACTGCTTTCTTTTGGATCTAAAAACGGACCAAGTCCTTTGTAAGTTCTTAAAGTTGAAAAATTTTCCTCACGTCCTGTAAGAATTTTATAAACATAGGCCTGGTGTCCTACATCAAATAAAATTCTATTTTTCTCATTGTCATTAAAAACTTTTTTAAGAGCAACAGTAAGTTCTACAACACCAAGATTAGATGCAAGGTGTCCTCCGTTTTTTAAAACCACATCTATAATTTTTTCTCTTATGTCACTACATAGCTTATTTAAGTTTTCCAGTGTCATATTATCCAAATTCATTGTTCTTTCCGCCTTTTGCTATGAAATTAAATAGTCTTTAAAAATAAAAGCTACTACAACCCCTAATATCATACCCGCAAAAACTTCCAGCTGTGTGTGTCCCAACAGCTCTTTTAATTTTTCATCATGGAACATCTCACCGATTTTATCAGAAAGTTTATCCATCATTCTGTTTAAAACTCCAGCCTGTTTCCCAGCTGCACGTCTTATTCCCATTGCATCATACATTACAATAACAGCAAGAATTACAGACACAGCAAAATAACCGCTCTCTTTCCCATAAATTATTCCTGTACATGCAGCAAGACATGATACAGTTGAAGAGTGAGAGCTGGGCATTCCCCCTGTTTCGTAAAATCTTTTTATATTGAATTTTTTCTCAACAAAAATACTTGTCAGAACTTTATAAAACTGGGCAATAAACCAGGCAATAAATACTACGTCTAAAATTTTATTTCCCAAAATAATTCCCGCTTCATTCATAATTTCTGCCTTCTTTATTTTTTATTATTTTATAGCATCTACTTCTAAAGAAATTTTTGGTTTTTCTGTATTTGGTTTATAAAGAATTATTGTTTTTCCTATAATTCCAACAACTTCACAACCTGTTTTTTCTTCTATTTTTTTTGCAACTTCTGCTTTTTCTTCTTTTGAGTTTTGAAGGATTTTAACTTTTATAAGTTCTCTTGACTCAATTACTTCTAATATACTTTGAGCCTGATTATCTGTAAATCCGTCTTTTCCTAATCTTACCATAGGTTCTAAATCATGTGCTGCTTTTCTTAAAAATTCTCTTTGTCTGCTGTTCATTTTTTCTCCTCTTTTTCTTCTATTTATAATATTCCAATTTTTTACTTTTTATTAAACTTCCATCACTATTGGAAGAATTACAGGATTTCTCTTAGTTTTGTTATACACAAATTTTGCCACAGCCTCTTTTGTAAGATTTTTTATAGGCTGCCAGTCTTTTATTTTTGTATCCTCAAGTTTTGCAAGTTTTTCATTTATATGTTCAACTGTTCCTTGAATTAATTCATCAGAATCTTTTGAGTATGTAAATCCTCTTGTAACTATTTCAGGTCCGGCAATTATTTTACCAGTTTCTTTATTTAAAGTAAATACTACAATTATTACTCCGTCCTGTGAAAGCTGCTGTCTGTCTCTTAAAACTGTCTGTCCTATATCTCCCACACCAAGTCCGTCTATAAATGTTGCTCCTGCACTTACTTTTCCTTTTATTTTTACTCCGCTTTTTGTAATCTCTATTTTGCTTCCATTAAGCCCAAGAAGTGTATTTGCTTTTGGAACTCCTGTAGCTATTGCTGTTTCTATATGTGCCTTAAGCATTTTATATTCACCATGGACAGGCATAAAATATTTCGGCTTAATAAGATTCAGCATAAGCTCCTGTTCTTTTTTGCTGGCATGTCCTGATACATGAATTCCTGCAACTTTTTTAAATATAACTTCTGCATCATATTTTAAAAGATTGTTTATATTTTTTGAAACTGCTTTTTCATTTCCGGGAATTGGAGTTGCTGAAATAATTACAGTATCACCTTCTTTAATTTTTGTGTGTTTATGTATGTTTTGAGCAATTCTTGAAAGAGATGCCATCGGCTCTCCTTGTGTTCCCGTGCAAAGGATTACAACTTTATTGTCCTTTTCATTTTCTACATCTGAAAGAGCTATCATTGTATCTTTTTTAATTTTTAAATATCCCATTTTCTGAGCAACTTCAAAAACTTTCACAAGACTTCTTCCATCTATTGCAATTTTTCTGCCATATGATTCTGCTATTGTTACAATCTGCTGAAGTCTGTGAATATGTGAAGCAAAAGCTGCTACAATTATTCTTCCTTTTGCTTTTGCAAACTCAAGCTGAAATGCTGCTCCTACTGTTCTTTCTGATGGGGTATATCCTTCTACTTCAGAGTTTGTTGAATCTGCAAGAAGAAGATCTACACCTTTTTCTCCAATCTGACCAAGTCTTGCAAGGTCAGTTCCAAGTCCGTCAACAGGAGTTAAATCTATTTTAAAATCTCCTGTGAAAAGAGCTGTTCCTGCAGGAGTTGTTACAAGCACTGCATAAGAATCTGCTATTGAGTGTGTCACTCTTATAAATTCAACATTAAAATATTTCCCGACTTTTACTTTTGAACGATTTTTTACCTCTCTCATTTTTGGAAGATCTCTCATTTTTAAATTTTCAAATTTTCCTTCAATAAGAGCAAGAGTAAGTTTTCCTGAAAATATTGATACCTCTTTATCTATTTTTTGATAAAGATATGGTATTGAACCTATGTGGTCTTCATGTCCGTGAGTGACAAAAAGTCCTTTTATTTTATTTTTATTATTTTCTACATAAGAAAAATCAGGAATAACTAAATCTATTCCAAGAAGCCCCTCTCCTGGAAATCCAACTCCGCAGTCAATTATTATTATCTCGTCTCTGTATTGAACAAGATTCATATTTTTTCCTACTTCATCAAGTCCTCCAAGAGGGATTACATACATTTTTTCTTCTTTAGACTCTTTTGATTCTTTTATTTCTTTAACATCTTTTATATTTTTTATCTGACTTTGTTCAGAAAGCTGCTGAACTTTCTCTCTGCTTTCTGAATTTTTTGTTTTTCTTATTTTCTGTTGTCTTTTTACTGTTTTTTCTTTTTCCATTTTGCTCCCTGCTTCGTAAATTTATTTTTTTCCATATAGGGACAAATACTCATCAATAAACGCTTTAGCCACACTTCCGGCAACTGCTCCTCCGCTTCCTGCTCCTTGAAGAAGCACCACAAAAACTATTTCAGGATTATCAGCCGGAAAATATCCGGCAACCCATGCATGGGTTTCTTTAAACTGCGAATTCTGTGCCGATCCGCTTTTTGCAGCTATTTTTAAACCTTCGGTTCTCAGTATTTTTCCCGTTCCATTTTTCTCTTCCACAACACCTATCATTGCATCTTTCATCATTTTGTAATATGAAGAAGGATATTTTACCTCTATACTTTTTACTTTTTCAGTTTCTTCTTTAATTTCACCATTGCTTATATAATCAACAAGCCTCGGTCTGTAAGCATATCCTCCGTTAGCTAAAACAGAATAAGCCTGTGCCACTTGAAGAGGTGTTGCTGTCATATATCCCTGCCCGATTGCAAAGATAATCGTATCTCCTGTATACCAGCCTTCTTTAAATCTTTTTTTCTTCCATTCAGGAGAAGGAACAAGTCCGCTTTTTTCTCCGGGAATATCTATCCCTGTCTGTTTTCCAAATCCAAAATTTTTAACATTTTTTGTAATTACAGATGAGCCGTATTCATGAGCTGCTCTGTAAAAATATACATTGGCAGATTCAATTATTGCTTTTCTTAAATCAACATAACCGTGTCCTGTTCTCTTCCAAGATCTCCACTGCCATTCACCTATTCTATATGCTCCGTCATCATAAAATTTTTCTTTTGGGTTAAGCCCGGCTTCTAAAAATGAAAAAGCTACAAAAGGTTTAAATACAGATCCTGGTGGATATTCCCCAGAAATTGATTTATTAGTAAGAGGTTTTCTTTTATCGTAAAGGATTTCATTCCACAAATCAGAAGGGATTGTAGAACTAAATGTATTAAGAGGATAAGTAGGATAACTTACCATAGTAATAACTTTTCCATCTTTTGGATTTATGGCAATCATGCTTCCTACAAGATTTCTCTCTTTAAAAACATTTTCCACATATCTCTGCAGCCTCATATCTATTGTCAGGTGAACATCTTTTCCTTTAACAGAGGGTTTATTTTTTATAACTTTCTGTACGATAGACCTTGCATTTACTTCAAAATATTCAAATCCTTTTTCTCCACGAAGAACCTTGTCATATTCTTTTTCAATTCCCTCTTTACCGATTACATCTCTGTCATCATATCCTTCATCTTTTAAAGTTTCATATTCTTTGTTAGAAATCTTTTTTACATATCCTATTACATGGGAAGCCGTTTCATCTTCGATATATTTTCTTTTAAAATATGTTTCCACACTAAGATAAGGAAATTCGTTTTTTCTTTCAAGAATTTTATGAGCTGTCTCTTCTTCCAAATCTTCCATTATAGTATTTTCTCTTGTATACATGGAAATTTCCCCATATTTTATTCTTTTTTCAATATACTCTTGGCTTCTCCCTGTGATTTCACTCAGTTCTTTCAGGATTTTTTCATCATATTTTCTTTCATTAAGATAATTAAGTCTGTAACCTATTTTGTTTGTGGCTACAATCTCGCCGTTTACATCAACAATATTTCCTCTCAGTGCATCAACTCTTACAAATTTTACACGGTTGTTTTCAGCTTTATATTTATATTCTTCCCCTTTATAAATTTGAAGATATCCCATTCTTACAACAAGAAGAAAAAATACGCCGATTATCCCGATTTTTACAAAAAAACATCTGTCAGAGTTCGTTTCTCCAAGCCTTACGTTTTTTACTCTCCTGCTTTTTAAATCTTTCATTCTCATTGTTTCACTGCACCTGCTTTTGTTTTCTTATAAAATTTCATAAAAAGCAGATTAAATAAATTGTAGAAGACAAAAGGAATAAAGATTCCAATATAATCAAGTCCTTTTTCAAAAACAACTGCCCACAAAATCTGCTCTGCAAGAGAAAATATAACCACATTCATATAAGTATATTTCAGATATTTTAATATCTGATAAAATATTATATAAAACAAAGCAAAGAAAAAAAGTATTTCAATAACTTTATCTGTCTGAAGTGCATACAAAATACCCATAACAGCTGTAAGCACTATTGATTTTTTTGTCTGAAGATTTGTCAGATATAATAAATAGGGCATAATAAATATTCCGTTTGATATTTGTATGGAAATACTTCCCACTATAAAAATTAAAATCAAGTAAATTATATCCAACATTTCTTTTTCCTCTGCTCATTGTTTAAAAGTTTTATTACTCAACCACTACCATAATTTTATTATTAAGGTCATCTTTTTCCACAAATTTGTCAATTCCAAGTTTCTTACCAATTTTATATGCAATATAATAATCTTCCTTATTATAATTTATAAGAGTATCAGTACCTTTTACAGTTTCTTTTTTCTGCGTTACATTATTGTATCCGTCTTTTCTTAAGTTATCAGCATAAAGTCCTGCTGTTGCACTGTCTCCTACCACTTCAACATTAAATATTTTTCCCTCTTCTTTTCCAAGAACAAAAACTACATTTGCTAAAGTTGGAATTGTTGCATCTTCTTTTATTTTAAAATATTTTTCACCAATAATCATTACAAGTTCTTCAACTTTTTCTTTCGGCAGGTCATTTATTATTACATAACTCTGCTCACCGTTTGTTTCATAGTTTGCAGCATTAAATTTTACACCAAGTTCTTTGTGAAGTTTTTCACCTGTTCTTCTTGCATGCCCTGCTCTTCCGTTGGCATTTAATATATCAACTATTATATTTTCATTGGCTATATTTTTTACATTTTTTTCTCTTAAAAGGTCGTTAAACATTGATTCCATGTTTGATGTTAAAATATGTCTTCTGTCATTTATCATAACTTCAGGAATATTTCTTGCATTTTTTACATTTATATCAACTTCACCATATTTTATAACTTTAAATTTTTCAACTTTTTCAGGAAGAACCCCGTTTACTCTGTTTAAAACTTCTTCATAATTTTTTACTTTTATTAAATCTCTGAAACTTATATCCTTATCAACCTGAATATCAAAAGGAATTTTTATTGCAAGTTTATCTTCATAAACTACAAATATATTATCCTTTCCAATTATCATATATCTGTCCCACTCTTTTATATCTTTATTCCCGCTGATAAGATTGTAAATCAAAGTTCCTATAAGCACAACTAAAACGACAAAGCCTCCAAGTACATATTTTACTCTTGGGTTTGATGACTTATTTCTGTTCAACTTCACCTTTCAACAACTCCTTTTCAAGTCCAGTGATTTTTACTTTCACTTCATCATTTGTATTTAAAACTAAATTATTTTTATCTAAAATTTTTACTCTCAGATAATTTTCACTGTATCCGTAATACCAGTTTCCTTTTTTCTCTTCAACCAAAACATTTAAAGTTTTTCCAATATATTTTTCTCTTACTTTTATACCGCTTTCTTTTTCTGACTGCTCAAGGTCTCCGGCTCTTCTTTTCTTTTCAGCAGGAGCTACTTTATTTGGAAGTGTTGCTGCCAGAGTATTTTCTCTTTCTGAATAAGGAAAAACATGAAGAGTTGAAAATCCTATTTTCTGTATAAGTTTTTTGCTGTCCTCATACATTTTTTCTGTTTCTCCGGGAAATCCTACAATAACATCAGCAGTATATTCTATATTTTCAACATTTTCTCTAAGTTTTGAAAGTCTTTCAACAATTAAATCTGTTCCGTATTTTCTTCTCATTCCCTTAAGAACTTCATCACTGCATGACTGAAGAGAAATGTGAAGATGAGGCATTATTTTTTTATTCTCTTTCATTATATTTATAAATCTGTCGCTTATCTTATCAAGATACATAGAACCTATTCTTATTCTTGTTATTCCTTCCACTTTTACAATCTCTTCAAGAAGATCTTCAAAACTTATTTTTTCTTCAAAATCTTCTCCGTATGCTCCAAGATTTATTCCTATAAGAATTATCTCTTTAAATCCTTCTTTAGAAAGTTTTTCCGCTTCTTCAATTATATTTTCCAATTTTCTTGATCTGCTCTTTCCACGTCCAAAAGGAATTTTGCAGTATGAACAGAAATTATTGCATCCATCTTGAATTTTTATATATGCTCTCGACATCTCTCTGAATGTTGAAAATTCAAATTCTTCATATTTATCTTCTTTGAAAATATCATTAAGCACAAGATGAGAGGAAGAAGATTTCCCCTCTAAACTTTCTATCAAATCAACAACACCTGTTTTGTTGCTGTTTCCTACAACATAATCAACTTCATCTATTTCAAGAAGTTCTTTTCCATTTGTCTGAGCATAACACCCTGTAACAATAACTTTTCCATTTTCATTGGCTTTTTTAGCTCTTCTTAAAATATTTCTTGTTTTTCTGTCTGCAACTGATGTAACTGTACACGAATTTACAACATAAAAATCTGCCCCCTCTTCAAAAGGCACTTCTTCATATCCAAGTTTTATCAGTTTATTTTTCAGGCTTTCAGTTTCATATTGATTTACTTTGCAGCCTAAAGTATAAAACGCCACTTTTTTATTGAAACTCATTTATTAATATTCCTCCTACTACGATAGAAGCTGTCTCTGCCCTCAATATATTTTTCCCCAATGTAACAATTCTTACATTTTCCATTGATTTCAGATACTCTATCTCGCTTATGTCAAAGCCCCCTTCAGCCCCTATTAAGTATAGAACTTTCTTAGGCACAGTCTCTAATCCTTTCAAAAGATTTTTTAAACTGTACTCTTCCTCACATTCATAAGGAACAATTACCAAATCATACTGTGAATAATCCACATCTTTTAATTTTTTTATATTTTCTATTTCAAGAAGTCTTACTCTCTGGCACTGTTTTGTTGCCTCTTTTACAATTACATCCCACTTATCTTTTTTTTCAGAAAGTTTTACTATTGTTCTTTTTGTTTCAAGAGGAATTATTTTATCAATACCTATCTCTGTAAGTTTTTGAATTGCAAGTTCCATCTTATCATTTTTTATAATGCTAAGCCCGGCTGTCACCTCAGTATTTCTTACTGATTCATCTTTTCTTGTTTCAAGAATTTCAAGAGTGATTTCTTTTTTTTCAACAGCAAGGACTTTACATATATATTCATTTTCCCCGTCAACAGCTCTTACTGTTTCTCCCTCTTTCACTCTGAAAGAATTTTTAAGATGGTTTACATCGTTTTTATCATCTATTATAATTTTATCAAGATGAATATTTTTACTCTCTATTATAACACTTATCACAATAAACTCCTATATCATATCTCTGTTTTTTATAAGTTCTGCAAGAGTTGTACTTTTTAAAATTTCTTTCATTGCACTGTCAAGTTTTCTCCAGATACAGCTGTTATTGCAGCTGTCCTCTGTACAGTCTTTTGTTTCTTTTACATTTTCATTACAGTTTATAACTTTTGTGTCATCATCAAGAATTTTATAAAGTTTGTAAAGAGTAACTTTTTCAGGCTCGCCCATAAGTCTGTATCCCCCGTTTGGTCCTCTTTTTCCCTCAATAATATTTTCATTTTTTAATTTGTAAAGTATTTGTTCAAGATACTGAACTGATATGTCTTCTTTTTCAGAAATCTCTTTTATTCTCACAAGTCTTCCCTTAGAGCTTTCTTCTGCTATATAAACAAGTGCTTTCAATCCATATCTTACTTTTGTGCTTATTTTCATATCTTACTCCTTAATTTCAAAATGTTCCTTCGCTTTATTGGTTACCATTCTCCCTCTTGGAGTTCTTTTTATATATCCCGTTTTAACCAAATAAGGTTCATAAACTTCTTCTATTGTTCTTTTATCTTCTCCCAAAAGAAGTGATAAAGTTTCTATTCCAACAGGTCCTCCTCCGTAATTTTTCATTATGGAGAAAATTATATTTCTGTCAAGCTCGTCAAGACCTTCATCGTCAACTCCTAAAAGTCTTAAAGCCTCTCCTGCTATTCTTTTTGTAATTATTCCGTTTCCTTTTATTTCAGAATAATCTCTTACTCTTTTTAAAAAACGGTTGGCTATTCTCGGAGTTCCTCTGCTTCTTCTTGCAATTTCCACAGCACCCTCTTTTTCAATTTCAACTCCTAAAACTTTTGCACCTCTTACAAGAATCTGAACCAATTCTTCTTCTGTATAATATTCCATTCTGTGGCTTACACCAAATCTGTCTCTTAAGGGAGAACTTAAAAGCCCCGCTCTTGTTGTTGCTCCTATAAGTGTAAAGTGAGGAAGTTCTATTCTTATTGACCTTGCAGCCGGACCTTTTCCAATTATTATATCAAGTTCCCCGTCTTCCATTGCAGGATAAAGAATTTCTTCAACAGAAGTATTAAGCCTGTGTATCTCATCTATAAAAAGAATATCATTTTCTTCAAGAGAAGTTAAAATTGCAGCTAAATCTCCCGCTTTATCAAGAACAGGACCTGATGTAATTTTTAAATTTACATTCATTTCATTTGCAATTACTCCTGCAAGAGTTGTTTTTCCAAGCCCTGGAGGCCCGTATAAAAGAGTGTGGTCAATACATCCCCCTCTTCTTTTTGCAGCTTCTATAAATATCCCCATTTTTTCTTTTAAATTTGTCTGACCAATATATTCTGAAAATCTTTTCGGCCTTAAACTTTTTTGTGAGTCTATTTCATTTGCAAGCTCTTTATCTGTAACTATTCTGTCCATTAAAAATCTCTGCTCCTTTAAATAAATGTCACAACGGCAAACTGAACAAGACCGATTATTCCTCCCAAAACTGCTCCTATATATTCAATATGTTTAAGTTCTTTTTTGGCAAGAGTTATTATAATCTCTTCTATCTTTTCAAGTGAAAAACCGTTTACCTTTTCAACAATTATACTTTTTATATCAACCTTGTTTTCAAGATATTCTGCAAAAACATTTATCATCTCTTCTTTGTGGTCTAAAATGCTCTGCTTTATAATATGTTTTATTTTTTCAAGCATAGAGTCGCTCAAAAAAAATGCTGCCATCGGAAAATTTTTCACAATCTCCTCTTTCAGCCTTGACTCAAGTATTCTGTCTACAATTAAACCAATATTTTCTTCTATATCTTCCGGTGATATTTTTGAAATTATATCTTTTACAGATACAAGTTCATTGTTTACAACTTCTGCAATGCTGTTTCCTATTTCATTTCTTCTTTTTGGAAGTAATCCCTGTATCTTAAAAAATATTAAATTAACTTCTTTGTATGGTCTGAAAAGCATTTTTATAGCAATAAAATTTGTTATCCACCCAATCATTGCTCCTATAAAAACCAGTAAAAAACATTTAAGTATCATTTTTCAATATTCTCCCATTATATTCTTTATCTATTTTATAAATTATTATATCATTTAACAATGTTTTTTTAAAGTTTTTTATTGGTTTTTGAATTCCTCCGCCGTTTATTTTTATTTCATTTTTATTCACAGAAATTAAAAAATTTTTTTATATTTTATTTTTTTATATACAAAAAAGAGAGACTCGAAAGTCTCTCTGAAAAATTAATCTGCATATTTTAAAACTTTTAATAACTTTTCTACTAAAATATAAATCAAAGTACAAGGATTTTGTCTGCTAGGAGAAAAAATACTCTTCTCTATCTCTTTGTGCTGTTTTTTAGAATTTCTTACAGCTGTTTCTGTTTTCTTTTCTAAAATTTTAAACCACTTTTCATTTTTTACATATTCTTTCTTTAATTCTTTTTTAAATTTCTCTTTTGTCAGCTTCAAACATTCTTTTGTGGATAAAAAAGTTTCTCTATAGTCAAAATGATTCAAAAACCATAATTCAAAACACGGATTTGAAAAAGCCGGCTTTATGTTACATTTATTCGCTTTTGTAATAACACTATCAATTTCAAAATCATCTTTATCAAAAACAATCCAAGTTTCTTCTTTTTCATTTTTGTTTAAAACAGAATATTCAAGCAATTCTAAGGGAGACTTGCCACCTTTGCTTTGAGCTTTTTCTATTTCCAATTTTAAATCTATAATTTTAAAATTTTCCAATTTGTCTTTAATTTCTTTAAAATAATTATACTCTGTTTCCAAAGAGTTGAAATATATTTTTATGACATTTCTGATAATCAATTCTTTTGATTTTCTTCCGCTTTTTTCTAAATTAATTTTTTCATATAATTTATTATCTTTTATACTTTCTTTATTCTCAGGTTTTAATTTAAGATTTTTGCTTTTTCTTCCCATAAAAATACCTAATTAATATTTCCTACTGCCCCAAAATGTCCTAAAAGGTAATGAGCAAGCAGATTTGTTTTTTTGTCTATTCCTTTAAAATCCCCTAAAGAATAAAGATTGCTTCTTCCCTGACTATCCTTGTCAACAAAATATATTTGGTCTCTTCTAAAAATTTCTTCTTTAAAAAGATAAAAATCATGAGTATTGAATATCAGCTGTGCATTTTTTAAATTTATATCATTGTTATTAAATAATTCAATTATATATTTTACTATAAAATGATGAAGTTTGGAATCCAGCTCGTCAATAAAAAGAACCTGCCCTTTATCAATTGAATTTAATATAGGTCCAATTACAGAATACAATTTCTTTGTTCCCTCAGATTCATTTTCATTTAATTCAAAGTTAATTTCTCCTATATTTTTTCCATCTTTTGAAAATATATTATGTTTTATATTCTCACATGTACTATAGATTTTTCCATCTGAAATTTTATCTTTTACTCCAAATTTTACAATAGATTTTATAAATTCAGGAACTTCTTCCAAATTTTGTTCCTCTTTTTTTATTTCTAAATTACTTATTCCTAAATCAGCACTTTTTAATGCCGATATTATTTGAGACAAAGATACTATCTTATTCATTACCATTTCTGAAGTTATTGTGCTGACCATATCTTCTGCCGAAAATACTTTTATATTACTTACCAAAAAATTATAAACATCTCTTATCTCTCCTGAAATATTGTTTTTTTCCATTGAAGATAAGAAAAGTTCACTTTCTTTTGTAAATTCTTTATATTTTTCTATTTTTTTATATTTTGAACTTAATTCTATGGAATTATTTTTTTGATTTTTTCTCTCAAATATTTTAACTTCTCTTTTTTTAGTTTTATAAAGCCATTCTTTTGTTACTAAGTTTTTTAAGATTTCAAATCCATATCTGTAAGTAATTTCATCTTGAACAAATGTAATTTCAAACATAGTAGGCTCATTCATGCTAAAATTATCCAATTTAAAATTATCAACTTCTATTATATAATCAGAATTAATACATAATTTTATTATCTGAAGCATCTTTCCTACAGCTTTAAAAAGGTTAGATTTTCCATAAGAATTATGTCCATAAATTGCTGCTGATTTTAATATTCTTTGACCTCCTATTTGAGCTATATTAAAATAATCCAAATTGGGTTCTTGCCTGTTCATTGCTTCCAAAGAAAAAATTTGTTCATCTTTAAATGATTTGAAATTTTTAACTTTAAATTCTTTTAACATTTTTCACCTCTCTTCATTAAAATTATAGCATTCTTATTTTAAATTTTCCATTATTTTTTCTACTTTTATTATTTTAAAATTCAATTTCTGTTTTTTTATTAAAAATTAACTTGAAATTTTACAAAAAACAAAAAATAAAAAAAGGCTATTGGCGAGATAACCTTTTTTTCTTCTTGAAATCGTCTTTGAATATCTTTAATTATTCTTATAATATCTCATTTTATTTTATTTTTCAATATTTTTTATTTGTAAAAACAAGATACAAAAAGAGAGACCCGAAAGTCTCTCTGAAAAATTTTATTAATTTTTTAATCTATTAGCTTAGACTAGAATGTATAAGTCCATCCAATGTAGAATTCTCCGTAGTATTTGTCAGAATCTTTAGAACCTGTTGCATTTCCTCCGTTATCTACATAAGTTTTTCCATTTCCTTCTTTTTCCCATTCAAACATATCATATTCATAGTATCCAGAAACTGTTAAGTTTTCTGTTACAGCATAAGAAGCATTTAACCATAAAATATGAGAGTTGTTATCATGTTTTAAAGTATAAGTATCTGCATCTTTTCCATCAGTTTCTATATCATTAGCAAATTCCCAAGCATATTGAACACCAACGTTTAATTTTTCACCTTGGTATATTGGCATAGATGCTCTTAATTGATGTCTGTACCAATGATCAATTCCTGCTTCTGTACTTGGTTCACTTCCTGTTACTATATTAGATTCAGTTTTGAAATAGTATCCTAAAGTTACTGGTCCAACTGTTACTGCAACTGGAGTACCTTCAACATAATATCCATCTCTTGGTCCATTTGCAGTTCTTCCTACTGTATCATTACTAGATTGATAAGCTACATCAATGTTTCCTGAGAACATTCCATAGTTATATTTAGTTCTTAAGTAGTATCTGTCCATAGATTTTTCTTGTCTCCATCTAGCTCCAACAGATAGATTATCGTTTACTTTTTTCCAAGCATCTAAATCTATTCTGAATGCTCCAGTAGAATGTGTTCCTTCATCTGTATCTATGTCCCAAGATTTTCTTGCCATTAAATCAAATGTCCAGTCATCATATGCTAATCCAACTGAGTTAGAGAAATGAGTAGTTCCTACATTTCCTTCACTGTTGCTTCCAGAAGTATTATCTACTTCTAATCCTTGTCCAAAATAAGTAACTGTTAATGCAGGTGCTGCTGCAACTGGTACTGCTTCTTCAACAACTACAACTTCTTCCACTGCAGGTACAACTTCTTTGGCATAAGCAACTGAAGATACAAGAGATAATGCTCCTAATAAAAGTGCTAATTTTTTCATAATAAAATCCTCCCTCAAAAATTTTTCTCAGGAAAGCTTTCTCAAGAATATTATTAAAAGTAATAAGAAAAATAATATTCAACTTCCCTCAGATAGCCTTATTCTAAACCTCTGAGCTACTCAGAGGTCAAGGATTTTACCATAATTTTTAAAATAATTATTTCATCTTCCTCTTCAGCTGTTCTGTCAAAAATAGAAACATTTTCTATAAACATATCTCCTTCTGTTTTATATCCGTTCTCTTTTATTTTTTCAAAAAATTTTTCAAAAATATTCTTTCCAAATTTTTCAGCCTTTATATAAAAAACAGCATAACTTCCTTTTTTAAAAATGTACTTATCCCGACACAGTTCAACATCATTTTTCAAAAAAAATTTTGAATAATTATAGTCAAAATTCAAATAATTTTTTTGAGAAATTATATAGCCGAAAAAATATTTTTTTAAAATATTTCCACTACAGTTATATTTTTTTAATTCTCTGATTATATATTTCTCTGTATTTTTTTCTTTTTCTCCTCTGCCCAAATCAAAAACTGTATATTTTTCTTCAGAAAAATTTTGAATGTCAAAAATCCCCTCTTCTCTCCTTTTCCCTGCCGAAAAAAAATTATTTTCATACTCCATATATCTTTTGTAGCTCTCAAGAATTTTTCTGTTTCTTTCAATATTCTCTATCTCTTTTTTATACTCCTCTTCTTTTTGTTCTATCATATCAAAAATCAGATTATAGTCATGGTTTGAAACATAATTTTTTATTTTTTTCACTTTTTCAATGGAAAATCCTATTTTTCTCAGACTTAAAATTTCCCTCAGAGAATTAATCTGACTTTTATAATAATATCTGTAATTGTTGTCACTTCTTATTGAACTGATAAGCCCTTTACGGTCATAATGAAGAATTGTGTTTTTATTGACCCCTAATATTTCAGCAATTTCTCCCACTGTCAAAAGTTCATTTCTATTTTCTTTCATAATATTCGTGTATACAAATGAAAATATTTATATACTTCCTCCTTAATGATAAAATTTCTGTATAAAGGAAAAGACTCTATACAGGTGAGAAGTCTGATAGAGTCTTTTGAGAAAATCTTATATTAAAGTTAGCATTTTAATATATTTTCATTCTAAACCTCTGAGTTGCTCAGAGGTCAATAACTTTTTGTATTTAGAACGTAATATTTAATTTTTTCATAAAAAAAAAGCGGCTATTTTTTTAACCGCTTTTTGTATAATAATTACATATTTTTTTCTTTATCTTCTTTTTGGTAATCAATTTCTTTTAAAAACCATTTTTTTGCTTTAAGAATTACAACCAAAAGAACAAAATAGTGAACAAATTTAAATTTTTCAAATGTTTTTCCAAAAAGTCTTTCACAAAGAAAAACAAGTGCAAGCCACACTAAAAATATTATTACCAAAAGTCCTACAAATTTAAACCATGTTTTCCAAAAATTATTTTTTTTCATTTTTTCTCCATATATTAATTTTTTATTTATAATTTTAAATTTTAACACCTATAGATGATTTGAAAAAATCATAAGAGAAGCATACACTGTAAAAACAGCTCCTGCCACAGTGATTATCATATTTTCAAATTTATAAGCAAGTATTACAGCAGCAGCCGTTCCAAATATTGAAATATAAATAAACGGCACAGAACTAAGCACATCAGGAAATATTAAAGCCCCCAATGCTGAATAAGGGATACATTTTAAAAACAACATCATTCTTTTTGAAAGATTTATTTTTGAAAAAATATAAAAAGGAAGAAGTCTCGGCAGATAAGTTACAGCTGTCATTCCTGCTATTATATAAAGTATATTTACATTAAATTTCATCTTTATTTTCCTCCTCTTTTAAGTCTTCTGATTTCTCAAGTAAAAAACTTCCTGCAAAAGATGTAACAATTATTGCAATTATTATGCTCCACCCTTTAGGAAGGAAAGTTATCATTTTTGCCAGTGCATTAATTATTCCTGATAAAATTACAATGCAGGCAACATATTTTGATTTTTTCATCTGAGGAACAATCATTGCTATGAAAAGAGCATAAAGAGCTATCCCCATACTCATACTCATAATCTCAGGAAGAAATTCTCCAAAAATATATCCTAACACACCAAATCCATACCACGACATATGAGTTATAAATTCAATTGTCAAAATATATTCAGCTTTTATTTTTCCCTCAGTAAGAGATACTATGGAAAAAGTTTCATCTGTCATACCATAAGCAATTACAGGAATAAATTTTTTACAATTTTCATCTATTTTTTTACTTACAGCAGAACTCATAAGAAAATGTCTTAAGTTTACTAAAAAAGTTGTAAGAATAATACTTACAGGTCCTACACCGAGCATAATTAAATTTACTCCCATAAACTGACTTGCTCCTGCATAAACAAAAAATGAAAATGCAAACGTTTCAAAAAGAGAAAATCCTCCGGATTTACAAATAAGACCAAAAGCAGCTGCCACAGGGGCATACCCTATCACAACAGGAAATCCCATTTTAAAACCTTTTTTTACTTCAGAAATACTCATAAAGTCTCCCCCTTATTTCCCAAAAATAATAATTAATTATATCATATATTCCGTGCAAAATAAAAGAGAGATGATAACTCATCTCTCTTTCATAGGGACTACATATTTTAAACTTTAGGGTAGGGTTATATTTATGATTTCTCATTCATCATGGTTTAATTATAGATGATGATTGTGTCATAAATATGTCAAATAAAAAAATTTTTTAATAAATTCCCTGTGCAAGCATTGCATCAGCAACTTTTTTAAATCCTGCAATATTTGCCCCAGCTGCAAGAGTTGTATTATATTCTATACTCATTGCTTTTGCTTTTGCATAAATTCCTTTCATTATCTGATGAAGTTTTGCATCAACCTCTTCTGCTGTCCATTGATATCTCATGCTGTTTTGGCTCATTTCAAGAGCAGATACTGCAACTCCTCCGGCATTTGCTGCTTTTCCCGGAGCATGAGGAATTTTATTTGCATCAAAAAGTTCTATTGCTTCTGGAGTACATGGCATATTTGCAGCTTCACATACAACTTTTACTCCATTTGCTAAAATTTGTTTTGCATCTTCTAAATTTAATTCATTTTGAATTGCACATGGAATAACTATGTCAACTTTTTGCTCCCAAGGTTTTCTTCCTTCTATATATTTAATTCCAAATTTTTCAGCATAATCTTTTAGTGTAAGTTCTGTGTGAGCTCTTAGATACAGCATATATTCAACCTGCTCTTTTGAAAGTCCTTCAGGAACATAAATATATCCGTCTTTTTCAGAAATAGTTACAACTTTTCCTCCAAGCTCAGTAACTTTTTTACATACTCCCCATGCAACATTTCCATATCCAGAAACTGCAACAGTTTTTCCTACAATACTTTCTCCCATATCATTTAATATTTCCTGAACAAAATATGTAACTCCATATCCTGTTGCTTCTGGTCTTATTAAACTTCCACCGAAATTTATATTTTTTCCTGTAAGAACTCCGTTTTCAAAAGCTCCTTTTATTCTTCTGTAATGACCATATAAATATCCTATTTCTTTTCCTGTTACTCCAATATCTCCTGCAGGAACGTCAACATCAGGCCCAATATGACGATAAAGTTCTGTCATAAAACTTTCACAGAATCTTCTTATTTCATTGTCAGATTTTCCGATTGGGTTGAAATCGCTTCCGCCTTTTCCTCCGCCGATTGGAAGACCTGTTAATGAGTTTTTAAAAGTTTGTTCAAAAGCAAGGAATTTCATTGTTCCAATTTTTACTGCAGGGTGAAATCTAAGTCCTCCTTTGTATGGACCGATTGCTCCGTTAAATTGTACTCTGAATCCTCTGTTTACCTGCACATTTCCATTATCATCTTCCCAAGGAACTCTGAAAACTATTTGTCTTTCAGGTTCACACATTCTTGCAAGAAGATTGCTTTCTATATATTGAGGATTTTTTTCTATAAAAGGAACAAGACTTGTAAGAACTTCTTCAACTGCCTGAATAAATTCTACATCATATTCATCTCTTTTTTTTACATCTTCAATAACTTTTTCAACATATTCTTTTGCTGTCATAATTATGCCTCCTTAAAATTTACTTCACTTTTTTATTTAACAACAAATAGAGATTTCAGTCAATATTTTTTTGTTTTATTGTTAACCTGTAAAAAAATAAAAGTTGTCAATAAAAAAAATGAATGCTACCATTTATTATAAAAATATTTTTGGTGATAATAAAATGACAAAATATAAAATTCTTGAAATTTTAAGAGAAAATAAAGATAATTTTATTTCTGGAGAAATTTTAAGCAGAAAATTAAATGTAAGCCGCACTGCTGTATGGAAAGGAATAAAATCCTTAAAAGAAAAAGGTTATCTCATTGAGGGAATAAATAATAAAGGATATCGTCTTACAGAAGATAATAAAAATATCCTCTCTGAATATGAGATTAAAAAAAATATAAAAGGAAAAGAATTAGGAAAAAATATTTTCTGTTTTGAAAAAATTGATTCAACAAATACATATATTAAACTAAACAGCAGTTTATTAAAACATGGAGATATAGTTATTGCTGACGAGCAGACAAAAGGAAGAGGGAGAATGGAAAAAGTTTTCTATTCCCCAAAAGAATCTGGTATATATATGAGTGTTCTTTTTAAAAAAAATATTTTTTATGATTCTTTAAAACTTTTATCTATTGCTTCGTTTATAAGTGTATGCCGTGGAATAGAAAAATGCACAGGCTTTTCTCCCAATCTCACTTGGAACGATATAAATATATCAGGAAAAAAAATCTGTGGTATACTTACTGAATGCAGTCTTGAGGGAGAAAGCGGAAGAGTTGAATATTCTATTGTGGGAATAGGGATAAATGCCAACAACAGTTTCTTTCCCAAAAATATAAAAGATAAAACTACCTCTTTAAAACTTGAGCTTGGAAAAGAAGTCAAACGTACAGAACTTATCGGCGAAATTATAAACGAAATGGAAAAACTTATCTGCGGAAGAAGATATATTTCAGAAAGAAAAAATATTTTGGAAGAATATATAAAAAGACTTTCTCTTCTTAATAAAAAAGTTGAAATAAAATTTCCAGAAAAAAAAATAATCGGGAAAGTTGCAGGAATAAATGATTTGGGCGGACTTATAATTTTAAAAGAAAACGGAAAAAAAGAAATAATTTATACAGGAGAACTTTCACACATATAAGGAGAAAAACTTTGAAAGATTTAATTTTATTTTTATATTTTTTTATAGTAATCATCATTGGAATTTTTTCTTTTAAAAAAGTAAAAAACAACAGTGATTTTTTTGTAGCGGGAAAAAAAGCAGGAGTGTTTCAAATTTCAGGAAGTCTGCTTGCTTCCATTCTTGGAAGTTCTGCTATTATAGGAAGTGTAGATTTTGCATATGTAAGCGGCTGGGCAGGAAGTTCGCTTATGCTTTGTGCTGCTCTTGGTCTTGCCGGGCTTTATCCTCTTACAAAATATATAAAAAATTTTAAGGGATATAATCTTCCAAATATGCTTGGAACTTTTTACGGCGAAGAGGTGCAGAGAACTTCATCTTTTATTATTCCTGCTGCATGGCTTGGAATAATTGCTTCACAGATAATGGGAGCTGCTAAAATTATCACAATTCTTTCTTCTCTCACTTACATACAGGGAGTGTGGATTTCTGGAATAGTTTTTATTTTTTATACTATTCTCGGAGGGCAGCTTTCAATTATAAAAACTGATTTTATTCAGCTTTTGTTTATTCTTTTTGGAATATTCCTTACATTTATATATATTGTTCCTGAACCGATGCCTGAAAAAGTTCTCCCTTTCATTAATAATAAATTTAATTTTTCAGATTTATTGGTAATGATTTTAGCCTATTCTACAACATATTTTGTAGGACCTGATATTTATTCAAGGCTTTTTTGTGCAAAAAATGAAAAAACGATGAAACATTCTATAATTATTTCTGTGTGTGTTCTTATTCCTCTCGCTTTTATTCTTGCAAGGCTTGGAATATACGGCTCACAAATTTTTGAAAGCAGTGAAATTGGAAAAGAGTCTGTTCTTCTTATGATAGCCCGTGAAAAACTTCCTGCATTTACAAAATTCAGTCTGTATTTTGGGCTTCTTTCAGCTGTAATTTCTTCAGCTGATACAACTCTTCTTACAGCTTCATCTCTTTTTGCTCAAGTCTTTCTTAAAGATTTGAAAAATAAAAAAGCTGTTTTCATAACAAGAATTTTAACTGTTGTGTTTGGTCTTTCGGCAATTTTAATTTCTCTTAAAATGAAATATATTCTTTCCACTCTGCTTCTGGCTCTGGCTGTTTATTCCGGTGCATTTATAATCCCGACTCTTGCAGGAATTTTTGGATTTAAATGCAGAAAAGAAGTTGTAATTACTGCTGTGATTTTAGGAGGAGTAACTGCCCTTATTGGAAAAATTTTAGGAGGAGATACTGGAAATGTCGTTTCTATTTCTGCTTTTTTAATAAACGGAGGGATTCTTTATATTGGAAATAAAATAAAAAAATAAGGAGTTGTTGCATTTTTACAGATTTGCAACAGCCCCCAGTTTTTAATCTAAATCTTCTTCCACTAAAAGATTTATCTCGTGCCAGTCATAATATTCCTGCATTTTAAAAGGAATAGTTTTATTTTTGTAAGCAAGAGCTATCATTTCATCTGCATCAAGCTTATAAACTATGTGGTGATTTTCGAAATCATCATTTATCATCTCGTGATATTCTTCATATCTTCCATTTTTCTTTAATTCATCAATTATATTTTTAATTTCTTTTTCTGTTAATCTTTCCATAATTATCCTTTCCAAAATTTATATATTAAAAGTTTATTTTTTTACTCAACTATATTTATACCATATTTCAAAAAAGATAACAATAGAATTCTAAATTTGTATTTTTTTAATTTTTATTCAACTGTAAAAGTTTCTATATTTTCTGCTCCTGCATATTTTTCTAAATATTCTTTTGACTTATTTAATATTTTTTCTAAATTTTCATCTTTAGAAAAACAGTAAATAAGTGTAAGTATTTTTTCAGAATTTAAAGTTACCATAGCTTTTGTGCTGTCGCTTGTGGGGCTTCCAAAAGCTCCCTCACTGTCAGCAAGAACAGGAAGATTTTCTATATTTATATCATCTTTTCCAATACCTTTATACGTTTCTCCCTCTGCTCCCTTTCTTAAAACTATGTTTCCTTTTACATTTTTTAAATCATAAGAGCCAGCTGAAAAACCTGTTTCCAAAGATATTAAATTATTTGTATCTACCACTGTATTTATTTGATATAGACCTTTTCCCTGCTTAATTCTTCTGTAAAGAGCTTCTGAAGAAACTCTGTAACGGTTTGGATCTTTTCCTAAAGACTTATATGCTTTTTTTGAAGAAGAAATATTTTCTACTCCGTTTATTCCTTTTTCTTCTATAATGGAAACAAGCTGTGGAAATATTTCATTTTCTAATTTTTCCCACAACTCTTCATTCTTTTCTTTTACTTTCACATCATAAACTAAACATCCAAGTCTTACGCTTTCAACTTTTTCTTTTACACTGCTGTCTATTCTTACTTCCATCTTTCCCATCTCCCAAAAATTTATAAATTTTATTAAAAATTATTTTTAATATCTTCTATCATTTTATTTAAAATAAGTTCTTGATATCCTGCTTTTTTTTCTTCTTTAACTTTTAAGATGAGTTCTTTAAAAAAATCACTCTCTACTTTTTCTAACTTTTTTAAACTTTGCTCTGAAATTATTTTATTTGAAATACTATTTTTATAATCTTCCAAAGAAAAACACCATGGAGTTATTCTTCCATTTCCTCTTTTTAATAATTTATCAGCTATTTCAATCCCCTCAGGGTCAATATCTCCCGAATAATAAATTTCACATTCTGAATTGCAGAGCATATCAATAAGAATTAATGAAGCTGTTTTTAGCTGTCCTCCTGTACATACTAAAGATATATTGCTATTTTTAAAATATTCACATAAATAAGAAAACACCATTTGATTTTCAATTATAAAAATCTTTTTACTTACGCCCTCTGCCCTTACAATATTTTTTAAATTTGACATTGTTACAACATAGTCTTCAGAATTTTTTATAAATTCTTCATAAGCACGATGTTCTCCATTTTTGGTAAAAAGTCTTATGTTAAAACATACAGTAAAACTTGAAATACTGTCAACTTCTATTCCTGATTTATAATATATTTCCAGAACTTTTTCACTCTCTTTTGCATACTGAATATTATTTACTACGCTGAGCATATAAATAAGAAGATTTCCTGCTGGTGTTCCTCTGTCAAAATAATGAGGGTCTGAAGTTATTTCTGCACCCAGCATAGCTATTTTTATTCTTTTTTGCCTGTTTTTTAAAAAGTTTACAGCTTTTATTCCAAAATATATCATATTTTCTGATAAGCTGTTATCTGAATCAAATTTATAGAGACCTGATTTTTCTTCTTTTATTTTTTTTAAAAGAAATTTTGCTTCTTCTGTATAATTTTTTGTTTCTTTCAGCTTTCTCTCTATATTCTCAAAAAAATCTTCACGGCTTTTTTCTTTAAAAATATTCTTTTCTTTTTTAGAAATAATTTTTTCGTTAAAATATTCTTCCAAAAGTTCTAAAAGAGTTATTCCCTTATATCTGCTCTCTTCTAAAGCTTTCTCAAAATCAGACATTTTAAATTTTATCTTTTTTTCGTCAAAGCTTTTTCCAAAAAGATTTTTTGCAGCTTCTCTTTCAATAAAACTTGGATTATCTATTATAATATACCCTGCTGTTTTTCCATAAGACCGCCATTTTTCTTTCATTTTTAAAAAAATTTTATCGTAACCTTTATTACTTTTAAAATATTTTACACATTCTTTTAACATTTTAAATCACCAGATATCTTTTATTTCCATCCCAGAAAAATCTATTTACAACTATCATATTAAGTTCTTTTTTATTTATAAGTTCAGCAATCCTTAAACCTTTTACAGATTTACAGTCTCCCCATAAAATTTGTGAGTTCATTATATAGTCAAAATCTAATTTTTCTATAAGTTCAAACATACTATCTATATTTTTATCATCTATACCTGCAAAAGCTTCATCAAGAGCTATAATTCTCGGACAGTCTTCTTTAGCTTTTTTATATTGAGCTGAAGCTGCTGCAAGAAGAGGAATATATATTGACATTGCTTTTTCTCCTCCGCTGAACTTATTAAATGCACTGTTAGTAAGCTCTTTTTTATTCTCTCCGTGTTTTTGATAATAAAGTTTAAACTCAAACCATTCTCTATAATCTAAAACTTTTTTTATAGAATCAACATAGTTCAATTCTCCCTCACTATTTTTTATTTCTTCTCTTATATAATCTAATTTACTTTTAAAATGCTGAGAAATTTTATTTAAATCTTCATCTGATAAAAGATAGTTACTTTTATTTAAAAGAACTTCTAATTCACTTATTTCAAGCTCTGAATCAGCTGCTTTACTTTTTGCTTTCCAGTCCATAGAAAATTTCATTTTCATAGAGGTATCCATTTCCTGCATTATTTTTGACATCTCTTTTATCCATTTCCTGCTTTCATTAATATAGTCAATTAATTTATGACCAATATTTCCTGAAAGAACATCTTCAATAAGTTTCCTATCCTCTTTTTCTATTGCAAATTCCCTTCTTTCAATTTCTTCATCAAGAAGTTTTTCAAAATCATAAAGAGAAATTCTTATTCCCTCTCTCTGCATAGTTATGATAAATCTTTTTCTTGTATATAACGGGTCCGAATCAAAAATATCATCTAAAGAAATCATATATTCAATAAACTTATCTGAATATTTAAGAAAAGTTTTATTTAAAGATAAAGCTGCTTCCTGTAAAGTAATATTTTTTCTTTCTTCTTTACTTTTAGATATATTTTCTGCAATTCCATCTAAATTTTCTCCATGTACTTCAATAAATTTTAGATCCAGTTCTTCTTTAAAATATTCTTTTGTCATTTCTAAAGCATCTTTCTTTTCACTTTCCTGCTTCATATATTCCTCAAGCTGCTCTTTTTTTAAATTATATTCTCTTTTTTCACCTGCCATATTTATATTTATTTCTTCTCTTTGGGATTTTAAATCTTCTTGCTCTGTCTGTAATTTTTTTATTTTTTCTGCAGCAGCAATATTTTCAGGACTGTTTATTATTTCCTCTAATTTCTTTATCATATTTTGAATTTTTTCTAATTCATTTTTATTTTTCATCAGTTCATCACGATAAATTTCTATAAATTCCTCTTCTTTTTCCTGCATATTCTCTATACTTTTTATTTTAGAGAGAGATAACTCATATGCTCTTGCAGCACTTTCTATCCTGTTAAGAATCTTAATATATTCTTTTGCTAACCCTTCCCCCTCCTCATATTCTTCTATAGTTCTTTTAAACGGAAAAATTTTACTGTTTTGTATTATTTTATTATCACATTCTCGGCACTCGTTTTTTATTTTCAAAAGTTTTTTCTCTTTTTCTTCTGCTTCTGAAATAATTTTTTCCAATCTGTATTCACTGTCTTTTCTTAATTGAATGCTTGTATTAAGATCTGTAAACTGAGGAATATTTTTATACTCAGAATTTAATACTTTAAGTTTTGTTTCTGTTTCTTCTAAAAGTATTAAAATATTTCTTAACTCATTTTCAATATGACCACATTTCTCTTCCTGATTTAAAATATCTTTTTTTAATTTTTCTCTTCTTGTCTGAACACCTATAAATGAAGCTGTATAATTTTTAGAAGCATAACCTTTTAGCACTCCATTTTTAAAATATCCATTTTCACCTAAAATTAGACCATTATATGAATTTTCATTTTCTTTTTCAGTAATATTTTTCAAAAAAACTTCAACAGTTTCTTTAAATTCTGCTTCTATATCTTCAGGTATAAGTTTTTTAAAATTTTCTGCCCCATTAAAATTATTTTCTACACTCAATATTAAATCTGAATATTTTTTGATTATTTTTTCTGCTTTTTCTTTAAAAGAATAAGGAATAATTAAAGAATCTAGTATGCCGCTTTCTTTAAGCTGAGCTTCTAAAATATTCTTTTCTTCATCAGTTAAATCTTTTGAAAAATCTACAGCTTCATAAAATGAAATAAAAGGAATTTCCTCTTTTTTAAGTTCTTCCCTGCATTTTTCTTTTTCAACAGTTCTCTCTGGAATAGTTTCTTTTCTATTTTTTAATTTTTCAAGTTCTGTAATTTCTTTTTCAAGTTCTTTTTCTGTTTTTCTTTTTTCAAAATCAAGCTCTATTTTTTGTTTTGATAGTTCTTGATTTTTTAAATTATAATTTTTTTCAAGAATTTTTACAATTTCTTCCCTTTCTAAAAATCCTTCATACTTTACAATAAGTTCTTCTATTTTTTCAAGTTCACCTTTTGAAATTTTTAAAAATTCATTATCATCTTTTAAAACATAAAATTGTTCTATTAATCTGTCCCTTGCTTCAGTTTCAAGTTTTTCTGCATTTTTATTTTCTTCTTGAATTTTTTCTTTTTCCTTAATTAAATAAGAAAATTCTTCTTCGTTTTTTTCAAGAGTTTCTGAAAGAATTTTGTATTTTCTTAAAACTTCCAAAGCAGAATGAATATTATCTCTATAAATTTCTATATTATCTTTAACTGTTTTAAATTTTGAGTATATATCTTTTTCAAAAAATTCTTCTTCACTTTTAAAATGTCCATAAAAAGAGATAGTTTCATTTATTTCTGTCATTTCTTCATAAAATTCTTTTATTTCATTTTTTATTTTTTCATTTTCATTTAATTCAACCTTTTTTTCAGCTTCTCTTTTATTAAATTTGTGTTTGCACTCTTCTAAATTATTTTCTGTAGAAATAATGTCTTTCTCTTTATTTTTTAAATTTATCTGAAAATTACTTAGCTCTGCCACATTTCTTTCAAGATCAATATTTCTTAAAAGTCTGCTCTCTTGTTCTATTATTTCCAATCTTTTTTCTATTTGAATTTTCAATTCAGTACTTTCTTTTTCAAATTTCTCAAAATTTTTTATTTCTTTCTCTATATTTTTTATTTTCCTGTCTAAATATTTATATTCATCTACAGCTTTTAAATAATTTCCAGCTTTTTCAATTAAAAGAATTTTATTATATTTATCATATTCCTTTTTTAAATTTTTTAAAATTTTTCTTGCTTCTTTTTGTTTTTCATTTGTTTCCTGCATTTCATCCATTTTTTCAAGGCTGTCTGCAATAATATTTAAGTCATCACCTTCCAAAATTTGCAGAGAATCATTTAATATTTCATGAACATTAGCTGGCTTTATTCCTGTAGAAAGTTTTGAAGTTCTTATTTTTAACAAAAATTTTATAAGTTTATGATAATAATTTATATCTGTAAAACCAAAAAGTTCTTTATTTATCATTTCCATATACTCTCTTGGTTTTTCAACAAATTTATTCTTTTCTCCTAATTGTCTTTCTAATTCTTTTTTATCAAGTACTTGTCTTCTGCTTCCAATATTTTTATAAAGCTCAAAATCTATTCCTATTCTTCTTCCATCAGATAGAATAAACCCCCAAAACTGCATTGGCTTTCCTCTCTGAGCTTTCTGTCCTATTCCTATTGTTTTATACTGCTCTGTTTCTCTTTTTTTTAATTCTAAAAATATATATCCTGTTCCTTCAGTTTTTTCAGAATCATCTCCCAAAAAATAATATTCCATCTTTCTGTCACTTGAACCAAAAGTATCAAGCCTTTCTGGACTTCTGTTTCCATCAAGTATAAAACTTACTATACTCTGTGTTGTTATTGATTTCCCTGAACCATTAGTTCCTCTTATAAGAATTTTTCCATTTTCAAGATCAAAAATTTCATTATCATACAACCAAAAATTAACAAAACCTATACGATTCATCTGCCAGCGATTATTCATCTTCTCCTCCTGTTAATTTATTTGTATTTTTATATATTCCTATGATTTTTCCTATTCCTGGATATATTATTATTTTTTCTTGTTCTTTTTTTAAAAACATCCATTCTTCCATATACTCTATTATATTTGTGAAAAGTTTCTCATTTCCTATTTCTCTATATTCTTTAGTCCAATTTATACTGTAGCTTTCTCTACACTCTTTTATTATACTTTTCATTTCTTTTTCAGAAATATATACAAAATCATTAGTTTCTTTTTCTAATTCTCCTTTTTCTATTTTCTTTCTTAACACTCCACATACAAGGAGAACTATTTCTGAAAGCATTGTTTTTCCAGGATGAATTTTCCCTATTTCTTTTTTATTATCAAATATTAAAAAAGCTCCATTCTTATGTATATGAAGCCTGCCCTCTATTTGCTTTTCTATATTTAATTCCAAAGTTGGTTTTTGATTTTTTATATATATCCTGTCTGTGTCATTATAATCATCCCAATAAACTGCTGGCACAGTTAAAAGTTTTCTGTAAACTCTATTTGTTCTAGCTTCCCCTTTATCATTATCCTCTTCATCTTCTTTTTCAAAATCTTTATAAGAATTAAAATACGAGATATCTTTATTAAAATTTACTGAAAAATATCCTGAAAGCCCTGTTTTTTCATACAAAACTTCTGCTTCTCTGTTTTCTCCAAAATTTTTTATATCCCCCTCTGTTTTTTCAAGAAGTCTCATATTTTCCGCAAATTCAAAAGTACGAATAAGTGATTTTCTATGAGTAAGTTTCAACCAGTCAATTTCTATATAATCTTTTAAAAGATGTTCAATATTATCTATTATTTCATGAAGTAGAAATTGTTCTCCATTTTCTTTTTCTTCTAAAAAAATTAGAAGCCCACACAATATACAGTAGTCCAGTTTATCTTGAAAGTTTTCTATTCCCATAAAACTTTCTGCCTTGGCTGGAATTTTTTCAATTTTGATTATTTTTTCATTAGAAATCATTTTCCAGCCTGTTTTCTCTAAGAAAAATTTTCTTATCTCATTTTCTTTTCTTTTTATTTGAAAATACTCTTCTTTATTTTTTAATTTATCTATCCAAAAATTTTCGAGAAGCATTCTAATTTCTTTCAATATTATTCCTCCAAAAATTCAAAAATAAATTTAGGCATTTCTAAATTTCCATCTTCACATTTTAAAGTAAATCTTTCTTCTAACTGTTTCATCTTATATTTTTGACCGTATTCTGTCCTGCCTATTTTTTCTTCAGAAAGGTTAGCTATACTTATCATTTTTAAAATAAATTTTCTAAAATCACATGAAATAATTTCTTCTATTTTTGAAATATCAAAAATTCCTTGTTTTAGATATTTCTTTATCATTTTTTTATCTTCTTCTAACTTTTCCTTATACTGTACACGAAATTCTTCTTTTAATTTATCTCTGTTTTCAAAGCCGCTTTTTTCAAGTTTTGGTTTATATACTTTATTATGAGATTCCAATTTACATTTTTCATAATCTTCATTATATACACTTTCTTCTATACTTTCTGCACTTTTGGGAATTACTGTAGTATAATGCTGAATGTTAGCTATTCCAAAAACATAAGAAGATAATTTATGAGCATCTTTTATATTTTCACATTCTGAAAACATTTTTATTATCCTTTTGTATTCCTCTTTTTTATTTATACCCCAACTTTGTTTTTGAGTAAGAAAAAAAGCATCTAATAATATTTTTCTTATTATCTCTTCTGTTATATCTAAAACCTGCCTGCATTCACTTTTTCTGTTTTCATTTGATATAAACCAGTTTTTTAAAGATAACCATTTTCCTTTTATATTCTCTTCTATATTTTCTTTTAATTCTTCCTGACTTAAAAGAATTTTATTTAAATTTAATTTTTGGTTTTCAGCTTCAGCTTCAATTACTAGAAAAAGTATTTCTTTTTCCATTTTCTCTTTTATATTTAATATTGTCTTTTCAAGACGTTTACTATTTATCTGAAGTTCTCTTACAAAATTCTTTAAAATAGAAACGAATTTCTGTTTATACGAAATAAAATTCATTATCTCACCAGAAAATTCAGGTCTTTGGATATAAAAATCTCTTAAATAATCTTGGTAATTTTGATTTAATTTTTTAAAATCTTCTTGAAGAAGTTTCCAAAGATTATTTATTTCATTTAAATCATTTTCCTTTTGAATTTTTTCTAAAGAATCTTGTATTCTCAAAATATAATTTGTCGATAAATTTGCTGTTTCCAAATGAAGATTATCTATCATTACTGCTGCTCTTTCCAATATAACAGCTTTTTCACTCATAGAATAACGAAATTCTCTATTTTTATATTCTGAAATAGTATAAACTTTTTTCGTATCTTGAATCGCAGATAAATTATTCCATCCAACTAAAACATCTAAATCAACTTTTAAATCTTCTATAGTATAATTATCAAAATTAGAAAATTTTTTTATTTCATTATAAATATCCTCTTTATAAAGATAAAATTTCATTTTTTCATATTCTTTAAAAAAAATATTCATTATTCTACGATAAATTTCTGATTTTGGTGCTGAAAGATATGCCGCTTCTTTTATCTGCTCCATTTTTTTCTCCCATATTTTTTATTGTATCTGTTAACTTAAATTTATGTGAACTACTCCTAACCTTTAAGGTATAATAGATTGCTTAGAAATATTACATCCCACTAAAATGAAAGAAGTATTTACTAACTATGTCTAAAAATTTTAATATTTGTTATTCTGAATGTTTTTTCAAAAATTTATACAAATATGAAAAAAAACAAAAATACCAATGTAAAACTTGCTATATCAATCTGACTCAGGGGTTTTTTTTGCAATTTTCAAAAACCTCTATATTTAATATTATATTAAAATTTTTCTTACTTTTCTCAATTTTTTTGAAAACTTTTTTATTTTTTTAAATCTTCTGCGGCTAAAAAGCCATACATTGAGTGAGATGAAAGAACAGCTTTATTAACTGCACGAGCCATAACAAGAGAAGAAAGAGTTCCCACTACATTTAAATCTGCTTCAACTTCCCCAACAGAAAGTCCGTATATGCTGTCTCCGTCAGCTGTTGTATGAACAGGACGAATTGTTCTTGCATAACCGTTTTGTGCCATAGCTGCAATTTTTTTCATCTGCACTTTGTCAAATTTTCCATTTGTTATAACTGCACCTATAGTTGTGTTTCCTGTAAAAAGATTTTTCATTCTGCCGCAAGTTTTATAAAATTCTGTCTCTGTATCTCCAAAGCCATTTTTTTCATTATTTAAAAGTCCTGCAAGTTTTTCTCCTGTTTCCACATGAAAAATATCTCCTAAAGCATTTACAGCTACAACTGCTCCTACTTTTAAATCTCCAACTTGAACAGCATAACAGCCTAAACCTGACTTCATTGTATAATCTGGTCCTAAAAATTTTCCTACTGTTGCTCCTGTTCCTGCTCCAATGCACCCTGAATCATCTCTTAAATCCTGGGCATCTTCACAGGCCTTATAAGCCATATCAGAATCCGGCCTAACTTTGTGATTTTTAACATTCAAATCAAAAAGGCATGAAGCACATACAAGAGGTACAACTGTACTTCCAACAGGAAAACCTATTTCTCTTTCTTCAAGATATTTCATAACTCCGCCAGCACCGTCAAGACCAAAAGCACTTCCTCCGCTCAGAAGCAGAGCATGAATTCCCTTGCAGTCTGCCACAGGGTTTAAAAGTTCTGTTTCTCTTGAAGCTGGGCCTCCTCCTCTTACATCTACACCTGCAGGAGCTCCTTTTTCACAAATTATTACCGTACAGCCAGTTCCATTTTCAAAATCTTCAGCATGTCCTATTTTTACATTTTCAATTTCAGAAATTTTTATCTCTTTTAAAAGCCCTTCCATATTTTCCTCCTTTATTTTAATGCAAGTTTTTTTAATTCTTCAAAAATTACTCTGCTTCCTTCAATCACATCTTGAAAATTTATTTTTTCTTCTTTGTTATGACTTATTCCATCTCTGCATGGAATAAAAACCATTCCAGTAGGATATATTTCTGCAAATTTCATTGCATCATGACCAGCTCCGCTGTTCATAATCATGTATTCTGATTTTAAACTTTCTGCTGTTTCAGCAAGACTTAATTTTAATTTTTCATCCAGTTTTACAGGTTTTGCTTTAGAAATAGGAATTAATTTATATTTTAATTTTCTTTTCTCACATACTTTTTTTATAAATTCAACAATTTCATTATCAACTTTTTCAATGCTTTTTTTATCTATTCCCCTTATATCTATTCCCATTTTTACATTTCCTGAGATTACGTTAAAAGCATTTGGAGAATTTGCTATGAAACCAACTGTTCCGACTGTACTATTCTCAGCTTCCTCATCTGCATATTTTTCCAGCTCTGTAACTATTTCTGCAGCAGCACATAGGGCATCTTTTCTCATTCCCATTGGAGTTGCTCCCGAGTGATCTTGTCTCCCTTCAATAAAAAGCCAGTATCTTGTTGCAGCTGCTATTCCATTTACAATTCCTATTTTTTTATTTGAAACTTCAAGAACTCTTCCTTGCTCTATATGAAGTTCAAAATATCCTAAAACTCCATCTATTTTTTTACAATAAGGATTATGTCCTCTTGATTTTAAAATTTCATAAAGAGTTTTTCCTTCCTGATTTTTTACCTGTTTCATTTTTTCTATATCAAGAGTATTGGTTATAAGGGAGCTCCCTACAGTTGCTATTCCAAAAGAGCTGGATTCTTCACATCTAAAAGCAGCTGTTTTTACAGGAATATTAAGCCCCTCTTCTTTTATCCATTTCATTATTAAAAGACCTGAAAGAACTCCTGCAACACCGTCATATCTTCCGCCGTTTATTACAGAATCTAAATGCGAACCTATTATATAATATTTATCATAATTTTCTTCATATATATATGTGTTGCCGACTTCATCACTCGAAGATTTAAATCCCAGATTTCTGGCAATATTTCTTATTGCTCCATGCATAACATCTTCTGTTTTAGTGTATCCTAATCTTGTTACTCCTCCTGTTTTATCTTCTCCTATCGGCTCAAGTGCTTTAAACCATCTTGTTATTATTTCCAAATCTTTATGCAAATCCATATTTTTATTCCTTTCTTATTTTGTACAATTCAAAAATTACCGACACTTTTTTCAAAATAGAAGAGACAAATAAATTTTCTGTTAAAATCAACTTTCTAATTCAAGTATCAACAGAGGTCATTTATTTGTCTCAACAATATTTTATCAAAAATTTACTGAATATCAAAGATAAAACATATATAATTCAGAATATCTGTCTTCACAACAAAAATAGCCTTCCATGATTTCTTATTTTATCATAGAAAGCTATTTTAAATCTTTATTATTTATAACACACTCAACAGTTTACATTAAAATTATTTTTTATTAATATGAATTATCATTTACAGGTGCTCCTGACTTAGCTATTTTAACAAGTCTGCTTGTTCCAAGTCTGTCTGCTCCAAGTTCCATAAATTTTTCAGCATCTGCAAAAGATGAAATTCCTCCTGCAGCTTTTATTTTTACATTTTTTCCAACATATTTTTTCATAAGAGCAATATCGTCAAAAGTTGCTCCTCCTGTTGAAAATCCTGTTGAAGTTTTAATATATTCTGCTCCTGAATTTGTAACTACTTCACACATTTTTATTTTTTCTTCTTCAGTTAAAAGACAAGTCTCGATTATAACTTTTAAAATTTTTCCATTGCATGCTTCGTGAATTTTTCTTATTTCTTCTTCCACTAAATCATATTTTTTATCTTTTACAAGCCCTATATTTATAACCATATCAATTTCATCTGCACCGTTTTCTACTGCATCTTTTGCTTCAAAAACTTTTACAGCTGTTGTGCTGTAACCATTTGGGAAACCAATAACTGTACATATAGGAAGTTTGTCTCCAACATATTCTTTAGCTTGTTTTACATAACTTGCAGGAATACATGCTGAAGCTGCATTATATTTTATTCCGTCATCTAAAATTTCTTTTATTTCTGCCCAAGTTGCAGTCTGACCTAAAAGAGTGTGGTCAACAGCTGCAAGTATTTTATCTCTATCCATTTTTATCTCCTTTTTTCCAATAATTTTTAATTTAACTTATCAAGAACTGATGTTCCTATTGTATTTTCAGGCATTTTAACATCAAAATTATCTGCAATAGTTGCTCCAACCACAGCAAAAGTTTTTGCTCTTTCTAATTTTCCATATCCTTTCATTGACGGAGAGTAAGCTATAAAAGGAACTCTCTCTCTCGTATGATCTGTTCCTGTATATGTAGGATCATTTCCATGGTCTGCTGTTATTATTAATAAGTCATCATCATTAAGTTTTTCAAGAAGTTCTCCAAGTTTTACATCAAACTTTTCTAACTCTTCAGCATAACCTTTTGGATCTCTTCTATGTCCCCAAAGGGCATCAAAATCCACAAGATTTACATAACATAATCCTGTAAAATCTTTTTCTGCTATCTCTATTGTCTGCTCCATTCCATGAACAGAACTTTTTGATTTATATGCCTCTGTTATTCCCTCTGTATCAAAAATATCATTTATTTTTCCAACTGAAATAACATCAAAATTACTGCCTTTAAGAGCAGTTAAAGCCGTTCTTCCATATGGTTTTAAAGCATAATCATGTCTATTAGCTGTTCTTTTAAACTCGCCTTTTTTCTTTCCAACATATGGTCTCGCAATTATTCTTCCAACTTTCCATTCATCTTTCATTGTAAGTTCTCTTGCAATTTCACAGCATCTGTAAAGCTCATCTAAACCAAAAGTTTCTTCATTCCCGCAGATTTGAAGAACAGAGTCAGCTGAAGTATAAACAATCATATTTCCTGTTGCAATTTCTTCCTCTGCAAGTTCGTCTAAAATTTCTGTACCGCTGGCACTTTTATTTCCTATAACTTTATGCCCCGTTCTCTTTTCGAGCTCTTCAATAAGTTCTTTTGGAAAACCTGTATCAGTAAAAGTTTTAAAAGGCTTGTCTATATTAAGCCCCATCATTTCCCAATGCCCTGTCATTGTATCTTTTCCTACACTTGTTTCATTCATTTCCATAAAATATCCAAGAGGTTTTTCAACAGGACTTACATTTTTCATAGGGTGAAGATTTGCCATTCCAAGTTTTTGAAGATTTGGAATATTAAAAGTTTCTACACTTTCTGCAATATGTCCAAGTGTATCAACACCAACATCTCCAAATTTTTCAGAATCTTCCATAGCTCCTATTCCCAAAGAATCCACAACTATTGTAAATATTCTTTTATATTTTTTCATTTTTCCCTCCATAATTTCTTAGCAGAAAGTTTCAAGGGCAATTTTCATCATATTGATGAAAGCTGTCTGTCTCTCTTCAGGTGTAGCTTTTTGTTCTGAAGTAAAGCTGTCTGAAATTGTTAAAAGACACGCTGCTTTTTTTCCAAGAACTTTTGCATTATGGAAAAGTGCAAAACTTTCCATCTCAACGCATTCACACCCGTGTTTTGCATTTATTTCTTTATATCCGTCAACATTTGGTTCTGTATAGAAAACATCACTTGAATGAATTTTTTCAAGATGAAGAGGGATATTTAATTTTTTTGCAGTTTCAATTATTTTTTCATTAAGTTCTCCGTCAGGATATGTTGTATCTTTGTCATATCCATTTTGAGTTTTTGCAAAAGATGATTCACTCCAAGCACTTTCAGCAAGAACAACATCAAAAAGATTAAGTTTATCTGTATATGCTCCTGCAGAACCTACACGAACAATATTTTCAACCCCGTATTGAGAATAAAGCTCATAAGAGTAAATTCCTATTGAAGGCATTCCCATTCCAGATGCCATAACAGTTATCTCTTTTCCTTTATATTCCCCTGTATAAGCAAGCATATTTCTCACTGAGTTTACAAGTTTTATATTTTCAAGAAATGTTTCAGCTATAAACTTTGCTCTTAAAGGATCTCCAGGCATTAAAACATTTTTAGCTATTTCTCCAAATTTTGCTTGATTGTGTGGTGTTGGCATAATTACCCCTCCTTATTTTTCTAAAATTTTATAAATCGTCGCTTGTAAATGCCATTGGCATCAATTCTTCAATATTTGTCACAAGAACTTTTTCTCCTGTTCCAAGAATTATTGGAGTATCTCTTTTTAAAAGTTCTACAAGAACTTGTCTGCATGCTCCGCAAGGAGTGATAAGAGTATTCCCTTGTCCCACTATTGCAATAGCTTCAATATCATCTTGTCTGTATCCAAGCGAAAATACATGAAACAAAGCACTTCTTTCAGCACAGTTTGTAAGTCCGTAAGAAGCATTTTCAACATTTGCCCCTTTATGATATTTTCCGTCTTTTGTTTTTACACATGCTCCAACATGAAAATTTGAATATGGTGCATAGGCATTATCCATTGCTTCATAAGCATTTTTTAAAAGCTCTGTATATTTTTCCATTTTTCTTTTCTCTCCTTATTATAACTAAAACATTGTAATAAGTCCAACAATCATTGCACTAAGCACACTTACTACAAATCCACCAATCATTGCTTTAAATACAAGTCTTGAAAGAACTCCTCTTTTTTCAGGACAAAGTGCTGCAATCCCTGCAATACATATTCCCATACTTGAAATGTTTGCAAATCCGGCAAGAGATATTGAAAGAATAAGAGCTGTTCTTTCTCCAAGATTTTGAATTACCTGTCCAAGCTGCTGGAATGCTACGAATTCATTTAAAACAAGTTTGCTTCCTAAAAGCTGACCGGCAAGTAAAATATCATCTCCTGAAAGTCCCATTATAAATCCAAGAGGTGAAAACACATAAGAAAATATTTTTTCAAGGCTAAGTGTTTCCATTCCAACGGCTCCAAGTATTCCGTTTACAAGAGCAACTAATCCTATTATCGCTATAAGAGAAGCACCTATTGCCATTGCAGAATTCATTCCGTTCATTGCTCCCTCTGTTACAGCACCGATAAGATTTTCATTCCCACCTTTATTGTCCATGCTTACATTTTCAACACTTTTTGCAGTTTCTATCTCTGGATAAATTATTTTAGAAACAGCTATACTTCCCATTGGAACAAGTGTACTTGCAATAAGAAGATATTCCATTGGGATTCCAAGTGCCACATATCCTCCAATTATTGTCGCAGACATACTTCCCATTCCTGAAACTAAAACTACCATTATTTCACTTTCAGTCATAATTCCAAGATATTTGCTTATTAGTATCGGGCTTTCTGTCTGTCCCAAAAACATATTTGCAACAGCAACGAAACTTTCAACTTGAGAAGTTCCAAGTATTCTTCCAACACCTTTTCCAATTACTTTAACTATAAATCCTAAAATTCCAAGATAATATAAAGCACCTACAAGTGAAGAAAGGAAAACTATATTTCCTAAAACTTGAGTTGCAAAAATAAATCCTGTTGGAGCTCCTGCAAATCCAAGGCTTCCAAACACAAACGAAATTCCATCTTTTCCATAATCTAAAACTTTTGTTACCACATCAGAAACTTTTGATACAACAAGTTTTCCTAAAGGAAATTTTACAAGTAAAAATGCAATTATAAACTGTACTGCCATAGCTTTTAAAACTATTTCCTTTTTTACAGCTTTTCTATCTTTTGAAATTACAAGCATAGCTCCAAGAATTATCACTATTCCCAAAATATTTATAAGGACTCTCATCTTTTTCTATCTCTCCTATTTTATTAAAAAAATTATTTTCCAGCTTCTTTATCCGCTTTTATAAGATTACGGATAGCTTCCACAGTAACTTTTATTGCAGCTTCAGTATCATGAACAACAGGATTTTCAAGTCCAAGTTTTTCTCTTTCTTGGTTTGCAACCACAAGGAAAGAAGATCCTACACGAACATTTAAATAACTTCCAACTATAAATAAAGCTGCTGATTCCATTTCAGAAGCTTTGCATCCCATTCTTTTCCAAGCTTCCCATTTATTTTCAAGCTCATAGCTTACAGGTTTTGTTGAAGGTTCATGCTGTCCATAAAAAGCATCTTTACATTGAACAACTCCAACATGATATGTTTCTTTTAAAGTTTTTGCTGCTTTTACAAGAGCATTTGTTATATCAAGATCTGCCACAGCTGGATATTCTATTGGAGCATACTCTTTACTTGTTCCTTCCATACGTACTGCACCTGTTGCAATAACAATGTCTCCACCCATTATTTCTGTCTGCATTCCTCCGCAAGTTCCAACTCTTAAAAATGTATCTGCTCCACATCTTACAAGTTCTTCAAGAGCTATTGAAGCTGAAGGACCACCAATTCCAGTAGAAGTTACACTTACTTTTACACCGTCTAAATATCCTGTATAAGTTACATATTCTCTGCTGTCTGCCACAAGTTTTGCATCATCAAAATGTTTTGCTATTTTTTCACAACGTTTAGGGTCTCCTGGTAAAATAACGTATTTTCCAACTTCCCCTTGTCTAAGCCCAATATGATATTGTAATCCTTCCTCTGCATATTTCATAGTTCCTGCCTCCTTATTTTTATCCTTGTCTACTATTCAATCTAGTTGTTTATTAAGTTGTCTACATTTGTATAATATCATGCAGAATGTTTTAATGTCAATGAGTTTTTCAATTTTTTGAACAATTTTTGAATTTGCTTTAAAAGACAAAAAAATAAAAAAGAACCGTCACATTTTTTTATGTAACAATCCTTTTTTAAAAATTTATATAATTTTTTATTTTGCTTTTCTATCTATTAATATATATCCATTTTCCATTGGAATATAATGTTTGTTATACAAAACAGGATATTTATTTTTCACATGAATTGTTTCTGCCAAAAGATAAAATCTCTCACTTTTTGAAACAACATACTTCATTGCTGAAACATTTCCCGCTTCTGAAAAATTTATTTTAATTGATGAGTGTTTTGCTTTTTCATACACTTTTTTTTCTAAATAATTAAGAAGCTGATTTTTATCTGAAAGATCTATTCCCTCTTCTGAAATTGTTTCAACAGGTATTATAGAAAGAGTATATGCCACAGTTTTTCCTTCTGATTTATACCATCTGTCAGCAAAAATAACCACAGGAGTTTTTCTTTCAAGAACTTTTGATGTATAATCACTTGAAGGTTCTATTTTAAATTCAAACTCTACCTCATCTATTTTTTCTGTCACTGAAGAATAAACAGGATGTTCTAATACTTCAAGCCCCTTTTCAAGTTTTATTCCAGATTTCATTACAAAATTTCCCTTGCCGTGAACATTTTTTATTATTCCGTCTTCCTGAAGAAATGCAAGTGCCTGACGTAAAGTTGTACGGCTTACCCCCATCGCTTTTGCAAGTTCCGGTTCTGTTGGAAGTCTGCTGTCCTGTATAAACTCTCCATCTTTTATCATTTCAAACAACTTATCATACACTTCCACACATCTGGGTATTTTTTTCTCTCCATTTACAAGTTGTTTAAGCTTTTCTGTCATTTTCCTTACACCTACCATGTTGTTTATTTTTATACATTATATAATATAATTTAACTTATTTCAAGAATATTTGTTTTAAAACCATCTTTAATTACTTTTTAAATATAATTTTCTCTTTTTTCAAACATTTTGTTTGTTGATTATTTCAAACAGATATGATATATTTTAATTAATAAATTATCTTAAATTATCAGACGTTTTTTATTGTTTTCAGTTTATATATTAAAACAATGAAAAGCGTTTTTTTATAATTTTTCAGGAGGCCTGCTATGGATTATAAAGAAAATAAAATGGGAACTCATAAAATTTTACCTCTTCTTCTTTCTATGTCTCTCCCTCCGACAATTTCAATGATGACAAGCTCTTTATACAATATTGTGGACTCTATTTTTGTTGCTGGCTTGGGAAATGAAGCTTTAACTGCTGTTTCTCTAGCTTTCCCTATTCAGATACTTATCATTGCTCTTGCAATAGGTTCTGGTGTAGGAGTAAATTCTTATGTTGCAAGAAAACTTGGAGAAAAAAATTTTTCCGAAGCTGACAGTGCCGCTTCACATGGTATTATTCTTTCAGTTATACATTATATTATATTGGCTGTTTTAGGATTTATTTTTATAAAACCTTTTTTTAATATTTTTACAAATGACGAAGCCGTTTTTAAAATGGGCCGTGATTATACATATATTGTTACTTTTTTAAGTTTTGGAATTATTATGCAGATTGGAATAGAAAAAACTCTTCAGGCAACAGGAAACACTCTTGCTCCTATGTTTCTTCAAATAATAGGGGCTGTAACAAATATTGTTTTAGATCCGATTTTAATTTACGGATATTTTGGTTTTTCTCCTATGGGTGTAAAAGGTGCCGCTATAGCAACTGTATGCGGACAGATTTTTGCTCTTCTATGTTCTTTCTATGTTATTTTTTATAGAAAACAGGAGATTAAAATTTCTCTAAAAAATTTCAAATGGAATCCAGACACTGTAAAGCAGATTTACAGTGTAGCTGTTCCAGCATTTTTTATAATTTCAACAGGCTCTTTTATGGTTATGGGAATTAATTTTATTCTTACAAAAATTTCTGCCGTTGCTGTCGCTGTCTTTGGAATTTATTATAAGCTTCAAACTTTTGTATATATGCCTACAAGCGGAATTACTCAAGGGGCAATGCCCATTATGGGATACAATTATGGAGCAAAAAATAAAAAAAGACTCCTTGAAGCCCTTAATTATTCAATGATTATCTGTGCCGGCATAAATCTTTTAGGAACAATGCTTTTCTGGATTTTCCCAAAAGAAATACTTTCATGTTTTAATGCCTCTTATGAAATGATTGAAATTGGAGTTCCTGCTCTTAAAATCATAAGTACAAGTTTTGTTCTGGGAAATATATGTTTTATATTTTCATGTTTCTTCCAATCTCTTGGAATGGGAACTGCATCTCTTTTAATAACTCTTTTACGCCAGCTTCTTATTTTAATTCCTCTGGCTTTTGTTCTGGGAAATATTTTTGGATTAAAAGGAGTGTGGTGGTCGTTTATAATTGCAGAATTTATAACTTGTATATGTTCATTAATAATTTATAAACATCATTCAAAAAAAGACTTAGTTTTAAAAAGAATATAATATTTAAAAAAATAGGGCTGTCGCATTTTCTACAGATTTGCAACAGCCTCTATTATTATTTTTCTTTTAATTATTAATCTTGATTTTCATCTTTATTGTCTTGATAAATGCTGTAAAGACCTTTTGTACTTAAATCGTGGCAGTATTCATCAATCTCTTCTATTTCAGCAGAAAGAATTTTTCCTAATCCTCCTGTTGCTATTACATAGGCATCTTCACCAACAATCTCTTTTATTTTTTTTATGATATGTTTTATCTGACCTGCATAACCATAAAATACTCCTGCCTGAATTTGTGTTATTGTATCAACACCAAGAACTGAATCAGGAGAAGTGAATTTTACTTTTGGAAGTTTTGCAGTATTATTGCAAAGAGCATTTATTCCCATTTCTATTCCAGGAAGAATTCCTCCGCCGATACGAACATTTTTTTGAAGCACATCATAAGTTGTAGCTGTTCCTAAATCAAAAATTATTAAATTTTCTTTATCAGGAAATTCTTTTAGAGCCTGAACAATATCAATTATTCTGTCTGCACCAAAACCTGTCGGATTTATATTTGGAGCAAAAGTAAAAGGAAGTTTCTGCTCAAGGCTTACAAGCATTGGTTCAATATTAAAATATTTTCTTCCAAAAAATTGAAATATTGTAATAAGGTTTGGAACAACAGAAGAAATTATTATTCCGCTTACGTCCTGTATTTTTATATTATTAAATTTTGAAATATTTCTGAAATATGAGAAAAATTCATCTTCAGTCATTCTTTCATTTGTTGCTATTCTAAAAGTCAGTAAAATATTTCCTGCATTGTCAAAAACTCCTGTAACTATATGAGTATTTCCTATATCACAAGTTATAAGCATAATTTTAGCCCCCGATTTGAATTTATATTTTAAACATACTAAATTATAGTATAAAATCAAAAAAAATACAAAGAATAGTTTTAAAATTTGTGGTATATTATAAAGTAAAGAAGAAGAAAAGGAGTTTATTATGACAGGAGTAGGAATTGTTGTAGAATACAATCCTTTTCATAACGGGCACAGCTACCATTTAAAAAAATCAAAAGAAAATGGAGATGTTGTAATCGCCGTTATGAGCGGAGATTTTGTACAGAGAGGTGAGCCTGCTCTTCTAAACAGATGGGAGAGGGCAGAAACAGCTCTTCATAAAGGAGCAGATATTGTTGCTGAACTTCCTGTTTTTTATTCTGTGCAGAGTGCTGAAATTTTTGCAAGAGGTTCTGTTGGAATTTTAAAATATCTGGGAGCTGAAAAAATGGTGTTCGGCTCTGAAAGCAGTGATATTAAAAAATTTGAAAAGCTTATATCTCTTGAAGAAAATAAAGATTTTACAGAGGAACTTCAAAAAAATTTAAAAAATGGAAATTCATATCCAACAGCATACAACAATGCTGTTCAAAAATTTCTGGGAGAAAATTTTTCTTTAAAATCAAATGATATTCTTGGAACAGAATATTTAAGAGCGATAAAATTCTGGAATGCAAAAATTACTCCACAGGCTTTAAAAAGAGAGGGAGCAGGTTATCACTCACATGATTTTTCCGGAGATATTGCAAGTGCCACAGGAATCAGAAAACTTATAGAAGATAAAAAAGATTTTGAAACTATTAAAAAATTTCTTCCTGAAAGTTCTGCTGAAATTCTTTTTAAAGCTGTAACAGAAAAAAGAACAGCAGATATTTCAAAATTTTATAATTTTATAAGATATGCTGTCCTTTCACAAAAAGAAAATCTTAAAAATATTCAAGATATGGAAACTGGATTTGACAACAGGCTTTATGAAGCTGCTCTTGTATGTGAAAACTATAAAGATTTTTTAGATAAAATAATAACAAAAAGATTTACAATAGGAAGAGTGCAGAGAGTTCTTATTCATATTCTTCTTGGAATTACAACTGAAATTACAGAAGATGCCAAGAAAAAAATACCATATATAAGAATTTTAGGATTTTCACAAAAGGGAAGAGAATATCTCAAAAATTTAAAAAATGAAAGTGATATAAAAATTATAACATCACTTAAAAATATTCAAAAAATTCTTTCTGAAGATGAAAGAAAGTTCTTAGAGCTTAATGAAAGATCTGGAAAAATTTACGGGATTATAAATCCTTATAAAAATAGAAACATACCTTTGATATACTAGGGAGGAATAATGAGTTTATCAAAAAAAACACAAATCTTTTACGGAATGGGAGTGAGCTACGCAATAGCCGACCAGATTTTTGCACAATGGATTTTATATTTTTATCTGCCACCTGAAAGTTCGGGCTTAAAACCTGTGATGGCACCAATTTTAATTTCAATAGCTCTTGCTTTTTCAAGAATTGTTGATATGATTACAGATCCTGCTGTTGGATATATTTCAGATAAAGTAAATACAAGATGGGGAAGACGTATTCCTTTTATTGCAGCTGGAAGTATTCCTTTAGGGCTTGCAACTGTTGCATTTTTTTATCCGCCAATGGGAAATAATACAATAACATTTATTTATCTTGCTGTTGTTGGGTCTCTATTCTTCACTTTTTATACAATAGTGGGAGCTCCTTACAATGCTCTTATCCCAGAAATTGGAAATACAATGGAAGAAAGGCTTGATCTTTCAACCTGGCAGTCTGTGTTCAGACTTTTATACACTGCTGCTGCAATGATAATTCCCGGTGTCCTTATTAAAATAATCGGGGGAGGAGATACTGTTTTTGGAATAAGGGGAATGGTTATAATTTTAAGTATCGCTGCATCTTTTGGAGCATATATAACTGTATTTGGTGTTTCAGAAAAAAATTATTCAAAAGATGAAACATCAAAAATTTCATTTAAAGAAACTGTAAAAATTATTACATCTGATAAAAGTTTTATATATTATCTTTTCGGGCTTTTATTTTTCTTTGTAGGATTTAATACTTTAAGAGCTACAATGAATTATTATGTTGAAGATATTATGGGATATGGAAAAAGTCAGATAACAATAGCTTCTGCAATCTTATTTGGAGTTTCTGCACTATTTTTCTATCCTACAAATAAACTTTCTAAAAAAGTAGGTTACAGAAAAGTTATGCTTGGGTGTCTTGCTCTTCTTACAATTTTTACTGTAATGCTTTTTCTTCTTGGAAAAATAATTCCTGTATCATTTGGATTTATTCTTTTTGGGCTTATTGGAATTCCTGTTGCAGGAGGAGCATTTATTTTTCCCCCTGCTATGCTTAGTGAAATAAGCAGCAGAATAACTGAAAGAACAGGAAATAAAATAGAAGGTATTTGTTTTGGTATTCAGGGATTTTTCTTAAAAATGGCATTTATGCTTTCAATATTAATTTTACCTTTTATTCTTGTTTTAGGAGGAACAGCAGGAGCTGTAACAAAATATGGAATTTACGGAACAGCACTATTTTCTGCAGTATCTTTTATAATATCATTTTTCTTTTATTATAAATACAAAGAAAAATAAAATTCTTTTATTATCATTGTAAGGTGATTTATGTGGGAAATATAATATTTATCGCAGTTGAAATTTTACTTCTTGGGGCAGGGTTATACTTTGTCCCATTTTTTACATTGGTTTTTATGACTGTTTTTTCTCTTTTGTATCTATGGTTCGGTTTTAAAATAAGAAAAATTTTGTATTATATCATTCCTATTTTATTTCTTGCAAGGGTATTCTTTTCTGTAGATTTTAATAACTTTGAAAATTATTATATTTCAAATATTAAAACAAATATAATTGCTGGAAGAGGGAAGGTTGAAAAAATAAATAAAAAATTTTCTCTTGAAAATATTTATATTTCAGCAGAAAACATACCCGATGGAAAATATTTACTGCAAGGAAAAAGCACAAAAATTTCAGATAAATATGATTTTTATGATTTTGAAATAATAGAAAAAAATGAAATTTCTCCAAACCTTTTTGAAATATTTTTTGATAAAAAACTTAAAAGCATAAAAAAATATATTTCAAATAACTGCGGAAATTTTCTGCAGGGTGTTATTTTAGGAGAAAGAAGATATATTCATAGAAATATAAGAGACAAATTTACTTACTGTGGAACTGCACATCTACTTGCAATTTCGGGGCTTCATATTGGAATTGTAACAGGAATAATTTTATGGATTTTAAATCTTTTTAAAATTAGAAGAGAAGTAAAATACTCTTTAGGATTTTTATTTCTCACAATATACATGACAGGGATTACAAAAAGCCCCTCTTCTGTAAGAGCGTATATAATGGGGGGAGTTTTTCTTATTGGAAAAATATTTTATGAGAAAGCAGATATAAAAAAATCTCTGGCTCTGGCTGCTATAATAAACTTTTTTATTTATCCTGTGTCTTTTGGAAATATTTCATTTATTTTTTCATATTCATGTTTATTTTCAATCGTATACATATTTCCAAAATATTATATTGCAAGAGAAAAGAGATATAAAAATATTTTAAACTTATTTATTTTCACAGGAATTATTCAAATTTTTATAATTCCTGTTTCAGTTTATTTTTTTAAAACAGTTCCTCTTTTGTCATATTTTACAAATTTTATTCTTACACCCCTTGGAACTATTTTTATAACTTTTGGATTTTTATGTTTCTTTATTCCAGAAACTATTTTTGCTCTGTTTTTTGCTCCTGTTTTTCAGGGAATTTATAATATAATTGAATTTGTTTTAAATTTTTTCTCAAAAATGCCATGTCTCACAATAAAATATAACGGCAATTTATCATTGAAATTTATAATTTTTATCTATATAATACTTATATTGCTGTTTTATTTGAGAAAAGAAAGGAATAAAAATGTTTAATGAAATAAAAAATTTTTTTGAAAAAGTTAAATATGAGAACGGAGGTTTTCCAATAGGTGTAAAAATACTTGCTGCCGTTCTTGCTGTTATGACTTTATATAAAACAGGATTTAATCTTATATACAGACCTTATATTTTTGTCCATATAATTCTGCTTATTTTCTCTCTGCTTATGCACGAGCTTGGACATGGATATATGGCAAAATTATGTGGTGACAACACAGCTTCATATTATGGAAGACTTTCATTAAATCCTTTAAAACATCTTGACCCAATAGGAACAATTCTTCCAATTATTTCAATTATAGCTGGATTTCCTTTTATAATGGGGTGGGCAAAACCTGTTCCTGTAAATTATAATTATCTGAGAAATGGAAGAAAGGGAGAATTTTTAGTTGCTTCTGCTGGAGTTCTGGTAAATTTTTCTCTGACAGTTACAGGCTGTCTTATTTTTAAATTTTTTCATTTTGGAAGCCACACTTTAATGTATTTTATTTATATAAATATTGTTCTTGGAGTTTTTAATCTTCTTCCAATTCCTCCTCTTGACGGTTCAAGAATAATTGCCAGTATGGGAGATGACAGCTTAAGATATAAAGTTTTTGAATATGACAGATATGGTTTTCTTCTTATAATGTTTCTGGCTTGGTCAGGACTTTTGGAAAGAATGATAAATACAATGACTGATGGTGTATATTTTTTAATTAACCTTATTATTTTTTAGGAGAGCAGATGAGGACAGTAGGAAAAGAATGTGTAATTGAATTTGAAGAAAAAAAATCAAAATTTATCGGCTATATAAAACCAGTATCCACAAAAGAAGAAGCTGAAAAATTTATTGATATGATAAAAGTAAAACATAAAGATGCCACTCACAACTGCTCAGCTTATAAAGTTACTGACAACGGGCAGGAATATTTTAAAGTTGACGATGACGGCGAGCCGAAAGGAACTGCCGGAAAACCTATGGGAGATATTATCACATACATGGAAGCTGAAAATCTTGCAGTTGTTGCCACTCGTTATTTTGGTGGAATAAAGCTTGGGGCAGGGGGACTTGTAAGAGCCTATGCAAAAACTGCAAAACTTGCTATTCAAGAAGCCGGTATTGTAGATTATGTTAAAAAAACAAATTTTCTTCTAGATTTCGGCTATGAAAAAACTGCTGAGGTTGAGCAGATAATTTATAAAAACGGTGATGAAATTTTAGAAAAAGGATACCACGACAGAGTTACTTACAAAGTTTCTCTTTCTGATGAAAGTATAAAAGAACTAAAAGAAAAAAAAGATATTACAATAATTGATATATAAAAGAGAGTTGTTATAATGAAAAAATAAAATTTTCGAGATTGAAAATTTTTCTGTAATTTATGAAGCGAATTGAACGCTGAAAAATGATATGTCTGAGCAAAGCGAGTTTATCATTTTTAGTGAAATGAGCAAAATAAATAAGAAATATTTTCACGAAGAAAATTTTATTTTTTTATTAAATATATTATCAGCTCTTTTTTTATTTTTTGTTATTTAAACTTTTGTTATGTTTTTACCCTCTAATTTAAAGTATTAATTTTTAGAAAAAGGAGGAAAAAACAGAAGAAATGAAAAAGAAAATATTTTTTACTTTTTTAACAGTTTTTTTTACAGGCTGTCTGGCAGTTCCAAAAACTGAATTTGCCAAAATTACAAAGCCAAATGATATCATAACAGAAATGAAAGAGAAAAATCCCCTCGTTTTTGAAAACGAAAAATGGTGGACAGTTTATAAGGACACCTCTTTAAATTCTCTTATAAATCTTATTCTTTCTGAAAATAAAGATTTAAAAATTGCAGAACTTAACACAGAAAAATCTCTTGAAGCTGTAAATCTTGCAGAAGCACAGGGAGGACTTCATATTGATTTTGAAGGAAACTTCAAAAGAGAACGGGAGACTGAAAACGGAACTGTTCCAAAAATTCTTGTAAAAAAACTTTTCAATATAAGCACTCTGGGGCTTCAAGCCGGATATAATGTTGATATTTTCAATAAATTTAAAAATCTTTCACAAGAGCAGAAATATCGTGCTGAGGGAGTCAAAATAAATTCTAAATGGATTGAACTCTCTATCTCTGATAAAACAGCAAAACTTTATGTTTATTGGAAATATCTGCAGGAAGAGGAAAAAAATCTCAAAGAGCAGAAAGAAATATTATCTGAAATAAAAAATCTTACAGGAAAATCTATAAAAATAGGAACAGGTACAGAAGAAAATTTACGTAATGCTGAAAATAATATAAGATTTTTAAATTCTCTTATTGATGAAAATAAAATGAATCAGCACATTACACTTAACACACTTAATCTTCTTGCTGGAAACTCTCACATGGAAGATATAAAAAATATTTTGGCAGAAAATAAAAATTCTATGGAAAATATTTTTAAAGATAAAGTAAAAATTCCTGAAAAAATAAATTCAGATATTATTACTGAAAGACCTGATATAAAATATTATCTTATGATGATTGAAGCTCAAAAAGAACATTTAAAAGCAGCTGAGGCAGATTTCTATCCTCAGTTTTCAATAAACGGTTCTTATGGATTTGAAGCTGTAAATTTCAACAACCTTATTAAAAAAGGTTCTCTTTTAGGATTTATAGGGCCAAGCATTTATCTTCCAATTTTCCATGAAGGAAGTATAAGAAGCAATTATAAAATTGCAGGTATGAACGTAAATATTTTTATTGAAGAATACAATAAAGCTGTTATAAATGCCTATAATGATATTGATAATGAGCTTTATAAAACAAAAACTCTAAAAAAATCTTTAGAGAATTCAGAAAAAAATCTTTTAAACAACAGAAAAACTCTTGATGAAAATAAGACAAAATTAAATATAGGAACTGTTTCAAAATATGATTATCTTTTAAAAAAATATAATTTTACAAACAGCTCTCTTGAAGATAAGCAGACTCATTTTAAATTTTATGTTCAGCAGATTAACCTTATAAATTCAATCGGCGGAGCATACAAAGAATAGGAGGAAATTATGGACGAACAAAATATTAATATAGATAAAAAAGAAATAATACAAAATAAAAAAGATGAAAAATCAGAAAGAAAAAAAACTGTTGTTAAAATGTCAATTTTTCTTCTCATACTTTTAATAATAGGCGGAATATATGGAGCATATTGGATTTTTTATGGAAGAAGATATATTAAAACAGAAAATGCTTATGTAAACAGCAGCCAAAATGTTGTTACTTCACAAATTCCTGGAAGAATAAAAGAAATTTTGGCAGAAAATACTCAAGAAGTCAAAAAAGGACAGCTGATTGCTGTAATAGATGATACAGATTATAAAATTGCTCTTGAAAATGCTGCCGCTGATTTAGGAAAATCGGTCCGTGTTTATTTTGCTCTTTCATCAAATGCAGGACAGATGAAAGATGAACTTCTTTCGAGAGAAAGCCAGTTAAAAAAAGCAGAGACAGATTTTTCTATGGACAGAGCTTCATACAATGCAGGACTTATAAGCAGACTTCAATATGAAACAAGCAAAAATAATTTTTATATGGCAAAAGCTATAACAGAACAAAGCAGAAAAGCTCTTGAAAATGCTGAAATTCAAGCAAAAACTTCCTCTGTTTATAACCACCCAGATGTTCAAAAAGCTGTTGCAGCATATAAAAATGCTTATGTAAATCTTATGAGAACAAAAGTCTATGCTCCAGAAGATGGAAAAATTGTAAAAAAAGCTGTTTTTCTTGGGCAGCAGGTAAATCCTTCACAGGAGCTTCTAACTATTATAAATCTTAAAGATATCTGGGTAGATGCCAATTTAAAAGAAACTCAGATGAAAAATATAAAAATCGGCGACAGAGTAAAACTCAAAAGTGATATTAACGGAAAAGTATACAGCGGGTATATTCAAGGAATTTCTGCCGGAACAGGAAGTGCTCTTTCTCTTCTTCCAGCACAAAATGCTACAGGAAACTGGATAAAAATAGTTCAGAGAGTTCCTGTCCGTATAATTTTTGATGAAGACAGCTTAAAAGAAAATGGAACTGTTCCTGTAGGAAGTTCTATGACAGCAGAGATAAATACAGATATAATAAATAAAAATATAGTTCCATATAAAAAAATAATTTCTTCCCTTTATGAAATTGATGAAAATATTTTAAATGAAAAAATAAATAAAATAATAGAAAATAATATGAATAAAAATTAGGAGGAATTTATGGGAATTTCATTGGAAGTAATTTTAGCGACAGTGGCTCTTTCCATAGGTTCTTTTATGAATGTTTTGGACAGCACCATTGTAAATGTTTCTCTTTCACATATTGCAGGAGATTTTGCAGTTGCTCCCACTCAGGGGACATGGGTGATTACATCTTATGCTGTATCTGAAGCAATCTTTCTTCCCCTTATCGGGTGGCTTACAAAAAAATTTGGAATAGTGAGACAATATATCATGGCAACACTTCTTTTTACAGTAGCAAGTGTTCTCTGTGGAATAAGTTTCAGCTTTGGATTTCTTCTTTTTGCAAGAGTTCTGCAGGGAATTGTAGGAGCAAGCATGATTCCTCTTTCACAGACTCTTATGATGGGATTTTATCCTAAAGATAAAAAAGCTGTTGCTCTTGGAATATGGTCTATGACAATTATTTTAGCACCTGTTTTAGGCCCTGTGATAGGAGGTTGGATAACTGATTCTTTTTCATGGAGAGGATGTTTTTATATAAATGTTCCTTTCGGAATACTTTCAACACTTGTTGTATATTATATTTTTAAAAAAAGAGGACACAAAGATAAAACAGAAAATCCACCTATTGATATAACTGGACTTATTTTTCTTACAATAGGAATATCTTCTCTTCAAATTATGCTGGATAAAGGAAATGATTTAGATTGGTTTTCAAGCAGAATAATAATAGTTCTTGCTCTACTTTCATTTATTTTTTTAACTCTTCTTGTAATTTGGGAATGGTATCATAAAAATCCCATGATAAATGTCAAATTTTTCTTGAACAGAAATTTTACAGTGGGAGCTTTAAGTATATCTATTGGGTCTGTAGCTTTCTTTGCTTCTGTTGTTGTTATCCCTTTATGGCTTCAAAACTATATGGGATACACAGCTTTTAAAAGCGGACTTGCCACATCAACTTTAGGGATAGCTATAATGTTTGTTGCTCCTGTTTTAGGAACCCAGCTTAACAAATTTGATGCACGAAAAGTTGTTATTTTAGGATTTATTTCTTTTACTGCTGCCTGCTTTATTACAGGGAATTACACTCCAGATGTTACAGCAGGATATATTGCTTTTTCAAGATTTCTTTCTGGAATAGGGCTTGGATTTTTCTTTCTTCCCCTTAATACAATAACACTTTCTGAAATTCCAGATAACGACTTGGCAGGAGCTTCTGGAGTTTATAATTTTATGAGAAATATTGGAAATAGTTTCGGTACATCTCTTTCTGTAAATTTCTGGAACCACAGAATGGCAGTTCATCATCAGGATTTAGCTGCTACTGCAAATACAGGAAATCCAAATTTTATATTTTTTATCCATCAGACAGCAGGCTCATTTCAAGAAAAACTTGTTATTATAAATGAGATGATAACAGAGCAGGCTGCCCTTATGGGAGTTAACGATATTATAATCGGAAGCGGAATTATGATATTATTTTTAATTCCTCTTGTCATGCTTGCCAAAAAACAATAAAGGACTGCTCCATGCAGTCCTTACTTTATTTTAAAATTTCTTCTGTTATATCCTTAACAAAAAATCCCGGATATTTTTCATTTACAAATTTTTCTCCATAAGTTTGAGTTTCTTTTATAAATCTTTCAACAAGTTTATAATCTCCAAGCTGTCTTACTGCTGTTTCTACAATAAGAAGTTTTTCAATATCATCTTTTCTTATTTTTTCTCCCTCTGCTTCAAATTCTTCCCCTTTTAAAAATGGAGTACCAACTTTTTCCATAATTTCTTCTCTGCTTGAAAGATTTAATATTTTTTTTATATCAGAACTATTTTTTATCTCCACAAAAACACTGTAATACATATGAGACCTCCATTTATTAATGATTTCTATTTTAAGTATATATTTTTTGTCTTTGGTTGTCAATAATCTTAAAAATAAAAAACCACCCATTTCTGAGTGGTTAATAACTTCCTGCTTGGAAGATTTTATACATTGGAGGCGACGACCAGATTCGAACTGGTGGTGGAGATTTTGCAGACCTCTGCCTTACCACTTGGCGACATCGCCCTCCGAAATTAAGTTGTACATGGTGCTCAGAGGCGGAATCGAACCACCGACACGGGGATTTTCAGTCCCCTGCTCTACCGACTGAGCTATCTGGGCATATTTTATGGCGGAAGATCAGAGATTCGAACTCTGAAGCCTTGCGGCGCCGGTTTTCA
>UQJY01000002.1 GCA_900541465.1 uncultured Fusobacterium sp. | reverse complement strand
AAAATTCTTTTCAGCACTTTTTGTATGAGCTGTTAAAAAATGCAACAGCCCCTTTCTGCAATAAAAATTTTATAGGAAATGTAGGACTTCATCTATATTTTTACGACCGAAAAATATTCCTCTGTCATTTACGACCATTGCCGGAACACTCATGATTTCATGTTTGTCTTTAAAATCTCTAAATGTTAAAACATCAATTATTTCAACTTGAATATTTTTATTTTCTGCTGCTATTCTCTGCACTGACTGAACTGTCTCTGGGCAGTTGCTGCAGCTAAGTGAAATACCAATTTTAACATTTATCGTTCTTTTTATGTTTCTGATTTTTTCTAAAGTTTCATCTGATAATTTCTGTCCCGGTCCTGCAACATTATACATTGCAAGAATAAAAGAATTTAATTCATGTCCTCCGGGAACTGCTGAATATTTTATTCCAGAAAAATTACCGTCTTTATCTAAAACTGCTGAAGTAGGGAATCTCTCTGCATTTATTTTCTGCTCAAGTTCTTTGTTTTCTCCCTTTTCATATGACGAAAATTTTATCTTTTCTGATACAGAAGCAATATCTTTAAAAGCTGTTTCCATTTCAAAAGATTTTTCATTTGAAGAGTCTTTTATTAAAACAATTTCAATTTCATTTTCAAATTTTTCAGCTACAGCACCAAGCTGTTCTTTTAAACTGCTGTCTAAAAACTCTCCACCTTTTTCAGAAACTTCTTGAGATTTTTTTACCTCTCTGTTTTTTTCTTTCTTAAGACCAAGTTTCTCTCTTATTCCCAGAACATATTTTTCTATATTCATTGCTGCATCTGCTCCATCAGCAACTGCTGTTACAACCTGTTTCAATTTCTTAGGCCTGACATCCCCCACTGCATACACTCCTGGGATATTAGTCATAAGATCTGAATCAGTTGGAACATACCCATAATTATCTAAGGCAACATGACCTTCAAATAATCTGCTTTGAGGCTCGTAGCCTACGAATACAAATATTCCAAAAGTTTTTCCTTCAGGAGCATTATATTCAAAAATTTCATTTGTAACATTATTTTTAAATACTGCTCTCTTAAGCTGAGTCTCTCCATCAGCTTCTAAAATTTCTGTATTAAATTTAACTTCAATTTTAGGATTTTTTAAAACTTTCTCAGCAATAGATTTTGCACAAGTAAATTCTGGTTCTCTTGCTATTACAGTAACTTTCTTTGCATATTTTGTTAAAAATATCGCTTCTTCAGCTGCGGCAAATCCCGCTCCAATTACAAAAACATCAAGTCCTGTAAAAAATTCTCCGTCACAAGTTGCACAGTATGCAACCCCTCTTCCTGTAAATTCTTTTTCACCTTTAAATCCAAGTTTTCTTGGAGAAGCTCCTGTAGCTATTACAACAGATAAAGTTTTAAATTCTTCTTTTGCTGTTTTTATAGTTTTTATATCCTTTGAAAGGTCCATTCCGATTACTTCATCATTAAGAAAATTTACACCAAATCCAAGAGCCTGTTTCTTTAATTCTTCACCAAATTTTTCTCCGCTTGTTTCAATAATTCCTGGATAATTTACAATTTCATTTGTGAGATTAATCTGTCCGCCGGCTCTGTCTTTTTCTATAACCAGAACATCAAGCACAGCTCTTCCTGCATATATACCTGCTGTAAGTCCCGCAGGTCCTCCGCCTATTACAATCAAATCATATATTTTTTCGTCCATAAATATCCTGCTCCTTAATGCACAAAACTATAGTTTACCTACCAAATCAATAGATGGTTTTATTGTTTCGCTTCCAGGTCTCCATTTAGCAGGGCAAACTTCTCCATGTTCAGCTACAAATTTTGCAGCCTGTAATTTTCTTAAAAGTTCTGATGCTTCTCTTCCAATTCCTGTGTCGTGTACTTCATAAGCAACGATTGTTCCTTCAGGATTGATTACAAAACTTCCTCTAAGAGCAAGCCCCTCTTCTTCAATCATAACTTCAAAATCTCTTGAAAGTTTTCCTGTAGGGTCTGCAAGCATAGGGAATTTTATTTTATTAATTCTTTCTGATGTGTCGTGCCATGCTTTGTGTACAAAGTGAGTATCTGTTGAAACAGAATATACTTCACACCCTTCTGCTTTAAATTTTTCATAATGTTCTGCTAAATCTTCAAGCTCTGTAGGGCATACAAATGTAAAGTCTGCCGGATAAAAAACAAATACATTCCATTTTCCTTTTAAATTTTCACTTGTTATTTCTTTAAACTCACCATTATGGTAAGCCATTGTTTTAAATTCATTTACTTTTTTACCTATTAAAGACATAATATTTCCTCCTAAGTTTTTACTGGTATTTTTATTTTTCTAAACTAAATTTTATTTTGATTATCTTACAATTTGATTATATATTTTTTTATAAATTTTGTCAAGAAAATTAAATACTTTTTTTGTATTTTTTATTTTTAAAAATTTTTTCATATAATTCATATAATTTTTACAAAAAATAAAAAATGAACTCTTATAATTTATAAAAATTTTATTTTATAAACCATAACAATTCATTAATATAATTTATTTGGTGCAGAAGAAGAGATTTGAACTCTCACAGGATAATTCCTACTGCCGCCTGAAGACAGCGCGTCTACCGTTTCGCCACTTCTGCTTATCTTATTAAATGATTATATACCTTTTTTATTTATATTTCCACATTTTTTTATTTATTATTTCTAAAAAATAAAGGCTGTTGCATTTTCTAATTTGTAAAAATAAAATTTTAAGAAATTGAAAATATTTTCACTGTATAAAATTTTATTTTTACAGGTTTGCAACAGCCCTGTAATTTTTTAATATTTTGTAAGAATATGTCTCACTGCAAGTATTCCCATTACAGCAGCAATATTAAGTCCGCTTCCATAACCTGAACTGTCCCCGGCTGCATAAAGTCCCTCAATATTTGTCATCATATTTTTATCTATTTCCATTCTTGTACTTCTGAATTTTATTTCAGGGAAGTAAAGAAGAAGATCAGCTGACGCAAATCCCGGAGTAATTTTATCATGTGCCTCAATAAATTCCATTATATTATCTAAAATTCTTTTTGGGCAGGCAAGAGAAATATCCCCTGCAACATAATCTGTTGTTGTAGGAACAATATTTAATCTTTCAAGTTTTTCATCTGTTGAACGTTTACCAACTTTTAAATCTCCGTAAGACTGCATTAAAAGTTTTCCGCCTGTAAGCATAGATGAAAGATTTGCTATAGCTGTTGCATATTCAAAAGGCTGGTCAAATGGTTTTGTAAATGTTTTTGTACATAAAAGAGCAAGGTTTGTATTTGTTGATTTCTTGTCTTTATATGCATGTCCATTTGCCAAAATAACATCATCAGCATGTTTTTCTGCTGCAATAAATCCGCTCGGATTGCTGCAGAATGTTCTCATTTTATCGTTATATGTTTTTGTATAATAAATCATTTTTGCTTCATAGAAGTTTTCATTTATTTCTTTCATTATAATATCAGGAATTTCTACTCTTACACCAATATCAATAGCTCCGTCCTGATAATTTACTCCATGCTTCTGGCAAAGGTCCATAACTTTGTGAGCTCCGCTTCTTCCCATTCCAAGAACAATATTATCAGAATAATATGTTTCCTTTTCCCCTTTATGAGAAACAACAGCCCCTTTTATTTTTCCATCTTCTATAATAAGTTCTTCAACTTCTCTTTCAGTTGCAAATTCTACACCTTTTTCTAAAAGATGATCCACAAGCATTGTGTAAAGTTTTCTTGAACCATCTGTTCCAAGATGCATTGTAGGAGTATCAACAAGCTGAATCCCATGTTCAATACATCTTCTTTTTATCTCTTCCATTGTTGTATTATATTTAAGTCCGCTAGGTTCTTCATTAAATCCAAATTTTCTGTATACAGCAACAACATCTTTTATTGTCTGGTTTACAACTTCTTTTCCTGTTACAGTGTGAACATCTCCCCCGACTTTATAATCCATATTAAATTTTGAATCAGAAAATGCTCCTGCTCCGCTCACTCCGTAAATAATAGCACAAGTAGGGCAGTTTACACATTTTCCTAAAGTCTCCTTAGGACACACTCTGTTCTTAAGCATTCTTCCCTTGTCAACAACAAGAACTTTTAAGCTGCTGTTTTTTTCAACAGCTTCATAAGCACCAAATATTCCTGCCTGACCTCCGCCAAGAAAAATTATATCATATTTCATTAATTTCCTCCGATTTTAATAATCTTTTTAAACACCCAAAATGTATTTTATCATAGATTACAATTTTTGACAAACTTATTGTTCACTCCAGTCAACGCCTTGAAAATATGTGTTAGGCTGTAAATTTGCATGAATTTCTCCGGTCTGTCCTGAATAATCATAATTCCACCCTGCAAGCCCGTTTATTTTTTTAAAATCATTGTTGTCAAAAACTCTGTTGTTGTAATAAATTTTATCTGCAGCCTGAGTTGGAGCAATTTTATTTTTTTTATATATATCTGCAAAAGAAATTTTTCTTCCTTTCTCGTCAACATAATCAAGAATTCTTAAATTATCACAGGCTCCGGGCTTTGAAAGTTCAGGATATTTTCCTGTAAGCTGATAATATTCTTCAAGAGCTGTACGAAGTTCTTTTAAATCCCTCTGAACAGCTTCTGCCTTTCTCATATATTTTAAATCGCTCACATTTGGAATTACTGCATAAAACACAAGAAGAACAATAATTATTATTATAATAACAAGTTCTGTTATAATTGCTATCCCTCTGTTTTTATTTTCCATAACAACCGCCTATCTCTTAGGTTTTATAAAAGCCTCTCTTATTATTATATCTGCTCTTTCAGGATAAGTGATTTCCATTTCAAGAGGTCCTCTTTTTACAGAAATCCATCCAAGACCTTTAAATACTAATTCCTCTCCAGATTCAACTACAAATTTTTCTGTTACAATTTTTTCTTTTTTATACTGCTCTGCACATTTTTCACATGGAGGAGAAAACAAATCTGTTCTTCCCTCTTTTTCCATCTCAGCAGCTTTTTCAAGATTTGTATCATGATATGTTACATTTTTTGAAGCATAAACAGAGAAAATTGGTTTTAATTCTCCATTGCTTGTAACTTTTATTTTTACCATTCCGCCGATAAAAATTACTCTGTCTTTTCCCTCTTTATATGTTTTTCTTGAAATCTCACCAGAAGGAACTATATCAAGATTACATTTTTCACAGACTAAATCTGAAAATCTTCCCTGAGGAATAAGCCCCGGAGTATCTATTAAAGTTATATTTGCATTTGATAAAGTTTTCTTAGAACTTTTTAAAGTTGTTCCAGGATATTTTGATTCTGTTGCAACGTTTTTTCCAAGTAATCTGTTTATTATACTTGATTTCCCGACATTTGTTACTCCAAGAACAATAGCTCTTACACCATTTGGATAAAAATGATTTATCTTTTTAAATATTCCGCTTGTCCCGTATCCTTTTTTACTGCTCACAATAGCAATATCAAGTGGAGCAATTCCCTCTTCTCCCAGTCTTTCTTTTACCCAGTTTGCAACTTCTGAAGGATGTTTTTCATCTGGAATAAGGTCAATCTTATTTATTACAACAATAGAATCCATTTCTCTTAAAACATCTAAGATTTCATCATCAAAAGAACCTTCAAAATCTATTATGTCAAAAACAGCTATAGCAACATCTGCTTCTGGAAGAGTTTTTTTAACTTCTTCCCTATAGTCGTCTCTTGTCATTTCAACAGGAATATATTCCCCGTAATTTTTTATTTTAAAACATCTCTGACAGTAAAGTTCTCCCCCCTCTTTATCAAGCACTGACTGTGGAAGATAACCTCTTTTATTTTTATCTTCTCCCTGCAGTTCCACACCGCAGCCTATACATTTTTTTGCCATTTATTCCTCCATTTATATTTTCTCAACAGATATATTAGAATTTGTATATATGCAGATTGAACCTGCAATTTTCATTGCTTCTTCAGCTATCTCTTCTGCACTCATATCAGTATGAAGAAGAAGAGCTTTTGCTGCTGCATAAGCATAACTTCCTCCGCTTCCTATTGCAGTCACATCTTCATCAGGCTCAATTATATCTCCATTTCCTGAAAGCACTAAAATATTTTCTTTATCTGCAACAATAAGCATTGCATCTAAAACTCTTAATGCTTTGTCATTTCTCCATTCTTTTGCAAGCTCAACCGCTGCTTTTTTTAAATTTCCTTTATAAGCATCAAGATGTGCTTCAAATTTTTCAAAAAGGGCAAAGGCATCAGCAGCCCCTCCTGCAAAACCTGTAAGAACATTATAATCTTTTATTTTTCTTATTTTTTTAGCTTTAGCTTTAAAAACAGTCTCGCCGAAAGTTACCTGACCGTCTCCGGCTATTGCCACTTTATTTTCTTTTTTTACAGCTACAATGGTTGTTGCTCTTATTTTATCCATTTTTTATTATTCCTCCAGCATTTTAAGACTTTTTAAAATTGTAGGTTTTTTTATTATTTCCTGATACATTTTTGTAGTTTCAATATTAGTATGCCCTAAAAGCTCTTTCAGAAAAAATATATCCATTCCATGAGAAATCATATATGCTCCAAAAGTGTGACGGAAACTGTAAGGACTTATCTCCCTTGTTATTCCAGCTGCCAGAGCATATCTGTCTATAAGTCTTCTTAAAGACCTGTCACTTAATCTTGTTGCCGAATTATTTACAAAAAGAATATCAGGATTGTATCTCTCTTTAAACTTTTCTTTTTTGGCTTCCACATATCTTTTAAAATATTCTTTCGCCCTCTCACTAAAAAAAACAACTCTGCTGTTTCTTCCTTTTCCGGCTATAAGCTCCCTCTCTTCAAGATTAAAAACACTTTCTCCCAATGAAAGAAGCTCCTGTGAAGTTATTCCCGAAGAAAAAAGAAGTTCAATTATAAGCCTGTCACGAAGCCCGCTACATTTTTCTGTATTTATCACATCTCTTAATTTTTGTATCTCATCAAGAGATAAAATATCAGGAGTTTCAATCTGAAAACTCGGAGCAGATATTGTATGTGTAGGGTCTGTTTTTATTATTTCATTTTTTTTCAAATATCTGAAAAATATTTTTACAGAAGAAAGTTTTCTGCTTAAAGAACGTTTTCCAATATTATCTTTTTGAAGTTTTAGAAGAAATCCCCTTATCATTATAGGAGAAATTTTTGTTATATCTTCCAAATCTTTTTCTTCAGAAAGATACTCTGTAAGCTGCTCCAAATCTTTTTTTATGGATATTATTGTGTTTCTGCTTTTTTCTTCTGTAAATTCAGAATAGAATAAAAATTCTTTTATATATTTTTCAAAAAGAGCAAAATCCATGACTCTCTCCTTTATTTTAATTTTTCTTCAAGATATTCTAAAGCAATATTTGATATTTTATTATATCTTTCTTTTTTATCTCTTATTTTCGGACCTTCCAAAGCTCTTATCATTCCAAAGTTTGGCCCCATAGGCTGAAAATCATCTTTCTCTTCAGTTATGTATTTTATCATTGAGCCTATTGCACTTCTGTCATCTAACACAAAAGGAGGAAGCCCCATAATTTTATTATACATATTTATTCCTGCCATCATTCCTGTTGCCATTGCTGCAACATATCCTTCTCCCCCTGTTATCTGCCCTGCAAAGAAAATATTTTCATTTTCTTTCATATTAAGCATTGGTGTAAGAAGTTTTGTAGAATTTATAAAAGTATTTCTATGCATTACACCATATCTTATAAATTCTGCATTTTCTAAGCCGGGTATCATAGAGAAAACTCTTTTCTGCTCTCCAAATTTTAAATTTGTCTGAAATCCTACTATATTATATAATCTTCCATCTTTATCGTCTTGTCTAAGCTGCACAACTGCATAATCTCTTTTTCCAGTTCTTGGATTTGTAAGCCCCTTTGGTTTTAAAGGCCCGAATAAAAGTGTTCTTTCGCCACGTCCTGCAATTCTTTCTACAGGCATACAACCTTCAAAAAGTTTTTCCTCTTCAAATTTTTTAAGAGGGGCTCTCTCTGCTGTAATCAGATTTTCATAAAAGTTTTTATATTCTTCTTCGTTCATCGGGCAGTTTATATATTCTCCGTCTCCCTTGTCATAACGAGACTGAAAATAAACTTTATCCATATCTATTGATTCAAGAGTTACAATAGGTGCTGCTGCATCATAAAAATACAGATAATCTGCATGAGTAAGCTCTTGAATTTTTTTAGAAAGAACTTTAGAAGTTAAAGGACCGCTGGCTATTAAAACAATTTTATCCTGAGGAATTTCTGTTACTTCTTCATTTATAATTTCTATATTTGGGTGATTTTTTAAAATTTCTGTAATTTTTCCGGAAAATCCCTCTCTGTCAACTGCAAGTGCCTGACCGGCTGGAACTCTTGTTTCATCTGCAATTTTTACAAGAAGCGAACCCATTCTTCTCAGCTCCTCTTTCATAAGCCCTGAAGCATTTCCAAGATGGTCTCCTCCCAAAGAATTGCTGCACACAAGTTCTGCAAAATTTTCTGTCTTATGAGCTTCTGTGCTTTTTATCGGTCTCATCTCATAAAGTTTTACTTTTATCCCTCTTTCAGCAAGCTGATATGCCGCTTCGCTTCCGGCAAGCCCTGCTCCTATTATTACTGCTTCTCTATTCATTAAAACTGCTCCTCTTTATTTTTCTTTATTTTCAAAATTATAATTTCAATACATTTTATTATACTATATTTTCATTATTATAGGAAGTTTTTCTATTCTTATTTCTTCAATTCCCTTGTTAAAAAATATTTCCTGTGCTAAAATATATAATCGGAATTTTACAGGAGGTATCATGGAAGTTATAAGTAAAAATAAACCAAAAGGAAAAGCATATTCCAAAATAAAAGCCAAAAGAAAACAGACAAGAATTTTACAGGAAAAAGCTATAAAGCAGAGAACTGAAAATAAAAGAATAAATGCTGAAAACAGAAAAGCAAATCTTGAATACAGAGAATTTATGGACAGAGTTGCAGAAGTTCAAATCGTTGAATTCAAAAAAAATATGCTTATCATAGATATTGACGGAGAAATTGAAAAAAGAGCTCTGCTTTTTGACAAAAGAAAAGTAAATAAAAAAAATATTAAAGATGAAATACTTGATTTTAAAGTAAAACTTTTCGGGGAAGAAGTTTATTTAAGAAAACTTGGAAACTTTGCTGAAAAAAAAGACGAACTTATTTTTTCTCTTGAAGAATTTATTGACTAAAATATTTATACTCAACCAAAAAAATGGTATAATTCAACTAAGATTTTTATATTAATGCAGGTTAAGGGGGAGTTTATATGAATACTTTATACAGAGAAAATTTAATTAAAGATTTTGATGTTTCTGCCTTAGTTGATTATTTGGAAAAAAATAATAAGCTGATAGCTGAATTTTTAATAAAAAATAATTATGATAATTTCCCAACACAGATTTTTGAACTTCTTTTAAGAGAAACAGAACTTTTAAAAAAAGTTTGTGAAAATATGGAAGAATGGAAAAAAGTTCTTGAAGTGTACCGTTTGAATATTATTTCTGTCAAAGATTATAAAAATATTTTCTATTTCATAAAAGACGGAGAAATAAAAAATATAACTCTTGACGATAAAACAAGAGAAGAATTTAAAGATAAAATAAGTTTATATTTATAATAGCATTTAGGGAGGGACAGCATTTATGCTTGATAATAAAAGCCGCAGTCTTATGCAGATACATTTTGCAGTTCTGCTTTTCGGGCTTACAGGTGTTTTTGGAAAACTTATCACTCTGCCAAGCACAATTTTAGTTTTAGGCAGACTTATCTCTTCATCTGTTTCTATTTTTGCTTATATGAAACTTATGAAAAAAGATACAAAACTAAAAAGCGGAAAACATTTTCTTTCGTTTATTCTGCTGGGATTTCTTCTGGCTGTACACTGGACTACATTTTATGAATCAATAAAACTTTCAACAGTGGCAATAGGACTTTTGACATTTTCAACTTTTCCTGTTTTTGTCACTTTTATAGAACCTTATTTTTTTAAAGAAAAACTTCAGGTTTCTGATATTGTTACGGCTGTTGTTACATTTATAGGAATATTTTTCGTCGTTCCTGAGTTCGAGTTTGGAAATGATATGACTATTGGAGCTCTGCTTGGAATACTTTCAGGATTTACATATGCTTTTCTTTCTGTTCTCAACAGAAAATTCACTGCAGATTACAGCGGAGCGATGATTGCTTTCTGTGAGCAGAGTACAGCAGCTGTTTTTCTGATTCCATGCTATTTTATGGTACAGCCTGCTGTGTCCCTTTCAAATATTTTTCTTACAATACTTTTAGGAACAATTTTTACAGCTCTTCCTCATACTATGTTTATTGGGGGAATGAAGTATGTAAAAACTCAGACAGCCGGAATTATTACCTGCCTTGAACCTTTATACGGAATTATTCTGGCAGGAATTTTAATCCATGAAGTTCCTGATTTTAAGGTTATTGCCGGAGGAATTATTATTCTGGGAACTGTTTTTTATTCTACATTAAAATCAAAAAAATAATTTTAATTTTATATACAAAAAAGCACGGCTGTGAGTCGTGCTTTTTTCATTATCCTAAGAAAAATAATTACTCTTCTGTTGAAGATACTCCATATTTTTCAATAAGTTCTTTTGTTTCTCTTTTTTCTTCGTCTAATTCAAGACCTTTAATTGAAATTTTTATTCTTTGTTTGTCTCTGTCTATTTCAACTATTTTACCTCTTACAACATCTCCAACTTGGAATTTATCTTTTAAGTTTTTGATGAAGTCTTTTGAAGCAAGCTGTGTAGGAATAAATCCGTCAATTCCGTCTTCTAGTTTTACGAACATTCCAAATTCAAGTATGCTCTTAACAGGTTTTTCAACTACATCTCCAACTTTATAAATTTCCATAGCTTTTTCCCATGGGCTTTTTTCAAGAGCTTTTATGCTTCCTTTGATTTTCTTTTCGTCAAGATCAAGTTCAATTACTTCAAATTCAACTGTATCTCCTTTTTCAAATTTTTTGCTTCCAACCCATGCAAAATCAGATTGGTGAATAAATACATCTATTCCCTCTTCAATTTCAACAAAAACTCCGTAAGGTTTTATTTCTGCAACTTTACCTGTAAGTTTTGTTCCAACTTTATAGTTTTCTTCAGCACTTGCCCAAGGATCAACTGAAAGCTGTTTCATTCCTAATTTTAATTTTCTGCTTTCAGGTTTGAATTCAAGAACTTTAACTTTTACAATGTCTCCAACTTTTGCAAATTCGTTTACGTTGATTTTCTTTCTGTTCCATGTGAAGTCAGAAATATGGATAAGTCCTTCTACTCCGTCCATTACTTCTACAAGGATACCATATTGTAAAATTTTAGTAACTTTTCCTTCAACAACTGAATCAACTGCTAAAGTTTCTGCAGCTATATCCCAAGGATTTCTTACAAGAGCTTTTAAAGAAAGTTTTACATTTTTCTTTTCTGGTTCAAGTCCTATAACTTTAACTTGAAGCTTGTCTCCGATATTAAATCCTTCTATTTTTTCAGCTTTTTTCCAAGAAATTTCAGAAATGTGAATGAATCCTCTAAGAGTTCCGATTTCTACAACTATTCCAAATGGAAGTATTTCAGTAACAGTTCCTTCTAAAACTTCTCCTTCTTTTAATTCAGCAAACTCTTTGTCAGCCTGCATCATTGTAATATCTTTTCTTGATACAGTAACTTTTTTACCTTTTTTATCTTCTTTTATATCTTTAACTAAAAGGTTTACAGTTTCTCCAACTATATCTTCACCTTTTCTAGTTTCAGAAAGAGATTTTGGTAAGAACACTTGATGAGATAATATCTCAACAATATATCCTCCTTTAACTTCTTTAACAACTTTTCCTGTAATTTCTTCTTTCTTTTCAAATGCTTCTTTGATTTTTTCCCAACCTTGTTCCATTTCGATTTTTCTTCTTGAACCGATTATGAATTCTCCGTCAGGTGTTTCTCCTACAAGCATAACTTCTATTTCATCACCAACATTGTAGTTTTCTACTTCTTCGGCTCTTACTCTTACTGAAGTGATTTGTCCTGGAACATCAAGGTATGCAAAGTTTCTCTCCTTGCTTGCTACTGTTCCCACTACTTTACTTCCTGTGTTTCCTTCTTCTGGAAGATAGTCGTTAAGCAGTGCTTCAAATTCGTTATAATCCATGTTTGTCATCAAAAGTCCCCCTTATTTCTTTTTCTATCTCTAAAATTATTTCTTCCGGTGTTGATGCTCCTGCAGTTATTCCGATTTTTTCTACATTATTAAACCAAGAGCTGTTTAATTCTGTTTTATCTTGTATCAAATAACTTTTTTCATTTATACTTTTGGAAATCTCATAAAGTTTTTTGCTGTTGGAACTTTTATTGTCTCCCACTATCAAAACTATTTCAACTTCCTTGGCAAGTTTTTCCACTGCCTTCTGTCTTTCATATGTAGCTCCGCATATTTTACTGAAAATCTCCACATTTTTATAATTTTCTTCTATGTAATCTTTTATACGGAAAAAAAGTTCTTTGTTTAAGGTTGTCTGAGTTAAAAGACAGTATTCTTTTTCACTGTCAATGGAAAGTTCTGTAAACTCTTCAAATGAATTTACAATGCTTACATCATTTCCAAAAGAAACTATTCCTTTTACTTCAGGGTGATATTTATCTCCGATAAATATTATTTTTTTACCGCTTTTCTCTGCTTCCACAAGAGCTTTTCTTATTCTCTCCACAAAAACACAAGTGGCATCATAGATTTTTACTTTTTCTTTCTCTAGTATATCATAAATTTCTTTAGTTGTCCCGTGTGCTCTTATAATTACTGTATCTTTTTTTTGAAGATTTATTTTTCCCTCTTTCAAATCCTCTTCAGATAAAGTTATAAATCCTTTTTTTTCCATATCTGAGGTAACATTTTTGTTATGTACAAGCATTCCCAGAATAAACAATCTTCCCTCAAATTTTTTTTCTGACACAACTTTATTGCATAGATTTATAGCCCCTGCAACTCCAAAACAGAAACCCATTTTTTCAGCTCTTTTTATTTCCATAAATTTTAATCTTCTCCAAATTTATCTTCTTCGACAAGAATCCTTAAAGCATTAAGCATTTCATCTTCATCAGGACCGTCAGCTTCAAGTTCAAGAGTTCTTCCTTGTTCGGCAGCAAGAAGCATAAGCCCCATTATACTTTTCCCGTTTATTTCCTCTCCCTCAAATCTCACTTTTATATCTGAGTCATAAGTAGAAGCTAACTGTACAAAAAGAGATGAAGGCCTTGCATGAAGCCCTGCTTTATTTTTTATCTGCACCGTTATTTTTTTCATAACTACATCACCTTTTTATAATTTTTTTATATATTCTCTTACTATGTGTCTCACTTCTTCTGAATTTTTACAATTTAAAACAGATTTTTTAATCTCTTTTAAATCTGAAATTTTTACTTTTCTAACTATATTTCTTGCTCTTGGAATAAATACATTTGACATGCTCAAGTTTTTTATTCCAAAACTTAAAAGGATTACAATTCCAACAGGCTCTCCAGCCATTTCTCCGCAGACACCTATTTCTTTTCCCTTTTTAACTGCTGCTTCTGCCACAAGATTTACAGCTTTTAAAACTGCCGGGTCGTAATAATCATAAAGATTATTTTCTCTCAAAGAAAATCTGTCTGTTGCCAGAATATATTGTGCAAGGTCATTGCTTCCTATTGAAAAGAAATCTATATATTCACACATTTTTTCTGCCATAAGAACTGCTGACGGCACTTCAACCATAATTCCTGTTTCTATTTTTTCATTAAATTCAACACCCTCTGCTCTAAGCTCCTCTTTAGCTGTTTCTGTAAGAGCAAGAACAGTTTCAATTTCCCTTATATTTGTAACCATAGGGTGCATTATTTTTATATTTTTTTCTTTGCTTGCTCTAAGTACTGCTCTCAGCTGAGTCTTTAATATATTTTTCTTATCAAGGGTAAATCTTATTCCTCTTTCTCCCAAAGATGGATTTTGTTCAGGAGTCATTTTAAAATATGGCAGACTTTTATCTGCTCCTATATCAAGAGTACGGATAATAAGAGGTTTATCTTCACCAATTTTTTCACTCATCTCTTGATATATTTCTGCCTGTTCCAATTCTTCCGGAAGTTTTTCTCCCTCCATATATATAAACTCTGTTCTTAGAAGTCCCACTCCGTCTGCATTGACATTTTTAAAAGCATTTTTATCTATTTCCTGCCCTGCATTTACTTCAAGACTTATTTTTTCTCCGTCAAGAGTGACTGACGGAAGATTTAAAGTTTCTTTTATCTCTTCTTTTTCTTTTTCAAACTCTTCCTGAAGTTTTTTATATTCTCTCAAAACTTCTGTTGAAGGGTCTGCTATTGCCACAGGTTTTTCACTGTAAGTATCAAGAATCAGATATTCTCCCCAATTTTTTTTAAGAATATCTATTCCGCCCATAAAAGTTGGTATTTCTAAAGATTTTGCAAGAATTGCAGTGTGTGATGTTTCACCAACATATTCCATTACAATTCCTTTTACATCTATTTTTTTATTAAAAATATTTAAAAGCTCTGAAGGAAGAATTTCACGTGCTATTAAAATTTTCCCATTTAGAGCATCATATACGCTTTCATTGTCAGCAAGTGCTTCAAGAAGTCTCTCTCCTATATCCTGAATATCTAAAGCCCTCTGTCTGTAAAGAGGATTTTTCATTTTTTTAAAAGCCTCAGAATATTTTGCAACTGTTCTCTTGATAACTTCTTCCACATTTATTTTATCTCTTTTCAAAGAAATTTTAATTTCATCTGTAAACATGGGATCATCAAGCATCATAAAATGAACTGATAAAATTTGAAGATCTTTTTCTGAAACTTTTCCTTTTAAATCATGTATAAGATGAGAAAGTTTATTCTTTGCTCTCTGAACTGCGTGTTCATATCTTTCAGTTTCTTTTTCAAGATTTTCTTCTGAAACAGAAAAAGACTCTATCTCAAGGTTATTTTGACCTTTCAAATAGGGTTCTGCTATAACTATTCCTTCATATATACTTTTTCCGTATATTCTTTCCATTTTTTATCATATCCTTTTCTTCCTAGGCTCTTTAAATTATATATTATTTAAGCGTTTTTTTCAATTTTTAGTTGAAAGAATTTCAAATATTTTTTTATCTCTTATTTTTATTTTTCATTGTAATAGATATGTTTTTGTGGTAAAATTCTCATAAATATTTTTATAATGTCAATTTATATTTTTTTACACTATTTAAAATCTTGATTACAATTTTTATTTTTTTATATATCAGGAGGTTTATTTAAATGAATAACATGCTGGAAATCTTTGGAAAATTTCACTTCTCTGAACTTGAACTTAAAAGCAGAGTCCCTAACTCTATTTTTAAAGAATTCAAGGCTGTTCAAAGAGGGGAAAAAGAACTTTCTATCTCTGTGGCAGAAGTAATTGCCAATGCTGCTAAAAACTGGGCAACTGAACACGGAGCTACTCACTTTACTCACTGGTTTCAGCCTCTTACAGATTTAACTGCTGAAAAACATGAGTCTTTTATTTCTATTTCTTCTGACGGAAATATTCTTTCTCAGTTTTCTGGAAAAGAACTTATAAAAGGGGAGTCAGATACATCTTCTTTTCCAAACGGCGGACTTCGTTCTACATTTGAAGCAAGAGGATATACAGCATGGGATTTATCATCTCCAATGTTTTTAAGAGGACCTGAAAAAGCAAAATCTTTATACATTCCGACAGCTTTTATCGGATACAACGGTGAAGCTCTTGATAAAAAAGTTCCTCTTTTAAGATCAATCAATGCAGTTACAGCTCAGGCTCTTAGAGTAAAAAGAGCTTTAGGAGACGAAAAAACTTCTAAAATAGAAGTTACTCTTGGAGTGGAACAGGAATATTTTTTAATTGAAAAAGAATTCTGGGAAAAAAGACAGGATTTAATGCTTTGCGGAAGAACTCTTTTCGGTTCTCTTCCTCCAAAAGGTCAAGAAATGAATGACCACTACTATGGAACTTTAAAAGAAAAAGTTGAAAGATTTATGGCTGAACTTGATTCTGAACTTTGGCAGCTTGGAGTAATGGCAAAAACAAAACACAACGAAGTTGCACCAAACCAATTTGAACTTGCAATAATGTTTGCTTCTGCAAATGTGGCTGTTGACCAAAATCAGCTTTCAATGGACGTAATCAAAAAAGTTGCCGACAGACACGGGCTTGCAGCTCTGCTTCATGAAAAACCATTCTCAAAAGTAAATGGTTCTGGAAAACACTGCAACTGGTCTCTTGCAACAAATCTTGGAGAAAATCTTTTTGACCCGGGAGATATGTCAAAAGATAATCTTCAATTCTTAGTTTTCCTTACTGCTGTTGTAGAAGCTGTGGATAAATATTCACACATTTTAAGAGTTTCAACTGCAACACCTGGAAACGACCACAGACTTGGAGGACATGAAGCACCTCCTGCAATTATATCTATTTTCCTTGGAGAACAGCTTCAAGATATTCTTGAAAATATTGGAAAAATAAATACAGCTACACACGAGCAGACTATGATTGAACTGGGAGCATACAACTTCCCTAAAATTCCAAAAGACGTTTCTGACAGAAACAGAACTTCGCCTTTTGCATTTACAGGAAATAAATTTGAATACAGAATGCCGGGATCAAGTGCATCTCCGTCAACACCTACATTTATTATAAATACAATAGTTGCTGATGTATTAAGAGAATATGCTGATATTTTAGAAAATGTTGAAGACAAATCAAAAATGAAACAGGCAATAATAAAACTTATAAAAGAAAGATACAACAACCATAAAAAAATTATTTTTAATGGAAACGGTTATGACGAAGCATGGATTACAGCTGCAAAAGAAAGAGGACTTAGAAATTTAAGAAATACTGTGGAAGCTCTTCCTACATACATTGAAGAAGAAACTATTGCTCTTTTTGAAAGAAACAGAGTTTTAAGCAGAGCTGAACTTAATTCAATCTTTGTTGTTTATACAGAAAGATACAACAAACAGCTTAACATAGAAACTTCAACAGCAATAAGAATGGCAAGAAATGAAATTTATCCTGCAATTATGAGATATATGAATAACATAGCTTCTTCAATAAACAGCATAAGAGAAGCAATAGGTGTTGAAAATGAAGAGATGATTGAGGGAGATAAAAAACATCTTAACAAAGTTTTAAATGCAAAAATTCATTTAAGAACTTCTCTTGCTGAACTTGAATTTGATTATGCAAAAGCTGTAAACATAAGTGACGAATATGAAAAAGCAAAATTCTATCACTTCCATATTGTGCCAAGACTTGAACATTTAAAAGAATGGGCAGATGTACTTGAACTTCTTTGCGAAAAAACTATCTGGCCTTTCCCTGTATACGAAGATTTATTATTTAAATTATAAAAAAATTTTTTATAATTTTTAAACTTTTAATAAAGGGATGTCGTCTTAAAAGTATAATATCTTTAATGAAGATATTTATCTCATAAACTTTCCCTTAATGTTTTATAGAAAAAGGGCTGTCACTCATGACAGTCCTTTTTCTTTTTTTTATCAAAAAATTTTTGAAAAAATACTGCTTGGCTTTTTCTATATATTCTTCAAAAAAAGTTTTAAAAATAATTCAATATGCTGTAATATATACTAAAAAGAACATTTTATATTTAAGGAGGATTTTATGAAATTTGAAGAATTACAAATGATTCGTGAAAGCTGTCGTGTTTATAGTGACAAAAAAGTATCAAGAGAAGATTTAACTCATCTTGTAGATGTAGCAAGATTTTCTCCCAGCGGCTGCAATTCTCAGCCTTGGAAATTTATAATAATCGACGAAGAAGATGCTCGTGAAAAAGTAATATCTTCTTTTGATGACAATGGTCTTACAGGCTGTCCTTGGGGAAATAAAGTCCCTGCTTTTATAGTAATCTGTGAAGAAAAAGCAACTCTTATGCCTGGAGTGGCTGAACATTACGGTTCACAGCATTTTGCTCAAATGGATATTGGAATGGCTTGTATGGCTCTTTGCTATGAAGCTGCTGATATGGGACTTGGAACTTGCATAATTGGTACTATGAATCAAGAAAGAATAAAAAAATCTTTAGGAATTCCTGAAAATGTAGTTGTAAGACTTATAATAACAGTTGGATATCCTGCTAAAAAAACAGAACCTCGTAAAAAAATTCGTAAAAATTTAGACGAAGTTATAAGCTATAACAAATATTAAAAAAATTACGGGGCTAAAAATTTAACAGCCCCGTTTTTTTAATTTATAATAATTTTGCAGCAATTTCAGCAAGAGGAGAACGTTCTCCTTTTACAAGAGTAATATGTCCCGCTATTTTTTCATTTTTAAGTTTATCTGCCATATAAGTAAGACCATTTGTATTGGCATCAAGATAAGCACTATCTATCTGATATGGGTCTCCTGTAAAAACTATTTTTGTATTTTCTCCCACTCTTGTTATAATTGTTTTTATTTCAAGAGGAGTAAGGTTTTGTGCCTCGTCAATTATGATAAAAGCATTTGGCATACTTCTTCCTCTTATGTATGTAAGAGCTTCAACTTTTAAAAGCCCCATTGATTCAAGACCTGTTATAACTTTTTCTCCGGCTTTGTCACCTTTTACATCACTTAAAAATTCTATATTGTCAAATATAGGCTGCATCCAAGGTCTAAGTTTATCTTTTTCATTTCCAGGCAGGAATCCCAAATCTTTTCCCATTGGAATAATCGGTCTTGCTATATAAAGTTTTGAATATTTTTTTCTTTCCACAACCTGTTCCAGACCTGCCGCTATTGCAAGAAGTGTTTTTCCTGTTCCGGCTTTTCCAACAAGAGACACAGCTTTTACATTGTCGTCCATAAGAAGTTCCATAGCAAATCTCTGTTCCTGATTTCTTGCTCTTGCTCCCCAGGCATTTATATCGCCGTTAAGGAATTTTTTTACCTTATCTCCAATAACTCTTCCGGCTGTTTCTTCCTGTCCGCATTTAAAAATAAAGAAAAAGTTTGGTGTAGGAGTAAATCCCGGATTAAATTCTGATATATCAATTTTTCCGTTCTTATTAAATTTATCAAAAATTTCTTTTGAAACTTCTATTTCCATATAACCTTTATCAAGGTCATCATAAACAACTTTATCTGTTGAATAGTCTTCCACTTCAACACCAACAGCATCTGCCTTTATTCTAAGATTTATATCTTTTGTTACAAAAATTACTTTTCTGTCAGGCTCTCTTTTTTTAATTCCCATTACAACAGCTATAATATGATTATCAATGACATCTTTTCTAAGCCCCTCAGGAAGCATAGAAATGTCTGCAGTTTTTTCAACTTTAAAGAAGATATCATTAGGAAGTTCTATCCCGTCAGAAAGATTTCCTTTTTTTCTTATCTCTTCAAGAACTCTTGATGCCATTCTTGCATGAATAGCTGTATTTGGTTTCTGTTTTAATTTGTCGATTTCTTCTATAACTTCAATAGGAAGATAAATGTCATTTCCTCTGAAATTATAAATAGAATAAGGGTCGTGAATAAGCACATTGGTATCAAGCACAAATATTTTTCTCATATGTCTCACCTCTTTGTTTATTTCATCTTCTTATTCTGTTATTCTAAATAAAATCAAATTTTCCTTTTTTTTGTTACTTTTTTCTCACATTGTATAAAAAATAAAATTTTATTTTTATAATTTTTTATTTTTTTGAGTTCTGAATTTTTTTAAGAGTTCCCTTAATAGCTTCCTGAATATTTTTATAATTTTTAATTTCTTCTTTATCAATAAGTTTATCAATATCCTTTTTATTATATCCAAGTCCTTCAAGAGCCATAATAAGCTCATCTTCAACACTTGTATAAACAACTGTGTCTGTTTTTTCCATAGAAATAATATCAAGTTTCTTAAGTTTATCTTTTAAATCTAAAATAATCTGCTGGGCTTTTTTCTCCCCAAGTTTTGGAACTTTTTTAAGCGTCACAAAATCTTCCTGAAGAACAAGCCCTCTTATCATTTCCACATCAAATGTAGACATTATTGCAAGAGCTAGAGAAACCCCTATTCCTTTTACACTTAAAAGCATTTCAAAAAGATTTCTCTCTTTGGCTTCAAGAAATCCCACAAGTTTAAATTCCTCTTCCTTTATATGATTATATATAAAAAATCTTTTTATTTCTCCCTCTTCCACACTGTCATAGGTTTTTAGAGATATAAAAATTTTATATCCCACTCCATTTACATCAAGAGCTAAATACTCCGGCTTTTTATAAGCTACTTCCCCTTTTAAATATTCAAACATAATATCTCCTTAAAAATTTTAAATATTAAATTTTTATTTTTCACCAGCAGGGCGGATTTCTTTTGGTTACTTTTCTTTGCCCGTTCAAAGAAAAGTAACACTATCTCAAATACTTTTTCAAATATTTTCCTGTATAACTTTTCTTAACTTCTGCTATCTCCTCTGGAGTTCCACAGGCAACAACAGTTCCACCTCTGTCTCCCCCTTCTGGACCGATATCAATTATATAATCTGCTGTTTTTATAACATCAAGATTATGTTCAATTATAATTACAGAGTTTCCTCTGTCCACAAGTCTTTGTAAAACTTCCATTAGTTTTTTAACATCTTCAAAATGAAGACCTGTTGTAGGCTCATCTAAAATATAAACTGTTTTTCCTTTTGATGATTTTGAAAGCTCAGCAGCAAGTTTTATTCTTTGTGCCTCTCCTCCAGAAAGAGTTGTTGCAGGCTGTCCAAGTTTTATATACCCAAGCCCTACATCTTTTAAAACTTTTATTTTTTTCTCAAGAGAAGGAACTGCATTAAAAAATTCATATGCTTCGTCAATACTCATATTAAGAACATCTGAAATCGTTTTTCCTTTATAATAAACTTCCAAAGTTTCCTTATTATATCTTTTCCCTCTGCATACATCACATTCAACATACACATCTGGAAGAAAGTTCATCTCTATTTTTACAATCCCTGCTCCCTGACAAGCCTCACATCTTCCGCCTTTCACATTAAAAGAAAATCTTCCTTTAGAAAATCCTTTAAGTTTTGCATCTTTTGTCTGAGCAAAAATATCTCTTATCTCATCAAAAATTTTTGTATAAGTAGCAGGGTTTGAACGTGGTGTTCTGCCGATAGGTGTCTGGTCTATATCAATAACTTTTTCAATATGCTCCAGCCCGCTTATAGATTTATATTCCAACGGATAAAGTTTTCCTTTGTTAAGTTCATTGAAAAGCACAGGGAAAAGAGTCTGATTTATAAGAGTTGATTTTCCGCTTCCGCTTACTCCTGTTACTACTGTTAAAACTCCTACAGGAATTTTTACACTTAAATTTTTAAGATTATTTCCTTTTGCCCCTGTAAGCTCAATAAATTTATCACTTGTTCTTCTCTCTTTAGGAACTTCTATTTTTATTTCTCCTCTTAAATATTTTCCTGTAAGAGAATTTTTATTTCTTTTAATCTGTGCTGGAGTACCTTTTGCAACAAGATTTCCTCCAAATTCTCCTGCTCCCGGCCCTAAATCAAAAATATAATCTGCCTGATTCATTGTATCTTCATCATGTTCAACAACAATAAGAGTGTTTCCTAAATCACGAAGCCTGTTAAGAGTTGCAAGCAGCTTATCGTTATCTCTCTGATGAAGCCCTATGCTCGGCTCATCAAGAACATACAATACTCCAGTAAGCCCAGAACCGATTTGTGTAGCAAGTCTTATTCTTTGAGATTCTCCCCCAGAAAGAGTTTTTGTAGGACGGAAAAGAGAAAGATAATCAAGCCCTACATTTATCATAAATGAAAGTCTCTCCCTTATCTCTTTTAAAATTTCTTTAGCAATTTTTTCCTGTTTTTCTGTAAGAGTTAAATTATTAAAAAATTCTAAAGAATCTTTCACACTCATAAGACATAAATCTATGATATTTTTCCCATTTATTGTAACAGCAAGAACTTCATCTTTAAGTCTCTTTCCGTGGCACACCTTACACTCTTTTTCAATCATAAATCTGTTTTCAATCTCTTCTTTTGCAGAATCTGAAAAAGTTTCATAATATCTTTTCTCCATATTTTTTACAATTCCTCTGAACTCTCTCATTCCATGAAAAGAAAATTCTTTTGATTCAAAATCAAATCTGAATTTTTTATCTGTCCCGTGAAGAATAATATCCATCTGTTCTTTTGGAATATCCTCAACAGGAATTGTATAATCTATATCAAAATCTCTGCACATTGAAAGAAACATTTCCCATGTCCACCCTTTTCTTGAAGAAGCCCCGGGAACATAAAGCCCTCCGTCTTCAATAGAAAGAGTTTTATCGATTATAAGTTTATTTTCATCAACTTCAAGTTTCTGCCCGATACCTTTACATTCGGGACAAGCCCCATAAGGAGCATTAAAAGAAAAAAGTCTCGGAGTAAGCTCTGGTATACTTATATCCTCATGATTTGGACAGGCATAGTTTTCACTGTAATTAAAATCTTCCCCATCAATGTTTATTATAATTTTCCCGCCGGAAACTTCCATTCCAGCTTCTATTGACTGGGTAAGTCTTGAAACAAATTCAGGATTTTCTTTTTTTAAAACAAGCCTGTCTATCACAACTTCTATATTATGTTTTTTATTTTTATCAAGCTCTATCTCATCTTCAAGATACAAAATTTCTCCGTTTACTCTTGCTCTCACAAAACCTTTTTTCACAAGATTAAGAAAAAGATTTTTATGAGTTCCTTTTTTTTCTCTCACAACAGGAGCAAGAATTGTCATCTTTGCTTTTTCTTCAAATTTTTCAATTATATTTTCAACAATCTCTTCTACACTTTTTTTGTCTACAACCGTTCCACACACAGGACAGTGTGCAGTTCCAATGTGAGCAAAAAGAAGTCTCATATAATCATAAATTTCTGTCACAGTTCCCACTGTTGAACGGGGATTTTTATTTGTTGTTTTCTGTTCAATGGATATTGCAGGAGAAAGCCCCTCTATAGAATCTACTTCCGGTTTTTTCATCTGCCCTATAAACTGTCTTGCATATGCAGAAAGGCTTTCAACATATCTTCTCTGCCCCTCAGAATAAATTGTGTCAAAAGCAAGGGAAGATTTTCCGCTTCCGCTCACTCCTGTTATAACTACAAATTTATTTTTGGGAATTTCTACATCTATATTTTTTAAATTATGCTCCCTTGCACCTTTTATAACTATTTTATCAAGCATTTTTATCACCTCGCAGTTATGCTTACAAAAACTTTTATTTTCCATTAAAATTGTATCATATTACAATATATTTATCTATAAAAAGAGATAGAAATTGTTTCAGTTATTGATTTTTATCTTTTATAAATGTATAATGTAGAAGATAAAATAATAAAAAAAGAGGAATATAATGAGAATTTTAGGTATTGACCCGGGAACAGCCATTGTTGGTTTTTCCATAATTGAATATGAAAATAAAAAAATAAATCTTCTTAATTACGGCTGTATATACACAGATAAAAATCTGCCGATGGAAGAGAGGCTTCTTGAAATTTTTAACGGCATTGAAAACATTATAAAAAAATATTCTCCAGAGCATATGGCAATAGAAGAACTTTTTTATTTTAAAAATAATAAAACTGTTATTTCTGTAGGAGAAGCCAGAGGAGTTATTCTTCTTGCTGGAAAGAAAAACGGTCTTTCAATTCAGGGGTACACACCTCTTCAAGTTAAAATAGGGATTACAGGATATGGAAAAGCTGATAAAAAACAAGTTCAGCTTATGGTAAAAACTCTTCTGAAAATGAAAGAAATTCCAAAACCTGATGATGCTGCCGATGCAATAGCAATAGCAGTAACACATATAAATTCTCTTACAAATCTTCAATATAATATGGGAAATTCTTCTGAAATTTCCACTAAAAATCTCGGTAAAACAAAACTCACTGCTGCTGAATTCAGAGAGCTTTTAATGAAAAAATAAATTACTCCTAACTGATTTTTGTTTTTCTTTTATTTTTTATTTTTTTAGACTAAAATCCTTAAATAACAGTCATATAGATATGATGAATTTAAAATTTATAAATTTTTTTAGAATGAATTAAAATTCTTTTAATTTTTTTAAATCTTTATAAGTCATCTATTAATAATATTAAAAAGCAATATTTTTTCTGCAGAAGAAAAAAATAATAAAAAAATTTATTCTAATACTAGCAATATTATAGGAAAATATGGTATAAATATATAGTATAGTTCTTTTTATCACTGCTAAATCTTCTGTGTGGGTTAAGGAAATGATAGTTATACTTTTTTATGAAATTATAAAGATACAGCAGAATTTATATTTTTACGGGAAAATGTAAGGGAGATATATCTATTTCAGTAGCAACATCTTTTAGGTGTTAGTTATATATCACAAAAAAAGGAGAATGAGGATTTTATGAAAAAAAGAGAGTTTGCAGAATTATTTATGGTTAAAGCCAACCTAAGAAGCAAAGAAGAGGCAAAAAGACAAGTTGAACTTTTTATTGAAACTATGAAAGAAGCTCTTACACAAGATGATATCTTAATCTTCAGAGGGCTTGGAACTTTTGAAAGAAGAGAAACTAAGAGAAAAGAAGGAAGAAATCCTAGAACAGGGGAAGCTATAAAAATAAGTCCTAAAAAATATATCAAATTTAAAGTTGGTAAAGACTTAGAAGACAGAATTAACAAACCTGTAAAAAGAGGAAGAAAATAATAAATTTTTCTTTTAGTGAAAAATATTTTTGTAATTAATAGTTAAAAGCTAAGGGGTGAATGGGAAAAAATTTGACATTTTTCTATTCATCTCTTTTTTATTTTAAAATATAAAAGAACTGCTGAAAAATTACAACAGTTCTCTTATTTAAAATATTTTTATTTTTCTCTGTTTCTCCAATTTAATTCATAATCTTTTAAAGCATGAATTGCCTGATTAGATAAAGGTATAATTGCCATCATGTTAAATACTGTCATAAGTCCAACACCAAGGTCTCCTAATTCCCATACAAAAGTGTATTGAGCCAGCCCGCCTGCAAAAAGCATAATAAGTGCAAATATCTGGTATCCCTTTTGAGCTTTCATTGTATCTCCAAATATATAAGCCACGTTAGATCTTGCATAGAACATTATTCCTAAAAATGTTGAAAAACTGAATAGGAATAATATTACAGCTATAAATATTCCTCCTATACTTCCTATATGATAATTCATTGCAGCCTGTAATAAATCCATTCCCTGTAAACCGTTTATAATTCCTTTAGGAGCTAATAATATAATAAATGCTGAACAGCTGCAAATTAGAAGAGTGTCAACAAATACACCTAATGCTTGAATAAGCCCCTGTTTAACTGGATGGTCAACATCTGCTGCCGCTGCTGCACATGGTGCAGAACCTGATCCAGCTTCATTTGAAAACAATCCTCTTTTAACTCCGTTCATAAGCATTGCCCCAAATCCTCCGGCAACTGCCTGTCTGAATCCAAATGCCTGTGCAAATATTTCAGCAAACATTTCAGGAACATATCCTATATTTTTTACAAGGATAAATAAAGTTATCCCTATATATAAAATTCCCATAACTGGAACCATCTTATCAATAACTCCAACTGTTCCACCTTTTTTAAATAAAATTACTGCTGAAAAAATAACTAAAATAACTGTAGTATATATTGCCGGTATTCCAAAAGCATTTGTAAATGATTGAGTAACAGAATTTGCAACTACCTGACTTATTCCTCCCCAGCAAAGAAGCCCTGAAAGTGCAAATAAGACACCTAATAGTCTAAATTTTGCTCCATCTGCATATTTATTTTTGCCATCAAAAGAAGTATATTTTACATTTCCATACATATCAGGATAAACATCTTTACTGTCAGAAATAGTTATAAGTCTCATTCTCTCCATAAAATATGCAGGTCCGCCTCTGTATCCTCCATATAAAGGATCTGGTTCTTTATAAAGCTGAGCCAGTGTTGCCTCAATAAATGCTGATGCAGAACCAACTATTGCAACAATCCACATCCAGAATATTGCTCCTGCACCTCCGAAAGAAATTGCAGCAACAACTCCAGCTAAATTTCCCATTCCAACTCTTGATGCTGTTGCTATAAGAAGAGCCTGTAACCCTGAAATAGATTCTTTATCCTCTGTTTTTTTAGGTTCTAATGCAATTTTCACCATTTCAGGAAACATTCTGAAAGGAAGAAATTTTGTCCTTATTGTAAAATATATTCCGGCAGGAATAAGAATAACTACCAGAATACTAAGCCCTATCTGCACTCCTCCTATATTTAAAATAATTAAATCTCCCCATAATAAACCATTTACCGCACTGACCAGCATTTTTAACAGATTTAATAAATTCATAAATACCTTCCACCCCTTTATTTAAAAATTTTTCCTAGTCTTATATATTATTTTTCAATCATGACTTGAGTATACTCTATACACTTATTACTTGTCAAATGTTTTTTATTCGTATTATCCTTGCAAATAAAAAACTTTTTATTTTTTTTAATACATTTGTACTAAAAATTTATAGTCTATTTTTTCCTTGAAAAGAAGTGAGGTGAATCTCCTCTTTTTCCATAAACTACATTTTCACCTATTTTTTTCAAACTTTTTTCAAGTTCTGTCTTTCCTTTTTCTGCATCATCATTTATATTAGGCTTTCCATTATAAAGCTGATACTTTCCTCTTTCTGAAGTTTTTGTGGCACTGGGCATTATTATATTTGCCCCTGCCAAAACACCTTTCTCTCTTCCTAATGGGTCAAGTCCTTGAAGAGCTGTTGTTGCAGCAATATTTATATCTTTCATATAAATTCTGCATATAGCTATCATCTTAAGACCAAGCTCAACTCTTTTTTCTTCTGAAAGTATCTTGTCTTTAAATTCCTGTCCCATTGGAGTTTCATTATGAAGAATATAAGGCCCCATACCTATCATATCTATATCATTTTCCTTAAAGAATATTATATCGTTTACTAAATCTTCTTCTGTCTGACCAGGGATACCAATCATCACCCCGGTTCCAACCTGATAGCCGGCTTTTCTTAAATCTTTAAGAGCCTTAAGACGTTTTTCAAAACTATGAAGACTGTCTTTTGGGTGAATTGTTTCAAAAAGATTTCTGTTTGAAGATTCTATTCTTAAAAGATATCTTGCTGCTCCTGCATCTTTCCACTTTTTATATGTTTCATAAGTCTGCTCTCCTACAGAAAGAGTTATTCCCAACCCGTCATTTGTTTTTTCTCTTATTGTTTTTAAAATATCCTCTACAAAATTGATAAACTCTTCATCTGTTCTTTCTCCAGACTGAAGAGCCATAGAAGCATAACCATTTTCATATATCCATTCTGCACTTTGAAGAATATCTTCCTTTGACATTAAAAATCTTTCAACATTTTTATTATCTCTTCTTATCCCGCAGTATTTACAATTTTTTATACAGATGTTGCTGAATTCTACAAGCCCTCTGTAATACACATTATTTCCTATATATTTTAATTTTATTTCGTATGCTTTATCAAAAAGAAGCTGTAGTTCTTCTTTATTTTCTATTTTCATTAAAGCAAGAAGATCTTCTTTTGTAAGCTCTTCTTTATTTAAAATTTCTGAAATTTTCATTATTCTCCTCCACAAATATTTTTTTTATTATACCATAGAAAATAAAATTCCAGAGTAAAAAACTAAATAATTCTTTACTTTTTTTTTCATATATGATAACATTCAAATATAGGGTATAGGGGTATATACTATACGTAAAAATTTTTTAAAAGGAGATAAATTTATGAAAAAAATATTTTATGCAGAAGGACTTAAATGTGGTCATTGTGCTTCTAAAATACAGGAACAAATTGAAAAACTTGGCGAAGTTGAAAGCTGTATTCTTAATTTTTATACAAAAAAAATTACAGTGGAATTTAAAAATTCTGTCGATGAAAAAGAGTTTTTAAATACTATAAATAAAATTGCTGATAAAACAGAAAAAGGTGCAAAAATATTTAGTGCAGACAGATATGAAACTTCTGAAAAAGATAATTCACATCACCATCATCATAAATGCAGTTGTGGAGAAAAACATGAGCATGAAGAAGAAAGCTGCAGCTGTGGACATGAACATCATCACGGACACAGCCACGAAGAAGAATGCGGCTGTGAAGAACATAAACATACAGAAAGCTATTCATGCGGACATCACCATGAAGAAGAACACAACCACAAACATGGAGAGTGCTGTTCACATAATCATTCACATGAAGAAAAGCACTCACACACTCACAGCCATGAAATAAAATTTTCTCACGAAGAAGAGGAAAATGAAAAAGAAAAAAGCAGAAAAATAGATTACGAAAAAATTTCTCTTTTTGGAGGATTAATTCTTTTTATTATTTCTCTTTTTATTTCAAAAGGAACTGTAAAAACCGCTGTTCTTCTTACAGCATATATAGTTGCAGGAGGAGATGTTTTATACAAATCTCTTCTTAACATTAAAAACAAAAACTTTCTTGATGAAAACTTTTTAATGTCAATAGCAACAATAGGTGCAATTTTTCTTAAAGAATATAATGAAGCTGTGGGAGTTATGATTTTCTATAAAATAGGAGAATATTTCCAAGAAAGAGCTGTTAATAATTCCAGAAAATCTATTCAAAGTCTTTTAGAAGTAAAAGCAAGTTATGCAAATATAAAGCTTTCTGATGGAAGAATTGAAAAAACTGCTCCTGAAAATTTAAAAACAGGAGACATTATAGTTGTAAAACCCGGAGAAAAAATAGCTGTCGACGGTGTAATTATAAAAGGAGCTTCTTCTCTTGATACTTCTGCTCTTACTGGGGAATCTCTTCCTGTTTTCGTTGAAGAAAATACTGAAGTCTTAAGCGGAAGCCTTAATATTGACGGAATGATTGAAATAAAAGTTACAAAAGAATACAAAGATTCTGCTATAAGCAAAATTATTGAAATGGTTGAAAATGCAAGTGATAAAAAAGCTCAATCTGAAAAATTTATAACAAAATTTGCAAGATATTACACTCCGTTTGTTGTTCTTGCAGCCCTTGTCGTTGGAATTGGAATTCCTATGATTTTTGGAGATTTTAAACTTTGGTTTGGAAGAGCATTAATCTTTTTAGTTATCTCTTGTCCTTGTGCCTTAGTGCTTTCTGTTCCTCTTACATTTTTCAGCAGTATAGGGCTTGCTTCAAAAAGAGGAATTTTAATAAAAGGAGGAAACTATCTTGAAAAATTAAAAGATATAGAAGCTGTTGTTTTTGATAAAACAGGAACTCTTACAAAAGGAAAATTTAAAATAGAAAAAATAAACTGCTCTGAAGGTTTTTCTGAAAATGAAGTTTTAGAAATTGGAAAAGCCGGAGAATTTTATTCAAACCACCCTATCGGGAAAGCTGTACTTAATTACAAAGATATAAAAATTTCAGAAACTGATATAAAAGATTATAAAGAGATTTCCGGAAAAGGAGTTTCTGCCCTTTATAAAGAAAAAAATATTCTTGTCGGAAATAAAAAACTTATGGAAGATAACAATATCACAGTAGAAAATATTGGAGAAGAGGACGGCACAACAGTTTATATTGCTCTTAATAATGAATATATCGGTTCTCTTCATCTGGCTGATGAAATTAAAAACGATTCTTCAAAAACACTTGAAAAACTTAAAAAAATGAATATAAAAACATATATGCTTACAGGTGATAATAAAAAAATTGGAGAATCTGTGGGAGAAAAACTTGGTTTTGAAAAAGAAAATGTCTTCACAGGACTTCTTCCTCAAGATAAAGTCAGTGTACTTAATAAAATCAAAGAAAAAAGTAAAGGTGTTATTTTTGTTGGAGACGGTATAAATGATGCTCCTGTTCTTTCTCTTGCTGATATTGGAATTGCAATGGGAGGAGCCGGAAGTGATATTGCTGTTGAATCTGCTGATATTGTTTTCATAAATGATGAACCTTATAAAGTTGTTGAAACTTTAAAAATTGCAGCTGAAAACAAAAAAGTTGTTATGCAGAATATTTATTTCTCTCTTGGAGTAAAATTCCTTGTTATGATTTTAGGAGTTATCGGTCTTGCAAATATGTGGCTTGCAATATTTGCTGACGTCGGAGTTTCTGCAATAGCTGTTTTAAATGCTTCAAAAATTTTAAGAATTAAAAAATTATAAAAATAAAATTATTAAAAAACCCTGCATTTTTCCATGCAGGGTAATTTTTTATTCATTCAAAAAAAGTAATATTAATTAATCATTATAGTATAAATTTTCTGTTGGGAATACAGAATCACAAGTCATATCCATTCCAAGTTTTCTTACAAGCTGGTCATCAGTTTTTCCCAAAATTGATGTAGAGTGAGCCTGACTTCCTTTTAATTTATAAAGATTATCAATAGCTCTTTTTGCTCTTTCATCTGTAACAGCACAAATACTTAAAGCAATAAGAACTTCTTCACAGTTAAGAGTTACATTTTTACTTTTAAAGTTTATAGATTTTAAATTCATAATAGGCTCAGCTATTTCTGGAGCAATCAGATGAACTTCATCTGCAATTCCTGCATGATATTTTATTGCATTAAGTATTGCAGAAGCAGCAGCACACATTGTCTGAGAGCCTTTTCCTGTTATCATTGTTCCGTCGTCAAGTTCTATTGCCACAGCTGAATAAAATTCATTTGGATCTTCAGCTTTTAATTTTTCAAGACGTTCTCTTGCAGCTCTTAAAACTCTTCTATCAGTTTCTTTTAATTGAAGCTCTTCCATAATAAGTTTTGCTCTCTGATAAGTATCTTTATCTATATATCCTTTTTTATAGTCACAGGCAGCATTTAAAACTCTTCTTATAATTTCCTGTTTTGATGCTTCTCTTACAACTTCATCATCAACAATTCCAAACCCAACTCTGTTTACTCCCATATCAGTAGGTGATTTATAGATTGATTCTTTTCCTGTAATTTTTTCTATTATTCTTTTTAAAACAGGAAATGCTTCTATATCTCTGTTATAGTTTACTGCTGTTTCTCCATAGGCTTCAAGATGGAACGGATCTATCATATTTACATCTTTAAGGTCTACTGTTGCCGCTTCATAAGCAATATTTAAAGGGTGTTTTAAAGGTACGTTCCATACAGGGAATGTTTCAAATTTTGAATATCCTGCAACTTTTCCTCTTTTATCTTCATGATAAAGCTGGCTCAAACATGTAGCAAGTTTTCCGCTTCCAGGTCCTGGAGCTGTGACAACAACGATAGGTTTTGTTGTTTCAATATATGGATTTCTTCCATATCCCTCTTCACTTACTATTGTATCAACATCAGTAGGGTATCCTTTTGTAGCTCTGTGTTTATAAACTTTTATTCCTCTGCGTTCAAGTTTATTTATAAAGACAGTAGTAGCAGGCTGGTCATCAAATCTTGTTATTACAACACTGTTTACTTCAAGTTCATAACTTCTTAAATCGTCAATAAGTCTTAGTACGTCCATGTCGTAAGTAATTCCAAAATCTCCTCTGATTTTGTTTCTTTCAATATCACCTGCATAGACACAGATAACAACTTCAACATTTTCTTTTAATTTATGCAGCAATTTAATTTTTGCATTTTCATCAAAACCAGGAAGCACTCTTTTTGCATGAAGGTCATATAATAATTTTCCTCCAAATTCAAGGTAAAGCTTATCAAAGTTATTTACTCTTTCAAGAATATATTTTGACTGTTCTTCAAGATATTTGTTGTGATCAAATCCTATCTTCATTATCTCTTCTCCTTATATTAAAAAACTGCGTGTACATAAAAATTAAATCCATTACATCTGATTATTTTATCATATTAAATATATTTTTCCTAGAAGTTTATAATTTTTTCCATATAAATATATTTTTATCCCGTTTTTAAAATCATTGTCAAAAATAAATCATATCAGCCAAGACTTGACCTGTGAAAAAAAACAGATTAAAATGAGCTATAAATATTTTTGAAGAAAAAGGAGGAAAAATTTATGACTGTGTATGAATATGATTACCCTTTATACAGACCCCCTTCAGAAGCATACAGCCTGATTATTCAAGCAACTTTAGGATGTTCACAAAATAAATGTACCTTCTGCAGTATGTATAAAAGCAAAAAATTTACAATAAAACCTTTGGAACAGATAAAAAAAGAGATAGATTTTTTTAGAATATATGTAAAAAAAGCTGAAAGAATATTTCTTGCAGATGGTGATGCTCTTATTATACCTATGAAAATTTTAAAAGAGATTTTTATTTATATCAATGAAAAGTTTCCTGAAGCTGAAAGAATTTCTCTTTACGGGTCTCCTAAATCTATTTTATTAAAAACTCCTGAAGAACTGCTTGAACTTAAAAATTTAGGATTAGGACTTATTTATCTTGGAGTTGAAAGCGGAAGTGATAAAATTCTTTCTTCTGTAAAAAAAGGAGTATCAAGAGAAGAAATAATTACAGCAGGAAAAAAAGTTAAAAAAGTCGGAATTCCACTTTCAGTGACAGCTATTGCAGGACTTGGCGGAAAAGAAAATTCAATTGAGCATGCTGTCGAAACAGCAAGCCTTATATCAGAAATAAATCCAGATTATTTTGGTGTTCTCACTCTTATGCTTGAAGAGGGGACAGAGCTTTTAGAAGAATATAAAAAAGGAAATTTTATTCCTCTTTCAAGTTCTGAAATCCTTGAAGAAACAAAACTTATGATAAAAAATATAAATGTAAAAGAAAAATGTATTTTCAGAAGCAACCATGCTTCAAATTATGTTTCTTTAAAAGGAACTCTTCCTTATGAAAAAGAAAATATTTTAAAAACTATCGATTCTGCTCTTGAAAATAATGAAATAAAAAGTGAATTTTTAAGAAGATTATAAAAAATATTTTCATAAAAAAATATAAAACAAACTCAACTTTGTATCCTTTATTAAAAAAGTTTTTTATAAATTTGAAATATAACAAAATAAAATTTTGAAAGTATAGTATAATAAAAATATAAATTTTAAATAAAAAGGAGAGGATATTATTATGGCAGTATTAGTAACAGGCGGAGCAGGATATATCGGAAGTCACACTGTAGTGCAGTTATTGGAAGACAACAGAGAAGTTGTTATAGTTGATGATTTGAGTAATAGTAGCCCAAAAGTTATAGACAGAATAGAGGCTATAACAGGAAAAAGACCTAAATTTTATGAAGTTAATATATTAGATGAAGAAAAGATGGAAGAAATTTTCAAAGAAAACGAAATTGATTCTGTAATACACTTTGCTGGATTTAAAGCTGTTGGAGAATCAGTTGCAAAACCTCTTGCTTATTATACAAATAACCTTACAACAACACTTATCGTTTTAAATCTTATGAAAAAATATGGTGTTCGTAACTTTGTATTCAGTTCTTCTGCAACTGTTTATGGAGATCCTCACACTTGTCCAATCTTAGAAACATTCCCTCTAAGTGCGACAAACCCATACGGAAGAACAAAACTCATGATTGAAGAAATGCTTGTAGATATCTGCAAAGCAGACAAAGAACTTAATGTTGCTCTTCTTAGATACTTTAACCCTGTGGGAGCACATGAAAGCGGAACAATCGGAGAAGAACCAAATGGAATTCCTAACAACTTAATGCCTTATATTACAAAAGTTGCTGTTGGAAAACTCGAAAAACTTAGTGTATTCGGAAATGACTACAATACCCCAGACGGAACTGGTGTAAGAGACTATATACACGTTGTTGACTTAGCAAACGGACACTTAAAAGCTCTTGCAAAACTAGAAACAAACCCAGGACTTGTAATTTATAACCTTGGAACAGGAAAAGGATACAGTGTTCTTGACATGGTAAAAGCATTCAGCAAAGCATGCGGAAAAGATATTCCTTATGTAATCGCTCCTAGAAGACCTGGAGACGTTGCTATGTGTTATGCTGATGCAACTAAAGCTAAAGAAGAACTTGGCTGGGAAGCTAAATATGATTTAGACAGAATGTGTGCTGACTCTTGGAGATGGCAGAGCAACAATCCAAACGGATATGACGACTAAAAATTACAATAACCTTTAAAATATTTTTTCAAAAGAAATTCTATGTTATTTATAACATGGAATTTCTTTTTTATTTTATAATTTTTTAGGATTTACATTTCTTTTACATAAAAACTAACTCTATTTTACCAGACTGTTTTATACTCTGTGTGAAAACAATAATTAAAAAATATGGGAGGAAGAGAAATGAAATTAACAAGAAAAAAATTATTATTATCTGGTATTTTAGCTCTTAGTATGTCTGCTTTTGCTGAAGGGCCAAAATATATTTTCTACTTTATCGGAGATGGAATGGGAGCTGCCCAAAGACAAATTTCTGAAGAATACAAAAAAGGAGTTATGAATAAAGATGGAAAACTTCTTATGAACTCTCTGCCATTTTCTGCAATAACAACAACATATTCAGCTGATACTCTTATCACAGACTCTGCTGCTGCAGGAACTGCTCTTGCAACAGGACACAAAACAAATAACGGTGTGATTGCAAAAACTCCTAAAGGAGAAAATCTTAAAACTCTTCTTGAAATTGCTCAAGATCAGGGAAGAGCAACAGGGCTTGTAACTACAACAAGAATTACTCATGCTACTCCTGCTGTATTTGCTTCTCACAATATGGACAGAGATGATGAAAACGGAATTGCTGAAGATTATGTAAAAAGTAATGTTGATTACTTTGCCGGTGGAGGATACAGACACTTTGCAGGAAAAGACAGCGGACTTTCAAGCAAGAGAAAAGATTCAAGAGACCTTGTAAAAGAATTTCAAGAGCAGGGATACAAAACATTTGTAGGGACTGACTCTGGAAAAGAATTTAAAAAGTGGAAACCAAAAGCCGGAGAAAAAGTTTTTGCAGCAATGGAAGCATCACATATGCCTTATGAAATTGACAGAAATAAAAAAACAACTCCAAGTTTAAAAGAGATGACTGACAAAGGAATTGAACTTCTTCAAAATGATAAAGACGGATTCTTTATGATGGTTGAAGGTGGAAGAATTGATCATGCTTCTCATGCTAACGACGTAATGGGAACTATTTATGACACAATAGCTTTTGATGATGCTATAAAATCTGCTTACGATTTCTACAGACAGCACCCTAAAGATACATTAATCGTTGTTGCTGCTGACCATGAAACAGGTGGTATGGGACTTGGATTTGGAGCTAACTATTTCTTAAAACTTGACGAACTTAAAAATGTAAAAGTTTCTGTTGAAGATGTTCTTCAAAAAGCCTACACTGGAGACAGAGATGCTTTCTTCAAATACATTGGAAAAAATATGGGGCTTTCTAAATTAACTGCTGATGAAAAAACAGCTATTGTTAAAGCTATGGACTTACAAGATAAAAATAAAAATGCAAGCGAAATGTTTGGAGGATACAGTCCTGTAGCAATCGCTGTTACTCACATTATTTCTGAACGTTCTGGAATGATGTGGACATCTTATGCACATACAGCTGTTCAAGTTCCTCTTGCTGCAGTAGGGAAAGATGCTCAATACTTTATCGGATTTAAAGATAATACAGATGTAGCAAAACTTATTGCAAAATCAATGGGTGAAGAAATAAAATAACAGGGTGGTAATGTGAAAAAAATAGGAATAACAGCTCTTACGGCAATATTCCTTGCCCTTCTGGTTTTTATCATAAAGCCGGAAGGGTATTTCTTTAAAAAAGAAAATATAGGAAAAGTTTTAGCTGTAGACAATAGTGATGCAATAGTTCAGGGAGTTTCAAAAGTGGGCTGTCAGCATCTCAAAATAAAAATTCTCACTGGAGAATTTAAAGGCACAGAAATTGAAGCAAATAATCTTTTAAGCGGAAGCATGGAATATGATGAATTTTATGAACCAGAGGATAAAATTCTTATGGCTGTGTCTTTCAATGAAGAAACTGAAAAAGTGACAGGAAAAGTTCTTTCTCTTTTAAGAATTGAAAAAATAGCAGGGCTTGCTTTTATTTTTATTTTTCTTCTTATAACTTATGCAAGAAAAGTTGGTGTTCAGTCTTTGATTTCTTTTATTGGAAGTGTCCTTATAATTTGGAACTATCTTATTCCTGCACTGAAAAAAGGGGAAAATGTTTTTATAATAACTGTTTTAACTTTGATTTTTCTTTCCGGTCTTATTATTTTTCTTGTTGCCGGTTTTACAAAAAAAGGCTGGAGTGCTTTTTTGGGAACTTTATCAGGTCTTTTTGTAACAGCGGCACTTACTTTCTGCTTCGGTGATACTTTTAAAATTGACGGAATGAATCAGCCTATGGCACAGAGTGTTTTGTTCTCTAGTTTTATGAGTATTAACCTTTTAGATATTTTTTATTCGGCAATAGTTATTGGAGCAAGCGGAGCTGCTATGGATATTGCTATGGATATGACTGCAACTATACAGGAACTTAAATATCACAATCCAGATATTTCCAGAAAAGATTTAATTAAGTCAGGATTTAATGTTGGAAGATCTGTAATAGGGACTATGACAACAACTCTTCTTCTTGCATATTCCGGAGGATTTTTAACTCTTATGATTTTATTCCTTGAAAGAGACACAAGCCTTATGCAGATTCTTAACATGAAAATTGTTACATCTGAAATTATAAAAATAATAATAGGAAGCATAGGTCTTGTTGTTGTTGCTCCAATTACAACATACATAGCTTCTTTTATATATTCTCTTCCAAAAAATAATTTTTTCAGAGATGATAAATAAAATTCCCGGCAGATTACCGGGAATTTTATTACAAATATATTATTTTTTAAATTCTTTTAAAGCTGTTTCCTCTTACATCAACTGGAATGCTTCTTACTACTTCTTCATTTTCTACAACAGTGTAAAAACTGCATAAGTTTGCTGTTGAACAAGAATGGTTAGGAATTATTTCTATTTTATCTCCAACTTTTAAATCAGTTTTTCCATGTACATGAAGCTTTCCAACCTCTTCAGAAAGACCTGCTACCACAAGTTCAGGATGATTTATCACAGTTCCAAAACCAACTATTGAACTGTTTCCATGAGCCCCTTGGTCAAGTCCAAGGCATTTTGCTCCGGCATCACAAATAAATAAATCTTCACTTGGGTGAGAAATTACTGTTGCATATACTGTAAGAGCACAATCTTTTATTTCTGCTTTTTTTATTGAAAGCTGAATACTGTCTAAAAATACATAGTTTCCCGGATGAAGAACATTTATATTTTTATCTTTTACAGCTTCTGCAAATGTCGGTGTAGAACCGCTTGTTATATATTCAAGTTCATATCCTGCTTCTGTCATAAGTTTTTTAGCTTCTGCTAAAGTATTACACTCATCTTCTACATATTTTTGAATTTCTGCCTCACATGTTGCTGCATAAACATGCCCAGGGTGAGATGAAAGTCCTCTTAATTTTAAATTTTTCATTTTTTTCAATTCATCTGCAAATTCAACAACTTTTTCAGCAGGAACACCAAAACGGTGAAGACCGCTGTCAACTATAATTGTATAGCTTACAATTACTCCAGCTTTTTCAGCTGACTCATTTATCATTTCTGCTCCACAAAGATTATCAAGTCTTATTATAAAATCTGATTTTTTAGTAAGCTCAATTACTCTTTCGATACTTTCTTTACTTGCAACAGGATAAGCATACATTATTTTTTTCATTCCAATGTCACAGCACATTTCACATTCATCAAGAGTTCCGCAAAGAGCTCCTGTAGCTCCAGCTTCAAGCTGCATTTTCATAAGTTCTCTGCTTTTATGTGTCTTTATCATTGGCCATAATTCTTTGTTATTTTCATTGCACATTTCCTGATATACTTTTATATTATTTTTTAATGCATTCATATTAAGTAAAATTGCAGGTGTTTTTAAATTTTCTTTTTTCATTTTTATCCTCCATTTACTGTTATTTAAAAATATTATTTTAAATAAGTATTCAAGAATTTTTCCATATCCTCTTGAGGAACCATTCTTCCTCCTGTTGCCCAGCATATATGATAAGCATTTTCTATATTTTTTCCAATTTTTTCTTCAACATATTTTCTGCTTGTTTCATATTTCATAAGAGTAACAGGTCCTTCAAATGCAGCACATGAAGATGGTTCTATTCTTTTATTTTCAGAACTGTTTAAAATTCTTAAATAATCATAAAGTTTATAATCTTCAAGTGTAAATATTCCGCTTAAGATTGGGTCCATAATTTTTGAAACAAGTCCTGAAGCTCTTCCGACTGCAAGTCCGTCAGCATGAGTAAGACCATAAATTCCTAAATCACGAACACAAATATTTTCATGAAGTTCTGTTGCCATTCCAAGCACCATACATGGAGCAAGTGTAGGCTCTACAAAGAATACATAAGCATTTTCCTTAAATATTCTTTTTATTCCATAAGCAACTCCTCCAGGAGCTCCTCCTACTCCGCAGGGAATATAAACAAGAAGCGGATGTTCTTTATCTATAACTATTCCTTTTTCATCAAATTGTTTTTTCATTCTTGAAGCTGCAACAGTATATCCTAAGAAAAGATTCATTGATTTTTCATCATCTACAAAATAACTCTTAGGATCTGCATCTGAACTTTTTCTTCCCTCTTCAACAGCTTTTCCATAGTCATCTGCATATTCTATAACAGTAACACCTTTTGATCTAAGCATATCTTTTTTCCACTGCTTTGCATCTGCTGACATATGGACAATTACTTCAAAACCAAGAGCCGCACTTGTTATTCCTATACTAAGTCCTAAATTTCCTGTTGAACCAACCTGAACCTTATATCCTGAGAAAAACTTTTTAAATTTTTCATCAGCTAAAATTGAATAATCATCAGTTACAGAAAGCATTCCAGCTTCCATAGCAAGTTCTTCAGCGTGTTTTAAAACTTCATAAACTCCCCCTCTTGCTTTTACAGAACCTGCAACAGGAAGATGGCTGTCCATTTTAAGATATAATTTTCCAGGAATTTCTGTTTCGTATATTTTTTCTAATTCTTTCTGCATAGAAAAAATTGGTTCCAAAGGTGATTCTATTATTCCGTTTGTTTCTGCTGTTTCTGGGAAAACTTTTTTAATAAACGGAGCAAATCTTGCAAGACGTTCTTCTGCATCTTTTAATTCTTCATCTGATACAGGAAGATTTTTTTCATATTCTGAATAATTCATTTCTTTTGGATTTATCCATACAAGTTCTTCCATTCCTGCTATTTTTCTTACAGTTTCATTTCTATATTTCATTAATTCTTCTATATTCATTTTTATCTCCTTTTTACTTTAATTTTCTCTTAAATTTGTCATAAGAATAAAATTTTTAAAATATATACACATAAAAGTGCTGTTAAAGATTGGAACACGCTTATTATTGGAAATACTTTATATGAAACTTCTGGCTTCATTCCTGAAGTTGATGTTATTACCCAGAAGAAATCATCATTACCATGGAATACCATAAATCCACCAGCTGCACAAGCAAGCATTGCAATTACAAGACCTATTGGAGAATTAAATCCTAATACATCAATTAAAGGCACAAGCATTGAAGCTGCTGTAATCATTCCTACTGTTCCAGAACCTATAGCAGTTCTGAATATTGCTCCTATAATATAAGGAACTATAATTCCAACAGAAAGTCCTGCAAAAGTATTCATTACTATTTCTTGAAGATTTGATAATCTTAAAACTGTTGCAAAAGCTCCTCCAGCACCAACTATTAAAACTATCTGACCTGCTGTTTTTAATGCTTCACCAAATATTCCGTCAAATGTCCATACTTCTTTATCATCTGGATGAACTGATTTATATGTAAAGAATGCTATTATTAATCCTATAAACAGAGCCACTATTGTCTGTCCCAAAGCATCTGCTATATTATAGAAAGTTCCTTTTCCTAAAGGAGCTGATTCAAGAGTTGCCACAGTTCTTAAAAGCATTAAGAATATTGGTAATAAAATTGGAAGAAAACTCATTAAAGGTGAAGGAAGTTTTTTATCTCCAACTTCTTTAGCTATTTCTTCTGCTGATTCTAATTGAGGTAAAAAGAAATATTTTTTACCAAAATATCTTCCTGCTATAATTGCAACTATTGTTACAGGAATTGAAACCAACATTCCTAGAAGAATTACCATTCCAAGATTTGAACCTAAAATTCCAGCAACAGCAAGAGGTCCAGGAGTAGGAGGAACTAACATATGTGTTGCATGAAGCCCCATTGCAAGAGCTACTGCCATTGTAGTCATACTTGTTCCAGAATCTTTACTCATTCTTCTTGCAAGAGGTGATAAAAGAACAAAAGCTGAGTCACAGAAAACAGGAATTGAAACAAAATATCCTGTTACAGCAAGACCAATATCTGCATTTTTCTTTCCTGTTATTTTTAAAATAGTATCTGCCATTGTTTCTGCTGCACCACTGTGTTCAAGTAATGCTCCCATTACTGTACCGATAGCTATAACAACACCTATACCTGCAATCGTTCCACCAAGACCATTTGAATATGCTCCTATAATTTCAGGAACAGAGTGTCCTGCCACAAGACCGAAAAAGAATGCACTGATAGTTAAAGCAAAAAATGGGTGAAGTTTTACCTTAACTGTTAAAAATATCAATAGAGCTATTGATAAAATAATAGTTGTAACAATAAAAGCTGAACTCATAACATACCTCCAAATTAATAAAATATTTATTTATGTAAATCTAATTATGTTCTAATAAATTTTATATATCCATTGATCAAAATTAAATTTTATTTAATTATTTTTTAAAATTCCATTAAATAAAAATTAAATTATATTGAACTATATTTAAATAAAATTTTATTTTTATATATGTATTTTAACTTTTATGTTCTCTTTTATAATTAATTATAATTTTAAAGAACAAATCTGTCAATATCTATTTTTAAAAAATTTAATATAAATTAATTTTTATCAGTGAAATTATTTAATATAAATTAATTTTAAATTATGTGTTTAATTTTTTTTACTTTTTCGTGTATAATTAAACTAGAATAATTTTAAAGAAAGGTTAGTATATATGAACAAAGAAATTAATGTTGGAAATATTATTAAAAATATAAGAATAAGTAAAGGAATCATGCTTAAAGAAGTAGCAGAAAAATGCGGTATATCTTCTTCTATGCTAAGCCAGATAGAAAAAGGAACTGCCAACCCCTCTTTAAATACAATAAGAGAAATTGCTCATGTTTTAGATGTGCCTTTATTCAAATTTTTTATGGAACCTGATAAAGAAGAAAATAATATTTCAATTTTAAAAAAAGAAAACAGAAAAATTATGGGTTCAAAAAATATTACATATGAACTTTTATCTCCAGATGTAGATACTGCTCTTGAATGTATGAAAATGGTTTTAAAAAAGAATGGAAGCGAAACTTCTGTTGAACCTAAAGCACATAAAGGAGAAGAAATTGCTGTTCTTTTAAGAGGAAAAGTAAAAATCACAATAGAAAATCAATCAGCCGTTATGGAACAAGGAGATTCAGTACATATTCCAGCACTAAAACCTCACAAATGGACAAATCTTGGAGAAAATGAAGCTGTAATAATGTTTGCAGTCACTCCTCCTGAATTTTAATATCTATTTCAAAAGAAAAATGGAACAATATAAATTAAAAATAAATTTATACTGCTCCATTTTTTATTTTTTTAAATATTTGGAATCTGCCAGTCTATCTCTTTTTTACCAAGTGATTTTAAAATTTCATTTACTTTTTTAAAGTGACCGCAGCCAAAAAATCCCCTGCTTGCTGAAAGAGGACTTGGGTGAACCCCCTCAAGAATAAAATGTTTTGGATTTGTTATAAGTCTTTTTTTACTTTTGGCATTATTTCCCCAAAGAATAAAAATCACAGGGTCATCTTTTTCGTTTAAAAGTTCTATTATTTTATCTGTAAAAATTTCCCAGCCTTTTCCCTGATGTGAATTCGCCTGCCCGTCTCTTACAGTAAGAGCCGTATTTAGAAGAAGTATTCCCTGCTCTGCCCACGGCATTAAATATCCGTTATTTGGAATTGTACAGCCAAGCTCATCTCTCAATTCTTTATACATATTTCTCAAAGATGGAGGTGCAGGAACACCGGGTTTTACAGAAAATGCCATTCCATGAGCCTGTCCCTCTCCATGATAAGGGTCCTGTCCAAGAAGAAGAATTTTGGTATCAGCATAGCTTGACACTTTTAAAGCTGAAAAAATATCATTCATATCAGGGTGAATAATATGAGTTCTGTATTCACTGACTAAAAATTTTCTAAGTTCTTTGTAATATTCTTTTTCAAACTCATCTTTTAAAAGTTCGTCCCAGTCATTTCCTAAGTTAACCATAAAAATTCCTCCAATTATTCTTTAGTTGTTGTCAAATTTCCACACTCTGGAACTATTCTTCTCATTCCGCATCCAAGACAGCCTTTTCTGCAGTCATGAGAAAGAGCAGCTTCTTCTGATTTTTTAAGTTCTCTTTTGAAAAACTCTTTTGAAACTCCAACATCAATAATATCCCATGGAAGTTCTGCATCAATATCTCTTTCTCCAAGATATTCTTCTGGAGTTATTCCAAGTTCTGCCATTGCTTCCATCCAAAGATTAAAGTTATCTCTGTAATCGTCTAATTTAACTCCTTTTTTAAATGCAAGCTCAATAAGGTCTCCTGTTCTTTCATCTCCTCTTGAAATAAATCCTTCAAGATAAGATTTTTTAGGAGGGTGAATTTTAAGAGCCACACCTTTAAGCCCTGCAAAAAGCTCTTTTAAATAAGCATGTTTTTCTTCCATTTCTTCCATGCTCATCTGCTTGCACCATTCATAAGGAGTGTGAGGTTTTGGAATAAAGTTTGAAACACTTACTGTAATATTTATTCTTTTATTTATTGGTCTGCAAAGTCCGATTACTTTTTTAGCAAGGTCATAAATTCCTTTTACATCTTCCATAGTTTCAAAGGGAAGTCCAATCATAAAATAAAATTTAAGACTTACCCAGCCTGCTTTTACTGCTTCAACAGCTGTCTCTAAAATCTCATGTTCTTCTACACCTTTATTTATTACATCTCTCATTCTTTGAGAACCGGCTTCTGGAGCAAAAGTAAATCCTGTTCTTTTTCCTCCGCTTATCTGCTCGGCAACTCTTACAGAATGCGGATTCATTCTAAGTGACGGAAGAGAAATTCCAATATTATCATCTTTATATTTTTCCTGTAATGTTTTTAAAAGAGTATCAATATTTGTATAGTCGCTGCTGCTTAAAGATGAAAGAGAAATTTCAGAATACCCTGTGCTTGAAAGCATAGAGTCTATAAGTTTTATATTATTTTCAAGACTTCTTTCCCTCACAGGTCTGTAAACCATTCCCGCCTGACAGAACCTGCACCCTCTTGTGCAGCCTCTTTGAATTTCCACAGAAGCTCTGTCATGTACTATTGCTATATATGGAACAAGCTGATTTTCATACATTTTTGAATTATTTATATCTTTTAAAATTGCTCTTCTTATTTTCTTTTTCCCGTCATGGAAAGCTGGAATATATACACCCTCAAGATGCTCAATTGCTCTTAATCTTTCCTCTTTTGATTTTCCCTCAATCTCAACAAAAATTCTTGCAAGCTCTGTCATTGTTTCTTCCCCGTCTCCCACAACTAAAAAGTCCACAAACTTTTTAAGAGGAGCAGGATTCATTACACAAGTTCCACCTGCCATAATAAGAGGGTGAGTTTCGTCTCTATCCTCTCTTCTTATTGGAATTCCTGCAAGCTCTAAAGCATTTAGCATATTTGGATAACACATTTCATAAGAAAGAGAAAATCCCACTATATCAAAATCTTTTAATTCTTTTTTGCTTTCAAGAGAAAACATTGGAATATTGTCTCTTCTCATTATTTCTTCCATATCATCAAAAGGAATAAATCCTCTTTCAAGAGAAAATCCTTCAACTTGGTTCATAAGAGAATACAAAATTCTTATTCCAAGATTTGACATTCCAACTTCATATACATCAGGGAAAAACAGACACATACTTGCTTTGTAATCTGTTTTATGATAGCTGTTTATCTCATTTCCTAAGTATTGTGCCGGCTTTTCAACAGCCAGCAGATATTTATCAATATTTACTTTCATTATTTCTCCTATTTATCATCTAAAATTTGAAACTTTTTCATTTTTATATTTTCTGTTTCAGTGTGGTGATTTAGTGCAAGTTCTGCAACCTCTAAATTTATTTTTTTTAATTTTTCAAAAGATTTATAAGGGTGCTTTTCTATCTGCTTATCACCAATAATAACTTTTTTTACTCTTTTAAAAAGAGAATAATCTTCTTTTCCGCAGTCGTGAAGAAGTGCAAGTTTTAAATAATTCTTATCATCTTTTAAAATCTCATCTTCTTTTACAAGTTTGTATAAATTAAAAGAGTGAATTTTATCATACTCACTCATTTTATCAAAAATATTAAATTCGTCACAAGATAAAACTTTTTTCACCAAAATATCATTCTCTTTATGATATTTTCCAAAAAGAAAAAGAAGCCCCTGTTTTATTCTGGCAGTAATCATATTTCCCTCACAATAACAGTTCCAAGTTCTTTTCTCAGTCTTTTTATATTCTTGCCGTTTTTTCCTATAACTTCCCCTTTTTTATCTTCAGACACATAAAAAATATAAAAAGAACCATCTTTTGTTCTTTTTATTCTTTCCACATTTTCAATTTTTAAATTTTTTTCTTCAATAAAAATATTTTTTAAAATTTCATCATTTAAAAATATTTTTTCAAGAGTAAGATATTTTCCCGGAAGAGCTGTCATTTCACCTGTAAGTATATATCCGCTCATAATTCTTACCTGTTTCGGCATAAAAGAGTTTCCTGTAAAAATAAGCTCCCCGTTTTCAAAACTTACTTCAACTGTTCTTATATGCTCTTTAAGTTTTTCTCCCTTTGTGTCTGTAAATCTTGAGACATCATAAGTTCCTGTAAGTTCTTCACAAGACTTTTTAATCTCTTCAAAAGATTTAGAAATTTTTTTCTGAGGGTATCTGTAAATATATTTTCTTTTCTCCACATAATCTGGAAAAATTAAATTTGGAAAAGTTTTATCAAATCCTGTTATTTTCATTTTCCCCTCAGATTTTTCATTGAAATCACAAATTATCTTTTGAACATTTCCAGTGAAATTACTGCTGACATAAAGACAATTATTTCCACTAACTTTAGCATCTGTTCTTCCTCCCTGCTGAATTCCCTTTGCCCATGTAAACCCAAGTGAATTCATTATTTCTTTAAAATATCCTTTTACAGTTGTTTTGCCTGCCATCTCATCAAAAGCATCAAATCCGCTTCCTCTGTATGACACATAAAATATGTAACCTGTTTTTTTATTTTTTTCAAGTACTCTTATATCCACAGCGTTCTCTTCCTAAAAAAATTTTTTACATTCTTTTTTATTATATCATAATATCTTTTTCTGCTCAATAAAATCAAAGTAATTTTAAATTATTTTACAAAAAAAATCAGGCATCTGTTTTCTGCCTGACTTTTTTGAGATTTTGATTTTTATTTTAAATTTGGTTTAAGAAAGCTGTTTTTTTAACCAGTCTTTTCCTTCAACAACTCTTGTTACAAGCATTGAAGCTATTGTGTCACCGCTTGCATTTATCATTGTAGCAAACGGGTCAACAAGATATCCTATTGTTGCAATAATCGGGAATGCTTCTGCAGGGAATCCATACATTGTAACAATGAACATTTCTCCGATAAGTCCTCCTCCTGGAACTCCTGACATTACAACTCCTCCTGCTATTGAAAGAAGTAAAGCACTTGCATAAGTTCCTATACCTTCAAACGGAACTTGGAAAATTCCAAAAAGGAATGAAATTTTTAAGATTGAACTTAAAACTGTTCCGTCCATATGAGCTGTTGCCCCGATTGGAAGAATAATTTCTCTTATATCTTTAGGCACACCAATTTTTTCACAAGCTTCTAAGTTTACAGGAAGTGTTGCAATAGAGCTTTGAGTCGCAACTGCTGTTACAGCCGGAGAAACTACATATTTTAATCTTCTTACACCTTCCATTCCTCCAGAAATCCAAGCATAAAGAGGGAATGCTGTAAACATATAAACTAAACATAATGGATAGTAAACTGCCATTGCTCTTGCATAAGAACCTAAAAGTTCTTTTCCGTGTTCACCAATAAGAGCTGCAAAGTATGCACCTAATCCGATTGGGGCATAGTACATTAAAAGTCCTACTATTTTTAAGAAAACTTCTGATAAAGCATCAAGACCTTTTGCAATAACTTTTCCTTTTTCACCTATCATATTTGTACAGATACCAAATACAATTGAGAATATAATTAACGGCAGCATATTTTTTCTTGAAATAAGTTCAGGAAAATCTGTAACAGTTATAGCTGCAACTATCTGATCTCCTGTCTGAAATGGTTTTAATGCTTCTGCTGCAGGCATAGCAAGAGAAACTCCCTCTGCTGGCGGGAATATTTTTACTGTTATAAATACATAAACAGCTGCAACCATTCCTGTTCCTATGAAAGTGATAAGCATTGTTTTTAAAATTTTTCCAAGTCTTTTCATATCGTTCATTCCTGCTATTGAACTGCTTATTGTTACAAAAACAAGAGGAACAACAACCATAAACATTCCGTTTATAAATAAATCTCCAAAAGGCTTAAACACTGTTGCCTTTTCTCCCATTTGAATACCAACGATACTTCCTATAAATATTGCTCCAAGAAGTATAATTGAAAATTTATATGCTTCCCAGATACTTTGTTTTTTATTTTCTCCCATTTTTTTACTCCTCCTAAAAACAATTTATTTTTTATTAATCTAATTTTGATAAAACAACTGTAAGGTCTAAAGTTTTTGTTCCGTCCTCAAAAACAAAACATGGAATTCCAATTCCTCCTGCAGCTCTTACACCTGCATACATTTCACTTGTTTCACGAACTGAAAGATATTTTTTTAATGACTCTAAACTTTCAGATAAATTTTCAAAAATTACTTCTACATTTTTTCCTTTTAAAACTTCCAATGAATTTCTTGTGTCTTCACAAAGATGACTTCCGATAACTGTTAATTTCATAAATATTTTCCTCCTAGACTTTTTATTTTCTACACCATTATATAAAGCAATTTTTATGCCATTAAAAAAATTATTTTATTTTTGTTTTCATACACTTTTTTTTGTATTTTTTTATTATGAAACAATCAAAATAAAAAAAATGGCAGAATAATTTTAACCTATTCTGCCATATAAACCATTAAACTTTTGTTTATACCATTCATTTTTTTATTTTAATAATTTATCAAAAAAACTTTTTACCTGCATAATTTTCTCTTTGTTCAAAGAATAATAAGTCCATTTCCCATCTTTTCTGCATTTTATAATTTTACTATCACAAAGTATTTTCATATGATGAGATAAAGTTGATTGACTTATTTTAAATTCTTCTAAAATTTTACATGCACACATCTCATCTTTTTTTAACATTTCTAATATAGCTAATCTATTTAATTCTCCCAAAGCTTTAAAAATTTTTGTAATTTCTTCTAATTTTTCATTCATATTTTTCCACCTTATATAATAAATGTATAACAAAATTATATACTGATAAAAAATAATAGTCAAATTTATAATCTATTTATATTTTCTGCAAGCCATTTTATTTTTTTGTCTATAATTTCTATAACTTTTATAAATTCTTCATCGGATTTTCCGCTTGGGTCATCAAGCCCCCAATCTTCTCTGTATTCACACGGAATATAAGGACAATCCACATTGCACCCCATTGTTATTAAAATATCCGGCTTAGGAATATCTTTCAAAAGTTTTGATTTTTGAGTTTTCTCCATATCTATATTATAAATTTGTTTCATAATTCTTACTGCATCTTGATTTATTTTTGGTTTTGTTTCTATTCCGGCACTGTAACTTTCAAAAATATCTTTCCCGTAATATTTTCCCAATGCCTCTGCTATTTGACTTCTGCAGGAATTATGCACACAAACAAATGCTATTTTTTTCATAAATCTTCTCCTGTATACTCTCTTAGTATTTTTTGTATATCCTCTTGTTTTAAAACTTTTCCACAAGAAACTATCTTCTCGTTTACAACAAGTCCTGGTGTAGACATAATTCCATAAGATGAAATTTTTTGAAAATCAGTTATTTTTTCTACATTAGCATTTATTTTCAATTCATTCAATGCTTTTTTTACATTCTCAGTAAGAGTTACACAATTTCTGCATCCTGTTCCCAATATTTTTATATTAAGATTTCCCTCTCCTTTTACAAACTCTTTTTCTTGCTCTTTTTCACAAGAACAATTTTTTTTAAATAAATTTTTTAATATTCCCATTTTCATCTCCTTATATTTTTATATAAATAAATATCCAAATATATTAAATCCATATCCTATCAAAATAATTCCTATACTTACTGTCCCAACAAATGTATATAAAAGTCTGTCTTTTACAACTTTTTTCAACATTATTATTGACGGAAGACTAAGAGCCGTAACAGCCATCATAAAAGAAAGAACTGTACCAAGACCAACACCTTTATGCACAAGAGCCTCTGCCACGGGAATAGTTCCAAAAATATCAGCATACATTGGAATTCCTATAACAGTTGCTAAAATAACCGAAAAATTATTTTTTCTTCCTAAAATATTTTCAATAATTTCTTGAGGAAACCAATTATGAATTAATGCTCCTATCGCAACTCCTATTACTATATAGATAAAAACTTTTCTTAAAGTTTCTTTTACCTGCTCAAAAGAATAAACCATTCTTTCTCTTTTAGAAATTTTCAGAATTTCATTTTTTATCTCTGTCATATTTTTTTCAAATTTTTCAACATATTTTTCCATTCCAAGTTTATCTAAAATAGTTCCGCCGGCTACTGCCAAAATTAATCCTACTAAAACATAAACCGCTGCTACTTTTATTCCGAATACACTTGTAAGAAGAATAAATGAACCTAAATCAACCATCGGAGATGAAATCAAAAAAGAAAATGTAACTCCTATTGGTAGTCCAGCATTTGTAAAACCAATAAAAATTGGAATAGAAGAACAACTGCAGAAAGGTGTAACTGTTCCAAGCAATGCACTTAGAATATTTGCTGTCATTCCATTAAATTTTAAAAGTATTTTTTTAGTTCTTTCAGGCGGAAAATAACTTTGTATATATGAAATGAAAAAAATTAAAATTGATAAAAGAATAACAATTTTTATAATATCATATACAAAAAAATGTATGCTACCTCCAAATTTTGTTTTTGTATCAATTCCAAAATTATTTAATAAATTATTTATTATTTTATCCAGCCAATTCATTTTTAAAAATTGTTTTTCAAAAATACCCCATAAACTTTTAACAAGTTCCAAAAAAATCACCTCTCTAAAAAATAAATCTATATTCATGAATATGTCTTATTATATATCTATATATTTATATTTGTCAATATATGAAAAACAAAAAACTGCTGATTTTTATGATTTATAAATTTTTCATAAAATTTACAGCAGTTTCTTTTTTCTATTTTAAATTTTTTAAAAACTCTTCCCCTTTTTCAGAAATAATATTTCCTTTTCTTCCTTTGAAAACTTTTATAAAATCTATTTTTTCAAGATTTTTTAAAATTCCTCTTATCTCCTGTTCTGTTAAACTGATATTATTTTTTTCACAGATACTGCATAAAATTTTTCTTCCGCTGCTAAGCCCGGCTTTTTGATTTTCTTTTATTTTTTTTAATAAAAAAACATATTCTTTGTATCTATGCCCGGCTGTTTCTTTTAAGATATTGCTTTCTTCTTTTTCATAAATTTCTTTTCTTTCTTTATTTTCCTCATAATATTCTTTTACAGCAAGGGGCATATCTTCAAAATTTATATATTCCTCTCCCATAAAATTAAAAAACTCTACATAATTTTTAAGCTCTCTTATATTTCCCTCCCAATTATACATTTTAAAAGCCTCTTTTGCCTTTGGAGTAAATTTAAAATCAGCACCTATTTCTGTTTTAAATTTTTCAAGAAGAAGATAAACATCATCTTCCCTCTCCCTTAAAGGAGGTATCATAATTGGCAGAGTATTTATTCTGTAATATAAATCTTTTCTGAATTTATTTTCTTTTACAAGTTTTCTAAGTTCTTCATTTGTGGCGGCAATTATTCTTACATCAATATTTATGACTTTGCCGCCCCCTATTTTCATAATTTCTTTTTCTTGAATAACCCTCAAAAGTTTTATTTGAAGAGCCGGACTCATTCCCTCAATCTCATCAAGAAAAAGTGTTCCCATGTGGGCAAATTCAAAAAGTCCTATTTTTCCCCCTTTTTTTGCTCCTGTAAATGCCCCCTCTTCATATCCAAAAAGTTCTGACTCAAGAAGATTTTCAGGAATTGCTGCACAGTTTACTGCTACAAAAGGATAGTCTTTTCTGTCTGAATAGTTATGAACTGCATGGGCAAAAAGTTCTTTTCCTGTTCCGCTCTCCCCTGTAATCAAAACAGCAGAATTTGTTTTTGCCATTTTTTTAGCTATCTCTTTTATTTTTTTTATTGCCCCCGATTCTCCCAAAATATCATCAAAAGTATATTTTGCTTTATGCCCTTTATTAAGAAGCTGTCTTCTAAGCTCGTGCTGTTTCTGTTCCTCTTCCTTAAATCTTTGAAGAACTGCAAATGCACCCATATAATTTTCCGCTTTTATAACGGGAGTAATATTTAAGTTTACATATTCTCCATTTACTGTCACAAGCCTTGAACGTATCTCTTGTTTTGTTTCACGAACTTCACCAAAAGGAACACATGAAAGAATATCACAGGCACTGTTTCCAATAAGATTTATACTTTTTCTGTTTAGAATTTTTTCTGCACCCTCATTGCACGAACAGATAAAATTATCTTTATCCACTCCTATTATTGCTATATCAAGTATTCCCATTAAAATTCCAAGCTGGCTTTCAGACTGTGTTGCCTTTTCTAAAATTTTATTTAAACTGTAATCGTTGGTTGCTACCGTATCCAGATATTCCTTAATTTTTTTATAATATAATATATGTTCAAATTCAAGTTTCAGTGCTACTTCAATTATTGTATTAGCATCTAAAATTCTGTGGCCAATATCAATTATATCTCTTCCCTCGGCTTCTTTTGGAAGAAGTTTTGTTTCTGCAGGAGTAATTATAAGATTATTTTTAGGAAAATTTTCCATATTTGGATAAGCAGGAATAAATTCTATATTATTTACTCCCAGATGATACATCATAGCAATAGCTTCCATACACATTTTCTGGCTTACATTAAAAAATACTGCCTTTGTTCCTTTCGGAAAATTTTTCAAAAAATTTTTTCTTTCTTTGCTTATAGTATAATCAACTATAACCAGATTTTTATTTTTCAAAAACTTTTCATCTAAATATTCATAAGCACTGCTTGAAACCACATATAAATCAGATTTTTTTAATTTGTCTATAGTTTTATCTTCAAGACTGTAAATATTTGTTTCAACAAGTTCCCCGAAAATCATATCAATCTGGTCTTTCATGGAATTTCTTATCTCTTTTGCCCTTGTAATTACAGCTACCTGCTTTTTCATTTTTCACCTCTGCTGCAAGTAATTTTTTACATTATAACATGAATTTTATTTTTACAAAAAATAAAAAAAGGCTAGGTGTGTGATAGCCTTTTTTCACTAGAGCTGAATGCACTAAACAAATTCTCAATTACATTATACATAATTTTCTTTTATTTTTCAATATTTTATCTTATTTTATTTTCAAATATTTCCACAATAGTTTTTTCTGTTCCTGTCATTCCAGGTGAAGCAATAAGCCCCATATTCCTCATAGTTTCTTCCGGAGTATTTCCGTTTATTCCATGAACATTATAAATATACACTCCATTCATGGCAAATTCAGCTGAACGGAAAGCGGCATCTGTCGCTGCCACTCCTTTCATTGTACACCCTTGATTTCCCCCGTCGCAAATCATTCCTGTTATGCTTGAAGCCATATTATTTATTGTATGCCCCATTTCTTCGACAGAGCCGTTTCTCATAAATACAAGCCCGCATGCCATTCCTGTTCCTGCAGCAATTCCACACCCGCAGAAAGCTGAAAGACGACCTGAATATTCTTTTATATACATACAAACCAGATAACTTAAGGCTGCAGCTCTAAGTAAAATTTCTTCTGAAAGATTTTTTACTTTCTGCTCTGCAAGTAAAGGCATAACAGCTATAATTCCGTGAGCTCCCGAACCTGTTATACTCATTGCAGGTTTATCAAGACCTATTACCCTTGCTTCAATAGCACCGTTGCATAAAAGCTGAGCTGTAGATAAAACATTATCAGAAAATATTTTTTCACCGTTCATTTTAAAAAGCTGATGAATAAAAGTTGATTTTCTGCTTTTAAGCCCCTCATTGAAAAGTTCCATATTTACATCAAAGGCCTTTTGTATAAATTCAATCTCTTTGATATCCACATTTTTTACATAAGAAACTAAATCTTTTAAAGTATATTTATGAATAAGAGGAGTCTCTTCTATTTCGTTTTCTTTATCTTTTTCCTCTTTTTCAAAAATTACTTCTCCATTTAAAGTTATTCTTACAATATTTGTGTGAGAATTTTTTATTGTTACTACACATATATCTGATTTTGTTTTTACTGCAGCCTCTATAAAAATATCAGAACTTATTCCTGAAAGTTTTACTTTTACTTTTCCCTCTTCCACAAGTTTTTCTGCTGTCTCATTATCTTTTTCTGTTACATCAGCAAGAGATTCAAGACCTTTTTCAGGATTTCCGGCAACAACTCCAAGAGCAGCCGAAAAAATATTTCCCACTTCATCTGAATTTGGAATTCCGCAGGTAAAAGCATTTTTATACATTCCCGAATTCATTTCAACAGAAACTTCTTCAATCTCTCCCTTTGTATAACTTCTTGCTTTTGATGCAGCAAAAGCTATTGCTCCAGGCTCTGTAACTCCAAGAGCAGGTTTCATATCATCAAAAATAAGTTTTGTTAATTTTTCCATCTGTTTCCCCTCTTATTTTTTAAGATTTTTTACAGCTTTTTCTATTCTTGCCATTGCATCTTCAACCATATATCTTGGGCAGGCAATATTCATTCTTGCAAATCCTTTTCCATTTGCTCCAAAACTTGCTCCGTCATTCATTGCAACTTTTGCATCTTTTATAAGCATATCTGTAATCTCTTCAGGTGTAATGTTAAGCCCGTTAAAATCAAGCCACATTAAATATGTTCCCTCTGGTTTTACAGTTTTTATTTCTGGAAGTCTTTCTTTTACAAAATCTGCAACATATTGTGCATTTCCTTCTAAGTGTACAAGAAGTTCAGAAAGCCATTCTTCACCGTGGTTATATGCTGCCTCAAATCCAACAAGGCTGAATGGGTTGTTTCTTTTTATATCCATTTCACCAAGTTCATTGTCAAATGCTTTCCATTCCTCTTCTCTTGGAAATACTGCAAATGATGCCTGAAGCCCTGCAATGTTAAAAGTTTTTGTTGGAGAGAAACAAGTTACTGTTATATTTTCTATTTCTCTGCTAAGTGAAGCAATAGGTGTGTGAGTGTATCCCGGAAGAACAAGGTCTCTCCAAATTTCATCTGCAAGAATTCTTACATTATATTTTACACAAAGGTCACCTATTTTTTGAAGTTCTTCTTTTTTCCAAACTCTTCCCACAGGGTTGTGAGGATTGCATAAAATCATAAGAGTTACTTTTTCATCAGATAATTTTTTCTCTAAATCTTCAAAATCTATTGTATAATATCCATTTTCATCTTTTACAAGTTCATTTGTAACAAGAGTTCTTTTTCCTGTTTTTACTGATGCTGCAAAAGGAGGGTAAACAGGTATTTGAATTAATACTTTTTCATCTTCTTTTGTCAGCATTTTTACAAGCATATTCATGCTTGGCACAACTCCCGGGCTGTGAATTAATGTTTTTGGATCTATTTTATAACCAAATCTTTTTTCACACCAGGCTGCAGCTGTTTCATAATATGAAGCTGGTCTGTAAACATACCCAAATATAGCCTGATCAGCCTTTTCTTTTATAGCCTCCACAATTTCCGGAGCTGTTTTTATATCCATATCTGCAATCCACATTGGAAGAAGGTCGTTTGAACCAAATTTCGCACCCATTTCTTCCCATTTAGCCGCATGATTTTTACTTCTGTCAACTTTTTCATTAAAATTAAATTTCATTTTATTCTCTCCTTTATCGTTTATTAATTTTCTATAATTAATAAAAGCAAATTTTGTGCCAGATATTTATTTTTATTTTATACTTTTAATGAATAGATTTCAATATTTTTTCCTTTATCCGAACTAAAAAGTTTTTTTAATAGGTTAAATGGGGGAAAATATATAAAATTCTCCCCCATTTTTTATTTTATATATAATTTTTTCTGAAAACAATCAAATCATAAATATCCTGACTGATATACGGGCTTGGAATTTTTTCACAAGTTTTCTGCCACAATATTTTTATCTCTTCAAAATCCATAAGCTGAATTTTTGCCTTTGCTTTATCTTTATAAAGAATATCATCTCCCATTTTTTCAATCCCATTTAAAATTTCTGTTTTAAATCTTTGGAAATTTTCTTTTGTGATTTCTGTATTCATAAAATAAAGCCCTAAAAATTCCTTGGTAAAAGTATATTCAAGATAGATAACTTTTCTTAAAACACTGCTCACATAATCTGTGGATATTGTATCTGTAAATGCTCCGTTTGGAGCTATAAAAGGGATAAACACATCTTCAAAATGGTAGCTCTGCACAGATTTTTTAAAAATTGAAAAATTTCTAAAGAAACTGCTTCTTCCTGCATCTTTCTTTAAAAATTTAAGGTCAACCTGATAAGTTGTTCCTATATGTGGGAAAAGAAAACTTACTAAATCTTTTGAGTGGCAGAAATTTATAACATTTTCTTCAAAAACTTTATTTTCATTTAAAGTTTTTATAAATTCCACAGCATCATATAAAATTCTTGTAAGATTATCTATCTGAAACAGTTTATCTATAATTTCTTCCTGAAGAAGAAGTTCACGTCTTCTGTTCAGCGGAAGTTTATTTAAAATATCTTTAAAATTTGTCTGTTTTGAAAGAGCTTCAACAAACACATCATCTATCTGAAAATAAAAAGTTGAATATTTATCCATAAGAACAGTTCTGTTATCTTTTATAACTTTGTATTTTTTCAGCTCCTTTAAGAAAAAATCAAGATAAGGTTCTTTAAAATCTTTAAAAATTTCTTTTTCTTCCTCTGTAAGATGGCACGACTCTAAAATTTTTTCATAATCAATAAAATCTTCCACACCGATTATCCCGTCACGATTTATTCCTACAGCATTCCACGTGCATACTCTCGGCACAGCCTTATATTTTTTATAAAGCATAACAGCTGCAAACTGGGCAATCCCTCCTCCAAGAGAATGTCCTGTTATACTTATATTTTCAAACGGAATTCCTTTCACCAGTAAATCTTCAAAGACTTCCACTCCCTCCCAAAACTGCAGAGGTTTTTTCCCCATTCCAATCCGAAGGTCTGTTTCTATAAAATCTCTGTATGCTTCTTCAAAGGGATAAGTTTCGCTTCCTCTGTAAGAAATTACATACTCTCCGTTTTTTTCAAAAACAATAGCAAAAAATCCGGATTTTGATTTTCCGTTTCCATTAATCCCTGTTCTGTTATCTATATCATAAATTTTCCATTCCTCAAGCTCTTTCATAAAATAATCTGTACATCTTCCATAGGCATCATCTCTAAAAAGATTTGCATTAGTTGATATACCTTTTCCAAAATCTATTCCGTCAAGAGAATTTATTAAAAATTCTCCCTTAGTTTCATCTTTCAGATTATAATATGAAAGCATACTGAAAAGCAGATATTCTTTTGAAGTCTGCATAATTATCACCTGTTTTTATATATCTCTTGTATAACCGTAATGAGTTAAAATCTCTTCCTCTTTAGCTCTCATAATTTTTTTCTCTTCCTCTTCCATATGGTCATACCCTAAAAGATGAAGAAGTCCGTGAGTTAAAACATAATAAAATTCTCTTTTAAAAGAATGGTTATAATCTTTTCTCTGTTCGTCCACTCTTTCAAGTGAAATTATAATATCCCCAAGGGTATCAAAAATTCCTGTATCTCCCTCGTCATTATCGTGATATGCAAAAGAAATTACATCTGTGGGCATATCTTTTCCTCTGAAATCTCTGTTTACTGCCTGTATCTCATCGTTTCCTGTTAAAAGAATAGAAACATAAACTTCTTTGTCACTTGAATATTCTCTGTTTAAAACTTCTGTCACATATTTTTCCACTTCTTCAAAATTAATTTCATCTTCATAAGTATCAATGTTAATTCCCAGATCTAAATTTATTTTCAATTTTATCTCCTTATAATTTAAAGGACAGAATTATTTCTGTCCCGGATATTTTATTCTCACATGGTGAATTCCCATAAGAGTTTTTGTAAATACTTTTATAATTATTTCTATCTCTTTAAATGTTAAGTCAGCATCTGAAAGCTGTCCGTCTCCCATTTTTCCTGCAATAATTTTTCTTATCATTGCTTCTATTGTAACAGGAGTTTTTTCATCAAGACTTCTTACTGCTGCTTCTATTGAATCAGCAAGCATAATAATTGCAGATTCTTTTGTTTTTGGTTTTGGTCCAGGGTATCTGAAATCTTCTTCCTGTACATTTTCATCAATTTGTTTTGCTTTATTATAGAAATATGCAAGAAGAGTTGTTCCCTGATGTTCAAACATAATATCTCTTATTTCTTTTGGAATTTGATATTCTTTTCCAAGCTCTGCTCCCTCTTTTGTATGAGCAGCAATTATTAAAGCACTTAAAAACGGAGATATTGAATTATGAGGATTTACTCCGCCCTCTTGGTTTTCTACATAAAACTTAGGTCTTTTCATTTTTCCAATATCATGGTAATAAGAAGCAACTCTTGTAAAAATAGAATCTGCTCCTATGGCATCAGCTGCAGCCTCTGAAAGAGTGGCAACCATCATTGAGTGATAAAAAGTTCCCGGTGTTTTAACAGATAAATCACGTAAAAGCGGGTGAGACAAATCTCCAAGTTCAAGAAGTTTAAACCTCGTAAGTATATTAAATGTTCTTTCGAAATAAGGAACAAGAGCAATACTCACCATTCCTGATAAAATTCCTGCAATTATAATCTGTCCGGCTTTAACAACAACTGATACGTTCATCACTCCTGTAAAATAACTTAAAATAAAAAATAGTATAAATTTTACAATAGAAAGCTGAACTCCCAAATTTATAAGCTGTGACCTTGTCTTTATATCTTTTAAAAGAATTGTCCCCAAAAGAACTGCAAAAAGATATATAAAGAAATATATTAAATTATAATCAAGTATCGGCATCAAAAATCCCAAAGAAATTATTGTCATTGCAAAAGCAAATCTTGGATTTACTAAAATTCCAAACATAAAAAACATAACTTCAAAAGGAACAATAAACATATATTCATTGCTTAAAAATCTTAAGATAAAAAATGCTCCTGCAATAAGAATAAGTACAGCCCTGTATGTATTCTTTTTCAAAATTTCATTCTTAAAAGTTCTGTAAAGAGTCTGATAAGAAATAAAAGATATTATGAAAAGATACATAATATTCATAACAAGCCTTGCAATAGTTTCAGAATAAGAATAAATTCCCAAAGCACTTAAAAGTTCCATCTTTCTTTCTGTAAGAACTTCACCTTTTTTGGCAACTATGCTTCCAGCCTGAATTTCAACTATCTGCTCCCCTATTTTTGAAGTTTTCTTTTCTATCTCATCTTTTGTTTTTTCTTTGTCAAAGATATAGTTAGGAACTATAAAAGTATGAAGCACTTTCTGTTCCAGAGGACTTAACTTCTCTATTTTTTCAACCTGCTCATCTTTTATATTAATAATTCCATCTTCTTTTACAACTCTGCTTTCATAAATTTCGTTTAAAAGCTTTAAAAGTTTATCTCTCTGAGCTGTAATTTTTTTGGTGCTTAAACCTGAAATCTCTTTTACAAGATTTTTATTTACCTCTTTTTCTAAGCTTTCTTCTATTATTTTATAGTTGAAATCTATTTTAGCACCTTTTTTAAGAGCAATTATCTGGTCATAAAAATTCTTCATTCCATTGTAATGGGAAACTTCCACTTCAGGAACATGAATATATTCTTTTTTAGAAGTAAGAATAAGCTCCTCAATTATTGCTTCCCTTTTAGCAACGTCGTTATACTTTACAGTTCTCGGTGCATAAATATCTTCTTTTACAATGCTTCCTTTTTTATAGCTGTTTTCATTGAAAAAAAGATGAAACTTGGCACTAAAAGAAAGAAGTGCCATTATAAGAAGAATATATATTACTTTCTCCTTGAGGTTATATGATTCTGAATAAATCTGCACATCATCTTTATTTTCTTTTTCCATTTTAAAAATAAATTTAAAACCGAAAAGTTTGAATTTTTTCATAAATTCCTCCGTAAATTTTTAACCAATTATTTCATTTTGGTCTATTCTGACTATATTCTTTGTTGGAATACTGTCAAGGAAATATTTTCCATATCTCTTTGTAACAATTCTGTTATCTAAAATTGTAATTATCCCCTTATCCTCTTTGCTTCTTATAAGACGTCCTATCCCCTGTTTAAATTTTATAACTGATTCAGGAATCTGATATTCTATAAAAGGATTTTTTCCCTGAAGCTCATATGTTTCAATAATTGCTTCTGTCACAGGGTCGCTCGGCACTTTAAAAGGAAGTTTTACAATTATTACTGAAACAAGTTTTTCTCCTTTAACATCAACTCCCTCCCAGAAAGAGTCAGTTCCAAAAAGAACAGGAGCTTCACTTGCTTTAAACATTTCCACAAGTTTTGTTCTTGGATACATTCCTTGAATAAAAAAATCTATCCCATTTTCTTCAAGTTCATCTCTAAGCATATAATACATATAATTTAGAGATTTATATGAAGTGAAAAGAACAAAAGTACGCCCTTTGGTTTTTAAAATCATTTTTTTTAGAAGAGGCTCTATCTCATCTAAAAAATTCCTGTCATTTGGGTCTGGAAGCCCTGCCGGAATATATACTTTCATCTGCCTGTCATAATCAAATGGAGAAGCAATAATTTTATCATATGTTTCCTCTTCCAAACCTATTGATTTTTTAAAATAGTCAAAATTATTTTCAACTGCTATTGTAGCAGAAGTAAATATCAGCTGTTTTAAATTAGAATATAAATTTTCATTAAGCTCCCCTGATATTTCAAGAGGTGTTGCCACAAGTTTTGAGTTGCTTTTTTTATTATTTACTTCAACCCAGTAAATAAACTCTTCATCATCAAGGTTATTTATAAATTTAAAATTTTCAAAAAATGTTTCAAGTCTTTCTGTATATTTTGTAAAATCATTTATGGTTCCGTCGTTATCTTCTGTATCCTTTAATAATGTAATAACTCTTCTCATTGTTCTCAGATAAGTGTTAAACTCTAAAATAAAATTTTCTTTCACATCATTAAGCATACTGTAAAAAGAAGATGCCATAATCTCATCTTTTTTTATTCTGAAGCTGAGACTTCCAACCTGTCCTTTAGAAAATATTTCAATAAGCCTGTCAAAATAATCACGTCCTGCTTTAAAAAGATTGCTGTGATTAAGACGGACATCATTTTCCAAAAGTTTTTCAACAATTTCTTTATCTTCATAGTTTCTTTTTTTCAAATAATTTATAAGTATTTCAAGCTGTCCTTTATTTTTTTTCTTTTGAGCAACATTTAAAATCTGGTTCATTGCCTTTGTGAATCCATATTTTGAAACCTCATAAGAAAAATAATCTCTTGCCACTTTTTGAATGTTGTGGGCTTCATCAAAAACCACAAGCCCATACTCTGGAAGAATAGAATAGTCTGTATTAAATCCTATCTCTTTTCTTATAGCAAGGTCTGAGAAAAATATATGATGATTTGCAATTAAAATATCAGCTTTCTTTCTCTCTTCTCTGGATTTCATAAAGAAACATTCACTTTTATAAGGACATCTTGCCCCTGCACAAATATCTGTTTCGCTCTGAAATTCTTCCCACACAGTGTAATCAACTTCAAAATAAAGTTCTGATTTATCACCTGTTTTGGTTTCTTTTCCCCATTTAATAAGTGCTGCAAATTGTTTTTTCTGTTCATCTGAAAAATCTTCCAAATCAGCTCCGTTTTTAGAAAGAAGATTTGCATGCTTTCTGTTGCATAAAAAATTCCCTCTTCCTTTAACCAGAAGATATTTAAAATCTTTTGACATAATTTTTTTTACAATAGGAATATCTTTATTTAAAAGCTGTTCCTGAAGATTTATCGTATTTGTTGATATAATAACTTTTTTTTCATTTTCAACTGCCCATTGAATACTTGGAATAAGATAAGCAAGGGTTTTTCCTGTTCCAGTTCCAGCTTCCACTATAACTTTCTTTTCATCGTTAAGCCCGTTTTCTATATGAGATGCCATATGAAGCTGTTCATCTCTGTATTCAAACTCTTTAAAATATTGAGAAAGAAGCCCGTTTCTTTCAAAATATGGTTTTATATCTATCTTTTTATTTTCATCAAAATATGCCTCTGTAATCACATAAATATTTTCGGCATTATTGTCTATTATATATGAACCTCCGTCCATTTTATTTGCAAAAATAGAAGCTACTTCTATATCTGCATCAGATGGATATAAATATCCTGAAGGATGGTTATGTATAATAATTTCATTTTTTTTCATTCTTTTTAAAATAGCAGGAACACTGTATCTGTTCCCTTTAGCAAGAACTTCCACATCGCACACTATTTTATTTTCATCAAGGATTCCACGAAAGAATACTTCGTTTCCACCAGTTTCAGCTATCTCAAAAACCATTTTTTCTCTGGCTTCCAAAGATATTTTTTCATCTATATTCATAAGAAATCCTCTCTAATAAAATTTCTAAACTTATTCAGCTTATATGATAACCTTTTTTTAAAAAAATAGATACTCTTTTTTATTTTTTCCTTTTACATTTTAGCTTTTTGTGATATAATACTATTGGTCCATTGTTTTAGATATGTGTCTCTCTTTTAGATCTTACCTGTTAAATTTTAAGACCATGATAAAATAAGTTACCAAAAAAATTATTATTTATATTATTAGGAGGTTTTTAATTTGGCAAACTCAAAATCAGCTAAAAAGAGAGTATTAATCAACGAGAGAAACAGAGTGAGAAATCAAGCAGTTAAAACTAGAGTTAAAACTATGATCAAAAAAGTTTTAGCAGCAGTTGAGGCTAAAGAAGTTGAAGCAGCAAAAGCAGCTTTAACAGTAGCTTTCAAAGAACTTGATAAAGCTGTTACTAAAGGTGTTTTAAAGAAAAACACAGCTTCTAGAAAAAAATCTAGATTAGCAGTTAAAGTAAACTCTTTATAATTCTCGAAGATTAAAAATTTTCAAAACAAAGAAATGCCGAATATCAAATGATATTCGGCTTTTTTCTTTTACTATAAATTTAATAATAATTGTATAAGTGATGCTATTATTATTCCAAGAATAAAAAATAATGTAAGGCTTCTGTGATGTTTTAAGCAATAATTTATAACTTTTGTAAATCCTAATGCTCCAAGCCCCATTCCAATAGAAAGATATATCATAGGAACTATTTGGAAATTATTTATATATGAAAGAATATTTTGATATTCTCCTAATATAAGAAGAAGAAAAGAACCAGATATTCCCGGAATTATCATCGCCCCTATTGCTATAAATCCGCAGAAAGCAAGTTTTATATAATATGAAGTTGAAAAGACTGTTCTCACACTGTCAAATTCTTGAGGTCCTCCTGAAATTTTTATCGTTGCATATGTAAAAAGCATAATAAATACAAATCCCAAAACAAAAGAGATTATATTTTTTTTATCTCTTATATTTTCTCCTTTTATTATAAGAGGGATTGATGGAAGAATTAAAATAACGAAAGCTATTTTTGTCTGCATTGGATAATTTGCAAAAAGAAATTCAATCACCCTTGCAAATACAAGAATACCTATTACTGCCCCTGCCCCGATTTGAAGAAGAAATTTTATATATTCTATTTTTTTTGATTTTGGTGCAGTTAGAAAGCAGGCTACAGCTTCCATAAGATAATCATAAATCCCAAAAACAACAGCAAGTGTTCCTCCTGAAACTCCGGGAATAATATTAGCAACTCCTATCCCCATCCCTTTAAGTATGTTTTTAAACATTGAAATTCCTCCTGAAACTTTTATATTACAAAACGTATTTTATCATAGAAAGGTTAAAAAAAGAATAAAAAATAAAATTATTTCCTCTTTATTTTATATATTAAAACAGTACATAATCGACTAAAAATATCTTTTTCTACATTGTTTATTAAAAAAATAAGGAATTTGTAGGAATATTATTTTGAAAATGATATAATTTATATATAAAAATAATTCAGCAGTAACGGAGGCAGTAAAAATGGAAAATAAAAAAGTTTTATTCTTTGATATAAAATCTTATGACAAAGAATTCTTTAATAAATATGGAAAAGATTATAATATTGAGATGAAGTTTTTAAAAGGAAAACTTACAGAGGAAACAGCTCCTCTTACAAAAGGATATGAAATAGTATGTGCTTTTGCAAATGACACAATAAATAAAAAAGTAATTGATACAATGGCTGAAAATGGAGTTAAACTTCTTGCAATGAGATGTGCTGGATATAATAATATTTCATTTAAAGATATTAACGGAAGATTTAAAGTAGTAAGAGTTCCCGCTTACTCTCCTTATTCAATAGCAGAATACACAATGGGAATGATTCTTACAATGAGCAGAAAAATCCACAAAGCCTATGTTCGTACAAGAGAAGGAAACTTTTCCATAAACGGGCTTATGGGATATGACCTTCACGAAAAAACAGTAGGAATTATAGGAGCAGGAAAAATTGCACAAATTCTTATACAAATTTTAAAGGGATTTGGAACAAAGGTTATAGCCTACGATCCATACCCAAATTATGAAAAAGCAAAAGAGCTTGGATTTGAATTTGTAGACCTTGACACTCTTTATAAAAATTCTGATATAATTTCTTTAAACTGTCCTCTTACAAAAGAGACTCAATATATGATAAACAGAAATTCTATGGCAAAAATGAAAGACGGAGTTATGATTGTAAATACAGGACGTGGACTTTTAATTGACTCTGTCGATTTAGTTGAAGCACTGAAAGATAAAAAAATAGGTGCTGCTGCCCTTGATGTTTATGAAGAGGAAGCAAATTATTTCTTTGAAGATAAATCTGATGAAGTGATAGAAGATGATATTTTAGGAAGACTTCTTTCTTTCCACAATGTTCTTATAACTTCACATCAGGCTTATTTCACAAAAGAAGCTGTTGAAGCTATCACAATTACTACATTAAATAATATAAGAGATTTTATTGACGGAAAACCGCTTGTAAATGAAGTAAAATATATCTGTGATAAAGATGATAAAAACTGCAAGATAGTAGGATAAATATATATTGTTCTTTTCTTTGACAGAATAAAATAATAAATAAATTAAAAAATTACCCTGCATTGAAAAATAGTTTTCAATGCAGGGATTTTATTTTTTTATTAATATTTATTTATGGAATATATTAAGCATTGCCATCATCACTTTTTTGAAATGGAACTTTTTTCCTTGTTCACCATTTAAATATTTTATATTAAATCCTGTATATCCATAGATTATTGAGATAACAGGATTTATTAAATTTAGGAAACAATAAGGAACATATATCCATGGAGCTATTCCAAGAGCTGCAATCATATAAGCTCCGCAGCTGTTCCAAGGGAAAAGCGGTGATGTAAGTGTTCCTGAATCTTCAAGAACTCTTGATAAAGTTACAGGGTGAAGATTTCTTTTTGCATAAGCATCTTTAAATATTCTTCCTGTAATAACTATTGAAAGATACTGTTCTGCTGCAAGAGCATTTGAAGCAATAGCTGTAAATACAGTTGCAAGAACAAGGCTTCCTGTTGACTTTGCAAGGCTTAATATTTTATTTGCAATGGCACTAAGCATTCCTGCTCTTTCCATTACTCCTCCAAAGAATAAAGCACAGATAATAAGTGAAACTGTCCACATCATGCTGTTCATTCCTCCTCTTGTAAGAAGTTCATCTACAACAGGATTTCCTGACATTGAAACATATCCTTTTTGAAGAGCTGTTACAAATTCAGAAAGAGAAGTTTTTTGGAATATCATTGCTGCTGCTCCTCCAATTAAACTTCCGCAGAAAAGCCCCGGAATAGCAGGAACTTTTTTTACAACAAGAGTTATTGTTATAACAGGAACTATAAATAATACAGGACTTATATAAAATTCACTCTGTAAAGTTCCAAGTATTGAATTAAGTGTTGCTGTATCTATATCAGAACCTGCATATCTCATTCCGATTGCACAGAAAATAATAAGTGTTATTATAAAACTTGGTATTGTTGTTGCAAGCATAGCTCTTATATGTTCAAAAAGATTTGAACCTGCCATTGCCGGTGCAAGGTTTGTTGTATCAGAAAGAGGAGAAAGTTTATCTCCCATATATGCTCCTGAAATTATTGCTCCTGCTGTTATTTGAGGAGGAATTCCAAGCCCTGTTCCAACTCCCATAAGAGCAATTCCAACTGTTGCCGCTGTACTCCAAGAACTTCCTGTTGCAAGTGCAACTATTAAAGCAAGAATAAGTGCTGCCGGAAGAAATATTCCCGGAGAAATTATTTTAAGCCCGTAAAATATCATAGTAGGAACAACACCAGATATAATCCAGCTTCCAACTACCATTCCAATTATAAGAAGAATTATTGCCGCTTCCATAGAAGATTTTATTGTATTTAAAATTCCTTCAAGAATACAGTCCCATTTATATTTTAAAGAAAACATTGCAACACAGGCTGCAAGCATTCCTGAAATTATAATAGGAATATGAGGGTCTGCATTGGTGTACCTTATGGTGTACGTAAGAGAGCATACTAAAAATGCTAATGGAATAAATGCATGTATAAATTTTGTTTCTCTGACGTTTTCTGTTTTTACTTCTTGTTTCATAAGATACCTCCTTAATCTTAGAATATTAATTCATTGAATTAAATCCTAAATATCACCCCTTGATTTTTTTAATATTATTGTTCATTTTCTTTGTGCAGACAAAGAAAACGAACCAAAAGAAAACTGCTCTGCTGGTGAAAAATTCTTCTATTAATTTTGTTCTCAAAACTAAAATTCATAAACTCGGACTAAAGTCCTCAGACATATGAATTTTTACGTTTTGTTCACTGCATTAATAACGAATTATTTTTCAATGCAGAGGAAATATATGTTATTTTTATAAATAACTTTTTATGAGCAAACCAAGAAATTTAATAAATAAAATTTCTTGGTTCGTCGTTTTTTCTAGGATTTGAAAATTTGCAAAAATTTTCAAACTCCTGAAAAAACGAAAAACACCATGACAGTGCATGGTGTTATACAGACTAAATCTATGTAAGACCCCATAGCCCCCTCGAAAATGTGTGACGAGGTTAGCATGAATAAAAAACTTATTCATATAATGGGTCCCCCGCTTTTTTATTAAGATAATAGTAAAATTATATAATAAAACTAAGCGATTTATATTCGTTGTTTCTTAGGTTATTATAGTATAAAAAAAAAATAAGTCAACAATAAATTTTTTTTATTTTAAATTTCACCTGTTTTTATTCTTCTAACATATAAAAAAATCGGAGAATAAAAATATTTCTCCGATAAAAATTTTTTTATTTTTTTAGTATTTTTGTTCTATACAAGAGGACCTAATTTTTCTCCTCCAAGAAGATGGAAATGAATGTGGAACACTTCTTGTCCTCCATACTCGTTACAGTTTGCAATTACTCTGTATCCCTCTTCTGCTATTCCAAGCTGAGCAGCAATTTTTCCTATTGTAAGATAAACTTCACCAATAAGTTCTTTATCTTCCTCTTTGATGTCATTTATTGTTGCTATCTCTTTTTTGGGAACAACAAGAATATGAACAGGAGCCTGCGGATTTATATCCTTAAAAGCTATAACCTTATCATTTTCAAAAACAATATCTGAAGGTATCTCTCTGTTAATTATTTTTGTAAAAATAGATGCCATAAAAATCCCTCCGTAAATTTTATTTAATTAGTCTTCAAGCATTGCAATTCTTTCTGCATGTCTTCCGCCTTGGAATTCTGCAGTTAAAAATTCATCAACTATTTCAAGAGCAAGAACATCTCCTAACATTCTTGCACCCATAGCAAGAACGTTTGCATTGTTGTGTTCTTTTGTAAGTCTTGCCATTGTTGTATTCATACAAAGAGCAGCTCTTACACCCTTAACTTTATTTGCAGCAATTCCTATTCCGATTCCTGTTCCGCAGATAACGATACCTAAATCAGCTTCTTTGTCTGCAACAGCGTGTCCTACTGCTTTCCCGTAAACAGGATAGTTTACAGATTCAGTCGAATGACATCCAAAGTCTGTAACTTCATATCCTTTTTCTGTTAAATGTTTTTTTACTTTTTCTTTTAACTCGTAACCACCATGGTCACAACCTAAAGCTATTTTCATTACTATTTACCCCTTTATTAATTTTTTAGAATCCTTGGAATAAAGGTTCTCCACCTTCAATTTCTTTTTCAGTCGCTTCTCTTACACCTGTAACTTCTATTTCAAATCTAACGTCTCTTCCTGCAAATGGGTGGTTTCCGTCAGCAGTTACAACATCGTCTTCTATTTTAGTTATTACGAAAGATTGTTCTGAACCGTCATCAAGGTCAGCTATAAAGTCAAGCCCTTCATAGATATCTTCAAATTCAACGAAGTCTTTTCTGTCCATTTCCATAACTAAATCTTCATCATATTCTCCATATCCTTCTTCAGCAGTAAGAGCTATTTTTGTTTTGTATCCAGCTTCTTTTCCTTCTAATTCCTCTTCAACTTTTGGAACGAAGTATCCAAATCCATGGATATAAAAGAAAGGTCCTACTTCTTTTGTATCTTCAAGAAGTTCATTTGTTTTGTTGTCATAAACTTTAAATTCAAGTGTTACTACTTTTCCTTCTTCTATTTTCATTTTTTCACCTCTTAAAAAAATTTATGGTTTTACATTTAAAGCATAGCATATATTTTATGAAATTTCACTATTTATTTGATATTTATTGAGTATTTTTTCACATATTTCAGAATACCCCATATTAAAAGCAACTTTTTTCATATTCTCTTTTGAAGTTAAAATTCCAAGAAGAATAAATCCCATAATAAGAGCCGATTCTGGATTAGCTGTTGTAAAAATATTTTTATCACATACTATTGTTTCACAAACAGGAACTGCTCCAAATTTTTCAAGCTGAGAAAAATATCTTTTATTATCAAGAAAATAAGTTGTAGCCCTCTTTCCTTTTAAAATTCCAGCTTCTCCAAGAGCTATTGCCCCTGTGCATATCCCAATTATAATTTTATTTTTTTCGTGAAATTCTCTTAAAAGATTTTGAAAGTCTTCCTTTTTTATGTCTTCAAAATATCCAGCTTGTCCAAATCCCCCGGGAATAATTATCCCCTGGTAATCACTAACATCTATAATATCTGTTTCAAAATCAAGCTCCGTTTTTATTTTTAAATTCCACGTAGCATTTACAAATTTTCTGTATGAAATCGTTACAATCTCAATTTTTTCTTTTTTGTCTCCCACAATTTTATTCCAGCCGAAGATGTCCACAAAGGGAGATATTTCTAACATTTCAGAGCCGTTTGAAATAAATAGAAGAAATTTTTTCAAAAAAATACTCCTTTCACTAAAAAATAAAGGTTGACTAAAGCTAAAAAAAGCCCTACAATAATTTGCATTTGTATTATAACATAAATAATAAAATTTGATAATTTATAAGTAATTAAGGAGGTAAGAATGGCAACTTTAGACCAAAATCTAACACCGCTTTTCACAGTGTTGAAAGATGTATATGTAAAAAGAAACATAGTTCCTTTTCACGTTCCAGGGCATAAGCAAGGACATGGAGTGGACGAAGAATTTTTGGAGTTTATGGGAACCAACCCATTTAAAATAGATGTTACTATTTTCAAAATGGTTGACGGACTTCACCATCCAAAAAGCTGTATAAAAGAAGCTCAAGAACTTGCAGCAGATGCTTACGGAGTAAAGAAAAGTTTCTTCGCCGTGAATGGAACATCAGGAGCCATTCAAGCCATGATATTATCAGTTGTAAAATCAGGAGAAAAAATTCTTGTTCCAAGAAACGTTCACAAATCTGTTTCTGCAGGAATAATTCTTTCAGGAGCTGTTCCTGTTTATATGAATCCTGAAATTGACGACGAACTTGGAATTGCTCACGGAGTAAGACCATCAACAGTTGAAAAAATGCTTGAACAGCATTCAGACATAAAAGCAGTTCTTATTATAAACCCTACATATTATGGTGTAGCAACTGACATTCAAAAAATAGCAAACATAGTTCACAGCTATGATATTCCTTTAATCGTTGACGAAGCTCACGGTCCTCATCTTCATTTCCATGAAGATTTACCATTATCTGCTGTTGATGCAGGAGCTGACATCTGCTGTCAGAGTACACATAAAATTTTAGGGGCAATGACTCAAATGTCTCTTCTTCATGTAAATTCAAACAGAGTAGATGCAAACAGAGTTCAGCAGATTCTTAGTCTTTTACACACAACATCTCCATCTTATCCTTTGATGGCATCACTTGACTGTGCAAGAAGACAAATGGCAATCCACGGAAGAGATCTTCTTACAAGAACAATAGAGCTTGCAAATTATTTAAGATCTGAAATAAATAAAATTCCGGGAATCCATTCATTCGGAGCTGAAATTGTAGGAAGAGAGGGAGTATTTGCTTTTGACCCTACAAAAATAACTATCTCTGCAAAAGGATTAGGAATCACAGGATTTGAACTTGAGTCTATCTTAACAGATGACTACAATATTCAAATGGAACTTTCAGATTACTATAATGTTTTAGGACTTATCACAATAGGAGATACTCCTGACAGTGCTTTAAAACTTATAAATGCTCTTAAAGATATAAGCAAAAGATTTTACGATACAAAAGAAATTAAAAAAGTTAAAAGTTTAAGAATACCTGCTATCCCTGAACCTGTACTTGTACCAAGGGAAGCATTCTATTCTGAGAAAAACAGAGTTCTTTTTGAAGAAAGCGAAGGAAAAATCTGCGCTGAAATGATTATGGCTTATCCGCCTGGTATCCCAATAATTGTTCCGGGTGAAAGAATAAGCAAAGAAGTTATCGAATATATTGATGAACTTAAAGAAACTAAAACTCATCTTCAAGGAATGGAAGACCCTAACCTTGAATACATAAATGTAATCGAAGATGAAGATGCTATGTATATCTACACTGAAAAAATGAAAAATAAAATATTTGGTGTTCCATTAAATCTTGGAGCAGACAAATCTGGAATAGAATTCGGTGTTGATGTTCTTGTTGAAAATTATCCAGATACATTTGATGAAATTGAAGTTATCGATATTGAAAAACAAAGAGAAGATTTCAACCACCCAAATATGAAATATAAAAATACAATACTTCATACTTGTGAAAAAGTGGCTAAATCAATAAACGAAGCTATTGAAGATGGATACAGACCAATAACAATCGGCGGAGACCACTCTATTGCTCTTGGAACAATTTCCGGAGTTGCAAAAACAAAAGAAATCGGAGTTATCTGGATTGATGCCCATGCAGATATGAACACAAATGAAACTACAATTACAGGAAATATTCACGGAATGCCTCTTGCTCTTTTACAAGGAGAGGGAGACGAGGATATGGTAAACTGTTTCTTTGAAGGTGCAAAAATAAAACCTGAAAACGTTGTTCTTTTAGGAGCAAGAGACATTGATGTAAGAGAAAGAGATGTCATCGAAAAACTTGGTGTAAAAGTATACCATTATGATGACGTCCTTCGTAAAGGAATAGACAGTGTTCTTGCTGAAATTCACGATTATTTAAAAGTTGACAACATTCATATAAGTTTTGATATAGACTCTATGAATCCAATAGCTGCTCCAGGAGTAAGCACACCTGTTAAAAACGGATTTGATGAAGATGATGTTTATAAAATATTCAAATTTTTATTCAAAAACTACTTCATAACATCTGTTGATATAGTTGAATTTAACCCTGTTCGTGACAAAAACGAAAAAACAGCTGCTCTTGTAAGAGACTTCACAGAATTTATGTTAAACCCAATTTATTAATAAAAATTTTAAGGGACTGTTTCGGCAGTCCCTTTTTTTATACAAGAAAATCCATAAACTTTTCTGTTCCAGATTTTCTTTTGCTTTCACCTTTACAGCACACAGGAAAGCACATCTCTGATATTCTTTCTTTTATTCTAGTTCCAAAAGTACTATAAATTCCGCATTTTTCATTTTCTCTGCTGTAAAAAAGATTTGTTGTAATGATAACAGGCTTTGATGCTCTGTATCTTGTATCTATTAAAAGAAATATCTTTTCAAGCACCCATTCTGATATTTTTTCACAGCCCAAATCATCAATTATTAAAAGGTCGCATTTTGATATTTTATGAAGAAGTTCTGTTTCTTTTCTGCTCCACTCCTGCTTAAGTTCTGTAAGATAGAGACCTATATTTAATGCTATAACATTTCTCCCTCTCTCCATAAGATAATTTCCTATACAAGAAGATGCAAAAGTTTTTCCAGTTCCAGAATTTCCGTAAAATAATATTCCCACATCACAATTTTTTTCAATAAATTTTTCTGCATATTTCTTGGCAATCTCCATATGTTTTTCTGTAAAATCAGCCTTTTCAAAAAGGGAATTTAAAAATTTATTATCAATTATAGAAAAATTTTTGTATCTGTTACCTCTGTTTTTAACTCTCTCTTTTTCATTTTCCATTTCTATTTTTTCTAGCTCTCTTTCATAAAAAGTTTCATGACATTTACAGCTTGGAATATATCTTATCTTGTCACCTAATATTTTTATAAGGCTTTCTGAAAGCATATGATTTTCAACATAGGGCATACCACAGATACTGCATTTTTTAGCAGGGTGAAATTTAGCTTCTTTCTTTTCATCTCTGTTTTTTAAATCTATCATGCTGTTTTTGTTTAAGATTTTCATTTAAAATCCCAGCTTTCTTAAAATTTCTTCAGCTTCCCTGTCTTCTTCATACTCCGGCTCTTGTATTATTCTGTTTTTTACAGGTGCATTTCTGTCTTTGTAATTTCCATTAAGGGCTTTTTTAAGATTTTTAATATTAAAAATCATATTTATGCTGAATGTTTTTGTATATTCGCTCTGGCTCATAATTTCAAGAGCTTTAAAAAGTTTTTCAGCACCGAGAGCCTGAATACAATTTACAAAAACACTGTTATCTGGGAGGAACTCATAATCTGGAAGATTAAGCTCTTCATATTTTTTCATAATATCAATTACAAAAGGCTGACAATTGTCCGGCTTTATATATTTCTTTTTGATATTAGTATTATTGATATTATATAATTGATCTTTGATATGAAAATTTTTCATCGGTTCTGATGAAGTTTTTTCATTACCCTCATGAAAATTTTTCATCTGATTTAATGAAACTTTTTCATCAGTTTTTTTATTTTCTCCTGTAATGAGAGAATAATTTTCTCCTAAAGAAAAATACAAAAACTTTCCTGTTTTTCCGTCTTTTCTGTTCTTAACAATTTTTTTAAGAAAACCTTTTTCCACAAGAGAATTAATTCTGTTTATAAGGGTTCTTTCTGTTCCGATAATTGGGATTTCTTTATGAATATATTTATATGAAAGCCATATATATTTGCAGTTTTCAAAAATCATTGAACTTATTTTTTCAGATTGTGAAAAATAAATGCTGGAAATAACTTTTAAAATAAAGACATCATCTAAAGTTAAATTATGTTCAAGAAGAACTGTCTGATTATATCCGCAGATTGTAAATTTCATACAAACCTCCTTTTTTAGTCCCGTAAAAATGGGAGAACACCTTCAGTTATAACATATCTTCTTCTGCCACGTTTAAATGAAAGTATTTCTCCATTATCCATAGCCTTATAAAGACAAGTTTTATTCATTTTTAAAAATTTTGAAAGCTCGCCTACAGTAGTAACAACTCCCAATTCTTTAACCATTTTATCCACAAGCATTTTTTCAAAATCATCTTTAGGTTTTGAGGCTTTCACCAGATAATTATTTATTTCATTCTGCATATTTTCTGCCATGTTCCATACTTTCTCCCTTCTTTTCTGTCTCCTTATATCTGCTTTTATTTTTTTTATTTTTTCATCAAGCATAATTTTTTCTTTCTTGGCACTGATGAGTTTAAACTCATCAATGTCAAGATTATTGAAAAGAAAACGAAACCTCTCTCTTACACATAAAGCAGAGTTTTTATTTTTTATTATTTCTTTTTCTGTCATAGGAATTTTCTCACAAAAGGAAGGATACCGATTGTTTTGATGGAGTAAAGTCTACCGTCTGTAAAGCATGGAAGAAGCCCCTCTTTTATACCTTCAAAAATAAGTTCTATGTCAACTTTTAAATATTCAGCAAGTTTTTCCGGTCTTACAAGGGGTGAAAGCTCTCTCACTGCCTTTTTGAGAAATAAGTATTCCCCGAGGTTACAGTATCCAATGGGAATGTAAAATTCAAAATTAAAATAGTAATCACATTTTTGGTTGAAAAAAGTTATATATCTTTCTCTTTCCTGAGTGTTCCGATGTATAATTTTTTCTCTATGAAACTTTATTTTCTTTTTCATCTTTTCCTCCCGAAATAATTTTATTTAAATCGAGAAATTTCTCTTATTTGAGCAGCTCAAATAGATTATAGCTTAGAAGCCCGGAAAAGTCAAAAGTCAAATGGCTCTTAAGTGAGCAGAAAAATGGTCAATGAAAAAAGTTTTTTTTTGAGGGAAAAAAGAGAAATGAAAAAATAAATTTTTTTAATGATGAAAAAACATTTTAAAAGTAATAAAAAATAAGGATAAAAATGACAGGATAGAAAAAAACAGATGTATAAAAAACTATAATTAACTATACACCTGTTTATAGACTTTTTTTATACCCCAATGATATTATAAAAAAAATTATTTTGCAAGTTATTTTTAAAAAATGTTATCTTTCAAAACTAATTTTTCGTAAAAAAAACTTCAAAATAAAAAATTTTTTAAAAATTTTTTGGATTATTTTTAACCACACCCAAAAAAATAAAGTATAAAAAATTATAATTTTCTGTACACCCAATTTTCATATTTAAATTCTTATTTTTTTAGTATTTTTCAGTGGGGGATAAAATACAAAAGATTTTAATATATGAAAATATTTAAAAAGTATAGAAGATATAGTTTTTAATTTTTGGGAAAAAATTAGAATTATAGTCTTTTATAGATAGACTTTTTCTTAAAAATTTTTATAATTTTTTATGTGTTTTAAACGGGAGGTATTTTTAATATGGGAAAAAGTTATGTGGAAAATTCACTAAAAAGATTTCTTAAAAGAAAAGTGAAAATTACATTAGGATTAGTAGTTACTTTTATGATTACAGGGGCTGTTGCATTAGGAATAGAAGAAGGAAGTACAGAGTGGCATAAACAACAGGCAAAAGAATGGCTTTCTGGCAAGGGAACAGAGGTAAATTTAACTGAAGAATTGAAAGCTGAAGGAGTAGTTGTAAACTCTGATAAAAAAGGTGGAATAAAGATAAATTTTGCAGATAAAGAAATTGTTGTAGCAAAGGAAAATATTTCAACAAAAACAGCTAATGTTTTACAAAATTCTTTAAATCTTCTTTCTAATAAAAAAGTTAATGAAAAAGAAATAATTGGATATACTGATGGAATAAATTTGACAAATGTAGGTGAAACAATAGAAAGAACACAGGAAAATAGAAATCAAATTGTTATTTCTGGAAAAGGAAATGTATTTGTAAATAATGGAACTTTAAATAAAGAACAAGTGGCAGAAAGCGGAGCAGTTGTTGTAAATAAAGGAAAAATAGCAAATCAAAATGACTATGGGCAAAATATTCAAAGTGGAATAGGTTATAACTATGGAAAAATTTCTAATAATGGAAAATGGGGACAAAATGTTGATGAAAAAGGAACTATCTATAACTATGGAGTTATAGAAAATAATGGCGATAATGGACAAATGGTCACTGATGGAGCAGCTTATAACTATGGAGTAATTACGAATGCTGGAGAATATGGACAAAATGTTCTTTCTGGAACAGGTTACAACTATGGAATAATAGCTAATAAAAAAGGTTATGGTCAATATGCAAAAGGAACAATAATAAATTACGGAGTTATTGCTAATAAAAGTAGTTTTGGACAATATATTTTAGGAAACGGAATAAACTACGGAATCATTATGAATGAAGGAGCATACGGACAACATATAGCTTCTGGTGGAATAGGGATAAACTATGGGGTTATTGCCAATAAAAATAATGCTGGACAATGGATAAGAGCAAACGGAACAGGAATAAACTATGGAATTATTATGAATAAAGCTAATGAAGGACAGCAAATTGATATTGATGGTATTGGAACAAACTATGGGATAATAGAGAATAAGGGAATGAATGCTCAATATATTAGTGGAACAGGAATAAACTATGGAGAAATTAAAAATACTGGTTCAAGTGGACAATATATATTAAAAGAAGGGTTAGGAATAAACTACGGAACAATAGCTAATACTGGTGGAGAAGGTCAAAATATAGTTTCTGGGACTGGTTATAACTATGGTTTAATTGCAAATAAAGGAAATAATGGACAATATATACAAAATGGAGTAGGAGTAAACTATGGAGTAATTAAAAATACTGGAAGCTGGGCAATGAATGCTCTAGGAAACTCTCAAGGTAAAAACTTTGGTGTAGTATATGCTAAAGATAGTGCTGTATTTAATGGAAATATAGAAAATAATGGTATAGTTATAACTACATTCCCATGGGTTAATGCAATAGGAAAAGGTAAAAATAATGGTGTAGTTTTAAACACAAAATATAATTTAATACCTGCAAAAGATAGTAAAATAAATAGTCATGTAACAGATTTAACAACAGGAAACAATAATATTGATGGAGCAGAAAATAAAACATATTATACATTAAATAATACAAAAGAATTTGATAAAGATTTAACAAATAATCATTTAATATCAGTAATTACAAATAAAAACCAGACTGCTTTTAAATATACAGGACAAAAAGATTTAATTTTAAAAGACACAACAATTACAGGATTTTTCACAGATGGTGGAACTGGTACTTTATTAGAAGTAGGAGCAGGAAAAAATTTATCTGTAATCAACAGCCAGATAAATGCTGTAACTGATAAAGGAAATAGTGAAGATATTTTAACAGTAAAATTAGATGGTGGAAAAGTTACAGAAGCTGGAACAGCTGAAATTACTGGAAAAATAGAAGGAAATGGAGCAGTTGAATTTGTTTCTTCACAAAATAAAAACCATGATGTTTCAATTAATGGAGACGTTATTTTAACAAATGATAAAGGGCAATACAATCTTGCAAAGACAAATACAGACACATCATTTAATATAATTAAAGCTAACAATTTTATAATGGACTTTACAAATGATAAAAATACAGAAATAAATAATATTGTTTTAGGTAATAAAGCAGAATTAGGTGTTATTGACGGAAGTAAATCTACTGAAAGAATAAGTTTAGAACTTAAAAATATTGAAAAAATAGGAAATATTACTTTAGGTCAAAATGATGATAAATTAACAGTAACAAACACAAAATATAAAGGAAATATTGATTTAGGAAATGGAACAGATGAATTTATTGTAAAGATGGGAGAAACAAATGATTCTGTTTATTTAAAAGAAACTGGAAATACTTTTGACTATAAAATGACTGGAATAGAAAAAATAGTTCTTGAAGGAACAGGAAGTGCAAAAGAAGGTTGGTATATAGGAGAAAATGCAGAAATATTGTCAAAACAGACAAAAGCAAATAATCAAGGAACAGAACTGGAAGTAAAAAAATCAACCCTTTATGTTGAAATGAATAATAATTATGGAACAAATCAAACAACAACTTCTCTTGACAAATTAGCTGGAACAAATAGAGAAAATAATCTAACAGTAACTACTGGAGATAAAGGAAATATTAAATTTATTGTTGGAGATAAATTTGATGTTTCAAAACAACAAATTACAGTAGCAGAAAAATATAAAGTTTCTGGAACTTTAAGTTCAGCAGTAATATTTAAAGGAACAGGAAAAGATGGAGCAGTTGAAGAAAAAGATGGAAAAGTAAATCTTATTCTAAAAAGTGCAGACGAATTAGGACTTTCTGAATATAAAAATATTTATAGTGCTACTCTTCAAGGTTTATCTCAAGATAAAGATTTAAGAGATGCTATAAATTATAATGATAAAATAAAATTACAAAACATGATTAAAAATACAGGATATATAGCTGAAGCATTCTTTACAACAGGTTATGCTGTAACAAAAGATATAACAGATACATATATGTCTGTTGTTGATGATTTTGGAAGAAAAGCAGGAAAAGGAGAATGGATTGCATATGGAAAATATGTAAATTCTGACACTGAATTTGACGGCGGAAAAGATTCTAAAGGATATGACGGAGATATAACAGGAACTGTTGGTATGCTTGAATATGGACTAACTGATTCTACTTCTTATGGAGCAGTTTATGGACAAGGAGATACAGAAGTCGATATTCAAAATGGTGGAAAATTTGAAGGAGACAACAGATATGTTGGTATGTTCATAAAACATAAAGCACAAAATGGAATAAATTTAGTTGGAAATATAGGATATACTAAAAATGATTTAGATTTAAAACTTGCAACTAAAGCAGGAAATTATCATATGATTTCAGATGGAGAAGCTAATTCTGATGCAATTACATTAGGACTTAAAGGTACAAAAAATTATAAAATATCTGATAATTTAATATTACAACCAATGGCTGGAATAAGATATAGCTTTATTAATCAAGATGAAGTAGAAAGTAGTAATGCTAATTTTAAAATGGAAGAACAAGAAACAAAAATTCTTGAAGGAATGGTAGGAGCAAATGTAATAAAAAGTTTTAACATTTATTCTGGTATTCTTTCATTAAAAGCTGGAGCAAAATTTGTTATGACAGAAGTTAGTATGGCAGATGATAGAAATTATACATTATATGGAAAAGGTATTCAAGTTCTTAATGAACAAGAAATAGCTGACAGCAGAATTGAAGGACATATTGGAATTGACTACGAACATGAAAGCGGTGTTGGTGTTGATGCTAAATATGAAATGATTTGGACAGATAAAGGAGACAACTCAAGAGTTACAGCAGGAATTTCTTACAGATTTTAATTAAAAAAATTTTACTGAAAAATTAAATAACATAAAACTAAAGGGAACAGTGAAAGCTGTTCTCTTTTTTTATCAAATATAACTGATAAAATTACAAAAATATATATTTTTATCAGATATAACCGATAAATTATATAAATTAAATATTTTTATCATATATAACTGATAAAAAATTGAAAAAATAAAATTTATAAGTTATAATTGATATGAGGTGATAATTATGATAAAGAGAGATATTTATATAAAAAAAATTAAACCCTTTATAGACAAAGACATCGTTAAAGTTTTAACGGGAATAAGAAGAAGCGGAAAGTCAATTATGTTAAAACTCATCATGGAGGAACTTGAAAATAGCGGAGTAAGCAGAGAAAATTTTATAAGTATAAATTTTGAAAATTTAAATAACAAAAAATTATGTACAGCAGAAGCTCTCAATGACTTTATTCTAAGTAAAGCAGAAAAAAATAAAAAATACTATATTTTTCTTGATGAAATACAAGAGGTTTTAGAGTGGGAAAAATGTATCAATTCATTAAGAGCGGAAGAAGAATACAGCTTTGATATATATATTACAGGCTCAAATGCCAAACTCTTATCTGGAGAATTAGCAACCTATCTTGCCGGAAGATATGTTGAATTTATAATATACCCTTTTTCTTTTAAAGAATTTTTAGACTCTGTAAAACATCTTTATAAAAATATAAACACACAAGAAGTATTCAGAAAGTATATTCTGTTTGGGGGAATGCCTTTTCTTTGCAATTTAAATTTTAATGAAGAAGCAAGTATGCAGTATTTAAAAGATATATATTCTTCTATCATATTAAAAGATATTACTCAAAGAAATAATATAAGAGATATTGACTTACTCCAAAGAATTATAGCTTATATTATAATGAATGTGGGAAATACTTTTTCAGCAACCTCAATTTCAAAATTTTTTAAAAGTGAAAACAGAAAAGCCTCACCGGAAACAATACTTAATTATATAAAAGCCTGTGAAGAAGCTATGCTTATTTACAGAGTTCAAAGAGACGATTTAATCGGAAAGAAAATTTTAAATATAAATGAAAAATATTATCTTGCAGACCACGGAATACGTCAGGCTGTTTTTGAAAATAACGAAAGAGATATAAATCAAATTTTTGAAAATATTGTTTTCTTAGAGCTTTTAAGACGTGGATATACTGTAAGAGTTGGAAAAATAGAAAATTTAGAAGTTGACTTTGTCTGCACTAAAAACGGAGATGAAAAATTATATATTCAAGTTGCTTATCTTCTTGCTTCAGATGAAACTATCGAAAGAGAATTTTCTGTTCTTGAAAAAATACAAGATAACTACCCAAAATATGTAATTTCTATGGATTTATTTAATATGTCAAGAAACGGAATTAAACATTTAAATATAATAGACTTCCTGCTTGAAGAATAAATTTATATACAAAAACAGCTGGTAAAATTAATTACCAGCCGTTTTTTTACTTCACCTTATAAAACCATTCTAGTTTTTTCAGGATAAATATTACAAGGCGTACAATAAAAATTTTTTTATCTTTTTTCATTGAATACCTCCCGCAGATTTTTTTAAGCATCACTTTCGGGGGCATTAGCAAGATAATACTCAAATGCTGTGATTTCTGATTTTTCAGTATCAATTCTTTTTATTGAAGCCTCACTGTTTTTAATTTCTTTTTTAATTGTATCTATCCATTCTGTGAAAGATTCATAAGCACAATCTGGGGGAAGACTTTCTCCTTTTTCTTGAAGTTCTTCCACATGAGTAAGTGCTGCCTTGTCATCATCAAGTTCTTTCATGTAAGATTTTTCTCTCTCGATAGATTTTTTTAATTTTTCCACCACCTCTGTAATTACTGCCTTTGTTTCTTGTACTGTTTTTGCCATTTTGTTTCCTCCTTTAAAATTTATTTTTTTCCCTCGGGATACTTAAATTATACAGGAGCTGCAAAAAATCCGTACTTTCTCTGAAGACTGGCAGATACTCAGTGGAAAGTTTTTTATTTTTCAGCTTGTTTTGCCTTTAATTTTGCAGTTTTTCTTATAGGAGCAGCAACAAATGCCACAGCCATTCCAACCAGACATGGAACTACCCACACAAATCCGCTTTCAGCCATAGGAATTTTAGCAAGGAAATTTGTTACAGGAGTTACATGAAGAATTTTTGAAAATACTTCTTCTAATATAATCACAACAAGAGTTGTATAAGTTGCTGTTCTGTAAACAAGAACGTGTTTTACACCAAATACATTAAGCAGAATAAGGATAATTGTTACAGGGTATAAAATACAAAGAACTGGAATTGAAAGTTTTATTATAAAGTCAACTCCTCCTATTGCCATTACACCTGAGAACACACAAATAATTACAGACCACATTTTATATGAAATTGGTGTAAATCTTGCAAACCAGTCACTTGCTATAGCAACTAAACCAACTGAAGTTGTAAGACAGGCTGTTGCAACACAAATTCCAAAAGCTATTTTTCCTGCAGAACCAAGAGTTATTTCAGCAAGATAAAGTGCAGCACTTGTAGTTGAAAATGTTCCCACTCCGCTTACTCTTGCTCCAAGATACATAAGGCTGAAATAGATAAGCCCAAGACCGATTGCAGCTATAAGAGCTGACCCTGATAAGAAATATCTCTGTTCTTTTTCTTCAACAATCCCTTTTCCTTCAAGACCTTTTACAATAACAACACCGAAAATAACAGAAGCTAAAGCGTCCATTGTCTGATATCCGCTTACAAAACCTTTTGCAAATACTCCTGTGATATTTTTATCTACAGGTGTTCCGATGTTTCCTGTAATTCCAAGAAAAGCTATTGCAGCCAGAATAATAAGAATTACTGGTGTAAGAAATTTTCCAATTATATCTGTAATTTTAGACTCTTTTATTACAAGAATAAGAGTTATACCAAAGAAAGCTGTTGATGTAATAATTGATAACACTAATGGATTTACATTTGGAAAAGATGGAAGCACTCCCATTTCAAATGTAGTTGAACCTGTTCTTGGAATTGCAAATAAAGGTCCGATTACAAATACAAGTGCCGTACAATAAAGTGTATTAAATCTTGATGAAATTTTTACGGAAAAGTCTTCAAGTCTTCCTATTTTAGTAAAAGCCAGAACTCCTAAAAGTGGAAGCCCTACTCCTGTTAATAAAAATCCTATTCCTGCCACAAGCCAGTCTTTTCCCATATCAATCCCTAAAGACGGCGGAAAAATCAGATTTCCTGCTCCGAAAAACATAGCAAACAGAGCAAAGCCCAAAATTAAAACTTCTTTCTTCCTATTCATTAAAAAATCCTCCTGAAAAAATATTTAATATTTAAAATTAAAATTGTATATATTAATAAAAAAAACAGCCGTAAGTAATTAGGCTGTTCGTACTTTAAATTATAAATTTATAAAATAATAATATATACTTTAAGGAATTCCTAATATACTGTGACATTCATATTCAATTTCATGCTTTGTATGACTATTATGCTTATTATGAATATGACTGCTACATGTATCATTATAAAAACTCCTCTTTTAAAATATTTGTTTATCACATAAAAATTTTATCAGAGAAATATCACTGTGTCAATAATTATTTTTTTCAATTCTTGAAAACAAAAAAATATACAGTTGTAATAATCATTTTTATTTGGAGATAAAGAAAATCAAATTTTTTAAAAAAACACTCAGATTTTATGACAAAAGTATAAAACTTTTAATACAAATTTAAAATTTTTATGCTCCAAGATATGCTTTTTTAATGTCAGGATTGTTTAATAACTCCTGTGCAGGTCCTTCAAGAGTGATTTTTCCTGTTTCAATTACATAAGCATAATCAGCTATTGAAAGAGCCATTTTTGCATTCTGCTCAACAAGAAGAATTGTAACTCCATCTTCTTTAAGTTTTTTTATTACAGAGAAAATTTCTTTTACAAAAAGAGGTGAAAGCCCCATTGACGGCTCGTCAAGAATAAGAAGTTTCGGTCTGCTCATAATAGCTCTCCCCATTGCAAGCATCTGCTGTTCTCCTCCAGAAAGAGTTCCTGCCATCTGATTTTTTCTTTCAGACATTCTTGGAAAATCCTTATAAAATTTTGCTCTGTCCTTTTCAAGATTTTCCGGTGTATCTTTAACTGTAAATGCTCCAAGTTTTAAATTATCTTTAACTGCAAGCCTTGCAAAAATTCTTCTTCCTTCTGGAACTTGAGCAATTCCAGCCTGACAGATTAAATGAGGTTTTTCTTTTGTGATATCTTTTCCCTGAAAAACAATTTTTCCCTGTCTTGACTGAATAAGCCCGGAAATTGTCTGCAGTGTTGTTGTTTTTCCAGCTCCGTTTGCTCCGATAAGAGAAACGATTTCCCCCTCTTTTACTTTTAAAGAAACACCTTTAAGAGCATGGATATTATCATAATATACGTGTAAATCTTTTATTTCAAGCATAGTTTTTGCATCTGTATTCATATTTTTATTCCTCCTCTTGTCCAAGATATGCAGTGACAACTGCAGGTGTGTTTATTACTTCAATAGGGTCTCCTGCAGCTATTGTTGTTCCGTGGTCAAGCACCACAAGTCTTTCACATATTCCAAGAACAAGTTTCATATCATGTTCTATAAGAAGAATTGCAATGTTGAATTTATCTCTTATTAAACGGATTGTGTTCATAAGTTCTTCTGTTTCTGTAGGGTTCATTCCTGCAGCAGGCTCATCAAGAAGAAGAAGTTTAGGGTTTGTTGCCATTGCCCTTGCAATTTCCAGCTTTCTTTGTTTTCCATAAGGAAGATTTCCTGCAGCAGTATCAGCATACTGGTCAAGGTCAAAGATTTTTAAAAGCTCCATAGCTTTTTCTTTTGCCTCTTTTTCTTCTCTCCAGTAATTTGGGAAACGGAAGATACCGCTTAAAATTCCATATTTCATATTAAAATTATTTGCTACAAGAACATTGTCAAGAACTGACATATATTTAAAAAGTCTTATATTTTGGAAAGTTCTTGCAAGACCTTTTTTTACAAGTTTGTATGTTGGAGTTTTTGTAACAGGCTCTCCGTTAAAATAATATTCCCCGCTTGTAGGAGAATAAACTCCTGTTATAATATTAAAAACTGTTGTCTTTCCTGCACCGTTTGGCCCGATAAGACCAACAAGTTCATTTTCTTTTATCTCAAGATTAAAATCTGTTACGGCCTTTAATGCTCCAAAGGTGATAGAGATGTTTTTTGCACTTAAAACCACTTTGTTACTTTTCATCTTTACCCTCCCTTTTGTTTACAAATTTTTTGATGATAGGTGTGATTTGGAATTCTTTACGTCCAAATAATCCTGTTGGACGGAATATCATTGTAAGAATTAAAAGCAGTGAATAAACAATCATACGATAATCTGAGAATCCACGAAGAACTTCAGGAAGAATTGTAAGAGCTATTGCAGAAAGAATAGATCCTGTAAAGCTTCCCATTCCCCCAAGTACAACCATTGTTAAAATATTGATTGAATAGTTAAAGTCAAATTGTTTTGCTCCTAAAATTCCAAGATGATGTGCATATACAGCTCCTGCAACTCCTGCAAAGATTGCTGATACAGTAAATGCAAATGTTTTGTAATAAGTTGTATTTACTCCTGATGCATCGCTTGCTATCTCGTCATCACGGATTGATAAAACTGCACGTCCGTGACGGCTTGTCATAAGTGAGAACATCATCATAACAGAAATTACCATTACAAAATAAATTACTGTAAAATTGCTGTTTGTACGGGGAATTCCACGAAGCCCTTGTGCTCCCCCTGTAAATTTAAAATATTCTATTAAAACTCTTATAATTTCTCCAAAAGCAAGAGTAATGATTGCAAGATAGTCACCGTTAAGTCTAAGTGCCGGAATACCGATTATGATTCCCACAATTCCTGCAACAATTCCGCCGATTATAAGAGCGACTACATATCCGGGAAGCCCGTCAATAATTCCTGCTTTTGAAAAAAGTGCAGCTGCATAAGCTCCCACTGACATAAATCCTGCATGACCTATTGTAATCTGCCCAAGACAGCCAACAGTTATATTTAAACTTACTGCCAGAATAATATTAATACAAATTATGATAAGTATACCAGTCTGGTATCTTGAAATCATTCCCGAACCGATAAGGCTCCCAAGAACTCCATAAAGAACCAAAACTAATATAAGAGTGAATGTGTAACTTAATTTTTTGTATCTATCCATTTTTTAGTCCCCCTATACTTTTTCCCTTACATTTTTACCCAAAATTCCTGTAGGTTTTACCAAAAGAACAATAATAAGAATTGCAAAAACAAAAGCATCTGCAAGCTGTGATGAAAGATATGCTCTTGTAAGACTTTCAACAATTCCTAAAATAAATCCTCCAAGAACTGCTCCGGGAAGAATTCCAATTCCTCCAAGAACTGCTGCAATAAATGCTTTTATCCCCGGCATAGAACCCATAAGAGGCTGTACCTGTGGATAAGATGCAACATAAAGAACTGCTGCAACTGCTGCAAGTCCGCTTCCTATTGCAAATGTTAATTGAATTGTGTGGTCAACGTTTATTCCCACAAGTCTTGCTGCACCATAGTCTTCACTTGTTGCAAGCATTGCTTTCCCGTATTTTGTTTTCTTCATAAAATATTGAAGCCCTACAGAAAGAATAATTGTTACAATGATTGTTACCACTGTTCCAAAGTTAAGATGAAGCCCTGCAAAAGTTATAGGCGGCTGTGTAAATACCTTTGGAAACGGTCTTGTGTTTGGAGTAAAAAGTTTCATGAAAAGATTTTCAAGGAATAGGCTTACTCCTATGGCTGTAATAAGATTTGATATTCTTGGAGAATTTCTTAGTGGTCTGTAAGCCACTCTTTCTGTAAACATTCCCAAAAGCACGCAAACAATAACAGCTGGTATCATAGTTAGCCACACGGGTAATCCCATTCTTGTGAAAGCAGGTATACTAAAAAGTGAAATATATGCTCCAACCATAATAATGTCTCCATGAGCAAAGTTAATTAACTGTGCAATACCATAAACCATTGTGTAACCCAACGATATAAGGGCATAAATACTTCCTATTTGTAAACCGTTAATAATCTGAAGTAAAAATTCCATTTCTCTCTCCTTTTCCCTTTTATAATATTTTTTAAGGGCTGCTGCATTTTACAGCAGCAGCTCTTTTATTTACTACTTAGTAGGCTCAACAACTGAGTCAAATGTATATTCACCATTTACAATTTTTAAAACTGTAACAGCTTTAACAGGGTTATTATTTTCATCAAATGTTAAGTGACCTGTTACACCATCATAATCAAGATTTTTAAGTGCATCAACCACAGCTTGTTTATCTGTAGTTCCTGCTTTTTCAATAGCTGCTTTCATCATATAAGCTGCATCGTAAGAAAGAGCAGAGAATGCAGATGGTTCTTCATTATATGCTTCTTTATATGCTTTCAAGAAGTTTTGAACTTTAGGTGACTGGTCTTGCAATGAATAGTGGTTAGTAAAATATGAGTTTTCAACAGCTCCATATGCACTTGCATCAAGAGTTTTTGCAACTCCGTCCCAGCCGTCAGGACCAACAAATGTAGCTTTAATTCCAACTTCTCTTGCCTGAGTAGTGATTAAAGCAACTTGTTCATAATAATCCGGCACTACTAAAACATCTGGATTAGTTGGAAGAATTTTTGTAAGCTGAGCTCTGAAATCTTTATCCCCGTCAGAATATCCTTCTTTTGCCACAACTTTTAAACCAAGTTTTTCTGCTTGTTCAACAAATGCTTTTGCAACTCCGTCTGAATAGTCACTTGAGTTATTTACAACAACTGCTGCTGTTTCTGCATTTAAATTATTTTTTGCAAAGTTTGCAAGAACAACACCTTGATATGGGTCAGTAAAACATACACGGAATACATTTGGTCCGGCTTCTGTGATATTAAACTGAGTTCCTGTAGGAGTAATCATTGGAAGATTATCCTGTGCTGCAACTTCAGCAACAGCAAGAGACGGTTTTGATGTGATGTCTCCGATAAGAGCAACTACTCCTTCATCTACAAGTTTATTATAAGCAGTGATTGCTTCAGTAGGATCTCCTTTAGAGTCAAGAACAGTGAATTCAACTTGTTTTCCTAAAATTCCTCCATTTTTATTAATTTCGTCCATAGCAAGTTTTGAACCATTTGAAGAAGTTACTCCGTAAATAGCAACAGGTCCAGTTAAAGGTGCAGTGCAGCCAATTTTAATTGTGTCGGCCTCTTTAGCTTTTTTTCCTCCTCCGCATGCTGCTAAAAGTAAAGTTGCTCCTAATAATACTGTGTTAAATTTTTTCATAATAATTTCCCCCTTAAAAAATATATGTATATAAATTTTAATTATTCTTTAACAAAAAAGGACAACCTTGCTGGGCTGTCCTCAAAATCAATTATGATTATTTAAAAATTTTTTACTGAATTTAAATTATAAATTATCTGCCACACACATTACAGATAAAATATATTAATAATTCAAACTTGTATAAAATTTATAACTAAACAAAGGCATTGAAACATGATTCAATCTTACCCTAACAAAAATATTTGTATATTCATTTGTTTTCCTTATTATCAGCAGTATGACACATATGACAAATATTATGCTAAGCAGTAAGAACATATTTAAGCCTCCTTTTTCTATTTTTTATCTTTCCTCTAACTTTATCTGGTTGAAGTAAGTATAGAACAAAATCAAAAAAAATGCAAGAATTTTTTAAAAAATTTTTTTTAAGCTTATATTTTTTGTTGAAACTATTATATATTTTCTGGGAAAATTTTATTTAATATTACTCCTATAAGAGCCGCAATTGCAAGTCCTGAAAGAGAAACAGTTCTCCACACGACAATATTATCTATTCCTATTCCAAAAACAAGAATAAGTGATGAGATAATAAGATTTCTTGAATGTGAGAAATCAAGCTGTGCTTCAATAAGTGTTCTCATACCAACAGAAGCTATCATTCCAAAAAGAATTACAGAAATTCCTCCCATTACAGGTGCAGGTATTGTCTGAAGAATAACACCAAATTTTCCTATAAATGCAAGACCTATTGCATAGCAGGCAGCAATTCTTAAAATTGACGGATCATAAACTTTTGTTACTGCAAGAACTCCTGTATTTTCTCCATAAGTTGTATTTGCTGGTCCTCCTAAAAATCCTGCAACAACTGTTGCAAGTCCGTCACCTAAAAGTGTTCTGCTTATCCCCGGATTTGCAAAGAAATCTTTTCCAACAACTGCACCGTTTGTTGTAATATCTCCTATATGCTCAATGAATACAACAAGAGCTATTGGAGCTATTGCAAGAATACTTGTAAGAGAAAATTCCGGAACAGTTACAAGTGAATAAAGAGCATCTGAAGAAAGTCCAATCCACCCTGCTTCTTTTATCGGAGTAAAGTCAACCATTCCTAAAAAGATTGAAACGATATATCCTAAAATTACAGATATAAGAATTGGAACTAATTTAAAGAATGATTTTCCTAAAATAGAAATTCCAATCATTGAAAGAACAACTATTCCTGAAACAATAAGACTTTTTCCGTCAAAATGTCCGTTTGAATATCCAGCCATTGAAAGAGCTGTCGGACTAAGTCTAAGCCCTATGACAACTATTGTAGGACCAACAACAACAGGAGGGAAGAATGATTTTATTTTTTCCACACCGTAAATTTTAACAAGTCTGCTCATAACAATATAAACAACACCTGCTGCAATAACTCCTCCTTTTACAGCACCTACACCTGATTCTCTAAGAACAAGTGATATAGCACCTATAAAAGCAAAAGATGAACCTAAGAAAACCGGAACAATTCCCTTTGTGCAAGTGTGGAAAAGAAGTGTTCCCACTCCGGCTGTAAGAAGAGCAATAGATGGATTCATTCCTGTAAGAAATGGAACTAAAACAGTTGCCCCGAACATTGCAAGAACGTGCTGAAGTCCAAGTATCAGCTTTCCTTTTGTAGTAATTTCTGTCATAATATATAACCTCCATTAAAATTTTTATAAAACTTATTAATAACTGCTGAATAAAACAAGAAATTTAATAAATAAAATTTCAAAAAAAAAGGACAGTGCTGTTCACAATCCTTTTATATTATATTTAATAATTAGTTTTAAATTTAATCATTTTATTAGTCCTTTTTTTATTTCTGAAAATTATTCTAACATAAAAAATAAAAAAAATCAATAAAAGATTATTTATTTTCAATGATTCCCAAAAGTTTTCCCTCTTTAAATTTAATAACGGCACAGCTTTCTCTCACAATATTACTTGTGCATATTGACTCTCCCCGCTTTACAGTGTATTTATTAAGAGGATATTCAAAGCCTGTAAGAGTTATCTCTTCCACAGTGTCAGACATAGGAATAAAAGAGACAGTCTTTCCCTCTTCATTTTCTATTGTCATTTTCTTTTCCACTTTAAAAATTTTCTCTTTTTCAGAAAGAAAAACAACATTTTTGAATTTAAACAAAAGATTTAAATTTGTAAGAAGATGGTCAGTTCTTCCTCCTAAGCCCCCGAGAACAACAATTTTTTCAAATCCTCTTTTCTCCATTTCTGAAAGAATAAGTTCTCCGTCAGTAAAGTCTTTTCTGCTGTCAAATTCAATAACTCTGCTTCCCATTTTCTCTGCTTTTTTAACAAGACTTTTATCAACAGAATCTAAGTCTCCCCATATTTCAAGAGGAACAACACCTACATTAAGTGCATATTTTAGCCCTCCGTCAGCACAGAAAATATTTTTTTTATCTTTTAAAATTTCCTTGTAAAACAGATTTTCTGAATCCATAACTCCGTTAAGAAAAACATATGCTGTATTTTCCATAAAAATTTCTCCTAGTCATCATCTTTTGAAGTATCAGCCTCTATAAAAACAGGAATATGGTCTGAAATCACTTCCCTTGTTTTTTTATAATTTCCATTTGCAGTATCTATCCCTCCGCTTCTTCCTGTAAACTCTTTTGTATAAATTTCAGAGATAAAAATATTGTCGTATTGGTTGGCATACCCTTTTGTTCCTATTGTTGTTTTCATATTTGGAGATATACAGTTTATAATTTTATCCTCATGATTTAAAAGATTAGAAAACCCCTCGCTTCTCACTGAAAGATTAAAATCTCCCCCAATAATTATATCATTTTCTTTTTCATCTAAATTTTGAAAATAATCATATACTTTTGGAAGATTCATTGCTTCAGCTATTCTTACAGATTTATTTTTCCCGTAAATTGCATGGATAATTACAAAGGTAAAATCAAATTCACCTATTTTAAAATCTGCTCCATAAGGCTCTCTTATAAATTTATCCCCTTTATCTTTATAAAATCCTCTCGACTTTATAAAATTTACCTTATCTTTTTTCCAAATATAAGCATAATATTCTTTATATTTTTTTGTTCCCACAGGATAAGGAGAGATGTGATAATCCCATTTTTCATTGGTATTTTTTTCAAGCTCATCAACAAGTGTTTCCACTCCCTCTCTGTTTGAAACTTCCTGAAGCCCTATTATATCAAGAAGAATTAAAATATTTGAAAGCTCCTTATAATCTTTTTTAGATTCTCCCAGACGAAGAGCATTAAAAGACCCTATATATGCTTTTCCCTCTGGAGAACCATATACAGTCATTGAAACAAATATAAAAAATATTGTTAAAATTTTTTTCATTTTAATTTTCCTTTTAAATTTTAATAATTTTCAGGGAACATTATTCTTTCTACACCCTCAATGATAATGTGAAGTATCATCATATGAATTTCTTGAATTCTGTCAGAAGTTTCTCCTGGAATAATAAATTCATAATCACACATACCTTTAAGTTTTCCGCCGTCTTTACCTAAAAGAGCAACTGTTTTCATTCCTAATTCTTTTGCTTTTTCCACAGCTTTTATAACATTTCCTGAATTTCCGCTTGTTGAAATTCCTATAAACATATCTCCTTCTTTTCCATAGGCTTCAACACCTTTAGAAAAAATATAGTCAAATCCATAGTCATTTCCTACACAAGTTATATGAGATGAATCAGAAATTGCTATTGCAGGAAGAGCACGTCTTTCTTTTCTAAATCTTCCTGTAAATTCTTCTGCAAAGTGAAGAGCATCACAGTTGCTTCCTCCGTTTCCGCAAATTAAAACTTTATTTCCATTTGTAAAAGCTTCTGCAAGTTCTTCAGCTATTTTTTCTGTTGTTCTCTCTTTTTCTTCCTGTTCAATAAAATTTCTTAAAAGTTCGTATTCTGTTTTATATGAATCTATTAATGCCATATTTCCTCCTGACTGTAAAATAAATAATTAACCGTTAATTTTATATTCTGACATAAAATTCAAAAATTTAATAATTGGTGTAAGCGTACTCTTATCTTTTGTAACAACAACCTGATACCCATCTTTTATTTCGTTAAGCTGTTCAACAACTTTAAATTCTCCATTTTTTATTTCTTTATGAACAGCATAGTATGGAAGAATTACATTGGCTATTTCATTTCTTACCATTCCTTTTATAACTTCAAGACTTCCCAAAACAGTTATTCTGTTATCAAAAGATATTTTATATTTCTCTTCTAAAAGATTTATTGCCTTTGCATTATTAGGCACGTTGCTTCTTGTTATAAGAGGATAATCTGCAACATTTTCAAGTGTTATATTTTTCTTTCCTGTAATTAAAACATAAGGAACTTTTTCAACTGTCATCACATCTAAGTTTGAATCTACAATATGTTCTTCATCAAGAAGAGCTATATCAATTTCTCCTTCTTTCAGAGATTTTAAAAGCCATGCTTTATTCCCCATCTGAATTTCATATTCTATCTCCCCGTGTTTAGCACTGAATTCTTCCATAAGTCTTGGAAGAAGCGGATCTCCTATGATAGATGTTGCTCCTATAACAATTTTTGCTTTTCCTAATTTTATAATTCTGTTAATCTCTTTTTCAGCTCTCTGAACCTTATTAAAAATATCCTCAGCCATTCTGTAAAGAGCTTCCCCTGTATAAGTCAGCCTTATTTTCTTTGAACTTCTGTCAAAAAGTTTTGCATTCAGAAGTTCTTCAAATTTTTTAACCTGAATAGAAACTGCTGATTGATTTATATAAAGTTTGTTCGCCGCTTTTGTAAAACTTTTTTCCCTTGCTACTTCGTAAAATATTTTTAGATAATGTAAATCCAAAATATACCCCCCTCCCTTAGAAAGTTTCCAATAAAAGAATTTTATTTAGACATCTCTGCCTTTATATTAGCACATTATCCATATATTTCATATATGTTTTTAAAAATTTTTTTATGTTTTTACTCTATTGGACATTGGAAAAGAAAAATGGTATCATAATTTTAGAACTTAAAATAAAGGAGTCTTAATATGGAAAAGATAAAATCAAGAAACGAAATAGATAAAAAATATAAATGGAACACAGAGGACGTCTATAAAGACTGGAATGAGTGGCAGAAAGATGTTGAAAAAATGAAAGAGCTTATGAAAGAAATCCCTCAGTATGAAGATAAAATTGAAAACAGCAGGGAAGATTTTGTAAAACTTATAAAACTTGAAGAAAGCCTTTCAAGAATACTTGAGAAAGTATATCTTTACCCTTATATGCTTAAAGATTTAGATTCAACAGACCAGCTTGTTTCACAAAAACTTCAGGAGATTGAATTTTTATATGCACAGTTTTCTGTGGCAACATCATGGATAAGCCCAAAAATTTTAGAAATTCCAAAAGAAACTTTAGAAAAATGGATAGATGAAAATGACGAGATAAAAGACCATAAATTTAATTTAATGGAACTTTACAGATTAAAAGCCCATGTTCTTGATAAAGACAAAGAAAAACTTCTTTCACATTTTTCTCAATATATGGGAGCTGTAAATGATATTTATGACGAGCTTTCAACTTCTGATATAAAATGGAATGAAATTACCCTTTCTACAGGGGAAAAAGTTTTAGTTACAAATGGAATGTATTCAAAAATTCTTGACGGAAATAAAAATCAAGATGACAGAAGAAAGGCTTTTGAAGCTCTTTATTCATCTTATGATATAAATAAAAATACATATTCTGCAATTTATAAGGGAATTCTTCAAAGAGATGCAGCCGGAACAAAAGCTAAAAACTATAATTCAACTGTTGAAAAAGCCCTTGAACCAAACAACATTCCTGTAAAAGTTTATGAAAACCTTATAAATTCTGCAAAAGAAAACAGCGGACCGTTAAAAAAATATGTTGAATTCAGAAAAAAACAATTAGGTTTAGACTCATACCACTACTATGACAACCAGATAAAACTTGTTGATTATACAAGAGAATTTTCATATGAAGAAGCAAAAGAAATTGTTTTAAAATCTGTTGAACCGTTAGGAGAAGATTATACAAAAAATCTTAAAAAAGCTGTCGGCGAGGGGTGGCTTGATGTTTACGAAACACCAAACAAAAGAAGCGGTGCATACTCTTTAAATATTTATGACGTTCACCCTTATATGCTTTTAAATTACAACGGAACAATGGATGCAGTCTTTACTCTTGCACATGAGCTTGGACATACACTTCACAGTATGTATTCAACAAAATATCAGCCATATGCTACAAATGATTACACAATATTTGTGGCTGAAGTTGCTTCAACATTTAATGAAAGACTTCTTCTTGACTATATGCTTAAAAATACAACAGACCATAAAGAAAAAATTGCACTTATTGAAGAAGCAATTGGAAATATCATGGGAACATATTATATTCAGGCTCTTTTTGCAGCTTATGAATATGAAGCACACAAACTTACAGAAGAGGGAAATCCAATAACACCTGATGTGTTAAGTGAAATAATGACAAAATTATTTGCAGAATATTTTGGAGACTCTCTTGTTATGGACGAACTTCAAAAGATTATCTGGGCAAGAATCCCTCATTTCTTTAATTCTCCATATTATGTATATCAATATGCAACAAGTTTTGCTGCATCATCAAGATTATATGAAAAAGTTACAAATGAAAAATATTCTCCTGAAGAGAGAGAAGAAGCTCGTAAAAAATATATTGAACTTTTAAAATCCGGCGGAAACAATTATCCAATAGAACAGCTTAAACTTGCAGGAGTAAACCTTGAAGAAAAAGAAAACTTTGAAGCTGTGGCACATGAAATGACAAGACTTATAGGTTTATTAGAAAAAGAACTTAAAGAATTAAAATAAGTTTTAAATAATTACTGAAACGGGGAGATATTATGAAGTTATGCATTGTATTTACTCTGTGCAAAGTTAATTTTAATTAGATTTGTACAGAGTTTAATAAATTAACTTTGCACTTTTTATAAAAAATAAAATAAAAGGAGTAAAGTTAATATGACATTAAAAAATTTTTATATTTTTACAATAGGACAATTTATTTCTCAATTTGGAAGCAGAATGACAAGTTATGGTTTTACACTATGGATTTATAAAACAACAAATTCTTTTTTTTATACATCTTTAGTAACACTTTGTTATTTAGTTCCAGAGATTTTATTTAATTTTATAGCAGGAACTTTAAGTGATAAATGGGATAAAAAAAAGTTTTAAAAGTTTCTGATTCTTTTGCAGGAGTATTATCTTTCGTAACTCTTATACTTTTGATTTTCGGAAAACTTAAATTTCAGTATATTTTTATAATAAATATTCTATTAGGAATTGCTGATTCTTTTCAAGTTCCTACATCAGAAGTTGTAATTTCTCTAATTGTTTCAAAAAAAGATTATATAAAGACAAGTGGTATTTGCTCTTTCTTTAAATCTTTTTTAGATATATTTGTTCCTATTTTATCGGTTTCTATTTATGTTCTTTGGGGGCTAAAGGTTATAATTATAATAGATTTGATGACTTTTATATTTGCATATTTAACATTGATAATTTTTGTTAAAATTCCAAAGTTACAAATTTCTGATAAAAAAGAAAACTTTATAAATGATTTTATATTAGGAATAAAATATCTACTTTCAATGAAGGATATTCTTGCTTTGATTTTCTTTATGGGATTTATAAATCTAGTCTATGGAATATACTCAACAGCTCTTGCTCCAATGGTTTTATTAAGAAATGGTAATAATGATTTTCAATTAGGAATAGTTACTAGTATGATTGGAATAGCAGGACTTGTTGGAAGTATGATCCTTAAATTTTTCCCTAAATTTAAAAATTATAGTGTGCTTTTAACAAATATAATGATTTTTTCTTTTGGAATTTGTAATTTCTCTTTAGGCATAGGAAAAAATTATATAATTTGGGTTGTAGGTATATTTTTAGGAAATATTTTAGTTCCGTTGCTTCTTGCAAATGTAGATTATTTAACAAGAGTAAGAATACCAATAGAACTACAGGGAAGAGTTTTTTCAGCTAGAAATACAATTCAATATTTATTTTTGCCAATAGGAATTTTTTTATCAGGATTTTTAAATGATTTCGTTTTTTATCCAATTATAAAAGATAATTCTTTATTATTAGAAAATTTATCTTTTTTAGGAGAAAACAGCCAAGAAATTTCTGTAGCCTTATTATATATTTTTATAGGATTTTTGGGAATAATAGGTTCTATAATATTCAGAAATAATAAAAATTTTAAAAACTTAAATAAAATTGATATATAATTATTTAATAATTTACAAAAATTTAGAAAAAACCCGCAATAAATATTGCGGGCTTTTTTATTAAAAATATTTTTTCCTATTAAAGAGCCGGCATAGTTGCATAGATTTCTGGACCTATTGGAAGACCTAAGAAGTACCAGATAACAAGAACTATTGACCAAACAACTAGGAAACACATTGAGAATGGAAGCATTGTTGAAATAAGAGTTCCCATTCCGTTTTCTTTTCCAAATTTTTGAGAGTAAGCAACTATAAATGCAAAGTATGACATTAATGGAGAAATTATATTTGTACTTGAATCTCCTATTCTGTACATAGCCTGAGTAAATTCAGGAGTAAATCCTATTTTCATAAACATAGGAACAAATACTGGTGCCATAATTGCCCATTTAGCTGATGCAGATCCCATGAATAAGTTTATAAATGCTGTTACAAGTATAAATCCTATGATTAGAGGAAATCCTGTAAATCCTGTTGCTTCAAGGAAAGCAGCTCCTTTAACAGCAACTATTGTTCCAAGATTTGTATAAGAGAAATATACTATAAATTGTGCTGCAGCAAAAGAAAGAGCAAGGTATCCACCTAATGTTCCAAGTGAATTACCCATAAGATTTGCCACATCTTTATCATTTTTTATAGATTTTGTAATTGCTCCGTAAACAATTCCAGGAATCATAAAGAAGAACATGATAGCAACTAAAAGTCCGTTACCCATAAATTTATTTAAAGAACCGTTAACTCTGAACACAGCATCTGCTGGAACTGTTAAATATCCCATTATAAGTACGAATATTAAAAGAGAAATTCCTGCCCATCTAAGTCCTTTTTTCTCAACATCGCTAAGCTCAGATATAACTTCTACATCGTGTGTTCCTTTGTAATCTCCAAGTCTTGGCTCAACTATTTTTTCAGTGATAAATGTTCCAAGAACTGTGATAATTATTGTAGAGAACATCATAAAGTACCAGTTTGCAGTTGCAGGAACAAAATAATCTGGTGCAAAAATTCTTGCAGACTCAGTTGTAATTCCTCCAAGAAGTGGGTCTATTGTTCCGATTAAAAGGTTAGCAGAGAATCCTCCAGATACTCCGGCAAATGCAGCAGCAAGACCGGCGATTGGGTGTCTTCCAACTGAAAGGAATATGATTGCTCCTAGAGGGATAAGTACAACGTATCCGGCATCAGAAGCTATGTTTGACATAATTCCTGCAAAAACTATTACAGCTGTAAGAAGTTTTTTAGGTGTAGACATAACCATTTTCTTAAGAACTGTCTGGATAAGTCCTGTTCCTTCAGCAACTCCAACCCCTATCATAGCAACAAGAACTGTTCCAAGAGGAGCAAAGCTTGTAAAGTTAGGTGTCATAGTATCAAAAATATATCTAAGACCTTCAGCATTCATAAGTGATCTTGCAGAAAGAGTAATCTCTTCCACAACTTTTGTTTTTTGGTTAAATCCTGTGTAAGTAACTGTTACTCCAGCTCTGACACAAATTTCAGAAACCACAATAATGATAATTGATAAAATAACAAACAGTGTTACAGGGTGCGGTAATTTATTTCCGCCGACTTCAACAAAGTCAAGAAACTTGTTGAAAAAACTCTTTTTAGTTTTTTGTTCCATCAAAACCTCCATATATAAATTTAATTTTTTCCTGCTAAAAAATTTACACCTTTACATTATATTATAAAATTATAATAATTCCAAATTAAAAAATAAAAATATGTAAAATAATCAGATATTTTGAAAGATATTGAAAATTAACTGTTACATAAGAAATATATAAAAAACCTGCTTATTTATAAAAAGACACAACTCTTTTAAAATAAACAGGTTTTATTTTTATATATAAATTTTATATAATACTTATTATATAGTATAAATTATTTTTTTATAGCAAATCCTTTGTCTGTTTTTTCAATTAAATTTTCTTTTAATAAATTTCCAACTGCTCTTTTAAATGCTTTCTTGCTTATGCCAAAATAATCATAAATTTCTTCCGGAGAAGTTTTATCATTAAAATAGAAAGCACTTTTTAAGATTTTCATCTTTTCAAAAATAAGTTTTGAATCTTCGTCCATCTGCTGATAAGCAAGCATTCTTGGAGCAAGGTCAAGTTTTCCGTCTTCACGGACTCTTATTACTCTGGCTGTTACTTCTTCACCTATTTTAAAATGTTTGAAATACTCATTTTTAGGAATCATTCCAAAATATCTGTCGTCAACTGCAACGAAAACTCCAATTTTTTCATCTATGCTGTAAACTGTTCCTGTAACCACATCATTTTTCTTGTAATCTTTACAAGGAAGAAGAAAGCTGTAAATTTTCATTGTAGCAGAAATACGTCCCTTTTTATCTTCATAAAGCCCTACAAGATATTTTTTTCCAGGCTCTATTTTGCAGATTTCCTGTCCTTTTGGAAGAAGAAGCTCTTTTTTAAGCCCCCAGTCAAGAAAAGCTCCAAGTCTTTCATTTACATCTGTTGCTGTAAGTTTTGCAAGCATTCCAACTGTTGCCGCTGTCTTTCTAAGTGTGGCAATTGGTCTGTCTTCTGAATCCATATATATAAGTACGTCAAGCTCGCTTCCTATTTCAGGCTTTTCTTCCATATCTTCAAATTCATTTTTTGGAAGCAGAATGTTATCATCTTCGTTTCCTGTTTCAGCATCTAAATATAATCCAATAGCAGTATAGTTGTTTACTTTCAACTTCTGTCTTTTTCCCATTTTTATCATTTTAAACTTCACTCCTTATATTATGAAAAATAATATTTATTTTAAAATTATTTTGATTTATGTATAATATGTTTCAGTAATAACATATTATACATGGTAAGCAGAAAAATTACAAATTATATTTATTTTTAATAAAAAGAAATGTTTAATGTGAAATAAATCTTGTGATATAATATAGAATATATTTTACTTAAGAGGAGACGAACTATGAAAAAATTTCTTATTTTAATTTTAATAATATTTTCTTTCACAGGGTGTGCCACAGTAAAAAAGAAAAATAATTATAAAGTTTCAAAACATTTTACATTTTATGAAGCGACAAACAGCAGAACAGCAAAAAAATACGGTGTAAGAAATTATCCCAGCAGAGGAGATTTTAAAACTATAAAATATACTGCAGGACGTATGGAAAAAATAAGAAATATAGTCGGACAGCCTCTTACAATAAATAGCTGGTACAGAAGCCCAAACCTTAACAGAATAATAGGAGGAAGCACAACTTCTGCCCACAGAGACGGGCTTGCAGTGGATTTCACAATAAAAGGAAATGCAAGAATAGCTTTTGACAGAATAAAAAGATCCGGCTATAGTTTCGACCAGATGATTTATTATAAAAGAAGAAATTACGTTCATATCTCTTTCAGAAAAAATAAAAGAACTGAAAGAAAGCAGACTTTTATAAAAAGACATTAAAGCTGCTGTAATATCTGTAAATTTAATTATTTTACAGAAAAACAGCAGCTTTAATATTAATTAAAATATTTATTCGTCTTCATCATCAATATCAGCCAGAGAGTTTATTCTGTAAAATTCCTCTCTGCTTACTAAAGGAGAAACAGGTATGCGGTATTTCTTTTCTTGAGTAAATTCTCCTATGTAGACTTTATTTGATAAAATATATTTTATTGTTGTAAAATGCAGAGAAATGCAAAAAACATTTTCTATATATCTTGATATTTTTCTGTAAGAGAATTTTCTTCCTCTCAGCATAAAAATACATTTAACTATATGGGCTGTTTTCTCATCAATCTGCAGGAAATCACTATTTACAAGTTTGTATCCAAATGGAATTTTGCCCCCTGTAAAAAGTCTTTTCTCTGCTTTGTTCTTTTTTCCGCTCATGGTTCTTATATTAATCATATTCTTTTCAAAAGCAGCAAAAGCACTTATTATATCTTTCATTAATTTTCCGGAAGGATCATCATCAAATTTTTGATCCACTGCCAGAAGTTCACACTTGCATTTTTTTAATTCAAACTCCAGATAGCCCAGAAGAATTGTATCTCTTGCAAGCCTGTCTAACTTCTGAACTATAATACATTCTATATCCTCTTTCGATTTTCTCAGATAGCTGAAACATCTCCCCAGTCCATCTCTTTTTTCAAGATTTTCTGCACCAGAAATTCCCTCATCTGAAAAAATCTCAAGAAGTCTTATCTGATTTTTTTCACAAAATTCAATTATTGCTTTTTTTTGAATTTCAAGTCCGCCGCCTTCTTTTACCTGTTTCTCGCTGGATACACGAATATAACCAACAGCATTTTTCATTCAAGCAACCTCTTTTTAAATATTTTTTAAAAACAATCACAAAAATAATGATACCATTAAATCTATAATAATACAATAAGCTCATTTTTCTGACTGCTGTTTTAAAGACTGTAAAATATTTTAACTGAAAAAGTTTTGAAATAAAAAAAGCAATATTTTTACCTGATAATTAAATTTTTAGTTTATATTAAAATAAAAACTTTTTGGGTTTGCAACATATAGTCCACACACTGTACTTAAAGGTTTCATTGCAAAAGATGAAGTAAGTTCTGCCCCTGTTTTTTCTCCCTCAATTAAATCAAAAACTGTTTTCTTGATTGAATGTTCTGGAAGAGACGGGTATCCCGGAACAGGTCTTATATTTGTCTTCCATAAATTTTTATCCACATATCTTTGAAGATATTCTGCCCCTGCTTCAGCTATTCTTGTAAGAGTTAAAGTCTCAAGAAGTTTCATATAATCATCGTCTTTAAAATAAGAACTCTGTACAGAAACAACAAACATTCCTGCATAATCTTTTTCATTGAAAAAATCACTTAATGAAAGCAGAATATTTTCAGGTTTATAATGCCCTCTTGTAAGAGGTATTTTATATTCTTTTTTATCTTCATAAATTTTTATACTGTCATCTTCTTTTTCACAAGGGAAAACACCAAAAGAACATTTTACTTTAACATTTTCTGATTTCATTTTATCCAAAATAATCTTAATATCTTTTTCAACTCTCTCTTCTTCTGATGTATTTTTTACACCTAGATTATGAAAAATAAGTCCATATTTTATAAATGGTTCAACATCTTTTAATAAAAATTCTGCATAATATTTTCCTGTTTCTTTTGGAACAACTGCAGGTGATAAAAATTTTGTATTTTTATTGCTTTTTGAAATATTTTTTTCAATATTTTTATTATTATAATAAATTTCAGATAAAGAATGAAGCTCTTCTGATTTTTCTTTTAAAAAATCTTCTTTTTTATCTGAACATATTTTATTTACAGCTGAAAGAGTATCAAGAGCATCTGTTACATAAAGAGTTTTATCTTTATAAAGAGGCTCTAATTTTATTGCTGTATGAAGCTTTGAAGCTGCTGCTCCTGCAATAAGAACAGGAATATTTAGATTATCTTCTTCAAAGATTTTTAAAACTTTTTCCATCTCTTTAAGCGACGGACTTATAAGCCCGCTTAAAGTCACAACATCAGCTTTTTCTTTTACAGCTGTTTCAAATATCTTTTCTTTTGAAACCATTACCCCTAAATCAATTATTTCAAATCCATTGCATTTTAAAACTGTTCCTACAATATTTTTTCCTATATCATGGACATCTCCCTCAACAGTTGCCATAACAATTTTTCCCTTAGTCTGAACTTTATCATTTTTTTCTAAAAAAGGAGTTAAAATATCAATAGCTTTATTCATAACACTTGCTGAACGGATAAGCTGTGGAAGATAAAGTTCTCCTTTTTCAAACATTTCTCCGACTCTGTCCATTCCTTTCATAAGAATTTCCTGAATGATTTCAAGTGGAGAATAATTTTTTAGAGCTTCTGAAATATCATCTTCAAAAGTTGTGCTTCCCCCATATAAAAGAGCATTTTGTATTCTTTCTTCCAATGTATCTTCCTTTAAAATTTTTTTAGAAGTTTCAGATTTTTTTATTGATAGCGAAAGAATATCATCTAAGCTGTTTTCCTCTCCATTTATTAAATTTTCTATAACAGAAATTTCTTTTTCAGAAAGTTCCGGAGATTTTTCCCCGGGATTCATTATTGCAAAATTCATTCCTTTTGTTTTGGCTTCATCTAAAAATACAGAATGGATTGAAGCACGAAGAGGGTTATTTCCTCTGAATGCAAAAGAAAGATTTGAAAGCCCCCCTACAACTCCCCCGCATTTCAGATTATCTTTAATCCACTTGCAGGCACGGATATAATTTATTCCATTATATCTATCATCATCACTTCCTGTTCCTATTGTAAGAATGTTAGGGTCAAAAACAATATCCCAGTCATTAAAACCTATATCTTTTAAAATTTTATACGAACGGCTGCATATTTCAATTTTTCTTTCAAATGAAACTCCCTGTCCCTTTTCATCAAATGCCATTACAACAACAGCTGCCCCGTATTTTTTTATAATTTTGGCTTTTGCAGTAAACTTTTCCTCTCCTTCTTTCAGACTTATGGAATTTACTATTGATTTACCTGCAATATTTTTAAGTGCTGTTTCAATAGTTTTAAAATCTGATGAGTCAATCATCACTGGAACTTTTGAAACAACAGGGTCATTTTGGACAATTCTTAAATATTTTTCCATCTCATCATGTGAAACAAGAAGCCCGTCGTCCATATTTATATCAATTACAGAAGCACCTTTTTCAATCTGTGTACGGGAAATTTCTAAGGCCTTAGTATAATTTTTCTTCTCTATAAGTTCCTTAAAAATTTTTGAACCTGCAACATTATTTCTTTCTCCTACAACAGTAAATCTGTCTTTAAAATCATAAATTTCATTTCCTGAAAGAAGATGAGTTCTTTTTAAATTTTCATTTGGCTTTCTAGGCTCTTTCCCTTTAACAAGTTTTGAAATCTCTTCTATATGCCCGAAATGAGTTCCGCAGCACCCTCCTAAAATATTTACATTTTTTCCGTCAACAAGTTTTTTTAAAAATCCTGCTGTAATTTCAGGTGTTTCTTTATACTCGCCGTTTTCATCTGGAAGCCCTGCATTCGGATAAAGTGATATATATTTATTTGTAAATCTGCTTACTTTTTCTACAATGGGAATTAAATCTTCTGCACCGAAAGAGCAGTTAAGCCCGAAAGAAATAATATATTCTCTGTCAAGGGCAGTTATAAGTGATTCTGCACTCTGTCCGGAAAGAAGCTTTCCCTGTTTATTTACAGTTGCAGAAATCATAACAGGAAATATTTTTCCTATTTCCTCAAAAATTTCTTCTGCACCAATAAGAGCCGCCTTTGCATTTATCCCGTCAAAAATTGTTTCAATAAGAATAATTTCTGCTCCTCCGTCAATTAAACCTTTTATCTGTTCTTTATAAGCCTCTTTAAGTTCACCAAAAGAAACTCCTCTTTCATAAGGAATATCCCCTGTAGGAATAGAAGCACTTTTACTTGTAGGTCCTACAGAACCTGCAACCCAGACTTTTTTTCCAGAAATTTTTCTAAACTCCTCTGCTGCTTCTCTTGCAATTTCTGATGAAATTTTTGAAAGCTCATAGACCTTATCTGTTAAATCATAATCTCCCATAGAAATTTTGTTGCAGTTAAAAGAGTTTGTTTCAACAATATCTGCCCCGGCTTTCATATATTTTAAATGAATTTCTTTTATAATATCCGGTCTTGTAATATTTAAAATTTCATTACACCCTTTTTTACCTAAAAAATCTTCATCTGTTAAATTATATTTTTGTATGGCTGTTCCTGTAGCACCGTCAAGAACTAAAATTCTTTTTTGAAGCTCCTCTGCAAAATCTGTAAAACCCATACTACACAGCCTCCTCAAATTCTTTTCTGATATTTTGTATGCTCTCCATTATTTTTTTAGCTGTTTCAACTTTATTCATTGTATAAAGATGAATTCCATCTATGTCAGAAGTTATTAAATCAATTATCTGCTCTGTTGCATAAGCAATTCCTGCTTCTTTAAGTGCTTTTGGATTATTTTCATATCTGTCTAAAATCTTTTTTAATTTATCAGGGATTGTACATCCGCACAGAGAAGTTATTTTTCTTATCTGCTTTGCATTAGTAACAGGCATAATTCCTGCCACAAGAGGTATATTTATATTTAATTTTTTTAATTTATCTCTAAATTGATAAAACTGCTCATTGTCAAAGAAAATCTGTGAAATTAAAAAATCTGTCCCTGAATCAACTTTTATTTTTAAATTGAAAAGGTCTAATAAATCATTTGTATCTTGATGTCCTTCAGGATAGTAAGCTCCCCCCACAGAAAAAGATTTTTTCCCTTTAAGATATTTTACAAGGTCACAGGCATGAGAAAAATCTCCTGTTTTTATCTCTGTTTTATCTTTTGGAAAATCTCCCCTCAAAGCTAAAATATTTTCTATATTATTTTTTTCAAGTTCTGAAAGAATATTATCTATTTCAGATTTTTCAGCTCCTATACATGTAAGATGTGCAAGAGCTTCTATATGATTTTCATTTTTTATTTTTGAAGCAATCTCAACTGTTCTTCCTCTTGTAGCTCCCCCGGCTCCGTAAGTTACACTTATAAAATCAGGCTTAAGTTCTGCAAGTTCATCGATAACTTTGTACACCTCGTCAAGAGAATAAATTTCATTCGGCGGAAACACCTCAAAAGAAATTGTTGGTTTTTTCTTTGTAAACAGATTAGCAATTTTCATAAATCTCCCCCCATAAAAACATTTGTATATATTTAAAAATTTAAATAAAAAAACTTCTTTTTATCTATTCCAAGATAGATGAAAAGAAGTCTAATGTTTTTAGAGATATTACCATCTATCAGGAATTAGCACCACACTTTTTTAAAAGCAGGTTGCTGAGGTATCAAAGGGCCTGTCCCTACACCTCTCTACATGGATAAATTTTTTATTGTAGGAATTTTAGCACAAATAAATTCAGCTGTCAACAAATATTATGTAAAACAATGGACTGATTTTTTAAAACATGATAAAATTTTTTTATAAACTAAGTGTAAGGAGCAAAAGATGTTAAAGTATATAAAGGAAATTTTAAAAGTTGCACTGCCTGCTGTAGGTGAAATGGTGCTTTATATGTTAATCTGGGTTTTTGACACAATGATGGTTGGAAATTACGGGGGACAGCTTGGAGTTTCTGCTGTAGCATTAAGCTCAGAACTTCTGTATACATTTATAAATATTTTAATGGGAATGGGGCTTTCCATAGCACTTACTTCAATTATTGCAAGAACAATGGGAAATAAAAATATATCTCTTGCACAAAATTATGCAAATCAAGGAATAAAAATAGGAATTCTTATTTCTTTTATTGTTACTTCTACATTTTTTATTTTTGCAGAAAATATTTTAAGTGCTGCAAATGCTGAAAAAGAAATTCTTGCAACTTCTGCTGCTTATATGAGAATATGCTGCAGCGGAATGTTTTTCTATATGTGTGCAAATATGTTAAACGGAATATTCAGAGGGTGTAAAGATACCAAAACTCCCCTTTATGGAGCTGTTATAATGAATATTGTTAATCTAAGCTTTGATTACCTTTTAATTTTTGGAAAATTTGGTTTTCCCGAACTCGGTATAAGAGGGGCTGCAGCTGCAACTGCAGGAGCTCAGATTTTATATTTTCTTTTTATCTTCAGCCAGAGAAAAAAACTTCCTTTCAAAATATCTCTTTTTGAAAAAATAAATTTAAGAGAGATGAAAGAGCTTATAAAACTTGCTGTTCCCTCTGCAATGCAGGAAGGGGCTTACAGTATTTCAAGACTTTTGGGAGTTTTGATGGTTATGAGGCTGGGAAGTCTTTCTTTTTCTGCAAACCAGATAGCAGTTACTATAGAAAGCATATCTTTTATGCCCGGCTGGGGATTTGCCATAGCCTGTACTGCCCTTGTGGGACACAGCATAGGCGGAAGAAATTTCAGACAGGCAAAAAATTATGCCAATGCTTCAGCTTTTATTTCTGCTGTTGTAATGGGATTTTTCAGTCTGATTTTTCTTTTATTTTCAGAAGAACTTATTTCAATGTTTATTAAAAAAGATGAAATTGAAGTTATTAAACTTGGAAGTATGTGTCTTATGATTGGAGCGGCACAGCAGATTCCAATGGCAGTGGACATGGTTCTTGCCGGTGCTTTAAAAGGAAGCGGAGATACAAAAACACCTTTCAATATAGCTTTTATATGCAACTGGGGAATAAGACTTCCTCTTATGTTTTATTTCATCTACATGAAAAAAATGCCAATTACATATTTCTGGATTATTACTGTTATCCAATGGTTTATAGAATCAGGTATTCTTATTTATAAATACAGGAAAAAATTTAAGGCAATGATACAAAAAAATATGCTATAATTTAAATACGATTAAAAGAGTTTTAACAGACAAAAAAGACAAGGAACTACCACTTCAATAACCTTGTCTTTTTTATTTTTATATTTTATCCATTTTTTAGAATGATTTTCTAAAGTTTACTATTGGAAGAACTGGAAGAACTCCGTTAGCTGCATAGTTTACAAGACCAACCTGTACCCCTTCAAGATCTCTTGTAGCATTTACAAAACCAAATTGAAGTCCTTTTGTTGTTTCAGCATAGTTTACAAATCCAAGCTGAACAGTAGCTTCTCCTTTTGTTATGTTCACTCCTCCAAGATTAAATACAGAATTTCCGTCAGTTGTATTTACAACACCTATTGTTCCACCATTAAGATTTCCGTGAACATCATTCCATAAAGCAAGAGAAACACCGTTCATATTTCCATTTACTCTAAAAGCTTCAAGCCCGAATAAAGCTACATGGAAACCATTGAAATTTCCGTTTACTTGTCTGTATCCCACTAAAGAAACATCAAGACCTGAAACGTTTTGGTTTTCTGCTCCTAATAAATTAAAACTGAAATTTGCTACAGAATCATATTTTGTTGCTCCAAATTGTACACCTGGAAGAACTGAAAATTGTGCTGGTTTCACTGCTCCAAAAGAAACTGTTGAAGCAAGAACTGCTCCTGCTGCTAATAATTTTAAATTCATAAGTTACCTCCCCTGTTAATGTTTTTAAAACTTATTATCATTATAGTCTAATATCAGTAAAATGCAAGGGAAAATTTATTCAAATTCCATTACTGCTTTTTCTGTAACCACTTTTATATTTTTATAATCTTCTTCCGGAATACTGTTTGAACATGAAGAGCATGAATGTTCCTCTCCACCACAGCAATTTTTTCCACATGAAGAACTGTATCCGCTTTCTTTTTCCTTAAAACTGTTTTGTGTTCTTGCAAGATAATTCTCATAACTTTCAAGATACCCCTCTTCAGTTAAAAGTTCATAAGATTTTTTTAACTCTTCATAATCAATCCCTAAATTTTTCATAACTCCCGTGTCACTGTATGCTTTTCCGCTCACCAAAAATTTTATAACTTTAATGTCTATATCTCTCATTTTTTATATCCTTTCTTAAAAATAACAGCTTATTGTCAAGATATTATACCATAAATATATTTTTTTATGGTATAATAAAACCTAAAGATTTTTACGGAGGATTAAAAAATGAACGAAAATTATATACATATAGAAGAAACTAAAAACTTAAAAGACGACACTGTTCTTGAAAGTCTGAGAACTTCTTACAGAAAAAAAATATGGAGAAAATTTGTAAAAGCTATAAATGATTTTAATCTTATAGAAGATGGAGACAAAATAGCTGTTGGAGTTTCTGGAGGAAAAGACAGCCTTTTACTTTGCAAACTTTTCCAAGAATTAAAAAGAGATAAAAGCAAAAATTTTGAAGTGGCTTTCATCTCAATGAACCCAGGTTTTGAAGCTATGGATATGGAACAGTTTGAAAAAAATCTTAAAATTTTAAATATTCCATGTGAAATTTTTAATTCTGATGTATGGAAGATAGCTTTCCATGAAGATCCAGAAAATCCTTGTTTCTTATGTGCAAAAATGAGAAGAGGAGTTCTTTACAAAAAAGTTGAAGAGCTTGGTTTTAATAAGCTTGCTCTTGGACACCATTTTGATGATATTGTAGAAACTGCTCTTATAAATATGTTTTATGCAGGAACTATAAAAACAATGATTCCAAAAGTTTCTTCAACAAGCGGAAAACTTGCAGTTATAAGACCTATGGCTTATGTTAAAGAAAGCGACATAATCTCATTTGTAAAAAGAAATGAAATAAAAGCTATGGGGTGCGGCTGTCCTGTAGAATCTGGAAAAGTAGATTCTAAAAGAAAAGAGATAAAACTTCTTTTAAAAGATTTAGAAGAAAAAAATCCAAATGTAAAACAGAGCATTTTTAATTCTTTAAAAAATATTAATATTGAATATGTTATGGGATACACAAGAGGAAACAAAGAAAAATAAACAAGGCAGGGAGCTTTATGATAAAAATAGAAAATATTGAAAACCTTCACGGTTTGACAGAAAACAACAACACTTTTTCTGTACTAAATAATGAAAATAAAATTATCATTGAAAATAAAAAAGATAAAATGAAAACAGAACTTATATATAACCCTGATAATGTTATAAGTGTTCTTGAAAAAATAAAAAAACTCACTGATACAAAAATTATTCTTAATAACATGAATGACAGGGAAATTCTTTCATATATCCAGTCAAAAGGATATGATAAAGTTCTTTGGAATTTAATTGGAAAAGCAATGCATAAATTTAATATGATTGAAAATGGAGATAAGATTGCTGTAGGAATTTCAGGGGGAAAAGACAGCCTTGTAACCCTTAATGCCTTTGTAAGAGTAAAAAAAATTACACAGATTAATTTTGAAATAATACCGATACATATTCACCCAAAACAAGATCTGGCAGATTGTTCTGAAATTGCAGAATACTGCAGAAAGCTGGGGCTTCAGTTAAAAATAATAGAGACAAACCTAGACGATATGCTTTTTGGAAAAGAAAAAGAGAAAAATCCTTGTTTCTTATGCGGGAGAATAAGACGTGGAATTTTATACAGAGTTATGAAAGAAGAGGGAATAAACAAACTAGCTCTCGGACATCATAAAGATGATATAATAGAAACTTTTCTTATGAATATCTTATATCAGGGAAACAGAAATATTATGAGACCTGCTTATGTTTCTGAAGAATACGGAGTGAAAGTTATAAGACCTCTTGCTTTTGTAGAAGAAAAAAATATTATAAGCTATGCTAAAAAAATATCTCTTCCTATTATGAAATCAAAATGCCCTTATGAAACAAGTGAAAATTCAAAAAGATTGAAAGTTAAAAATATGATAAAAGAACTTTCTAAAGAAAATGAAGATATTAGAAGTGTGATTTTGAACAGTATAAAAGATTTATTCTAAGAAATACTTTAATTATCAAAGTTTTTGCTTGACTATTATTATGGAATGATGTACAATAGTTTAGAAAATAAGGTTAAGGAGGGCTTATATGATCATTCCATTAGCTTTTGCAGAGTGCAATAAATATCATAAAATAAAAAATATTAACGGAAAAAATAAAAATATCTTAGCAGAAAAAGGATTTTACTGCGGCAGTGAAGTTTGTCTTTTAAAAAATATTGATAACAACTTTGTTGTCAAAATGGGCTGCTGTCAGTATGTAATCGGTTTTGGTTTTGCTAAGGATATTATGGTTGAAGCATAAAAATCAAATAACATATAAATATATACAGCCTTCGGGCTGTAAAAATTTTCTCTATTTATTTTGAAGAACAAAATATTTTAGATTTAAATATACAATTTTTGGGAGGATTATATGAAATTAAATGAGTTGAAAAGAGGAGAAAAAGCCAGAATTATTAAAATTGGAAAAATCGGCGAGCTTAAAAAAAGACTTGTTGATATGGGAGTTACTGCTGGAGAAATTATTTATTTAGAAAGAAATGCACCTTTAGGAGATCCGCAGGAATTTCGTGTAAAGGAAAATGGAATTGCAATCAGAAAAGAAGATTCAGCAAATATTGAAATAGAACTTATTGAAAGATAATTACAGGGGGATATGATTTATGATTAAAATAGCTTTTGCAGGAAATCCAAATGTTGGAAAATCTGCTCTTATAAATGCTCTTGCCGGTTCAAAATTAAAAGTTGGAAACTGGCCAGGGGTTACAGTAGAAAAAAAAGAAGCATACTTCACATATAAAGGACAAGAAATCACAATGGTTGACTTACCGGGAGTGTACAGTCTTAGTCCTTTCTCTTTAGAAGAAAAAATTACAAGAGATTTTATACTAACTGAAAATCCTGATGTTGTTATAAACGTAATTGAATCTACAAATATCGAAAGAAACCTTTACCTTACACTTCTTCTTCAAGAATTAGGAAAACCTATGGTAATGGCTCTTAACTTTTATGATGAATTTGAAAAATTAAATTATACTCTTGATTTAAAAAGACTTTCTTCTCTTATGGAAATGGACGTAATTAAAACTTCTGCCATAAAGAAAACAGGACTTACTGAACTTCTTGATAAAGCAATTTCCATTGCAGAGAAAAAAGAAAATAAAAAGCAGTATAAAATATCTTTCGATTCTTTTATCGACAAACAGTATGAAGCAATGAAAAAAGAACTTCAAGAGGATAAATCTTTCAAAGATATTTTAAGTAAATATAGTTTAGATTTTGTAACTATAAAACTTTTAGAAAAAGACAGCGATTTCTTAGAAAAAATGAAGAAAGATTACAGCTTAAACTGTGAAAATTATTTTGATTCGTATATAAAAGAGATTGAAGAAAGATATGATGAAGATATTGATACAATCTTAGCTGAAAAGAGATATGGAAAAATTAAAGGAATAATTGCAGAAACTTTAAAAACATCTCTTAAATCAAGACTTGATTTCACAGAGAAAGTTGATAAAATCTTGCTTAACAGAATTTTAGGACTTCCTATTTTCCTAATGATAATAGCTAGTCTTATGACAATAGTATTTAATGGAAGTGCTCCTTTCATTGACTGGATAGATGGATTTGTTGGAGGATTTATTGGAAAATATGCTGGTATTCTAATGGAAGGAACTCCTGACTGGTTAAATTCACTTGTTGTTGACGGAATAATCGGAGGAGTTGGAGGAGTTATGACATTTGTTCCTCTTATGTTCTTCCTGTATTTCTTCCTTTCTATATTAGAAGAAAGCGGATATATGACAAGAGTTGCTTTCCTTATGGACAAAATTATGAGAAAACTTGGTCTTAACGGTAAAGCATTTGTTCCTATGGTGCTTGGATTCGGATGTACAGTACCTGCAATCTATGCAACAAGAACCCTTGAAGATGAAAAATCAAGAAAGCTTACAGCTGCCCTTGCTCCATTTATGTCTTGCGGAGCGAGACTTCCTGTATATGGTCTTTTCACTGCTGCCTTTTTCGGAGCAAAAGCCGGGTTTGTAGTAATGTCGCTTTATCTTTTTGGAATAGTTGCTGCTATTATTTTAGGAGTAATTTTAAAAAGATTTGAATACTTTAAAGTTGATAATAAAGCTCTTCTTATTGAGCTTCCGCCATACAGAATCCCAAGTTTTAAAGTTATTATGAAATCAACTCTTACAAGAACAGGGGGATATTTAAAGAAAGCAACAAGTATTATACTTGGAATTTTAATTCTTCTTTGGGGGCTTACTTACTTCCCAAATAATGGAGATGCAGAAAAATCTTATATGGCTGGTATAGGAAGAGTAATAGCTCCTGTATTAAAACCTACTGGATTTGCTGACAGATGGGAAACAGTTGCAGCTATAGTTCCTAGTATTGCTGCAAAAGAAGTTGTAGTAGGATTTATGGCTCAGGTTCTTGAACTTCCTGAAGATGAAGGAGCAGAAGAAAAAACTACTTTTGCTGAAGATTTAAAAGAACAGATTTCTGGTCTTGGAAGTGCAGTTAAAGATTCATCAGCAGGAATTATAAGTTTTGATGTAAATTCTCTGTTTGCAGCACCTGATGCAGAAGAAATCGAAGAAGAAGGAAGAGGAGTGGTTGAAGCCACTGCAGGTCTATGGAAGGGAGACCCTCTTGCACCTTTAAGAGCTTACTCATTTATGGTATTTATTCTTCTTGTTGTTCCTTGTGCTGTAACTCTTGGAGCAATCAAACAGGAATTTGGAAAAGAATATCTGTTTAAGCTTATAGGAATTATGCTTATAGTTCCATACATAGCTTCAACACTTATATTCCAAGTTGGACGTTTATTCTTTTAATACAATATAAAGATTATCAATTTCATTGAAAGAGGTGAAATTTTATGAAAACAATAATTATTATTGCTGTTTTGGCTGTTGTTGTCTTCTATTCTTTAAGAAGCATTGTAAAACATTTTAAAGGGGAAGATGACTGCTGTGCCGGCTGTTCTGGAAAAAACGGCGGACAATGCCACTGCGGACATAAAAAAATCAGCTGATAAATAATTCAGCAAAATAATATATTAAATATATAAAAAAAAGTTTAATCATAAAAAAAAGTGGTTGAACTTTTTTTTTCTATATTATATAATAGCAAAGTGATTAAAAATATTTATATTTTACTGATATAATATATAATTAATAAATCATAATTAAATAAATTTTACCTAAAAATATTTTACAAAGGAGATACTCATTATGAACACTGAAATATTTAATTACACTTTTGGAATGCCTGAAACGCTGGCAATAGCTGTGGCACTTTTACTTCTTGGAAGATGGATAAAAGAAAAAGTGACAATCTTAAAAAAATTCTTTATCCCTGCACCTGTTGTGGGAGGGCTTATTTTTTCAATTATAACTTTAATCGGACATGAATACAATCTTTTCCAATTTTCTTTCGACAGCCAGCTTAAAAGCCTTTTAATGCTTGCTTTCTTTACTACAATAGGATTTGCTGCCAGTATAAAAATGCTTTTAAAAGGCGGACTTTCTGTAATGATATTTCTTGTTGTATCAATAATTCTTATAATTATTCAAAATGTAGTTGGAGTTACTCTTTGCGGAGTATTAGGAATAAATAAACTTCTTGGTCTTGCAGCAGGTTCAATCGCTCTTACAGGAGGGCATGGAACTGCAGCAGCTTTTGGTCCTGAACTTGTAAAAGCAGGAGCAGAAGCAGGAGTTTCTGTTTCAGTGGCAGCAGCAACATTTGGTCTTGTGGCAGGATGTATGATTGGAGGACCTATTGCTAAAAGACTTATGTATAAACATAATTTAAAATCTACTTCTGAAGGAGAAAATACAGAAATTCTTGAAGGTAAACTTACAAAAGATGAAAAAAATATTGATGAAAACTTGTTATTTAATGCATTAATGTATATAATAATCAGTATGGGAATAGGAAGTTTCATTATCTTAGGATTTAAAAAACTTGGAATGGTTTTCCCTGCATATCTTGGTCCTATGATAGTTGCTTCATTTATAAGAAACTTTATGGACAAAAAAGGAAAATCACTTCCTCTGCATTGTATAAATATAATAGGATCAATCTCTTTACAGCTTTTCCTTGGAATAGCTCTTATGACAATGCAGCTTTGGGAACTTGCAAACCTTGCTGTACCTTTAATCTCAATTCTTCTTGTACAGACAGTTATAATGGCATTATACACTTACTTTGTCACATTCAGAATTATGGGAAAAGATTATGATGCAGCTGTTATTGCAACAGGTCACTGTGGATTTGGAATGGGAGCAAGCCCAAATGCCATAGCAAATATGGAAACTTTTACAAAAGCTAATGGATATTCTCCAAAAGCATTTTTCGTTGTTCCTATTGTTGGAGCTATGTTTATAGACTTTGTCAATGCACCTATAATTACATTTTTTATAGAGGTATTGAAAACAAAATAAAAAATGATGGTGATATAAAATGGATAAAAAATGTGATATAGGTATATTTGATTCTGGGGTAGGCGGAGTCAGTGTTCTTAAAAAAATAATAAAACTTATGCCGAATGAAAATATAATGTATTTCGGTGATACTAAAAATGTTCCTTACGGCGGAAAGACAAAAGAAGAAATTCAAAAATTATCCAGAAGAATCGTAGAATTTTTAATTTTAAATAACTGCAAAGCTATTGTTATTGCCTGCAATACTGCAACTATTGCAACACTTGACGTTCTTAAAACACAATGCAATATCCCTATTGTAGGAATAATTGATGCTGGTGTTGAATCTGTTTCATCAAATGGATATGAGGAAATAGCTGTTTTAGGAACTCCTTTTACCATTGAAAGCGGAGAACATTTAAAAAAAATAAAAAAGAAAAATAAAAAAATGAAAATAAATACTGTTCCTTGTGAAGAGTTATGCCCTATGATAGAAAACGGGTGGGAGAATTTTGAAAACAGATATGAAGTTTTAGGAGAATATATGTCACATATACCAAAAACTTCTGAAGCTCTTCTTCTTGCATGCACTCACTATCCTTTTATATTAAATGATATACAAAAAAGATTTGACGGCACTGTAATTGACCCGAGTGAAGAGTGTGCAAGAGAACTTTACAGAGTTCTTAAAAAAGAAGATATTCTTACAACAGAAAAAAATAAAGGAAAAATAGAATTCTATGTTACAGGAGATAAAGAAAGTTTTAGAGAAAAGGCTGAAAAATTTCTTGGAACAGAGATAAAAGATATTTATAAAGTTAATATTTAAAAAAGAAAAGTTGTGTAAAATGATTTGTTCAAAATACACAACTTTTTATTATTTTAATAATTTGCAAGAGCTTCAAGAAAATCTTTTTTCATCTCTTCACGAAGTTCTTTCGGCTCTAATATAACTGCTTCTTTTGAAAACTGTCTGAAATAAAGTTTGGCATTTTCATTTGAAGTTTCAAAAGTATAGATATCATCATTTTTTTCAATAAGCTTAGGACGGTAGTTTGTAAGACCTTTAAACATTTTCATTCCCTCTTCTGTAAGTCTCACTTTTATAAAGTTTCCATTTCCTAAAAAAGGGTCAAAATTTTTTCTTACATTCTCAATATATTTTTTATCCTTACCTTTTATTTTTTCATCAAGAATAGAAACTACTTCCAAATCTTTCAGCTTATAATTATGATATTTTTTTTCTGTCTCACAATAGCAGAAAAGAAAGTTTTCATCTCCCTGCTCATCTCTTTTTATAAAATAAGGTTCAACAGTTGTAAGTTTTGTCCCATATTTCAGTTTTAATTTTTTCTTTTCTCTTATTGCTTCTAAAATCTGTTTTACTGTATCCTGAAATACAAAAAGTTCTCTGATATATTTAAATTTTGAGCAGTATTTTTCAAAAAGCTCTCTGAAAAATTCAGCTTCAACGTCAACACCGTTGTCACGAAGCACATCATAATATATCTCTTTGTTAGAAACATTAAGGTCAAATTGAATTATTTTTTTAAGAGGTCTCCCTTGAGTTTCTAATTCTTTTTCTGTATCTATTTCTTTTCTATATTTTAATTTTTCTAATATATAATTACATAATTTATTGTTATTTATCCCAAACTCTTCAATATCATTTTTCATCATACGCCAAATGTCTTCGGGAACTGTTACTCTTATCTTCTTCACTTCTTTCCTCCCAAAAGTCTTTTGGTCATTATATCATAAATTATGCAGTAAATAAATCTTTATCGTTTATATTTCCTTTTACTGTCTGGAATTTTTCTAAAAGTTTTTCAGGAGTAAGATTTTTCTTTTCTTCACCAGAAACATTTAAAACTATACTTCCATTATGAAGCATTATAATTCTGTCTCCATAAGTAATTGCATCTTGAAGATTATGAGTAATCATAAGAGTTGTAATCTCATTTTTTCTAACTATTTCATCTGTCTTGTCCATTATTATTTTTGAAGTTTTTGGGTCAAGAGCTGCTGTATGTTCATCAAGAAGAAGAAGTTTCGGCTTATTTAAAGTTACCATAAGAAGTGCAAGACACTGTCTCTGTCCTCCTGATAGAAGTCCAACTTCTGTATCCATTTGTTCTTCAATTCCAAGTCCAAGCTCTTTTAAGAGAGTTCTGTAATACTCTCTTCTTTTTTTATTAAGCCCTATTGTAAAATTAAAACTTTTTCCTTTATTGTCTGCCATTGAAAGGTTTTCAAAAACAGTCATTGATGGAGCTGTTCCAAGAGATGGATTTTGATAAACTTTTGATATGAAACTATTTTTTTTATAAAGTTCTATATTTGTTATATCTTTATCATCAAGAGAAATTGTTCCGCAGTCAGGCTCAATGCTTCCCATTACAAGATTAAGAAGAGTAGATTTTCCTGCTCCGTTGCTTCCTATAACAGTAACGAATTCCCCTTTATTCACTTGTAAATTAAGATTTTTAAAAACTTCTTTTTTACTCCCTAATTCTGATAAAAAAGTTTTTCCTATACTGTTTAAACTAAGCATTTTTTTTCACTCCTTTTCTTAATTTTGTAAAGTTGCTGTTTTTTACAGCTAAAATTCCTACAACGATTATTGATGTTATAAGTTTTAAGTCGCTTGCATTAAATCCTATTTTAAGTGCTGCTGTAATAATTGCTCTGTATAAAATTGTACCGATTATTACAGTTGTAGTCATAGCAAACATTCTTTTATTTCTTATTATTGATTCACCTATTATTATTGAAGCAAGACCTGTAACAATTATTCCTGTTCCCATTCCAACATCAGCAAATCCTTGATACTGTGCATAAAGTCCTCCTGCTAAAGTAACTATTGCATTTGAAATCATAAGACCATATATTTTAAGTCTGTCTTTATTTACTCCTAAAGAAACAACAAGAGTTTCGTTGTCTCCAAGGGCTTTTAATACAAATCCAAATTTTGTTTTTAATAAGAAATCAAGGGCAATTTTACAAATTATTACAGCAATCCCTATTATGATTATAGGTTTTATTCCTTGGCTGAAAAGATGTTCAACCTTGAATAAAGATATATTTGATCTTCCCATTATTTTTATATTTACACTGTAAAGTCCTGTCATAACTATTATCCCTGCAAGAATATTTGCAATTTTAAATTTTACATGGATAAATCCTGTTATAAATCCTGCAAGAGCTCCTCCTAAAAAAGCTATTATAAGAGCAAGTACAGGATTTATTCCTTTAACAAGACAGCTTGCAACTATTGCTGCTCCCATAGGGAAACTTCCGTCAACTGTCATATCTGGAAAATCAAGTATTCTAAATGAAATGTACACCCCCATAACCATTATGGCAAATATAAGGCTCTGTTCTATTGTCCCTAGTAGCATTTGTAAATCCCCCTCTTCTTAAATCCTATATTATTTCAGCTCTGGCTTTTAAATCTTCAGGTATTTCTATATTTAATCTTTCAGCCGCAACTTTATTTATCATAAGTTTTGTATTTTTTAATGTCTGAACTGGAATATCTTTTGGCTCTTCTCCATTTAAAATTCTAACTGCAATTTCACCTGTCTGGTAACCAAGCTGTTTGTAATCAAGTGTTTCTGTTGCAACTGCTCCTTGTTTTACCTGATCATCAATACAGCCTATTACAGGAACATTCTCTGCATTTGCTTTTTCTAAAACTATTGGTGTTGATGCAACTATTAAGTTATCTGTCGGAGTGTATAAAACATCAATTTCTTTTAAAATTACATCTAAAGCCTGTCCGACTTCATTTATATTTGTAATTCCTTTTTCAACTACTTTATAACCGTATCTTCCACTTTCTGCTTTTAATTTTTCAACAAGAACAAGAGAGTTTTCTTCACTTGTATTATATACAACTCCTATTGTTTTTGTTTCTGGAAGAAGTGCATTTATTAAATCCACTTGTTTATCAACTGGAGCCATATCACTTGTTCCTGTAATATTTTCTCCTGTAAGTCCAACTGAAACAGGATCTGTTACAGCTGTTATAACTATTGGAATATCTTTTGAAGCATTATACATCGCCTGGGCAGACGGTGTTGAAACTGCAAGAACTAAGTCTTTTCCTCCCTGTGCATAAGATGTTGCTATTGTCTGTGCTGTTCCAAAATCTCCCTGTGCATTTTGATATTCTATATTAACTTTATCTTCTCCATATCCTTTGTCTTTAAGTGCTTCTTTAAATCCTTCAACTGTTGCATCAAGTGCAGCATGTTCTATTATCTGTGTAATTCCTATATCTATTTTTTCTTCTTTAGCTCCGCCGCACCCTGTAAGCATTAAAGCTCCTAATAATAAAATCCCCATTTTTTTTATGTTTATCATATGTATCATCTCCCCTTTTCAATAAAGCTTTCTTTGTATGTGATTATAATATCACTTATCTTTATTTCTGCATAGATAACAATTAAAACAATCTTTTGTTCCTAATTTAAAGTTAATTTTTTAAAGAAAGCCTTATTTTTCAAAGGCTTTTATTTTTGGGTTTTGTTCGGTGGAGTATTGTATTTTGAAAATAATAATTTAAAACATAATATAAAAAGGGAACTGCCTCAGCAGTCCCCCAAACTTTAGTTTTTATTTTTGACTGATTTTTAAATCTGTTTCAGGTGAAAAATGAATTTTCTCCATTAATACAGTATCTTTTTGAGCAAGTTGTGCTAAAGTTTCTTGTGTATATCCATTGATGTTTAATCCAAAGTTTTCTGACATAACCATTTCTGTTTTGTTTTGTCCTTGTAAAGTAAATGCAAGTGCGAAAATTCCAATAACCATTGCTATTTTCTTCATAATATCTCTCCTTCTATATATCAAAATTTTTATATAATAACTAATTAACTACTACTTTCTTACCACAATTTTAATTATAACACTTTAAATATAAATGTCAACAAATGCTACTATTTTACTTACTTTAAGTAGTTTTTTGTTCATTTTCAGCCTTTTTTATATATTTTTAATTCATTTTTCGTAAGAATTTTTTCTTATTTTTTATAACTTTTATGATTTTTGTCTATTTTTTTAAAAAATTTTTACTTTATTTTTTATTTTAAATAAAATTTTCATAATTATGTGATTTTCTTTCAAATAATATGATTGAAATCCGAGATATCTTTTTTTATTTTAAAAACAGCAATTTTACTATTTTTATATGTAAAATTTTCTTTTTAAATGAATATATTCGTGATATAATTATTCAATAGGCAAAAATATAAATTTCTTAAAAAATATTTTAATTATAAATATAAAATCCAAAGGAGGAACAAGATAATGCACATATCAAACAGAGCAATAGAAATGAACTATTCACCAATCAGGAAATTGATTCCTCTCGCCGATGATGCAAAAAAAAGGGGGCTTAAAGTCTACGCTTTAAATATAGGACAACCTAATATTGTTACACCGGACACATTTTTTACAGGACTTCACAACTACAGTGAAAAAATCGTAAAATATTCAGATTCGAGAGGGATTGAAAAACTTATAGAAAGTTTTATTGAAAGCTACAAAAAAAATGACACTTTCTTCAATAAAGAAGATATACTTATTACTCAAGGGGGAAGCGAGGCTATATTTTTCACTCTTATGGCTATCTGCAACGAAGGGGATAATATTTTAGTTCCAGAGCCATTCTACTCAAACTACAGCAGTTTCTGCCATTTTGCCGGAGCTGAAATAAACCCTATTGAAACAAAAATTGAAAATAATTTCCACCTTCCGCCAATGGAAGAAATTGAAAAATTAATAACTCCAAAAACAAGAGCTATTCTTTTATCAAATCCATCAAACCCTACAGGAACTGTTTATACTAGGGATGAAATTCTTATGATTGGAGAAATTGCAAAGAAATATGATCTTTATATTTTAGCTGATGAAGTTTACAAGCAGTTTATTTATGATAATACTCCATACACTTCATTCACTCATATTCCTGAGCTTGAAAACAGAGTTGTTCTTCTTGACAGTATTTCAAAACATTACAGTGCCTGCGGAGCAAGAATAGGGCTTATTGCAAGCAAGAACAAAGAACTTATGGCTATGATTTTAAAATTCTGTCAGGCAAGACTTTGTGTTTCTACAATAGAACAGCATGCTGCAGCAAACCTTATCAACACAATGGAAAGCTATGTTGAAGATGTTAGAGAAAAATATAAAAACAGACGTGATCTTCTATTTGCATATTTAGATACTATGCCTGAAATCATATGTTCAAAACCTGCTGGAGCTTTCTATGCTTTTGCAAAACTTCCTGTTGACAGTGCAGAAAAATTTGCAAGATGGCTTCTTACAGAATATTCATATGACAACCAGACTATCCTTATAGCTCCGGGACCTGGATTCTATCAGACTCCGGGAAAAGGAGAGCAGGAAATAAGATTTTCTTTCTGTACAAGTGTTGATGACATAGAAAATGCTATGATAGTTTTAAGACGTGCTTTAAAAGTTTACAGAAGAGAAGTTATGGGAATTGAAGAGTAATGAAAGATATAAAAAAAGTTGATTTTAAAGGGAGTGTTATCCTTAACCCTGTTCCTGTTGTTCTTATTACAAGCAGAAACAAAGAGGGAAAAGACAATGTTTTTACTGTGGCATGGGTTGGAACTGTATGTACAAAACCTCCTATGCTTTCAATATCAATAAGACCTGAGAGACTTTCTTATGAATATATAAAAGAAACAATGGAATTTACTGTTAATCTTCCAAGCCAAGATTTAGTAAAAAAAGTTGATTTCTGCGGAGTACGTTCAGGAAGAAATATTGATAAAATAAAAGAGATGGGATTTACAATGAGAGAGGGAGAAAAAGTTTCTTCTCCATATATTAATGACTGCCCTGTAAGTATAGAATGTCAGGTGAAACAGATTATTCCTTTAGGGACACATGATGTTTTCATTGCTGAAGTTGTTTCTTCACACGTAAATGAAAATCTTATGGATGAAAAAGGAAAAATTCATTTTGAATGGGCAGACCTTATCACATACTGCCATGGTGAATATTTTGAAATGGCAAAAAATCCCATTGGAAATTTTGGGTATTCTGTTATGAAAGAAAAAACAAAGCAGAGAAAAGCTGAAGAAAAATCTAAAGAAATAAAGAAAAAAACAAAAATTTCTGAAAATAAAAATTCTGATAAAACTAAAGAAAAGAGAAAGAAAAAATTCGGAGGCAAAAATGGACAGCATAAAACTGGCAAAAGATTTGTTTAATTCTGAAATAAAGGAACTTGAAAAAGTAAGAGACAAAATTGATGAAAATATGGAAAAAGCTGTAGACCTTATCTTCAATTCTAAAGGAAAAGTTGTAATCACAGGAATTGGAAAATCAGGGCTTATTGGTAAAAAAATAGCAGCAACTCTGGCTTCAACAGGAACACATGCTATTTTTATGAATTCTGCAGAGGGGCTTCATGGAGACCTTGGAATGATTTCTTCTGAAGATGTTGTTATAGCAATTTCAAACAGCGGAAACAGTGAAGAAGTTCTTTCTCTTCTTCCTTCAATAAAAAGAATAGGTGCTTCTCTTATTGCAATGACAGGAAATAAAAATTCTCCACTTGGAAGAGAGGCAGAATATATTTTAAATATTGGTATTGAAAAAGAGGGGTGTCCTCTTAATCTTGCACCAATGGCTTCTGCCACATCAACTCTTGTGATGGGAGATGCCCTGGCTGCAATCCTTATAAGAAAAAGAAACTTTAAACCGGAAAACTTTGCAGTATATCACCCTGGAGGAACTCTTGGAAGAAGACTTCTTATGAAAGTTAAAGATGTTATGCACGGAGGAGACGAGCTTCCTCTTGTACCATTTACTTCAACAGTTGATGAACTTATTCTTACAATGACAAAGAAAAGACTTGGGGCTGTCTGTGTCATGGATAATGATAAAATGGTAGGAATAATAACTGAGGGAGACTTAAGAAGAGCTTTGGCACACAAAGAAAAATTCTTTACAATGAAGGCTGAAGATATTATGACAAGAAACTTCACTCAGGTTGAAGAGAATATTATGGCAATTGAAGCTCTTGATGCTATGGAAAACAGAGAAAGCCAGATTTCTGTTCTTCCTGTTATGAGAGATGGACAGCTTGTTGGAATTGTAAGAGTCCATGACCTGTTAAATGTGGTTGGAAGATAATTTCTTATTAAAAAGATAAATAATTGACAAACATAAAAAAGTTTTATATACTAAAGGTACAGAATATAAAATTAATATTTTAAGGAGTGATTATAGATGGTAACTAAAGACAGCAACATTTTAGAAGCAGCAAGAAAATATCCAGTAATTGGAATGGTTTTCAGAAAATACGGATTAGGATGTATCGGTTGTATGGTAGCTTCAGGAGAAAGTCTGGGAGAAGGACTTGCAGCTCACGGATTAAATCCAGATGCAATTATAGCTGAAATCAATATGCTTATTGAAGAACAAGAAAAAGCAGCAAAATAGTTTTAAATTTAAAATAAAAATTAATGGGGTTGTGATGACACAGCCCCATAATTATTTTTTTGAAATTCCGTTTTTTATAAATTCTCTTATTAAATTTTGAATTTTATCCCACTCCTCATTTTTTTCCCACCCTAATGATTTATTTACAGCAAAACTTCCAAAAAATACAAAACGATAAATTTTTTCTGCCTCAAATTCTGTTAATCCAAATTTTTCCTGTAATTGTTTTACCCTAAAATCTTTTTCACAATGAAACAGCTTATTGGCAATATAATCTGAAAGAATTGAATCTAAAAATAAAACATTGTATTTAGGGTTTACCGCTGTCCTTTGACATAGTGGAATAAAAGAGGTATCTGTAAAAATATCTATCTGCTTATTTTCTTCAAGTTTTACAGAATTTTTAGATATTTCTAATGCTTCATCTAAAGTTTCAAAAAATACTTCATCCAAGTTGCTGTAATGTAAATAAAAAGTTGTTCTGGTGATTTCTGCATTTTTACAAATCTGAGAAACATTTATTTTTTCATAATTTTTCTCTTTTAGTAATTCTAAAAAAGTATCTTTAATTATCATGCGGGTATATTTGCTTCTTCTGTCTTCTTTTCTTTCTTTCATTATTTTAAAATCCTTTACATATTTTTAAATTTGTAAATAAAAATTTAAATCAATAAAAAGTGTAATTGTCTGTCAAGTATGATAAATATTATAATAATTTTATTAACAGTGTGTCAATAAAAAAATAAGCTGTTTATTTTTTATAAAATATATGGAGGTTTTATATGAATTCAGAAAAAATACTTAAATCTACATCAGAAATTCAAATACAGCAGATACGTAATGCAACTGTAAAAGTAAGTTACAATGGAAAAATTTTTCTTATTGACCCTTGGCTGGCACCAAAAGAGGCTATGGGCAGTTTCAATTCTTTAAATGTAGGTTTTGCTCCTGTAAATTCAGAAAAAGCAGATGTTTTTATGCCTATGTGTGAGCTTCCTTTTTCTGTTGATGAAATTTTAAAAGATGTTGACTACTATATACTTACTCATGTTCATCCTGACCATTTTGACTTAAATCATTATAATGAAGTTTTGGACAGAAATATTCCTATTTTTGTTCAAAATGAAGAGGATTATAATTTTATTAAAAATTTAGGTTTTAAAGAAATAGAAATATTGCAGTACAACGGAAACATAAGAGACGGCATAAAACTTACTAAAATAGATGGAATACATGGCTCTTTAGTTCCTTGTGGAAAATCTTGCGGAGTTGTTTTTCAATCACAAGATAAACCTACTATATATTTCAGTGGAGACACTATTATGTGCAAAGAAGTAGAAAATGCAATAAAAATTTTTAATCCTGATGTAATAGTTATCAATGGTGCTGATGCTGAACTTACTACTTTTGGACATTTGATTATGGACGATAAAGCAGTGGAAGATATTTACAGACTAATACCAAGTGCCAAAATAATTGTATCCCATTTAGATAATGTGGCACATGGAAATATAACAAGAAAAATAATGCACAAAAAATTAGCAGAAAAAGGAATTGAAGATAAAATTCTTATTCCTGAAGATGGAGAAATTTATACTTTTTAAAATAAAGGGAAAAGGAGATGACGGGTATCATCTCCTTTATTTTGGGTTTAGGCATTTAATTGATGGTTGTACTTATGAATATAAACTTTGCTTTTATATTTGTAAGGGAGAGATATAAAAACAAAATCTCATTCATAAATATTTTGATAATATGGTAATTTTTCAGAAAGTTTATTGATCTTTCCTTTATGTAAACATTATATTAAACCAATGTATCTTTTATATATCCAATTAAAAACTTTTTATTTCTTTTTTTCTTTTGTTTTCGGCTCGACTATATTTCCCTCTGCATCAATTTTTTTAATATTTCTGCATTCCGGGTATCCTGTACATGCAAGGAATTTCCCCCATCTTCCTCTTCCAACCTTAAATGGTTTTCCACATTTTTCACATACTCCGGCTTTTGAAAGAATTCTTGCTTCTTCATCTTTTACAGCTTTTATTTTTTCATTTAAAAGAACAACTCCGTCTTTTTCCTCTACAGCTCCTTGAGCAAGAAGTTTTCTTATTTCAGATGGAAGCGGTTCTCTTATATTATCATCTGCATAATTTTCACTTTCAAGATAACTTCCAAATCTTCCAAATTTAAGAAGCATAACTGCACCGGATTCTGTTTTTATATCTGTTGTCTTTCCTCTTTTAGCTTCCATTTTTTCTTTCAGAATATCTTTAACATGAATTTTTCCAGCTTGAATATCTTCCATTGGAATTTCTACACCTTTAAGAGAATATTTCTCTTTGCAGTTTTCATCAGGGCAGGCAAGATATCTTCCAAATCTTCCATTTTTTAAAATCATATATCCGCTTCCGCAAGGACATTCAACATCAGAAACGATTATTTTATTTTCATCTTTTTCTACTTCTGTCTTATATTTATCTATATTTTTAGAAAGCCCTTTGTAGAATTTTTCAAGAATTTTCTGCCAGTTTTCTTTTCCCTCTGCTATTTCATCAAGTTTATTCTCAAGGTCAGCAGTAAATTTCTCATTCATTATATCTGGGAAATGCTCGTTTAAAACATACTTAACTTCATAACCAAGCTCTGTGGGAACAAAACTTTTCCCTTTAAGCGATACATACTCTCTTTTTTTTAGAGTATCTATTATTGTTGCATAAGTTGAAGGTCTTCCTATTCCGTCAGCTTCAAGTTTTTTAATAAGAGATGACTCTGTAAGTCTTGCAGGAGGTTTTGTATAATCCTCTTTGATTAAAAGCTTAGACAGTTTCATGCTGTCTCCGGCTTTTATATCTGGGAAATCTCCTAAAGGAATTTCGTCTTCATCTTTAAAGATTTTATAATATCCGTCAAAAGTTATTTTATTTAAAACTCCTCTGAACTTCACTTTTTCTTTTTCACAGATAAGTTCAAACTGATCATATTTCATTGGTGCAAGCTGAGAAATCAAAAATCTTTCCCAGATAAGAGTATAAAGTTTCATCTGGTCTTTATCAAGATATTTTGATAAATTTTTAGGCTCATAATTTATATCAGTAGGTCTTACACCCTCATGGGCATCTTGAACATTTTCCTGTTTCTTTTCAGATTTTTTAGGAGCATCTTTTCCTAAATATTCTTTTCCAAAATTTTTAAGAATATAATCTTTTGCAGATTCTTTTGCCTCTTCAGATATTCTTGTAGAGTCAGTTCTCATGTAAGTTATAAGCCCTTTATGAGTGCCGTCTATATTTATTCCCTCATAAAGCCCCTGTGCAACCCTCATTGTTTTTGAGGCACTGAATCCTAAATAAGATGAAGCAAGCTGCTGAAGTGTACTTGTTTTTAAAGGCAGAGGGGGATTTTTTACTTTTTTATTTACCTTTGCACTTTCCACAGAGAAATTTTCTTTTTCAAGATTTTTTACTCTTTTTACAAGTTCTTCATCTTTTACTTTATCTATTTTCTGCTCGTCAATTTTATAAAGAACAAGCTCAAGTTTATCATTAAATTTTCCTTTTATATCCCAGAATTTTTCAGGAATAAAATTTTTAATTGTGTCTTCAAGGTCGCAGATAAGTTTTAGTGCCACTGACTGAACTCTTCCTGCACTTGTGTTAGCTGAAATTGTTTTCCATAAAAGAGGACTTATTCCATATCCCACAAGTCTGTCAAGAATTCTTCTTGCCTGCTGTGCATTAACTTTATTTGTATCTATTTTTCTTGGGTGTTTTATAGCTTCCCTTATAGCTGATGAAGTTATTTCGTTAAATTCAATTCTGTTATTTTCATTTTCATCAAGTTTTAAAGTGTGAGCTATATGCCATGCTATTGCTTCTCCCTCTCTATCCGGGTCGGAAGCAAGATATATTTTATCTGATTTTTTTGCAAGCTCTTTAAGAGCTTTTGTTATTTCTCCTTTTCCTCTTATTGTTGAATAATTTGGTTTAAATCCATTTTCAACATCAACGCCAAGAGTGCTTTTAGGTAAATCTCTTATATGCCCGAAGGAAGCTGTTACATTAAAATTGCTCCCTAATATCTTTTCTATTGTTTTTGCTTTAGCCGGGGACTCAACTATTACTAAGTTTTTCTTTGGTGATTTTTTTCTTGCCATTACTCTATCCCTTTCCAAAATTTATTATATTTATCATATATTAATGTAGTTTCTTGTTTCATTATAGTAGAAGAACATTAAAAAATCAATACTCTTTACTTTTTTCTTACTTTTTTCTTCTATATTTTCCTCCGGAAACACTGGAAACAATTCCCTTAATCTCCATTTCCATAAGAAGTGCAAGAAGATTTCCAGCTTTTATCCCGCTCTCTGCAATAATTTCATCAAGATTTTTTTCTGTTGATAAAATTTCATAAACCTTTCTTTCCATTTCATTCATAGAAATATCTAAAAAATCTGCTTCGCTTTTTTGTGAAATATTCCAGCCGAACTCTTCTAAAATATCTTTTCCGGAAGTTATAAGTTTGGCTTCAGATTTTTTTATAAGTTCATTTGTTCCTGCTGAAACAGGTGAAAAAATATCTCCGGGAACAGCAAAAACATCACGTCCCTCTTCAAGAGCAAGATAAGCTGTTATAAGGCTTCCGCCTTTTTCCTTGCTTTCTATCACTGCAACTCCCTTTGAAAGACCTGCAATTATTCTGTTTCTCATTGGAAAATTAAAATTATTAGGGGGAGTTCCTAAAGGAAATTCTGAAATTATAAGCCCTTTTTCTCCTATCTCCTGCCAATATTTTCTGTTTTCAGCAGGATACACAACATCTAATCCAGAACCAACAACAGCTATTGTTTTTCCGCCTTTTTGAAGAGTTCTCTTATGGCAGACCGTATCTATTCCTGAAGCAAGCCCGCTTACTGTGACAACATCTCCATCTACAAGGTCATCAACAATTTTTTCACAGGCATTTCTTCCGTAAACAGTTGCCCGTCTTGTTCCTACAACCCCTATTATTTTTTCAGAATCTGCAAGAGAAATATCCCCTCTGTAATGTAAAAATAGCGGAGGACTTGAAATATTTTTTAAAAATACAGGGTATTCATCATCTACTATAGAAATAACTTTTATTCCAAGATTTTTTAATTTTTCTTCCTCTTTTGAAAAATCCCTGTTTCTGGAATCATATATGGAATTTATTACCTCATCTGCAAACTTAAAATATTGTTTAAATTTATCTCTGTCCAGCATAAAAATTTCTTGATAACTGTCAAACTCTTTCATAAGTTTTATTATTACACTGTCTTTTATTCCAGCCATTTTAAGTCTATACCATTCCATAAAATCCCTCCAAAATAAATTAATTTCCGTAGGCTTTTACAAGAAGTTCGCTTATAAGTTCTGAATTTGGATAAAGCACTCTTCCCTCTGTAAGAATCTGCTTTGCCTTTGCATATTCCTCTCTTAGAATATATATATTTCCAAGAGCTGTATAAGCCTCTTCTGTATTTCTCATTGATTTATATTTCAAAAAATCCGCAAGAGCTTCTCTGTATCTTCCTGTATTTCTATAGCAGATTCCTCTTCCAAGATATGCTTCTGCAATTCCAGAATTCATATCAATAACCTCGCTGTAATAATCTATAGCTGTATTATCATATCCTAAAAATCTGTTTGTAAGAGCAGCACCAAAAAGATTTTCTTCGCTGTCTATATTCTTGCTGAAAATATCTTTTGCTCTCTCATATTTTTTATTTATAAAATACTGATTTCCAAGAAGATAAATTTTTTCTGAATTCCCGCTTATATTTTCAAGATGTTTTTTAAAAGCATTTTCATAATATCTCATCATAGGAGGAACTTTTTCTCTTACAGTTTCAGCTGCTATTGCATTTTCAAGGGCTGCTATTTCAGCTGGTCTTCTGTCCCCTGCCTTAGTTTCAGTTACATTCACACGAAAAGTTTTTTCAATATTAGTATCTTTTTCTATATATTTAAATTCCAAATAAGGAGGAATTTCTTCTCCTTCTATAACAGGAATTGCTGAATATATGCTTGCAGACACTGTTTCTGTTTCCCCTGTGTTGTCTTTTCTTTTTTCTGTTTTCTTCCCTCCTGAAAATAAATTTCCAAGGAAAGAATATGTATCTCCTTCAACTTCCCCAAAAGAAAGCGAAGATATCATTAAAAATATCATTACAATTTTTTTCATAAATTATTTAATCTCCTTTACAGTGCTTATAATTGTGCCGCTGTATAAATTTGTAGTTATTTCATCTCCTATTTTTATTTCAGAAGAATTTTTTATAATTTTTTCATCTTTTTTAGTTATAGAATACCCTCTTGCAAGAACTCCCAAAGGATTAAGATTTATGACTTTTTCAGTTTTTAAAATAAGTTCCTGTCTTTTTCTTTCCAAGAAAATTTTAAAAGCCCTGTCCAGATTTTTTTCTTTTAAAACAATCTCATTTCTATAATTATCAATTATTTTAGAAAAATTTTTTAAAGCATATGAATTTTCTAAATTTTTAAGCTCTTTTCTGCTTTTTTCTATTTTTCCATCAAGTAAAAATTTTATATATTTTTTCTTATTTTCAAGCATAATTTCTATATCTTTTTTTACAGGAACTGCTATCTCCACACTCTGTGTAGGAGTTGCAGCCCTTACATCAGCTGTTAAATCTGAAAGAAGAAAATCTATTTCATGACCTACAGCAGAAATTATAGGTTTTTTGCAGTTAAAGAAAGCAAGGGCAACTTTTTCTTCATTAAAAGCCCAAAGGTCTTCAATGCTTCCTCCCCCTCTTCCAGCTATAATTAAATCTATATCATCTATTTTATCTAAAACTTCTATACCATGAACTATTTCTTCTGCAGATCCCGGCCCCTGCACTTTTGCAGGATAAACGTAAATATCAATATTTTTCATTCTTTTTCTGGCTGTATTTATTATATCGTGAAGAGCCGCCCCGTTAAGAGAAGTTACAACACCTATCTTTTGTGGATATTTTGGAAGAGGTTTTTTATACAGCTGAGAAAAATATCCCTTTTCCTCAAAAGATTTTTTCACTTCTTCAAGTTTTCTGTAAAGCTCTCCCATCCTATCTTCTTTTTCAATGTGCCTTACAAGAATTTGAAAATCTCCACGATTTTCATAAAACCCCACATCTCCAAAAATTTTTACAGAGTCTCCCTCTTTTAAATCTTCTGGAATTCTTTTATATTTATAGCTGAATGCAGCACATTTTACCTGACACTTACTATCTTTTAAGGTAAAATACAAATGACCGCTTCTATAATAATTTACACCTGAAAGTTCTCCTTTTAAGAAAAATTCCTGAAGAACAGGATTTTCTTCCAGATAATTTTTTACAATTTTATTAAATTCACTTACACTGTATACTCTGTCTTCCATAACTCCTCTTTAAAGTTCCAACAATATATTTTTAAGTTTAAGCATTTCATCTCTTTTCTTAATTGCATTTTCAAAATCAAGTTCTTCAGAAAGCTTTTTAATTTCTTTAAGAAGTTTTGAAATATCTTTTTCAATCTCTTCTTTAGAGTGATATTTTTTCTCTGAAGAAATTTGTTTTACCTCTTCTTGAGGAAGTCCGTAATCAAGATTTAATACTTCTTCAGAAACTTCTCTTACAACACTTTTTGGGTCAATGTTGTGGAAAGCATTGTATTCTCTCTGAATTTTTCTTCTTCTTTCTGTTTCATCTATTGCCTGTCTCATTGATTTTGTAATTATGTCACCGTAAAGAATAACTTTCCCGTTTACATTTCTTGCAGCTCTTCCTATTGTCTGAATAAGAGAACGTCTGCTTCTTAAAAATCCCTCTTTGTCAGCTTCTAAAATTGCCACAAGAGAAACTTCCGGAATATCAAGCCCCTCTCTTAAAAGATTTATTCCAACAAGAACATCTATAACTCCATGACGTAAATCTCTTATTATATCAATTCTTTCCAGAGTATCTATATCAGAGTGCATATATTTTACTTTTACACCAAGATTTATATAATATTCTGTAAGCTCTTCTGCCATTTTTTTCGTAAGAGTTGTTACTAATACTCTCTCTTTTTTCTTTGCTCTTTCTCTTATTTCATGAAGTAAATCATCAACCTGATTTTCTGTTTTTCTCACTTCAATTTCCGGGTCGATAAGCCCTGTAGGTCTTATTAATTGTTCTGCAACTTCTCCCCCGGAAACTTCCATTTCATAATCTCCCGGTGTTGCTGAAACATAAATAATCTGGTTTGCTATACTTTTAAATTCTTCAAATCTTAAAGGTCTGTTGTCAAGAGCAGCCTTAAGCCTGAAACCATTTTCCACAAGATTTGTTTTTCTCGCTCTGTCTCCGTTATACATTCCACCAATCTGTGAAACACCAATATGAGATTCATCTATAAATATAAGGAAATCTTTTGGAAAATAATCTATCAAAGTATCAGGTCTTTCTCCAGGTTTTTTCCCGCTCAAATATCTTGAATAATTTTCTATCCCTTTGCAGTAGCCTATCTCTTTTATCATTTCCATATCGTAAGTTGTTCTCTGTTCTAATCTTTGAGCCTCAAGAAGTTTTCCCTCTTTTTTAAAGTTTTCAACTTCAATTTCCATATCATTTTTAATTTCTCCCAAAATTCTGTCCACTTCATCTTCCTCTGTAAGATAATGTGAAGCAGGAGGAATTATTATTCTTTCAACATTCTTTTTTATTTTCTGCCCTGTTATTGTATTTATCTCTGAAATTGCTTCTAAGTCGTCGCCAAAAAATTCCAGTCTGTAGCCGACTTCGTGTGAAGATGGATAAATATCAATTACATCTCCCTTTATTCTAAATTTTCCTCTTTCAAAAGCAATATCATTTCTTTCATATCTAAGGGCGATTAATTTTTCAATAAGTTCTCCTCTGTCGTATCCTGTTTTTAAATCTATGGGAATTGAATTTTTTTTATAAGTTTCCGGAGAACCTAACCCGTAAATTGCAGAAACTGAAGCAACAATAATTGTATCACGTCTGTTTATTATAGCTGAAGTTGCTGCATAACGAAGCCTGTCTATCTCGTCATTTATTGCTGAATCTTTTTCAATATATGTGTCAGTAGATTTTATATATGCCTCCGGCTGATAATAATCATAGTATGAGACAAAATATTCAACTGCATTTTCAGGAAAAAAGTTTTTATATTCTGAATAAAGCTGAGCTGCAAGAGTTTTGTTTGGAGCAAGAATAAGAGCCGGTCTTCCTGTTTCTGCAATAATATTTGCTATTGTAAATGTTTTTCCCGAACCAGTTACTCCAAGAAGAACCTGATCTTTAACTCCTCTTTTTATTCCATCAGAAATTTTTGCTATTGCTTCAGGCTGATCTCCTGTAGGTTTAAATTTTGAATGCAGTTTAAAATCCATTTTATAATCACCTCTCATATATTGTATATGATTTTATATATAAGTGCAAAACTATTTAAAAAAATAAGAGACTGTTGTAAATAAACCTGCAACAGTCTCATTAATAATTAATCTTCTTCTATTTCTTCAATAACTCTTAACACTTTTTTGCTGTGGCTTGCTTCAGCAATATCCTTTGGAGTCTGTCCTTTATAGTTTTCCTGATCAAGATCTGCTCCATAATCCCACAACAGTTTGAAAATTTCATCTGAATCCTGTTTTGCCGCAATATGCAAAGGTGTTTCATGATTTTTGTTTTCAACATTCGGATCTGCTCCATAATACATTAAAGCGTCCACAAAATCATATTTTTCTCTTTGAACAGCAAGATGAAGAATTGTAAATCCTTTGCTGTCTTTCTCCTCTACCGCACTGATACTCATATTCTCGTTAAAGTTTTCGAGATCGTCGTTTTCTAAAAACGTTAAAAGTTCCATTGTCACCCCTAATTAAGTTCTTCCTTTCTTATAAATTTTATCTGTTTTTAATTTAATTTTAATTTTTTGTTTTCACACTCTATTATACTATAAAAATATTTATTTTCAAGTAGTTAATATCCTTTTTCTTCAAGAAAAAGAGGATTTTCTATTTTAAGAACGTGTCTCCGTCCTTTTGAAGCCTGAATAAGAACTAAACTTGAATCTTTTTCTCTGTCAAAATAAGTAAAACGAACTCTTTTTACAGAAAATTTATTTTCTTCAAGAATTTTACAAATTTCTAAAAATCTGTGGCTTCTATGGACAAGAAAAAATTCTCCTCTGGGTTTTAAAAGTCTTCTACTGTTTTCAATAAGTTTTTTTAAATCCAGACATATTTCATGCCTTGCTATTTTCTTATTTTCATTTTCAGATATTTTTTTCCCGTCGACAGCCATATAAGGAGGGTTTGAAATTATATAATCAAAAGTGTTGCCGAAATCTAAATCTTTTACATCACAGTTTAAAACTGTAATTTTATCTGAAAGATTATTTTCCAGAATATTTTTTTCAAAAATTTCAGCAGAACTTTTTTGTATCTCAACTCCAAAAATATTTTCCATTCCCTTTTTTTCTGCAAGGAGAATAGGAATTATCCCGCAGCCGCTCCCTATATCTAAAATTTTTCCTTTGGGATTTCCTTCAAAAAAATCCACAAGAATAACAGGATCTACAGAAAACCTGAATCCCTCTTTTAACTGATATATTTTTAAACCATTTTCAAGAAGAGTTATATCACAATTTTCTTTCATATCTTACTCTTTTTCCAAATCCTTATGAGCTCTTTCCTCTTCTGTTGTTTCGCTCTTCAATTTTTTAGCTTCTTTTCTGTTAAATTTAATCTCTTCAATGTTGAATTTAGTAATTCCAAGTTTTGGAACATCAACATATAAGAATCCGTTAAGAGGGCTTATACTTGCAACTTTTCCCTCTCCTTTTTCTGTTCCTACATTCTGATTTATTGCAGGGAAGTTTTTAAGAGCTTCTTCATATTGTGCATATTCATAATTTATACAGCAAAGAAGTCTTCCGCATACACCAGAAATTTTTGACGGATTTATTACAAGCCCTTGGTCTCTTGCCATTTTTATTGAAACAGAATTAAATTTATTTATAAATGTTCTGCAGCAAAGTTCTTTTCCGCACACACCTATATCTCCTAAAATTCTGGCTTCATCTCTTACACCTATCTGTCTAAGTTCTATTCTAAGTTTAAAAATATTTGCAAGATCTTTTACAAGCTCTCTAAAATCTATTCTTCCCTCTGCTGTAAAATAGAAAATAAGTTTTGTTTTATCAAAAGTATATTCTGTATTTACAAGTTTCATTGGAAGATTGTGCTTTTCAATTTTTTCTTTACATATTTTTTGAGCTTCTCCAGCTTCACGTCTTAAATCTTCGTATCTTTTTATTTCTTCTTCATTTGCTTTTTTTATAACTGGTTTTAAAGGAAGAACAAGATATTTTTCAGAAAGAGTTATAGGAAGATTGTAAACAATTCCTATCTCCTGCCCTCTTATTGTATCAACTATAACTTTATCTCCTTTTTTATAAACCTCGTCTTTATCCACAACTTCAAAATAATATCTTTTTTTTGTGATGTCAAACATTACACCAAGAACTGTATAAAACTGCTCTTCTCTCGGTTCTTCTGTGATTTCATTTATTTCTATTTCAACTTCACTGATCTCTTTTATCTCTTCAGTCATTAAAGTCCTCCAATTTATTTTAAATAATTCCCTCTTCCAAGAAACTGAAGTGAGAATTTTTTGTTATTATTATATGATCCAAAACATTTATATCTACAATTTTGAAAAATTTTTTCATCTCTTCTGTAAGCTCAATATCCTTTTGTGAAGGAGAAACATTTCCAGAAGGGTGATTATGTACAAAAACAATAGATCTTGCATTATGATACAAAGCTCTTTCAAGAATTTTTCTCGGATACACTGCACTTTTATCTATTGTCCCGGTAAAAAGAATCTCAGTTTCTATTATCTCATTTACAGAATTTAAAAACAAGACCTTAAATTCTTCATTTTTTGAAAAACCTATATCATTTCTTAAGTATGATATAAGCTGATTTTTATTTTTAAAAGAAATTTTTTGTTTTTCTGCTTTATCTTTAAAAGAACAGGCGGCAATATCTCCTATAAAATTAAGAAAAACTGCTGTTATATCACCTACTCCCTCTGTTTCTTTTAAATCTTTTATATCTGCTTTTAAAATTTCTTCAATAGTTCCATATTTTTTTATAAGCTGTTTTGCAAGGGGCTTGGTATCCACCCTCTGCTTTACAAAAGTAAGGAGAAGTTCAATGATTTCATAATCTTGAAGAGCTTCATAACCATTTTTGACATATCTTTCACGAAGCCTTTTTCTATGTCCCAGATAATCTTTTTCCATCTTCTCCCTCCTGCTTCTCTTTTTTCGCAAACTAAAATTATTCGGCAAAAAGTTTATATACTTCCTCTGGTGTTTTCATATTTTTATAAATTTCCATTGCTGATTTTATTATTGGATATGTAAGCACAGCCCCTGTTCCTTCCCCAAGTCTCAAATTCATATCAAGGAAAGGTTTTGCTCCAAGCTCTCTTATAATAATTTTCATTCCAGGCTCTTCACTTAAATGTGTCACAAGAATATAATCTTTTATAAGAGGATTTAACTTGCATGCTGCAAGTGCTGCAACTCCTGAAATAAATCCATCAACAAGAATAAGTTTTCTGCATTTTGCTGCCCCGATATAAAGCCCTGTAAGAAAAGCTATATCAAGACCTCCTACATCAGCTAAAATTTCTAAAGTATCAAGCTGAAATGTATTATATTTTACACAGCTTTCAAAAATAACTTTTTTCTTTTTCATAAAGCTTTCATCAGAAAGCCCGCCCCCTCTTCCTACAACATCTTCTATACTTGATTTTGTAAGAGAGTATAAAATGGCAGAGCTTGTTGTTGTGTTTCCTATTCCCATTTCACCTGTTGAAAATATATCATAATCTTCTTCTAATTCTTCTATAAACAAGATTCCATTTTCTATAGTTTCAACAGCTTGTTCCATTGTCATTGCAGGATTTTTATAAAAATTTTCTGTTCCGTTCATCACTTTCATTTCATAAAGATTAGGATATTTTCTCGGAATTTCATTTTTTATTCCTGTATCCACAACTTTTAAATCTATCCCTAAATTACTGCACATAATTCCTATTGCAGCAGTTTTATTAAGCATTGCTTCTGCAACAATTCTTGTGTATTCAACCGGACATGAAGAAACTCCTTCATCTGTAACCCCGTTGTCTGCAGCAGCCACAATGTGACAGCCTTTTGTTTTTATATTTTCAAAAGAATCTTCAAAGATACCGGCAATTTTTAAAACAATATCTTCCATTACACCTAAACTTCCTGCTGGCTTCATTTTTGAATCCCATACTTTCTGGCATTTATTAATGGAATTTTTGTTTAAAACTGTTATCTCCTTAAGACTTTCTTCCAATCTTTTCATAAAATCCCTGCCTATCTCCCAACATTAAAACCGCAGAGAATTGGATAACCGTCTGCAAATTCGATTATCACTATTCCACCGTTTTTTACTTGATATTTCCAATACCCCTCAAGTTCACTTGAAAAAAGAAAACTTAAAAGAGTACATATAATTCCCCAATGAGTAACAACCATATTATTTTTATTTTTATCAATTTTTTCTAAAAATTTTAAAGCCCTTTTTTGAAGCATAAAAGGATTTTCCCCTGTTACATAAGAATATGTTTTCCAGTCTTTTTTTAATTTTTCCATTTCTTCCGGATATTTTTTTATAATTTCTTTGTAACTTAATCCTTCAAAAATTCCAAAATCCATTTCCCTAAGCTCATCATCTTTTTCTATTTCAAGATTTTTATAATTTACAATTTCTGCTGTTTCATAAGCTCTTTTCATTGGACTGGAATAAATTTTGTCATAATCTATTTCAAGTTCAACAAGATTTTTACGGGTATTTTCTGCCTGCTCTTTCCCAGTCTCGTTAATAGGAACGTCAAGTCTTCCATAATACAGCTGGTCTTTGTTCATATCTGTCTGACCATGTCTTATTAAAATAAGTTTTCCCATAAAATCCCCCTTACAGATTTCCTATATTGAAAATTTTGCTCCTATTGATGATACTACAGAAAAATAAAATCCAAAAAGAATTATAATTTCTGAAAGCTCTAAAATTGCTCCCAATGTATCCCCTGTAATTCCTCCAATTTTTCTTTCCATAAGTTTTGAAAAATATAATCCAAGAACCATAGTTACTGCTGTTATATTAACAAGGTGAAGAGGATTTAAATTTCCTAAAATTCCACACCCGACAACTGCAGAAAATAAAAGTCCTGTTGCTGCTGCAATTAAAACTCCGCTTTTATCTGTACAGTCTACAAAATCTTTTGCACTTCCTGATGCTCTTGCATAAGGTGAAAATGCACAGTTTAAAACAGGATTTATTCTTGCAAGCACAGGAGTGATTAAGATTACAGCACCTGCTGTATCTTTAAGCCCTAAAAATCTTCCGGCAGCTCCTAAACCTGCATCCATTATTCCGGCTAAAAGGAAAATCTTTAAAACAAAATAAAGAATAAGAGCAATTCCTCCATTTGTTCCAAGTCTTGAGTCTTTCATTATCTCAAGCATTTTCTGTTTACTTCTATAGCTGAAAATTCCGTCAAAAGTATCTGCCAAGCCGTCAAGATGAAGCCCCCCTGTAAGAACAACTTCTGCAAGAACAACTACAGCAGCCAAAAGATACGAAGATAAAATAAATTTTGCTCCTAAAAAATACACCACATATAAAACAAGCCCTGCAGCTATTCCAACAACAGGAAATAATTTCATGCTTTTTCCAAGTTCTTTTGAATCAAATTCAGGATTTACAGGAATAGGCAGTCTTGTCATAAATTTAAAAAGTAAAATCAACCCTTTCATAAAATAAAAAAACCTCCAAAATTATTTAAGTTTTATATTTAAACCTGAAACAACAAGATAAGCCTCTTCTGATGCCTCTCCCATTATCTGATTTATTTTTCCGCCGATATCTCTGAAATGTCTTCCAAGAGGATTAGCAGGCACAAGCCCAAGTCCCACTTCATTTGAAACAGCAACCATATCAATATCATTTTCTTTTATAAATTCAATCAGAGAATTTATTTCATCAATAATTTTTTCTCTTATTGTATCAACCTCTTTCATGGAAATTTTATCCCAGTCATATTCATTTTCCATTATCATAAGGTTTGTCACCATATTAGTTATACAGTCAAGAAGAATTACATCATACCCCTCTATGTGATTTTTTAAAATTCCAGAAAGATTTTTATAATTTTCTATTGTCTTCCAGTTTCTTCCTCTCTGCTTTTTATGTTTTTCAATTCTATCTTTCATTTCATCGTCAAAAGGAATTGCTGTTGCAAGATATATTTTGCTGTTGTAACGTTCTTTAATAAGGTTTTCAGCAAAAGAACTTTTCCCGCTTCTTGCTCCTCCTGTTATGTAGATTATCTTTCCCAAAATAATCCCCCCTTTCTGTTCTGCATTACAGATGTTTCTATGAATAATTATATCATATTATATTTTATTTTTTTACATAAAAATTTTTTTATCAACCACGTAGTTTTGGAAGAGAGAATATTCTTTTTTAATTATAAAAATAAAATTTTAGGAGATTGAAAAAATTTTCATAATTTACGAAGTGAGCTGAACGCTAAAAAATGATATGTCTGAACAAAGTGAGTTTGTCATTTTTAGTGAAGTGAGCAAAGTAAATAGAAAATCTTTTTCACGGTATAAAATTTTATTTTTTATATTTCTATATTTTTTAAAATTATGATATGATTTTGTAAAAAGTATTTTTTAAATGGAGGAAATTTTTATGATAAAACTTGTAGTTCTTGATGTAGACGGAACTCTTACTGACGGAAAACTTTATATTGATAATATGGGGAATGAAATGAAAGCCTTTGATGTAAAAGACGGACTTGTAATAAGCCAGTCTATAAAACAGGGAATAAAATTTGCAATCATTACTGGAAAAACTTCTAAAATTGTTGAAAGAAGAGGAAAGGAACTTGGTATTCAAGAAATTGTTCAAGGAAGCTGGGATAAAGTGGCCGACTTAAAAAAGATTTTAGAAAAATATAATATTTCTTTTGAAGAAACTGCTTACATAGGAGATGATTTAATCGATTTAAAACCTATGAAACTTTGTGGTTTTGCTGCCTGCCCAAAAGATTCAGTGCAGGAAATTATTGAAATTTCAGATTATGTTTCAACTAAAAACGGCGGATACGGAGCTGTGAGAGAAATCCTAGAAAAAATCTTAAAAGAGCAGAACCTTTGGAAAAATATTGTAGAAAATTTTACTGCTACAGAGCAGTAAAAAAGGAGAAATAAAAATGTTTTTTTTACAAAAATTAATTTCAATTTCACTTTTATCTCCTGTTCCTTTTATTGTAATTCTTTTTCTAATAGGAATAAGTAATATAAGAGACAGAAAATATAGAAGCGGATTTTTATTGTTTCTTATAAGCGGAACAATATATCTTTTTTCATGTGAATTTTTTGCAGACCCAATTATTTTAAATCTGGAAAAAAAGTATCCTGTAATTTCAGAAGAAAATATTGAAAAAGGAGAAGTTTATATTCTTCTGGGCGGAGGAATTTTAACTGATACGGTTGGAGGAAATGTTCCTGCTAAAAATGTTTATCCAAGAATTCTTGAAACTGCAAAACTTTATAACAAAAGCCCGAAAAAAATATTTATAAGCGGGGGAAGTCCTCTTCAGAACAAACAAAGTGAAAGCTCGGTTTATAAAAAAGAACTTCTTTCTCTTGGAGTTCCCGAAGAAGATATTTTAATTGAGGAAAAAAGCAATACAACAAAAGAAAACAGCACATATATAAAATGGATTATGAATGAAAAAAATATAAAATCAGGAATAGTTATCACTTCTGCTGTTCATATGCCAAGAAGCATGGAGGTTTTTAAAGATTCTGAACTTATTTTTTATCCAGCTCCTTGTGATTTTACTGCACATATTGAAAAACAAAATTTCTTTGCTTATGTCCCACAGTTTAAAGTTTTAAAAGATTTATATTCTGCTTTCTGGGAATATATTGGGCTTGTATATTATAAAATAAGATATTAGAGGGGAGCAAAAGCTCCCTCATTTTATAATATACTACTTTGCAATATAAGATTTATATGAATACATACTTCCTATATAATAAGTATCAATATACTCTAAAATTTTTCCATCATTAAGCTCTGTTATATGAGAAACTTTTAATAATGCTTCATTATTTATTTTTAATATCTTTTTTTGTTCTTCTGTTGGAAGTGTCGCTGTTATTGTCAGTTCTGTACTTCCTATTTTTAAACCTGATTCTTCAACATATTTAAAAAATGAACCTTCAAGTTTTGAAGCCTCTATAACTGGAAGAGTTTTACATGGAACATAGTCGTAGCTTACAGCAAATATAATATTATCTCCTGTTCTCAATCTTGAAAAATAATGTATAAAATCATTTGGTTCAGCTTGAAGATTTTTTAAAATTTTTTCAGGAAGTTCATACCCTCTTAAAATTTTATATTCTAAAAGGACTGCTCCAGCTGTTCTTCCTATAGATTTCATATCTTCAGTAAAACTTCTCGGCTTTTTAATTAAAGGTTTTTCTATAAACTGCCCGCTGACAAAACTTCCTTTTCCTGCTATTCTTTCTATATACCCTTTAGAAACTAAAGATAATATTGCTTTATTTACAGTCATTCTGCTGGCATTAAAATCTCTTCCCAATTCTGCTTCTGTAGGAATTTGATCCCCTAATTTGTATTTTTTTTCTTTTATATCTCTAAGTATACTTTCCTCTATAATTTTATATTTAGATATTTTCATTGGAATTTCTCCTTGTACCATTCTTATTCATTATTTATAGAATAACACATTTTTTTTACTTTTTAAATTAAAATTTCTTAAATTAGAAAATTAAAGGGGCTGTTGCATTTTTTAACAGCTCATACAAAAAGTGCTGAAAAGAATTTT
>UQJY01000001.1 GCA_900541465.1 uncultured Fusobacterium sp. | reverse complement strand
CATATATTTTTAATTTGTCAATAATATATGTGTGCCCTTTATGGGTATCATATCAATTTTTGTTAGTCGGGGCTAAGGTTTGCCGACCTTAAAACCCCGCTGGTTTGTTTTTTACGAAACTGTCAACAGTTTTTTAATAATAAATTCAATAACAGATATTTTAATAAATGATATTAAAATTATAATTACCATACTCACTGTCAGCAGAACGCCGTGTCTAAATTTGTTCATAAAGAAAAGTTCCATTCTAAGAAGCACAACAACGGGACAAACCTTAATAGTGCCAGTATAATTATAGCATTTTTATCAATTTAAATATATAATAAAAAATTTTTTACAAAAAATAAAAAAAGGTTATCGGCATAATAACCTTTTTTTATTTTTGAACTTTTCTACAAATTCTAGACACTTTCATTATACATAATTTTTTATTATTTTTCAAGTTTTCCACTAAATATCTTCTTTATCTTTTCTAATACTACAGAAAAAATATATGAACTTACAAAAATAAAACAAATAAAGAAATATACCATATTGGATTGGGCTCGTAATTTAAAATTTTATCTAAAAATATTGTTATAACACTTAAAATTCCAGCATGAATTAGATAAATATTAAAAGAATGAAAAGCTAAATTTGAAAAATCTATTTTTATCATTTCAGATTTCAAATTATTAAAAGCTAAATAAATTGAAACTGCTCCTCCCATTGTAAAAATAAAATTATTACTATAAAAAATCGTAGAATTTTCCATTAAATTTTTTCTTGCTAATACTTCAACTGTAAAAAACATTAAAAATAAAAAAGAAATTGTCAAAAACATCATATTTTTAAAATTTATATATCTTTTTTTTAAATTTTTAAGTGAATATCCCAAAATAAAATATCCAAGAAAATTTATAAATTTAAACTGATTGAAATACCAGAAATATTTTAAATATTTAAAAATATCTTCTCTGTCATAAAAATTTATATAATTTAAAAACTCTTCAAAAAGAAAAATAAATAATCCTAAAATAAAAAATATTATTCCTGTTTTAAAAAACTTTTTTTCACCTATTTTTTTCTTCAGTTTCAAAAGATAAGGAACTGAAAGATAAAGCCCAATACTCATATACAAATACCAAAGATGATAGTAAGGTGCTCCAATTATCCATGATTTTATTGGTGAAAAAATACTATGCTTCAATTCTCCGTAAAGAATATAATACATAAACTCCAAAACATAAGAATATAGAAAATATAATAAACTCCAAATGATTGTAGGAATTATTATTCTGTTAAAAAATTTTTTATAATAATATTTTACATGAATATTTCTTTCATCTGAAAGTGCAAATCTTCCGCTCAGCAAAACAAATATCGGCACTGCAAGCCTTGTAAAAGAGTCATAAAAATTCCCTATGGTAAATTTAAAATTTGGAGTTTCAACATATTTTGTCACATAAAATGCTGAAACATGAATTGAAATTACCATAACACATGCAATAACTCTTAAAAAATCTAAATTATTTTCTCTTTTCATACTTCTCCCTTAATGTATAAATATTTATAATTTTTTATACACTTGAAAAAGATGAAAAAGAAATTAAAAATTTATAGAAATTTTTTAATTTATAATAAAAAAACAGCCAGATTTTTAATTTTCTGACTGTATAAAAAATTATAATTAATTCTACTTTATTTTTAATTAGTCGGGGCTAAGGTTGCCAGCCTTAAAAACCCCTTTTTGTCTGCCTTTTACATAATTTCAAATAGTTTTTTAATAATTTCTTCAATAAAAGTTATTTTCATAACACTTACCAAAATCATAATTACTATAATCGCCATTATCATTATGCTGTCTTTTAGATACTTCATTTTGTAAATCTTCATAAGGAGTTCTAAAAAGCAAACGGTGCTAAATAAAAGCATATACATTATAACACATTTTTACAAAAAATAAAAAAAGGCTATTGGCGAGATAACCTTTTTTTCCTTACTTCGATTTACAAGTATCTTAGACACTTTTATTATACATAATTTTCTTTTATTTTTCAACATAAAATAATTTTCTATTTCTGGTTCTTGCTTATTTTTAATATTGCAAATATAAGAGCTGCCGCTCCCATAAACTGCACAGGTGTAAGAAAATGTCTGTTAAAAATATAATCAAACACCACAGATGAAATAGGAAACGAAAGCTCACATATTGTTGCAACACTTGCATCAATATATCTAAGCCCTCTGTAATAAAGAAGAATTGCCCCGCTTCCGCTTGTAATCCCTATTATGACAAATATAAGCCATTCAAAAGGTGTAACCTTAAAAATAAGATTAAGCTCACTGTTTGCAAGAACTATAAAAAAAGTTATTACTGTTGTAAAAAAATATCTTGTATAAAGAGCCGTAACAAAACTTGAATGACTCAATATTCTTTTTCCAAAAACAGTTGCACTTCCAAAAGAAAATGCTGCAAGAAGTGCATACAAAACTGCTTTAAAAACATTGCTTGAACTTACTTCTGCAACCCTCGGCAGAGTAAATTCAAAAGTCATTACATATCCCCCGATAAGTGCAAAAAGAACCCAGCTTAAAAAATTCTTTCCAAGTTTTTCCTTTAAAATAATTCTTGCAAGAATAAGAGCAAATATTGGCTGTGCTTTCTGAAGAAGAGTCACAACAGTAAGATGCTGAAAGTTTACAAGAAACAAAGATTTTACTATTGAAAGAGTTCCTATACATCCGCCGAAAAGTGCCACAAGAAAATAAAACATTAAATCTTTTTTAGGAAGATGAGAAATATTTTTTATCTCCCTCTTCCCAATAAAAATACTCATAACAACGAAAGGCAGACAGTGAACCATAAATACCACAAAAGGAACTTTTAAATGATAAAGCCTCGGGGTAAGAACTATAGAGTCAAAACCCCAAAGTGATGCTGCAAAGCAGACCAAAATCGTTCCTATATATTTTTTATCCATTTTTTTTAATGATAATGCCATTTTTTCTCCTGCTTTTAAAAATTTAGAAAAGAGTTATCTGATTTGTGTCATTAAGCCCTTTTATTGCGTCCAAACTTTTAAGTTTTTCTATTATTGTTGAAGACATCTTTGTTCTTCTTTTTAAATCTTCATAAGAAAGAAATTTTCCCTCTTCTCTTTCTCTTAAAAGATTTTCTATTACAGCTCCTCCAAGACCTGCTATTCCTAAAAGAGGAACTCTTATTTTTCCATCTTCAATTGTAAATCTGAATCCTTCAGATTTATATAAATCTATTCCTAAAAACTCATATCCTCTCGCATGCATTTCTGTTATAATTTCACAAAGTGCCATCTGAGTTTTCTTTTTAACATCAAGTTTAACTTCTTTTTTAAGCTCATTCATTTTTTCTTTCAGAGCTTTTTCATTTCCCATTATTTCAAAATCAAAATCTTCTATCTTTCTTGTAAGATATGCTGCATAGAAAGCCAGAGGATAATGAACTTTAAAATATGCTATTCTCATTGCCATCATAACATAAGCAACAGCATGTCCTTTAGGGAACATATATTTTATTCTTTTACATGATTCAATATACCATTCTTTTATATGGTGTTCTTTCATAAGATTTGAATATTCTTCCCATTGTTCAGGCTCTTTTGACGGTCTTCCTTTTCTTACAAATTCCATTATCTTAAAGGCTTTTCCTTTATCAAGCCCCTGTGCAATAAGATAGTTCATTATGTCATCACGAACTGTAATTATATCAGAAAGAGTTGCTTCTCCACTTCTTACAAATTCCTGTGCATTATTAAGCCAAACGTCAGTTCCGTGAGAAAGACCGGAAATTCTTACAAGCTCTGCAAATGTTTTAGGAAGAGTATCAACAAGCATCTGTCTTACAAAAGATGTTCCAAATTCTGGAACACCAAAAGTTCCAACTGTTGAATCAATCTGCTCTGGTGTAATTCCAAGTGCCTCTGTCCCTGAGAAAATTTTCAAAGTTTCAGGGTCAGCTATTGGAATATCATAAACATTTACCCCTGTGTATTCCTGCAGCATTTTTATTGTTGTAGGGTCATCGTGTCCAAGTACGTCAAGTTTTACAAGCTGTTCGTCCATTACGTGATAATCAAAATGGGTTGTTATAGAATCATTTGTCATATCATTTGCAGGGTGCTGTATCGGACAGAAATCAAAAACAGATTTTTCTCCTGGAACAATAACCATTCCTCCAGGGTGCTGTCCTGTAGTTTTTTTAGCTCCCTCACACTTTGCAGCCTTTCTAATAATCTCAGCTTTGCTTACATGAAGATTATTATCTTCATAGAATTTTTTTACATAACCAATGGCATTTTTCTCAGCAAGAGTTGAAATTGTTCCTGCTTTAAATACGTTTGATTTTCCAAAAAGTTCTTCACAGTATCTGTGAATTTCAGATTGATATTCCCCAGAGAAGTTAAGGTCAATATCAGGAACTTTGTCCCCGTTAAATCCCATGAAAACTTCAAATGGAATTGAGTGGCCGTCACGTCTTAAAGGTCTTCCGCATTTTGGGCAGATTTTTTCAGGAAGGTCAACCCCGGCTCCCGGCTTATCTGTAAATTCTGAATATTTACATTCTGGATTATCGCAGATATAGTGAGGATACAAGGCATTTACCTCTGTTATTCCCATCATATATGCAACAAGAGAAGAACCTACTGAACCTCTTGAACCAACCAAGTATCCATTGTCCAAAGATTTTTTAACAAGTTTTTGTGCTGAAAGATAAAGAACAGAGAAACCATTTCCTATAATTGCATTAAGCTCTCTTTCAAGCCTTGCACTTACAACTTCTGGAAGAGGGTCCCCATAAATTCTGTATGCTTTTTCATATGTCATACTGCGAACTGTTTCTTCTGCATTGTCAAGGTGAGGAGGATAAAATCCGCTTGGTATAGGCTGAACTTTTTCAACCATATCAGAAATTTTATTTGTATTTTCTATAATAATCTCTTTTGCTACTTCCTCTCCAAGATAACTGAACTCATCAAGCATTTCATTTGTAGTTCTGAAATAAAAACCGTTATCAGTCATATACTGGCTGGCTTTAAAAACATTCCCGCTTCCATAAAGAAGAATGCTTCTTATATCTTTTTCCTCTTTTTCAAGATAGTGGACATTTGAACTTGCAGTTACAAGAATATTATTTTTCTTGCAGATATCATAAAAATATTTGTTCATCTTTTCAACTGCACCATATGAAGAAAGCCTGTTAGTGCCGTCTTTATCTATAAACTCATTATAAGCTTCCTTTGGAAGAAGTTCCACATAATCATAAAATCCTATAGCACTTTCTACATCTTTAAAATTATAATCAAGATAATCAAGAACAAGCTCGCTTGTATTCATAAAATGTACTGTATTTGATGCACCGATAATAAGCCCTTCTCTCAATCTTTCAAGGTCGCTTCTTGTTACTCTCGGCTTTTTATTTCCAAAATTATCTTTGTGGGCTATTGAAACAAGCTGATACATATTTTTTAGACCTGTAAGATTTTTTACAAGAACCATTACATTTGATGTATCCTGCTTTTGAATATTAAGAGGGAAACCTCCGTTTATATTTTTTATATTTGTAATTCCTTTTTCAAGATATTTTTCAAGGAAAATTATAAACATTCCAGCTGTTGCCTGTGAGTCATCAACTGCTCTGTGATGATTTTCAAGAGCAACACCAAGTTTTTTAGTAAGACTTCCAAGTCCGTATCCTTTTAAATCAGGCATTACATCTCTTGCCATCTGAAGTGTATCTATTACAGACGGATCATAGTCAATTCCCATTATTCTTTTGCACTCACGTCTTATAAAGCTCATGTCAAATCTTGCATTGTGGGCAACCATTGTAGCATCTCCTACAAATTCCATAAATTTTGGAAGAACTTCCTCAATTTTAGGCATATCTGCTACCATAGAATTTGTAATGCTTGTGATTTCCTGAATTTTTTCCGGAATTGGCATTCCAGGATTTATAAGCTGTGAAAAGCTGTCTACAATTCTTGTACCCTGAACTTTTATTGCACCAATTTCAATTATAGGATGTTCGTGTGAATTAAGACCAAAAGTTTCCAAGTCAAAAACTATAAAAGTTTCATCTTGAATAAGCTTGTCCTTTGGATTTCTTACCATTGGTTTTTTATCGTCAACCATGTACATTTCACAACCAAGAATAACTTTAAAGTTTTCATCTTTTTTAGTTTCTTTATATGCAAAAGGGAAAGTGTGGACAACAGAATAATCTGTTATTGCCATACTTGTATGACCATAAGATTTTGCTCTTTTTATAAGGTCTTTTATATCTGTTACCCCGACCATCTCACTCATTTTGCTGTGAGTGTGAAGTTCAACCATTTTTTTCTCAGCAGTATCTTCTTTTTTAACTTTTGTATGCTCAAGTTTATTTATACTGCTCAGCATTAAAATCTCTTCATTTTCATCAAATTTATCTATCTGCTTTCTTCCGTTTACTTTTATATAGTCCCCGACTTTTACATCAACATCTTCATCTTTTGAAAACATCTTTGTTGTAACGGAATTTATATTGTCTGTAATTCTTATTGTATAAAGTGTATTTCCCGTTTTTAATTCTCTTTTATCCAGATTAAAAACTTCACCCTCAAGAACACACACATCATTTTCATAAATTTCTCCAAATTCAGAAAGAGGTATTGAAGTTCCTTTAATATCTTTTGTTTTTCTGTTTGAAACGGCACTAAATCTCTGTCCCTCTTTTTCTGTATTTGATTTTTGTGAAACAGAATTTTTAAGATTTTCCTCGTCCATTTTTTTAGTAAGGGTAATCATAACTTCATCAAGTTTATTTTCAACTTTTTCAATCTCTTTTGAAAAATCTCCCGGCACAAACTCAACCCTGAAATCTTTTATACCATATTCAGCAAGAAGAGTTTCAAGCCTTAAATTTATTCTTGATTCATAAAGAGTTTCTATTGCAAGTTCATTCTTAAGCTCAATAATAATTTTTCTGTCTTCTATTTTTATTCTGTATAGATAAAGAAATGACCTTGATACTGCATTTTTCTTTTTAAGCTCACTGATTACTTTTTCTGTAATCTGCATAAGGTCATTTCTAGTTATTTCATTATTTTCATATTCAATTTCAAATTCTATGCTCAGGCTGTCTCCAAATTTTTTATGGAGGTCATTACAGACTATATCAGTTTCGCATATATAACAAGGCCCCCCAAGAGTACAGAAAATTTTAAGTTTCTTTGCTCTGTCATCATACATAAGCTCTCTTACTTTTATATTTTCTGCACCTGCATTTTTAAAAAAATCAGGTCTTGTTTTTATTGTTACTCTTTTTCCCATTCTTTATATCCTCCAAAATAATGGCAAACATTAAGAAACAGAGCCGGGATTAATTTTCTCCCAAAACTCTGTCTAAAATAATAGCTACTGCAGCTCTTACAGAAAGGTGGTTATATTTTGTATTTCCTCTTATAGGCTCTAAAATATAATCAGACATATCCATAACTTCTTTTATAAGCCCCCATCCAGTTCCAAAAAGGAAAAGATAAGGTTTGTCATCAGAAAAAACTTTTTCAGAAAGCCCTTTGTAGCTTATTGAATTAGGATATATATGAGCAGAAGTTGTTATAATAACAGGTTTCTGTCCCTCTCTTTTTTCAATATCAGCAATACATTCTTCTATTGAATTTTTTACTCTTGTAATTGTGAAAGCAGATTCTCTGTCTTTGTTGTATTCTCCGCCTGTTCCGTCCTGCCAGTAACCTATTATTCTTTCTGTAAGCTGTTTTTGAGCTTCAACTGGAACAATAAGGTTATACTCTTTTACATCATAAGTTTTACAGCTTCTTGATATATCATGAATATCAAAGTTTGTTACAGAAGTGCATACAACTTCTTTTCTTTTATTATAAACAGGGTAGTGAACAAGCCCTAAATATATTTTGTCTCTCATAAATTTATTTCACCCTTTCTAATTCATTTGTATAAACATCTATTTCATCAACATAAAGTTCAGCAGCATTTTTTAAATATTCCTGCTGTTCTTCAGGAAGTTTTTTTACACTTTTTGCCGGACTTCCTATAATAAGAGTTCCCTCTTCAGCCTTTAGAGACGGAGTTACAAGTGAATGTGCTCCCACTAAAGAATTTGGAGGAATTACTGAACCATTAAGAATAGTTGACCCCATTCCTATTACACAGTTATCCCCTATTGTACAGCCATGAATAATACAGTTATGACCTATTGTAACATTTTTTCCTATTACAACATCATGCCCTTTATCTCCATGAATTGTTACATTATCCTGTATGCTTGTTTTTTCTCCAACATGAATACTGCATACATCAGCTCTCATTACAGCAGAAAACCATATTGATACATCTTTTTCTGTTGTAACTTTTCCTATAACTGCTGCTGTGTCAGCTATAAAATTATTTTCCCCTATGACAGGTTCAAAACCTTTAAGCTTATATATCATTATTTTTCCCCCTCCATAAGTTCCTCAAGAATTTCCTTCATGAATTTTTTTTCCTCTTTTGAAAATTCTCTATCTTTTAAAAGATCCGGACGTCTTAAATATGTTCTTTTAAGACTTTCTTTCATTCTCCAGTCTCTTATTTTTTTATGATTTCCAGAGATTAAAACATCTGGAACTTTCAGTCCCATATATTCAGCAGGTCTTGTATATTGAGGATAATCTAAAAGTCCGTTAAAAAAAGAATCATTTTCATAAGAAGCCTGTGTTATTACTCCGGGAATAAGTCTTGCTATCGCATCAACCATTACCATTGATGGAAGCTCCCCTCCTGTAAGAACAAAATCTCCTATGGAAATTTCCATATCAACTTTATTTTCTACAACTCTTTCGTCTATTCCCTCATAATGTCCTGCTATTATAGTAATCTCTTCTTCTTCTTTAAGTTTTAATGCAAGCTGCTGGTCAAACTTAACACCTTGAGGTGAAGTATAAATAACTTTTCCTCCACAGTTTTCTAAAGCTCTGAAAAGAGGTTCCGGTTTCATAACCATTCCTCCCTCTCCTCCAAAAGGAGTATCATCAGCCTGCTGATGTTTATCAAAACAAAAATCTCTTATATTTATAATGTTTATCTCTATAAGATTATTTTTTACTGCTCTTCCTATTATGCTTTGTGATTTAAAAGCACTAAAAAGTTCAGGGAATAAAGTTAAAATATTTATTTTCAAAACTTTTCTCCTTTATTACTTAAATCTCATCATTTTCAGAAACAGCACCTTTTGTTTCTCTCATTCCCTCTAAAATTTCAACATAAATTTCATTTTTATCAAAATCTATATCTTTTACAAAATTTTCAATATTTGGAATAAGAGTTTCTGTATTTTCATCTTCAACAACAATTATATCGTGAGCAGCTGTATCAAAAACATCAACTACTTTTCCTATATTTTCATTTTCAGATGTAATAACAGTCATTCCTAAAAGGTCTTCAAGAAGATATTCATCTTCTGCCATTCCTAAAATATCCCTGTTTATTTTTATAAGCCCTCCTGCAAGAAGATTTCCCTCAGTTTTGTTTGTAATCTCTTCAAATTCGATTACAACTTTATCTCCTACAAGATTTGAAAGTTTTACAACAGAAAGAATTTTTTTCTCTCCGTTTGGTTTTTCAACCATAACCCTTTCACCGATTATAATTTCAGGCTCGCTTAAACTTATATTTGCTTTTACAGCTCCTTTTAAATGATGAGTTCCTGTAATTTTTCCTATTGTAACTAAGTCCACAAAATCACCGAGCCTAGTCTAAAAATTCAACGTTTACGTTTAATTTATCTTTTACTCCTGCTGCCTGCATAACTCCTCTTATTGCATTTGCAGTAAGCCCGTTTTTACCGATAACTCTTCCCATTTCACCTTCAGCAACGTTAACTTTAAAAATAATTGTATCATCTATAAGTTCATAAGTTATTCTTACTTCGTCCTGTTTTTCAACAAGACCTTTTAAAATATAACTTAAAAGATTTTCTAATTTTTCCATTTTATGTGTTTCCTCCTATATCCTAAAGGAATCCTTTCCAAGGTCCCTCTTCAAGTATTTCAGCTTTAACATAATTTTTTCCTAAATCTAAAATTATATCTCTTGCTGTATCTTTATAATCATCTGTGGAAATTATTGTAATAAGACCAGCTTTTGCATCAGTTGTTCTTACTACTCCCACTTCTTCATAAGCTTCTATTATTTTATTGATAAAATCAATATCTTCTTTTCTGCTCTGTATTTTAAATTCGTAACTTCCCATAAGTGTTCTCCTAATTTTCTTCAAAGCATTCAGCTAATTTTATAAACTGCTCTATTTTTAAATTTTCAGCTCTTTCATTTGGCGAAATTCCAAGGATTTCAAGTTTTTTCTTAACTTCATCTTTTGAAATTCCCAAAGTTGAAAGATTGTTTGCTATATTCTTTCTCTTATTTGAAAAAGCAGCTTTTACATATTTGAAAAATATATTTTCAGGAATAAGCTTTTCATATCTTCTGTCATTATAAAACTTAATTGAAATAAAACCTGAATCAATCTTCGGCACAGGATTAAAAAATTCTTTTGGAATTGTAAAAAGATATTCCCCTATTCCATAATATTCAACAGCAAGAGTAAGAACACTTCTCTCTTTTCCTGATAATGCACAGACTCTTTCTCCAACTTCTTTCTGTACCATAAGATATGCTTCATCTACTTTATCTCTGTGTTCAATAAGTTTATTTATAATAGGAGATGTTATATAGTAAGGTATATTTGCAACAACTCTTGTGTGAGGAGCAAGAATTTTATCCAAATCAACTTTTAAAATATCTTCCATTATAAGATTAAATTTTTCATTTCCAGCAAATTTTTTTCTTAAAATCTTTTCAAGGTCTGTGTCTATCTCAACACAGATAACTTTTTTTGCTTTTTCAAGAAGAAGTTCTGTTAAAGCTCCCTCTCCCGGCCCTATTTCAAGAATTTCCTCATGGGGTTCTATCTTTGAAACCTCCATAATTTTTTCCAGAACGCTGTTTTGATCAGTTAAAAAGTTCTGACCATATTTCTTTTTATGCTTAAACGACATCATAAACTCCGTTTCTTATTTTCTTACAAATCTTCCAACGAAAGGAAGGTTTCTATATTTTTCATCAAGATCAAGTCCATATCCCACAACAAATTCATCAGGGATTTCAAATCCTACATACTCACCTTTAACTTCAACAACTCTTCTGCTTGGTTTATCAAGAAGAGTACATACTCTTACTGAGTTTGGATTTTTTTTGCTTAAAAAATCTTTTACATTTAAAATTGTAAGACCTGTATCAATTATATCTTCAACAATAAGTACATCTTTTCCTGCAAGATCAACATCAACGTCTTTAAGAATTTTTACAACTCCTGTTGAGTTTGTTCCGCTTCCATAGCTTGACACTTTCATAAAATCAATTCTAAGATCTAAATCTACTGCTTTTATAAGATCTGCCATAAACATTACTGAACCTTTTAAAAGTCCTACACAAACTAATTCTTTCCCTGCATAATCTTTTTCAATCTCTTTTGCAAGTTCTTTAATACGTTCTTCTACTTTCTCTCTTGAAATTAAAACCTCAACAATACCTTCCATTTTTTCCTCCTAAAACATTCTATCTTAAATAATTTTTGCTTATAAAATCCCATGAAATAATACATTTTATTTTATCATTTAACACAAGTTTTAGCAAGTAATTATTGATATTTTGAGGTTCATATGTTATGATTTGAGTAAACGAATTAAATTCTTTGAGAAACAAATTTAGGAGGATAAATGAAGAAATTTTTTATAATTTTTTCTTACATCATCTCATTCTGCCTTATCATATTTTTTGGAATAAATATTTTTCTAAATAACTATTTTAATAATTATTTTTATAAAACTCCAAATCTTGTCGGGCTGACTGTTGAAGAAGCAGAAAAAATGATTCCCAGAAAAACGGTTTCCATAAACGTTGCAGGAAAAGATTTTTCAAATCTTCCAGCAGGAGAAATTTTTATGCAGGAACCTGCTGAAGATAAAGTGGTAAAAAGAGGAAGAGGAATAAAAGTCTGGGTCAGTGCCGGTGAAAATTATTATGAAATTCCAGATTTTTACGGACAGCAGCTTTTTGAAGTACGTTCTCTTTTAGAGGAAAAAGGAATAAAAATAAAAGATATTTCAAGAACAAATTCAGAGCTTGCATATAACTGTGTTATTGCTACAACACCAAAAGCAGGAGAAATTGTTGATATGAACGATGGTATCTCAATTCTTGTAAGCAGCAGAGCTTCTTCAAAAACTGTAAAAGTTCCTGATGTTGTGGGATACACATTAAATGAAGCAGAAAAAATCATAAAAGAGCAGTCTCTTTTTGTTGGAAAAATAACAAAAATAGAAGTTCCGGGTCTTGAAAAAAATATTGTCGTAGATACAAGTATAAGTGCAGGAAGCAGAGTTTCTGCAGGATCAAATATAAATCTTATAATAAGCAGATAATAACGAGGAGATGATTAATTCATTGATTAAAGGAAGAGTAATAAATAAAATTCAAGGATTTTATTATGTAAGCGACGGAACACAGGAACACGAATGCAGACTTCGTGGTGTTCTTAAAAGAAAAGATAAAAAAGATAACTGTGTTGTGGGGGATTATGTAGAAATTTCAGAAGATAATTTTATAATGAATATTGCTGAAAGAAAAAATATTATAAACAGACCTCTTGTGGCAAATATAGATTATCTTGTAATTCAGTTTGCAGCAAAAGATCCTGAGATTGAGCTTGACAGATTAAATAATCTTATTCTTAACAGTATCTATCATAAAATCTCTCCTATTGTTGTTATAAATAAGATTGATCTTTTATCAGAAGATGAAAAAAAAGAGCTTGAAGATACTCTTTCTTATTTAAAAGATGTAGATATTCCTCTTTTCTTTGTATCAACTTTTAAAAATGAAAATATTGATAAAGTAAAAGAAATGATTATCGGAAAAACAACTGCTTTCGGCGGGCCGAGCGGTGTTGGAAAGTCAAGCATACTAAATATAATTCAAAATAAAAAAGAACTTACAGTAGGAGAAACCAGCAAAAGATTAAAAGCTGGAAAACATACAACCAGAGACAGTAATTTAATTCCTCTTACAGAAGGAGGATATGTTATTGATACTCCGGGGTTTTCTTCCCTTGAACTTCCGCCTATTGAAAATGTGGAAGAACTTGTTTCTCTTTTCAAAGAATTTACTTTCGAAGAGGGATACTGTAAATTTTTAGATTGTCATCACATAAACGAACCTGGCTGTGTAATCAAAGAAAAAGTTCAGCAGGGAAAAATTTCAAAAATAAGATACGATTTTTATAAAAAAGTATATGAAAAATTAAAAAACGAGAGGTGGAACAGATATGAAAAATATTAAAATTGCCCCATCAATTCTTTCAGCTGATTTCAGCAAGTTGGGTGAAGAAATTATTGCAATAGACAAAGCAGGTGCTGACTGGGTTCATATAGATGTAATGGACGGTATATTTGTACCAAATATAACTTTTGGTCCCGCTGTTATGAAGTCAGTAAGAGATAAAACAAATTTAGTTTTTGACGTTCATCTTATGATAACTCAGCCTGAAAGATATATTGAAGACTTTGTAAAAGCAGGAGCAGACATGATTACAATTCATGTTGAATCTACACTGCACCCTCACAGAGTTATTCAGCAGATAAAATCATATGGTGTAAAAGCAGGAATAGTTTTAAATCCGGGAACTCCAGCTGAATCTGTAAAATATCTTATAAACGAAGTTGATATGGTCTTAGTTATGAGTGTAAACCCAGGATTTGGAGGACAGTCATTTATAGAAAGTGCTGTTGAAAAAATAAAAGAATTAAGAGCTATGAATCCAACTGTAGATATAGAAGTTGACGGAGGAATAACTCACGAAACAATAGGAAGATGTATTGAAGCAGGAGCAAATATTTTTGTTGCAGGTTCATATGTTTTCAAAGGAAATTATGCAGAGAGAATAGCCAATCTAAAAAAGGAGGGATAAACAAAAATGTCATCTTACGGGAAAAAAGTAAATACTGTTTTTGAAAATTTCTACAAACTGTTTTATGAATCAGAAGATTTGGCTCTAAAAAGAGGAATAAAATGTCTTACACATACAGAGCTTCACACAATCGAAGCTATCGGAAAAGACTGTATCACAATGAATGAACTTTCAGAAAGACTTGCTATAACTATGGGAACAGCCACTGTTGCCATTACAAAACTTGGAGAAAAAGGATTTGTTACAAGAGCACGTTCTAACTCTGACAGAAGAAAAGTTCATGTTTCTCTTTCAAAAAAAGGAATTGAGGCACTTAACTATCACAACAATTATCACAAAATGATAGTTTCAAATATAACTGAAAATATTGACCAAAATGATTTAGAACATTTCCTTAAAGTTTTTGAAAAAATTCTTGAAAACCTAAAAGGGCAGTATGAATTTTTAAAGCCTCTGCCTATAACAGAATTTAACTGCGGGGAAAAAGTTTCTATAATAGAAATAAAAGGAACACCTATTGTTATTGATTATTTCAGAGAACACGGAATTGAACAGTACACTGTTCTTGAAATAGCAGAAACAAAAGAAATTGACAAAATAGCTCTAAAAAAAGCTGACGGAACTGTTTTAGAGATAAATATTTTGGACGCTAAAAACTTAATAGGAATTAAGGCTGAAGATTAATGCTTTATCTTGACGGAGTATCTATCTCCAAAGTAAAAGATGAGCTTAAGAGCTGTCTGCAGAGCAAAAGAGTTGGAAAGATTTTTCAAAATTCAACTCTTTCTTTGTCTCTGCACTTTGGAAAAACTTCTTTGTTTTTCTCCTGCAGTCCGTCTCTTCCAATATGCTATATTAACGAAGACAGAGAGAAAAACTTTTTAGAAGAAAATTCAAATTTTCTTATGATTTTAAGAAAATACCTAATAAATGCTGCTTTAACTGATATTGAACAGCTTGGTTTTGACAGAATTTTAAAATTTCATTTTTCAAAATTAAATGAACTTGGAGAAATGAAAGATTATTTTCTTTATTTTGAAATAATGGGAAAATATTCAAATATTATTCTTACAGACAGTGAAAATAAAATTATTTCTCTTCTTAAGAAATTTTCTTTGGAAGAGAATTCACTTCGTGTTCTTTTTCCCGGGGCAGAATATGTTCAGCCTGTAGTTGAAGAAAAAATAAATCCTCTTGAAATAGAAGAAAATATTTTTGAAGAATATTTAAAAGAAAATAAAATTTCTCAAAAAGTAGAGGGGCTTGGAAAAAGAACTGTTGAGTTTATTCATTCATATGAAGATTTGAAAAAAATCTTAAATGATAATATTTCTCCTAAAATTTATTTCAAAGATGATGTTCCTGTTTTTGCTGCTGTTCTAAATATTGAACCTAAAAGCTGGGACAGTGTTAAAGAATATAAAAGTTTCAGTGAAATGGTTAACACATATATAAAAATGTGTTCCCTTTCAAACTCTTACACTCTTTTAAAAGGAAAACTTATTTCTGCTGTTGAAAAAGAGAAGAAAAAGACTTTAAAAATAACTGCAAATATTGAAAAAGATATTGTAACAATGTCTGACCATGAAAAATATAAAAATCTCGGAGATATTTTAGCCTCTGTTTTATATTCAGTAAAAAGAGGAGATAAGTCTGTAAAAGCCTATGATTTTTATGAGAATAAAGAGATTGTAATTCCTCTTGATCCTCTTTTAAATCCTCAGGGAAATTTAAATAAAATTTATAAAAAATCTTCAAAAATGAAGAGAGGTCTGGAAATAAGCAGGGAACGTCTTGTTTCTTTCAAGCAGAGAATTTCTTACCTTGAAAGTGTTCTTGCTTTTATTGAAAAATCTTCTGATTTAAAAGGTCTTAAAAATATTGAAGATGAACTTACAGAAGAAAAAATCTTAAAAGTAAAAGGAAAATCACAAAAAAATAAAAACAAGAAAAAAGAAAATGATAATTACGGAACTATGATTATTGATGAAAAGACAATTTATTTTGGAAGAAATAATAAAGAAAATGATTTTCTTACATTTAAATTTGCAAAACGTGATGACATTTGGTTTCATGTAAAAGATATTCCGGGTTCTCATTTTATTGTAAAAAAAGAAGATTTTTCTCAGGAAGAAAGTTTTATTGAAAAAGTTGCTCTCTGTGCTGTTTTTTATTCAAAAGCTGTAGCAGGAGATAAGGTTGTAGTTGAATACACAGAAAAGAAAAATCTTAATAAACCAAAAGGAGCACCTCTTGGTTTCGTAACATACAACACAGCAAAAACTATTACTGTAATTGTTCCTAAAAAATTGGAATTATAAAACAAAAAGGACTGATGTGATTTAAAAATTGCTCAGTCCTTTTATATTTAATCATTCTCTGCATTGAAAAATTTTTTGTGATTAATGCAGTGAACAAAACGTAAAAATTCATATGTTTGAGGGTAAAGCCCGAGTTTATGAATTTTAGTTTTGAGAACAAAATTAATAAAAAAATTTTTCACCAGCAGAGCGGGTTTCTTTTGGTTCGTTTTCTTTGCCCGCTCAAAGAAAATGAACATAAAATTTTATCTTGATAATATGTCAGCCATACGATAAAGTTCTATTACATCGTGTTTTTTTGTTCCTTCCCATGCATAAGAAATCTCGTGAGTAACAACTTGACCGTCTTCTATTCCAATCATTACTCCTCCCTCATCATTTGCAAGAACTTCAATAGCTTTTGCAGCAAGTCTTGTAGCAAGAACTCTGTCACGTCCGCTAGGAGTTCCTCCTCTTTGAACGTGTCCAAGAACAACGCTTCTTACTTCTGTTGAAACTCTTTTCTTTAATTCTGCTTCTATATCAAGGATATTTCCAACACCTTCAGCAACAAGAACTATATCATGAAGTCTTCCAGTGTTTCTTCTTTCTTGAATTTGGTAAGCAAGCATTTCAATAGGATTTTCAAGTTCAGGAATTAAAAGTCCGTCTCCTCCTCCTGCAAGACAAGCATGAACTGCAAGGTCTCCTGCTCTTCTTCCCATTACTTCAACAAGAATTGTTCTTTCGTGAGATGTAGCTGTATCTCTTAATTTAGAAATTGCATCAAGAATTGTATTAAGACAAGTGTCAAAACCTATTGTAAAATCTGTTCCTATAATATCATTATCTATTGTTCCAGGAAGTCCTACAACTTTAAACCCATGTTCTTTTGAAAGAAGATCCGCTCCTCTGTAAGAACCGTCCCCTCCTATAACAACTATTCCTTCTATTCCCCTTCTTTTTAAGTTTTCAGCTGCTATTGCTCTAAATTTAGGGTCTTTAAATTCAGGACATCTTGCTGTTAAAAGAGCTGTTCCTCCTCTGTCAATTATCCCAGAAATAAAACGTCCGTCCATAGGAAATATTTCATCTCTAAGCATTCCGTGGTATCCTCTTCTTACTCCATAAACTTCCATTCCTTTGTATTGTGCCATCTTTGCTGCTGCTCTTATGGCTGCATTCATTCCAGGAGCATCTCCACCACTTGTTAAAATAGCTATCCTTTTCATGCTTTTTTTCCCTCCTAAAAAATTTATAAGTTAAATTTTTATTTACAAAATTTTATATAATTTGAGCAGGAACTTCACACTTTCTTTCTCTTTTTATGAACGTTTGACAATCTGCTCATTGTCAAAACTTCCTACTCACCCATGAAAAAACCAATATGTCTAAACTTATTATATCTATTTTCAAGCAAAGTATCTATTTTTATTTTCTCAAGTTCAGAAATTGATAATAAAACTACTTTTTTTAGGTTAATTTCTGCACATTTTGGATTTTTGTGTGCCCCTCCAAAAGGTTCTGGAATAATATCATCAATAACACCTAATTTTTTCAAATTCTGTGCTGAGATTTTCAAATTTTTTGCAGCTTTTTCTGCAAGACTTCCATCTTTAAAAAGTATTGCTGCACACCCTTCAGGAGAGATTACAGAATAAACCGCATGTTCCATCATATAAACTCTGTCTGCAACACCAAGAGCCAAAGCTCCTCCGCTTCCACCTTCGCCGATTACAACTGCAATTATCGGAGTTTTTAAGCCTGACATTTCCATAAGGTTTCTTGCAATAGCTTCCCCTTGTCCTCTCTCTTCAGCTTCTATTCCTGGATATGCTCCAGAAGTATCAATTAAAGTAAGAACAGGAATATGGAATTTTTCAGCCATTTTCATAAGTCTTAATGCTTTTCTGTATCCTTCAGGATTTGACATTCCAAAATTTCTTTCAATTTTTTCTTCTACTGTTCTTCCTTTTTGAATACCTATAACCATAAATTTTTTATCATCTATTCTGCACAGACCGCCTACAACGGCACTGTCGTCTCCAAAAAGTCTGTCTCCGTGAAGTTCAACAAAATCTGTTGTAATTTCATTTATATAGTCCATTGCATAAGGTCTTTCCGGGTGTCTTGCAATAGAAACTTTATCCCAGTCATTAAGTTTTGAATAAGCCTCTTTTGATTTTGCTGCATAAAGTTTTTTCTGCTTTTCAATCTCTTTTGATAAGTCCACTTCTTTTTCTTCAGCAAATTTTTCAAGCTCTTTAATTTTATTTTCTATATCCATTAATTCTTTTTCGTATCTCACAGTAAACCTCCAAACTTAGACAATATTTCTTAATATTTTTACAAGAGTGGCTTTCATGTCTTCTCTTTTTGTAATAAGATCAATCATTCCATGTTTAAGTAAAAATTCACTTGATTGGAAACCTTTAGGAAGTTTCTGTTTGATTGTCTCTTCAATAACTCTTTTTCCTGCAAAACCAATAAGAGCATTAGGCTCAGATATTATAATATCTCCAAGCATAGCAAAAGAAGCTGTTACTCCTCCTGTTGTCGGATTTACAGGAATTGAAATAAACGGCTGTCCTGATGCTTTTAATCTTTCAACTGCCGCAGAAGTTTTTGCCATCTGCATAAGAGAAACTATTCCCTCATACATTCTTGCTCCTCCAGAACTTGAAACAACTATAACAGGGATTTTTTCTGTGATTCCTCTTTCAATAGCTCTTGTTATTTTTTCTCCTACAACAGAACCCATACTTCCTCCAAGGAAGTTAAAATCCATAACAGCTATGCTGACTTTTATTCCTTCAATATTTCCTATTCCGGAAACAACTCCTTCATTAAGTTCTGTTTTTTCTTTTGCAGATTTTAACTTTTCTTCATAACCTTCAAATTCTAAAAAATCTTTACTTGTTAAGCCAGCATCCATTTCTTCAAATGACCCGCCGTCTATTAAAAGTTTTATTCTGTCTCTCGCTCCCATTTTATAATAATAATCACAGTTTGGACATTTATGCATATTTCTTCCAATATCTTTTTTGATTATTATCTCAGAACACCCCGGGCATTTTTCCCAAAGCTCTGATACCTCTTCAGTGATTCCGCTTTTTTCTTTTTCTTTTTCTATAAATACTTGTGGTTCTTCATTTTCTTTTAAAGTAAGTGTTGCATATTTCTTTCTTCTCAGAGAAAAAAACTTCATTTTTCCCCCTCCTTAGTTTTTTTGATACTCTTAATTTTATAGGATTTTTAATTATATTTCAATATTAAATTGCTTTTAATTACATTATAATATAAAATAAATTTATAAACATTATGAAAATAAAGGTGATTAAAATTAGCGACGATTTAAAAAATTTACGTTTGAGTCTTGATAATATCAACAATAGCATTGCTGACTTAATTTCTCAGAGAATTGATATTGTAAAAAGAGTGGGAAAAATAAAAAAACAGAAAAAAAATTTTTATGTTCCCGAAAGAGAAAAGTTTATTTTTAAAACTCTCTGTGAAAAATTTCCTGAGCTTGACAAAAATATAATAAAAAGTCTTTTTACAGAAATTATTTCAGGATGCAGAAGTTATGAAAAAATATTTGAAGTAGGGCTTTTAAATGATGTATGGTCTCTTTCTGCCCTTATTAATATTTTAGGAACTTTTACATCAAATCATTTTATGAATGATGTATCTTCCCTAAAAGAAAAATACAATTCCTTAGATTATGTTCTTATTAGTTTAGATGATAATTTTATATCTTTAGTTGAAAATCTTCAAGATATTTTTGTAATAAATTATTATGAGAAAGATGAAAGAAAATTTTTCCTTTTGGGAAAAACTGAAAATACAGACATATTATCTGGAAAAATTGGTTTTCTTTTAGAAAAAAATAACTTTGCCAAAATTAAAGATAGATTGTATAATCAATTATATAAAGTTTACAATATTTTGGAAAATTATATTTATACAGAAATTGATTATTCAAAACAAGATGATATTGAAAAAATAAAAAATATATTTTCCGTTCCTCACAAATATATGGGAATTTACCCTGATAATAATTTCTAATCTCTGGAGGTTGTAAGATGAAAAAATTTTTAATTTTACTTACAGCAGTTACTGTTGCAGGCTGTTCAAATATCTCTGTTCCTACATCTTTAGTTCCTGCATCTATAGGTATTGCTTCTCAAGAAAAAATTGCAGCTGCTGTTTCAAAATCTGAATTATATGCTGTAGGAAGTTCTAAAATAGATACTGCAGGTTCTTTTGTGGCTGAAGGAAAAGCAAGAACCCAGGCAAGAGAAAATCTTAAAACAAAAATTTCAAATGAAGTGGCAACAATATTTAATGTTTATATGCAGAATGTAGATGCAAATACAAAAAAAGTCTATACTGCCGCTCTTCCTGATTTAAGAAATTACACAACAGATACTCTGCTTTTAAAAGCTGTGGAAAAGATTGCTCTTGTTGACAATGATAAATCTTATGTTGTTCTTGCTGTCAATAAAGAAGAAATTTCTAAAGAATCAAAATTCGTATTCACTGAATATACTTCAAGTGTCATAAAAAAACTTGAAACAGTAAAAACTTTAGTAGGAAAAAGCAATGCAGGTCTTCCAATCGAAGTTATAGATGACACTCCTGTATCTTTCTCACCTAAAAAAGAAAACAGTGAAAATATAAAAAAAGATCTGCCGTCTATTGATGAAGACCCATTATTTTATTAAAAAAGGAAGTATTAAATGATGAAAAAATTATTTTTAATTTTTCTTGTGCTTTTTGCTGCTGCCTGCACTAACACAGAAAACCAATTAAAAAATGATAAAAATACGGTGTTTGCCCTTGATAAATCAAATACAGGAAAAGTCTATTCCACTTATCCAAATGAAAAAAATATTAAATCTTTTGGAACTCTTGTAAATGGAAAACTGCAGGGAAAATATTTTGAATACTATGAAAATGGTTCACCTCTTTTTGTAACAAATTATAAAGAGGGAAAATTAAACGGCACTGCTAAAAAATATTATGAAAATGGAAAAATCCAAGTAAAAGGTTATATGAAAGATAATCTTGCAGAGGGAAAATTTACTTTCTTTTATGAAGAGGGAGGACGTCAGTCTATAAAAAACTTTAAACATGGTATTTATGATGGATATTATATGGAATTTTATCCAAATGGTGCTGTTAAAGTTAAAGGAAATTATACTGAGGGATATAAAAATGGAATTTTTTCTTTTTATAATGATGAGGGGAAAAAAATCCAAGAGGGAAAATATTTTAATGGTATAAGATACGGTATCTGGAAAGATTTTGATACAAATGGAAAAGTTATATCTTCTGTAGATTATAAAGATAAGGGATATTTAACTCCTGAAGAAAAAATTTAAAATTATTTTTATCAAAATTTAAAATTTTTGCATAAAGAAAAAAGGTGCTTTTTACAGCACCCTTTTTTGTTATAAATTTGAATGTGGTTAAAATTCTATTTTATATCAGACTAGAATGTATATTTCCATCCTATACAGAATTCTCCATAATAGTTGTCATCTTTATCTTTTGTAGCATTTCCTTGAGCTTTATAATCTCTCATTTCATATTGATAGTATCCATTAATGTTAAAGTTTTCAGTTAAATCATATGCTGCTGATAATACAAAGATGTGGTTAGTGTCAACTTCTTGCCAACCTTTTGTAGCATATTTTTCATCATATTCTGTATCTGTATCAAACTGCCATCTATATTCTAATCCAACATTTAATTTTTCTCCAGAATATAAGTTTCCACCAATTCTTAATTGTTGTCTATAATTATGTTCAAATCCAGGAGTTCCTCCATTATCTACATCTGCTGTTTTAACTGTATTTACTGCCCAAGTATCAGCTTCAAAATAATATCCAACATAAGCTGGTCCATAAGTTAATACAACCGGCATTGCTTCTACATAATAAGCATCTTCATGGTCGTATGCTCCATTATTTGATTGATAAGCTGCGTCAATCCAACCTGAGAACATTCCATAATTATATTTAGTTCTTAAATAGTATCTGTCAAATTCATCTTGATTTCTGAATCTGAAACCTAAAGATACATTATCAAAATGTCTCCAAACATCTAAATCAAGTCTGTGGTCAGCTGAATGAATTCCATCATCTGTATCCATTGACCAAGTTTTTCTTGCCATGAAGTCAAATGTCCATTTGTCTCCGTATGCTAATCCAACAAAGTTAGCAAAATGAACTCCTTCACCAATATCTTCTCCACCAGAAGTGTTGTCAAATTCTAAATATTGTCCAACATTTGTAACTCTTAACATTGGAGCTGCTGCAACTTCAACAGGAGTTTCTTCAACAACTGTTACTTCTTCTACAGCAGGAACAACTTCTTTTGCATAAGCAACTGAAAATACAAGTGATAATGCACCAAGTAATAAAGCTATTTTTTTCATAATAAAATCCTCCCTCAAAAATTTTATCTCTTCCAAGGTTTTCTCCACCCTTAGATAATTCATTCTAAACCTGTCACCTGCTGACAAGTCAAGTGTTTTATTGGGATTTTATAAATTTTTATTTTAGATTTTTCTTTGCTTAATTCTCCAAAAGGATTTGTTACTTCAATGGATAAATCACCGTCTTCAATATAATTATTTTCCTCTATCTTTTTATAAAGATATTCAACAGCTTTTCTATCAGAAATTTTTCCGTCCACACATAAAACTCCATATAATTTCCCGTCTATATTTTTTGTAGTAAAAATTTCTTCATCTTTTCTGGAGAAAGATTTTGTTTCTTTGTCAGCTAAAATATATTCCGGATCCACTTCTATTATTTCATTTAAACAGGTCATATATTTTTTATGTTCTTTTAAAATTTCCATATTTTTCTGAATATTTTCTATTATTTTATTATAATTTTTATTTATAAAATAAATTTTTATTTCTTTTATTTCTTCTATGGAAAAACCCACTTTTCTGAAATTTAAAATTATTCTGAAATTATTAATCTGATTTTTATGATAATACCTGTAGTTATTTTCAGCATCTCTTTCAAATTCAATTAATCCTTCCCTGTTGTAATGTCTTAAAGTAGTTTTATTAATTCCTAAAATTTCTGCTACCTCTCCCAAGGTTAAATATTCTTTTTCATCTTTTTTCATAATTTTTTAAGCTCTCCCTTTCTTTGAAAAATTTTATAAATGGGAAAGGACTCCCTTTTGCAGTTGAGAAGTCTGCAGGGAGTCCTTAGAGAAAAGTATTATTAAAAAGTTAGCACTTTTAATACAAGATTATTATAAACGTGTCACTGACTGATAAGTCAATCATTTTTTAAAAAATTTTTATTATCAATTTATTTAAAAAACTAGGGAAGGGGCTGATGTAAATTTATAAAATATAACAGCCCCAAAAGTTTGAAAATATATTAATCACGGCACATTAATATATTATCTTTAAAATACACTATGCTGTCAGTGACAAGTCAACACTTTTCTCTTTTATTTTTTATGAAAGAAAAAGCTGCTGCAAACACCCATAAATTGCAACAGCTTCTGTCATTTGTTATTTTTTAATGAACTACTTCGCTTCTTCTCTCCATAAGGATTGAATCCTGCCAGTTTCCATGTTTATCCTTGGCTATTCTTTCTCTGTATCCCACAAGTCTGAAACCACAGCTTTCATGAAGTTTTCTGCTTGAAAAATTATTTGCAAGAATTACAGATTGAAGAGTCCAGATATTATTCTGTTCTGAAACCTCTATAACCTTTTGAAGAAGTTTTTTTCCTATTCCCAAAGATTTATAATTTTCATGGACATAGATACTGACTTCATTTACCCCTGCATAATCTTCCCTTGCAGAAGTTGCACTAAGTGTAACCCAGCCTACTATTTTTCCATTATATTCTGCTACAAGCCTTCCTATTTTAAGTTTTGCTTTATCCCAGTATTCAAAGTCAGGAACATTTTTCATAAAAGTTGCTGTTCCGCTGTCTATACCCTGTTTGTATATAGCTTGTACCTCTTCCCAGTCTTCATCTTTCATTTCTCTTATTAAAACTTCATTCACTTTTCCTTCCTCCTAAACTCTGTGTAAAAATATTTTACCAGAAAAAAATTATTTTGGAAAGACCGGCCTGTTTAAAATTTTTATCTTGTATATACTTCAATAATATTGAAGATATGGTCTCTTATTCTTCTGTAGTGATTTAATATATCCATATAACTTGTACTGAACATAGCTGACCCTTCAACTTTTGCTGTATTTTCAAGGTGATATGTTCTTGTTTCTCTAAATTTATCTGTAATATGGTTTGCAAGAACTATTGCTTTTATAAACATCTCTTTATCTTTTGTTTCATATGCTGTATTTACATTTTTAAATAATGTATTTACTGCATCATTCATGTAAGAAAGTTTTTTAATTTTTTCCTCACTTAAAACAATTTCGTTATCGTGAAGTTTTCTTAAAGTTTTTGCTATTCTCACAAGATAGTCGCTGATTGTTTCATATTCATCACAAACTTCTAAGTTAAGTCTTGTTTCTTCTTTCATATTTTCATCAAGTTCTTTATTAAGAATTTGGAAGTTTATATCTGTTATCTCCTGCTGATAGATATCAAGTTTATCTTCTATAGCCTGAAGTTTTCCAACCTGCTCCTCTGTAATATCTTGTTTTTTTGCAAAAACTTCTTCTATTGTAAATATCATTTCTTTTATGTTGCTTCCCATCTGAAGAACTTCTTTTTTAGTCTGACCAACAACAACACTCGGTGTTCCCACCATAAGCATATCAAGCTGAGTAACCTTTGTTGAAATTCCTTTATCATCTTTTACCAAGAAACAAAGGAATTTTGCTAAAACTCCTACAAACGGAGTAAACATTATTACGTTTATTACGTTAAACATTGTGTGAGCTGTAGCTATTGCCATTGTCATATTTACATTAGGATCTGCAAAGTTTCCTAAAAATTTAATATAGAACGGGAATATTGTTGTTGCCCATAAAACTCCTGTAATATTTATAATTGTATGAGCATAAGCAGCTCTTTTTGCATTTGCATTTGCATTAAGTGTTGCAAGAATTGCTGTAACAGTTGTTCCAACATTTTCTCCAAGAACAAGTGCAACTGCTGTATTGTAATCAATAAGTCCTTGAAGTGCAAGAGTTATTGTAATACCTAAAGTTGCTGATGAAGACTGAACAATTCCTGTAATTAATGCTCCTATACATGCTGTTTTTACAACACCAAAATATGTATCTGCACTGAACATATGGAAAAGTCTTATAAATTCAGGCATACTTCTTACAGGTTTTAACCCGTTGCTCATAAGTTCAAGCCCTAAGAATATCATTCCAAGCCCCATTATTGTAAGAGCTCTTGTTCTTGCTTTGTCACCTTTTAAAAATACATAAGCAATAGCTGCAGCTCCTGCAATAGGAAGACCATATTTTCCTATATTTAAAACAAGAATCCAACCTGTTATTGTTGTACCGATATTAGCTCCAAGAATTACCCCAAGCCCCTGCTTAAGAGTTAAAAGCGAAGCATTTACAAATCCTATTGTCATTACTGTACTTACAGAAGATGACTGTACAAGCATAGTTACAAAAAGCCCCATAAGAACTGCCACAACTCTGTTTGTTGTAAGCACAGCCAATATTTTTTTCAGTCTCTTTCCTGCAAGTTTCTGCATTCCGCCTGACATATTTTCCATTCCATATAAAAATATACCAAGTCCTCCGACAATTTTACACAAAATTTCTAAATACATTTCTCCTCCTGAATTTTTTCAATATTAAATCCGTGTAAAAAAATTTTAACAATTTTTTACATTTCATTCAAATTTGTTTACAATTCTTTTACATTGAGAAATATTTTTTTAATATTGGGAATTACAAAATTTTTTCATATGCAAATCTTTCTGTTCCGTCTGCCACATAAATAATCCCGCAATATTCAAAACCACATTTTAGAATTAATTTCTGCATAGATTTATTATCTTCGTGAGTATCTATTCTTATGCTTTTTATATTTTTTTCGCCACACATTTTTTCAGCTTCTTTCATTAAAATTCCAGAAAGCCCTTTTCCTTTTAAATCATTTCTCACAGCAACCCTATGCACAACAGCATATGGATTTTGGCTTTTCCATTCCCCTCTTTCTATTACAAGATAATTTTTTTCTTCTCTGAATGAGATTGCACATGAAGCAAGAATATCTCCATTTTCATCACAAAGCACATAATTTTCTCCCTCTGCTATATCTCCTAAAATACTTTCTTCATTGGGGTAGCCGTTCTGCCACTGGTCTATACCGTTTTCACGAAAATATTCCTTTGCTTCATTTATTATTTCCATTATATTTTGTACATCTTTTTTTTCTGATTTTCTAAATAACATTATCTCTCCCTTAATTTCATTAAAAAAGACTGCCTTTGCAGTCTTTTTATTTTATTCTGGAACTATCATAACAATACAAGGAGCATTTCTTACAACATAGCTTGTTACAGATCCAATCATACGTGTAAGTCCTTTCTTTGTTGATTTTGTCATAATAATTATATCTATACTGTTCATTACAGCACGTTTTACTATTTCTGTTCCCGGATCAATAAGACCAAACTCGCAGTTTAATTTATACCCTGCTAGTTCTTTCACAGCAGGAGCTGTCATTTTCTGCATATCTTTTTCTGCTGCTATAAGATCTTCTTCCATAATCATATTTTTAACATCCTCTTTTATATACAAAAGAGTAATTTCAATTTCATCTTTCTTGTAAAGATTTTTTACAAGGTCTATTGAGTGCATGCTTCTTTCTGTTCCGTCCAAAGGTATAAGTATTTTTTTCATAACAATCCGCTCCTCCTTTAAGATGCAGTGTAAACATTTTGTTTTCTTTTATATATTTTTCGATTTTAATTAAAAATTTCCTTTTTTAATTTTACAAAAAATTATTTTCTAACAAATCACTCATTTATATTATAATTATACCCTAATTTTTTTATTTGGAAAATACTTTTTAAACTATTTTAATACTGCTGTAACTTTTTCTTTTTCCAATTTTTCTATCTCTTCAAGAGTATATCCTATTTCTTTTAAAATTTCCTCTGTATGATATCCTAAAGGGTAGCCTGTTTCTTTATATTCAATAGGAGATTCAGAAAGTTTTATAGGAGTTGTCATCTGTTTAACTGTTCTTTCATTTTCTCCTGCAACTTTTACATCAGCAATAAGATTTCTTGCTTTTACGTGGCTGTCTTCAAGCATTGCTTCTCTCATTGTCTGAACAGGCTCAACACACACATCTTTTCCCTTAAAAATTTCATTCCACTCTTTTAAATCTTTTTCTAAAATTCTTTTTCTTATTTTTTCTTTTAAAGAATTTATATCATGAAGCATAACCGTTTCTTTTATAAGTTCAGGAAGTTCTATACATTCACAGAAATTTTTCCAAAATTTAGGTTCAAGCGACCCCACACTTAAATATCTATGGTCCTTTGTTTCATAAAAATCGTAGGCACTTCCGCCGTTAAGCCTTGTTTTTTCTCTTTGAGGTTCTATTCCGTTTACTAAAAATGCCGCTCCTTCCATTGCATTAAAAGGAAGAAGTCCGTCAAACATTGATATATCTATATACTGTCCTTTTCCTGTCATTGTTCTGTAATATACAGCTGTAAGAATTCCTATTACAGAATGAAGAGAACCTACACCGATATCTGCTATCTGCATATTTGTAAGAACAGGTCCTGCTTTTTCTCTTCCAGAATAATTCATATTCCCGCTTCTTGCAAGATAATTTATATCATGTCCTGCACTATTTTTCATAGGTCCTGTCTGCCCGTAACCTGTAAGTGAACAGTAAATAATTTTTGGATTTATTTTTTTTAAATCTTCATATCCCAGACCAAGACGTTCCATTACTCCAGGTCTAAACTGCTCCACAATAATATCATATTCCATTATAAGTTTTTTTATAATCTCAGCACCTTTTTCAGTTTTAAGATTTAAAAACAGATTTCTTTTATTTCTTCCAAGCCATGCTTGGTTTGCTGAAAGTTTTGTTCCCTCTATATACGGAGGATAATCTGCAACTATATCAGCTTTATCAGGTGAACTTATCTTTATTATGTCTGCTCCCAAATCTCCAAGCATAAGTGTTGCATAAGGCCCGGGAAGTAATGTTGAAAAATCTAATATTTTTAATCCATTTAATGCTCCCATTTCTTCAGCTCCTTTTAACTTATTTTTTATTTATATTCTAACATAAATTTATAAAAAATCACAAACAGCCGTTTAAAACAAAATTTTATAACTTACAAAATAAAGTGACTTCATCACGTTGACATAAATTATATAAAGGAGTATACTTAATAAGTATACTTTTGATTAACATTTTAATGAGGAGATGAAAACATATGACTAATCATGGAACAAAACCTATGAGCGACCTTGACCTTAGAGTTAAAAACAATATGGAAAAGATTAAACATAAAATAGTCGTTATGAGTGGTAAAGGCGGAGTTGGAAAATCTACAATGTCTACAAATATCGCTTACGGACTTGCAATGAAAGGATATAAAGTTGGTATAGTTGATGCTGATATTCACGGACCAAACGTTGCTTTAATGCTTGGAAAAGAAGGACAGAAAATGGCTACATTTGAACCTCTTTCTCTTCTTGACGGAAGACTTAAAGTTGTTTCTCTAAGTTTCTTCCTTCCAACATCAGATGACCCTGTTATCTGGAGAGGTCCTGCAAAAATAGGAGCTATCCACCAATTTTTAGGAGATATTCCTTGGGGAGAACTTGATTATCTTGTTATAGATTTACCGCCTGGAACAGGAGACGAACCTCTTACAATGGCACAATCTTTAGGAGACCTTGACGGAAGTGTTATTGTTACAACTCCACAAGATGTAGCAATACTTGACTCAAGAAAATCTGTAAAATTCTCACAAATGGTTGGAATGCCTGTTCTTGGAATTATTGAAAACATGAGCGGATTTGTATGCCCTCACTGTGGAGAAAGAATTGATATATTTAAAACAGGCGGAGGAGAAAAAGCTGCAAAAGATTTAAATATAGAATTTTTAGGAAGAGTTCCTATGATTCCTCAAATCGTTGAAGCTGGAGACAGCGGACACCCTTACATCGCTTCAGAAGAAAAAAATGCTGCTCATGAAGCTATGGAAAAAATTATTAACAGACTTATAGAAAAAACTTCTAAATACGAAGCATAAAAAATTAAAGCTGACTGTCTGAATATTTTCAGATAATCAGCTTTTTTATTTATTATTTTTATAAATCCAAATTTTCTGTTCCAATGCTTAAAATTAAATCTGCCAATTCTGATTGATCTATAAGGCGAATATTTTTATTTGAATTCTTAGTATATTCCTTTGCTTGTTCTGAAAATTCTCCTGTTGTTATTGCCCAATAAGCAGTTGTGTAATCATTTTCTGTATCTTTTTCACCATCATAAGTATTAAGCTGTTTTACTGCCCAATCACTTGTCTTGCCATTATGAAATTTTGCTTGAATATAGATAATATGTTTTAATTTTTCAAAAATAGCAATCACATCAACATCTGCATAATTTTCTACAGCATTTTCTTTGTTATTTTTACTTGGAATATCAACTTTATCTGCACCTAATTTTATCATAAGATTTGTTAAAAATTTTTCAAATTTATCTGGTGATAAACATTTTTTCAAAGCTTCTATTATATTCTTTCTACTTCCTTCTTTTATAATTTCACTTAATATTAAAACTTCATTATTTAAAAAATTCTTTTTACTTTCCTCTACTGAGTATTTTAAGTCATTTATTATTAAAAAACCATTTCTAGCTTTTAATCTTGAAGTCAATGTTCCATCAGCAAATTTTTCACGAGATATTGCACTTTTTCCAGATAAATTTTTAACTTTTTCTATTTTATATACAAATCCTATGTCTGGATTATCATTTTCACCAAAACCACATTCATTTTTTATTTTACTAAATAAAATCGGCTCACTTTTTATCTCTGCAATATGAAAAGTTTTATAATCAGGAATAATTACTATATCTCCTATTTTCATTTCTAAAAATTTATGAAGTATTCTATGTGATGCAACTTTTCTTCCATCAAGGCTGCAACCTGTTTTTTCAAGTGTATCTCTTAATAATTTTTCTTTATCATTGCTGTTTTTGTAAACATTTAAATAATCTCCATTATAAGCCTCATTAAAAAAACTCCAGCCTATTGTAATATAATTATAGTTATAAAACAATTTATTTGAAAATTTTCTTTCATAATTTAACATTCTTAACATATAATAATTTTTTTCCATTTAAAACTCCTCCTAATTTTATAAATTTATATTCTTGAGTATTTCCTTTAACGTAGAAACTATAAATTTTCAGCTATTTTTTAGGAAGTATTCTTATTTTTTTATCTGTATAATAAATTTTTCCATTTTTAAGTTTCAGCTGGACAGGATAGATTTCAACACCTTTTTCTATTGCTTTATAAAAAAGTTCCGAAAAATCTGGGTCTGTTTTAAAATTTGGAGAAAAATCATTTGAGTCTCTGAAAATTAAAAGAAGAACTCCAGCCCTGTCCCCTTTTTCTTTAAGTTCCATTAAAGTTTCAAGATGTTTGCAGGCTCTTGTGCTTGGAGCATCTGGAAATACTGCATGTTTATTTTCTGAAAGAGAAACCCCTTTTACTTCTATCCAGATTTTTTCTCCATCTTTTTCTAAAAGATAATCAAGACGGCTGTGACCATATTTTACTTCTGCTTTTACATTGTCTGCCTTTCCAAGAGGAGAAATTTCCCCGTCTCTTAAAATATTTTCAGAAATATATCTGTGAAAAGATGAATTTAAAAGAATATCTTCTCCATCTTCCGCCTTTGCAGAAATTAAATCCCACTCTGTTTTTCTTTTTGATGTATCTTTGGCTTTTCTAAGTGAAACACTGTTTCCTTTATAAAGAAGCTCTTTTATTCTTCCAGAATCATGAACATGAGCAGTGACAATTTTTCCATCTGAAAGCTCAGCTTCACAGATAAATCTATTAGGTCTTTCTAAAAATTTTCCTGTTTCATTTATTTCTATTTCATAAATTTCTTTTTCCATTCCTTTTTCCTTTCAACAAAGCAATTAAATATTAAATAAAATTTATGAGATTAAAAATATCTGCGTAATTTATGCAGTGAGCTGAACGCTTAAAAATGACATGTCTGAGCAAAGCGAGTTTGTCATTTTTAGTGAAGCAAACAATATAAATAGCAGATATTTTTTTATAATAAATTTTATTTTAATATTTTACTGATACACTTCTGTGGCATTATCTATTTCCATCCCAAGTGCCGCCTTCATTGCAACAACAGCTACTTCAAGCTGGCTCTTATCCGGCTCTTTAGTTGTTATCTTTTGAAGTGCAAGCCCCGGAGAAGCAAGAATTCTTACCCACAATTTATCCAGATGATTGCTTGAATATCTTTGAAGTTCATAAGATATCCCTGCAATTAAAGGCATAAGCCCTACACGAAGCACAACTTTAAGCCCGACTTTTCCAACTACAGTTTTAGGGACAGGAATTATAAAATCCATTGCACTAAAAACAATTATAGCTGTAAGCATAACTATAAGAAGAAAACTTGTCCCGCATCTTGGATGAAGAGTTGTATATTTTTTTGCATTATCAGCTGTAAGTTCATCTCCATTTTCATAAGCATAAATTGTTTTATGCTCTGCCCCATGATATTCAAAAACCCTTCTCACGTCTTTAGAAAAAGAAATTCCCCAAATATATATTAAAAAGAAAACAAGCCTTAAAAATGCTTCCGTTATATTTGCATAAATTCTGTCATGCTTAAAAATAAATCCCCCAAGAATTGATGGAAGAACCATAAAAAGCCCTATTCCCAGTGCCAGAGAAACAACAGTTGTCATCACTGCTTCTTTATTTGAAAGCTGTTCTTCTTCATTTTCTTCACTTTGATTTGCAGAAAATGTAAGCTCTTTTATCCCTAATACAAGAGAATCAAAAAGAACAACAGCTCCTCTTACAAAAGGAATTTTTGTAAATTTTGTTCTTTTATCAGAAAACACAGTCTTTTTGTAAACTATATCTCCGTTTGGTTTTCTCACAGCCGTTGCAAGAAGAGAGCTGTTTCTCATCATAACACCTTCAATGACAGCCTGACCTCCCACATTGGCACATTTTTTTCTTTCCATATTTCTCCTAACTTTTCCATTTATTTTTTCATTTTTCCGCTTATTAATATTAAATATAAAATTTTCGTAGATTGAAAATATTTTCAATTTTTAAAATTTTCCCTGCATTGAAAAATAATTTGTGATTAATGCAGTGAACAAAGCGTAAAAATTCATATGTTTGAACGAAGTGAGTTTATGAATTTTGGCTTTGAGAACAAAATTAATAAAATTATTTTTCACCAGTAGGGCAGTTTTCTTTTGATTACTTTTCTTTTGCTGTCAAAAGAAAAGTAATAATTATTCTACATTCTTTATTACCACAAATGTTAAATCATCAACCTGCGGATAATCACGTCTAAAAATATTTATCTCATTTAAAATATTTTCTTTTATAGTATCCACATCATTATATCTGTTGTCATAAATAACTTTTTCTAATCTCTCAAATCCAAAAAGTTCTTTATTTGGATTTTCTGCCTCTGTAATTCCATCTGTATAATAAAGAACTATATCTCCTTTTTCAAGTTTAAGTTCTCCCTGTTTGTAATTGTATCCCTGCATAAATCCTATTGCAACACCTTTTACAGAATGAAGCTCCACTTTATCTTCTTTTGCTCTGTAAACTATTAACGGATTATGCCCTGCATTTGAATAGGTAAGAATTTTTGTTTTATTGTTAAAATTACTGTGAAGCATTGTAATAAACATATCTTCTGTAATATCAGGATAAATAATCTGATTTAAATTTCTAAGATTATCTGCAGGACTCTGCCCCTGTCTTTCAAGAGTTTTTAAAATTGAACGACCAAGTGCCATAAGAAATGCTGCAGGAACTCCTTTTCCGCTTACATCTGCAATAGTGATTGAAACATTTTCATCATCTTTTACTGTGTAGTCGTAATAGTCTCCACCGACTTCTTTTGCAGGCTCAAAATAGTTTGCAATCTGAAGCCCGTAAATATTTGTAATATTTTTAGGAAGAATTGTTTTTTGAATTCTTGAGGCAACTTCAAGTTCCTGTGAAATTCTTTCTTTTACTCTTAAATCAGCATAAATTTTTGCATTATTTATAGCAATAGCAACTTGAATTGTAAGAGCTGATATTGTTTCTTCATCATTTCCGATAAATTTATTTTTATCTTCAATTATAAATATAACTCCAAGTTCTTTTCCTTTTACAAGAAGCGGAGATACAACTATAACTTCATCTGGAGAAATCTGAAATCCTTTTTTAAGTTCTTCATACACTCTTTTATAATCTTGATATGTAAATTTTTGTAAAATTTCAATAGGATAAGAAACCTCTCCTCTAAAATTTACATTTCCCCTTGTCTGCTTATTTATAAGTTTTCCCTCTTCCCAAAGATAAAGAGAAACTTTTTTTGCTCCTGTAAGAACAAAGTAAGCATCTAATATAATATTTATTATATGGTCAAGCTCAACTATTGAAAGAACTGTCCTTGAAAGTGAATTTATATTTGAAAGATTTGTTACCCTTGTTTCAAGAACCTGATTACTGTATTCCAATTTTCTTGATTTATCTACAAGAGCATTATATGTTACTTCTAGTTCTTTTCTGTATTCTCTAAGTTCTTCAATAGAATTATCAAGCTCTAAATCCTGCTTTATTATTTTATGAAGAGTTTCTATATATTGTTCTTTCAGTTCAGGAGGAATCTTATCATAAAGTTTTTTCTCTTTAAGACTTCTTAAAACTTTTTCCATCACATGAACATTTTCTTTTTCTTGGTTTCTAAGCAGGAGGAAGAAAATCCCCATCAAAACCAAAACAACTATGTAAACTATCATTTATATCCTCCAGCTAAAATTTTTCCTCCAAAGGTCTTTTAGGTACATATTTTTTTCTGCCAAGAAGAACAGATATTTCAACCTGTTCATCGTCAGTAATAAAGTTTGAAATATTAAAATTATCTATTTTTTTAACTTTTACATTAAAATTATATCTTCTGAAATAGTTAAGTTCTTCTTTTCCGTTGCCGTCAAAAAATACAAGATTATTTCCATTTAAAACATACCCTTTATATTTATCGCTTTTTATCACTGTAACAGGAGATTTTAAAATCTCTTTTCCCTCTAAAATAGATTTTTCAAGTCTGCTGTCATATTCATTTAAATAAACCATATCGTCTTCGTAATTTTTAAGTTCATCTCTGCTTTCTGCAAGCACAAAAAAATCTTTTTTCTTTTCAGAAAGAAATTTTTTTAGATTTTCTCTTTTATTTATATATTCAGAAGTTATTTTTCTTTTGTCATATTCTGTGTAAAAGAAACTTTCTCTGTATTCATTTTCCCTTCCTGCAAGAGAAAGAATATGATAATACTGCTTATTCAGATATTTTTGAATTTCTCCCCCGTCCATTGGAGTTTTTACAGATTTTGTTTCTCTGTCTATTATTTTTTTATCCTCTTCATCTATAAAAGAAGCTGATTTAAAAAATGCTCTCTCATCTCCTATTCCCTCATCAGCAAGAATACTTTCCACATCTTCATAAAGAGCTTTTGGAAGAATAAAATTTGTATCTCTTTCATATCCTTCAACTCCGTTTTCTAAAAAGTTTTCAAATTCTGACATAAAAGCAATTTTTTCTTCCTGTTTTTCAGGATATTTTACTTCATACATATAAAGAGAATACTCCCCATTAGGAAGTGTTTCGTTAAAAGTTATTCTTTCGCTTTTATCTTTTCTTAAAACTATATTATCACAAGCTGTGAAAAGAAATAAGCACAATAAAAAATAAAAAAGTTTTTTCATTATTCCCCCTTATTTAATTTTTCCAAAAGAAGAACTGCTGTCTTTTCTGGAAGTATAAGTTTTAAATCATCAAGTGATGCTTCTTTTATATTTTTTACAGAACCAAAATGTTTTAAAAGTTTTTCACGTCTTACAGGACCTATTCCTTCAACTTTATCAAGCTCACTGCTTATAACTCTCTTGCTTCTTAATTTTCTGTGATAAGTTACACCAAATCTGTGAGCTTCGTCTCTCACTCTTATTAAAATTTTAAGTCCTTCTTCAGAATGTGAAAAAGCAAAAGGTTCGTTGTTTCCATATTTATAAATAAGTTCTTCTCTCTCTGCAAGGCTTAACAAATCAGAAATATTATCTTTTCCTAAATTTTTTAAAACCTCTCCTGCTGCATTTATCTGACCGATTCCCCCGTCAATAAGAATTACATCTGGAAAATCTTTCGGCTCAAGTTTACTGTATCTTCTTGTTATAACTTCTCTCATCATCTGAAAATCATCAGGTGTATCTTTGCATCTTATTTTAAATTTTCTGTAATTTTTAGGTGCTGCCTTTCCTTCAATTGAAACACTCATCGAAGCAACAGCATCTTTTCCCTGAATATTTGATATATCAAAACATTCTATAACTCTCGGAAAATTTTTTAATTCTAAAACTTTATAAAGTTTTGCCATTCCAGATTCTATTACAGATTTTTTATCATAGTAAATCACAATATCTTTATTAAGATTTAAAAGAGCCATATTTAAAAGCTCTTCTCTTCTGCTTGCAATCTTTGGAAAATGAAGTGAAATATTTTTACCGCTTTTTATTTTTAGCCACTCACTTATTATCTCTCTGCTCTCAATATATTCAGGCTGAAAAATAATATTCTGCGGTATCGGGTGTTTTGAATAAAATTCACTTACAATATTTTCAAAAATTTCAGAATATATTTTTTCTTCTGTGGAAACTGTAAGAGATATTTTTCCTAAAAGTTTTCCCTCTCTCATATTTAATACACAGATAAAAATCAAATTTCCGTCATGAATAAAAGTAAAAACATCTTCATCAATATCTCGGCCATATTCTGTTACTTGATTGTTAAGAGCTTTTTCTATTTCATTTTTCTGCTCCCTGTATTCTATTGCTTTTTCAAATTCCATATTTTCTGAAGCTGAAAGCATTTTTTTCTCAAGCTCTTTTATAATAAAATTTCCCTGCCCCTTTAAAACTTTTACGGCATTTTCTACATTTTCTCTGTATTCAGCCTCAATGTTTTTAAATTTACATGGAGCAGGACACATTCCCATATGATATTTAAGACATGGTCTCTGGATTTCTTTTTCCATATCTTTATTACAGTCTCTTATTTTAAAAATTTTTATAAGAGTTTTTAAAAGAAACCATGCTCCCTGAGGATATGGACCAAAATAATCTCCAGACTTTGTATCTAAAGCTCTTGTTGTTCTTATAATACTTATTTTAGGAAATTTTTCTTTAGAAATTTTTATATATGGATATGTTTTTTCGTCTTTCAGTGCAATATTATATTTGGGTGAATATTTTTTTATCAGATTATTTTCAAGAACAAAGGCATCTATTTCGCTGTTGCACACAATAGTTTCTATATCTTCTATATTTTTAACAAGATTTATTGTTTTTTCATCTTCATGTTCCCTGTTAAAATATGAAGAAACTCTTTTTTTTAAATTTTTAGCTTTCCCAACATAAATAACTTTATTCTTTTTTTTCATAAGATATACTCCCGGCTGTTCGGGAATATTAAATTTTTTTATGTCCAGTGGTGTCGCTCTCCTTCTCTATGGCTTATATACACATCAACAGTCTCTAAGTATGAAAGTTCTTTTGCAATCCTGTTAACAAAAGCTACTGATCTGTGCTGACCTCCGCTGCACCCTATACCTATTGAAAGATGCTGTTTTCCGTCTTTTTTATACAAAGGTATCATATATTTTATAAGCTCTATAAATTTCTCATAAAGTTCTTCCGATTCTGGAAAACTCATAACATATTCATAAACTTCTTTATCGTTTCCTGTTTTTAATTTTAAATCTTCAATATAATAAGGATTTGGCAGAACTCTCACATCAAACATAAGATCCAGATCCATTGGAACTCCATATTTAAATCCAAAAGACTGCACATGAATATTTATATCTTCTTTTCTTTCAGAAGTAGCAAGCTCCTTTATTTTATTTGAAAGCATTTTGCTTGTGTACTCACTTGTATCAATAACAACAGTTGATCTTTCAAGAACCATATTCATTGCTTCCCTCTCTCTTTTTATACTTTCTAAAAGAGTAGGTGCTGCAAAGGGGTGTCTTCTTCTTGTAAGATTATATCTGTTTAAAATAACTTCATCAGAAGAATCTAAAAATACCATCTGATAATCAACTTTCAAACTTTCCAGACAATTTAAAAGAAGCATAAATTCTTTCGGTGAAGAAATTGCACGGTTGTCTATTCCCAGTGCCAGTTTTTCAATATTAAGCTCACTGTTTCCCTTTTCCAGATTTTGAAGTAAAAATATAGCTATCTGGCAGAGAACATTGTCCATTGTAAAATATCCAGAATCTTCCAATGCTTTTAAAGCTGTTGTTTTTCCTGCTCCGCTTAACCCTGTAACGATAACCAGTTTCATATATAACCCCTTTTTTTATAAAAAATAATAAAATATATCTCCCCGTTTAATCTACCTAAATTATACTAAATTTTACGAAAAAAAACCATTACTACTTAATATTTTAAAATATTTGTAATAAAAAAACACCGAATAATTTTTCGGTGTCCGTAATTTATTCAGAAATTTTTTTATTTTTTAAATATTCCAAAAACTGTTTTAAAAATATTTGAAAAAATATATTTTATTCTTTTTTTATTTTTCATCTCCAAATATGAAAAACTGCCGATAGAAGTTCTTCTGCTGATATTCATAAATATTCCCCCTGCCCTTAACTATTTTTACAGATATAGTATACCACTAAAAATAGTTTACAGTCAAGAATTTTACTTATACCATCTTGTCCTTATTACAGCTCCTTTATCAGAATAAGTTATTACTTTTTCAATTTCTTTCTCTCTGTTATATTCAGTCCAGTCTCCTGTTTTTCTATAATTTTTATAATTTCCCTCTTCCTGAATATTTCCGTTTTCCCAGTATGTAACATATCTTCCTGTTCCGTTTATTATTTCATTCTGCTCCACAAGAAGCCCCTCTGTATTATACCATTCAACAACTCCCTCTATTTTTCCATCTTTATATGGAGTTATTGATCTTACTTTTCCATTTATATGGTAAGTTATCTGATCGCCGTTTTTCTTTCCACCTGCATATTTTTCTCTCATTCCTACAGTCCCGTCATTTCCAAACCACACTTTATCTCCGTCTAAAACTCCCTCTTTATATTCTTCAAAATATAAAAGGTGTCCGGCATATCTTATTGAAAATATTCCTGTAAAAAATTTTTCTTCCCCTTTAACATACGCTTTTTTTTCTTTGTTAAGTCTTTTTTCTTCAATATTAACTTCTCTTGTTCCGGGTTTTATTTCTTTCTCTTCTATTTGAATAAATCTTTCTTCTTCATATTTAAATAATTCTTCCGGTCTTGGCTGCTGATTTGCACACCCTGCCCCTGCAAGCATACATAATATTACAAATAATTTTTTTAAATTTTTCATTCTTTTTCTCCTAAAATTTATTTCTCAACAGTAATTTATTATATCATGGTCTCTTTACTGTTTCAAATAAAGAAAAGAAATAAAAATTTTATTTTCTAAAAAACCTTTTATGGAAATTGATAAAAAAAAGTGTTAGAATATAGAAAATATTATTTTTAAGGAGGTTACTTATGGAACCTATTCTTGTTTTTGGTCATAAAAATCCGGATACAGATTCTATATGTTCAACTATTGCAACTGCATACTTAAAAAATGCCTGCGGGGAAAAAGCCGTTCCATACAGGCTGGGAAAAATAAATAAAGAAACTGCTTTTGTTCTTAATAAATTTGGAATAAAAGAACCTAAACTTCTTACAACTGTAAGTGCTCAGATTTCTGACCTTACCCGTGTGAAAAAAGAAGTCATAAATGTAAACGACTCTATTCAGGAAGCACTTGAACTTATGACAAAAGAAAATTTCTCAAGTTTTCCTGTGGTTGACGAAAATAAACATTTAAAAAATATGATTTATGTTTCAGATATTGCAAATACATATTTAAAAATAGATTATTCAGATCTTTTTTCAAAATACAGCACAACTTATGAAAACCTTATTGAAGTTCTTAAAGGAAAAATAATAAGCGGGATATATCCAAGCGGAGAAATCACATCAAACCTTAAAGCAATTTCCGAGCTTGACACAATAGAAAAAGGCGATGTTGTAATAACAACATCAATGGCTGACGGAATTGACAGACTTATAAAAGCTGGAGCAAAAGTTATAATTGTATGCTGTAAAGAAGATGACTTTATAAGCCCGAGAGTTACTTCTGAATGTGCAATTATGATTGTAAATCACTCTCTTTTTAAAACAATATCTTTAATAAGCCAGTCTATTTCTGTCGGAGCTATTCTTGAAAACAGAAATTTCTACAGCTTTAAAAAAGATGATTTTTTATATGAAATAAAAGATATAATGAAAGATTCAAGCCAGACAAACTTCCCTGTTATCGATAACGAGGGAAAAGTTTACGGGACTATAAGAACTAAAAACTTAATTAATTTTACAAGAAAAAAAGTTATCTTAGTTGATCACAACGAATTTTCACAATCTGTAAACGGGCTTAATGATGCACAGATTTTACAGGTTATAGACCATCATAAATTTGCAAACTTTCAGACAAATGATCCTGTAAAAATTACTGCTGAAGCTGTAGGATGTTCTTCAACAATAGTTTATTCTCTTTTCAAAGAAGCCGGAGTTGTTCCGCCGAAAGAAATTGCAGGAATAATGTTAAGTGCAATAATTTCTGATACTCTTCTTTTCAGATCCCCTACCTGCACTGAAAAAGATGAATTAACAGCAAAAGAACTTGGAAAACTTGCGGAGATAGATGACATTCATAAATATGGAATGGAGATGCTTATTGCAGGAACATCATTTGACAACAACACTCCTCCTGAAATTTTAAATCTTGATAAAAAAGAATTTAATATGGGCGGAACAAGTATGGCTGTTGCTCAAGTAAATACAGTTGATGTTGAAGGGCTTTTAAAAATGAAATCTGATTTTGAAAAAGCTATGAACGATGAAATAAATTCGAAGGGATATGATTTGTTCTTATTTGTAATAACAGATATAATAAATTCAAATTCAACTCTTCTTGCCTATGGAGAAAAAATAAATCTTGTTGAGCTTGCATTTAACAAATCTCTTGTAAATAACGAAATGCTTCTTAAGGGAGTTGTTTCAAGAAAAAAACAAATTCTTCCTTTCCTTATGGCAGCAACACAAAGTTTATAACTAAAATAAAAAGAGAAGTAGCATATTTTCCGCTTCTCTTTTTTCTTTTTTTTAATTTCAAAACAAACTATCTATTTTTAGGATTTTATGCTAAAATAATAATAAATTGAAAAAATCAAGTGAGGTTTTAAAAATGTTTTTGCCTACAACTTCTGAAGAAGTAAAAAAATTAGGTTGGGATTCTCTTGATATAATTCTTGTTTCAGGAGACACCTATATAGATTCTTCCTATAACGGTTCTGCCCTTATTGGAAAATGGCTTTTAAAAAATGGTTTTAAAGTTGGGATTATTGCCCAGCCGGATATAAATTCACCAGCAGATATTACAAGACTTGGAGAGCCGAAACTTTATTGGGCTGTATCTGCAGGTTGTGTAGATTCTATGGTTGCAAATTATACAGCTACAAAAAAGAAAAGACACAAAGATGATTTTACTCCCGGAGGAGAAAATACAAAAAGACCAGACAGAGCTTCAATAGTTTATACAGGTCTTATAAAAAGATTTTTTAAAAACAGTAAAACTCCTATTGTTCTTGGAGGAATAGAAGCAAGTCTTAGAAGAATTGTTCATTACGATTACTGGTCAAATCAGCTTAGACGTTCACTTATTTTTGATGCAAAAGCAGATATTCTTTCATACGGTATGGGAGAAAAATCAATGCTTGAACTTGCACAAAATATCCGTGACGGAAAAGATTTTAGAAATATAAGGGGGCTTGCATATATTTCAAAAGAACCAAACGAAAATTATATTACAGTTCCCTCTTTTGAAGAATGCCGTGAAGATAAATTTAAATTTATAGAGATGTTTAATATTTTCTATAAAAACTGCGACTCTATAACAGCAAAAGGGTTAAATCAAAAACATGGAGACAGATGGCTTATTCAAAATCCGCCCTCAGAAAATTTTTCATCAGAACTTTTAGATGAGATTTACGGAATGGACTTTGAAAGAGATGTCCACCCATATTATAAAAAAGATGGTGTAGTAAGGGCATTGGATACAATAAAATATTCTCTTACAACACACAGAGGGTGCTATGGAGAATGCAACTTCTGTGCAATAGCAATTCACCAAGGAAGAACTGTTACATCAAGAAGTGAAAATTCTATTATTGAAGAAATCACAGATATTACAAAAGATAAAAAATTTAAAGGAAATATTTCAGATGTGGGCGGTCCAACTGCAAATATGTATCAGATGGAATGTTCTAAAAAATTAAAATTAGGTGCATGCAAAGATAAAAGATGTCTTTATCCAAAAACCTGCCCTGCTCTTAAACCAAATCACGAAAAACAGATTGACCTTTTGAAAAAACTTAGAAGTGTAGAGGGAATTAAAAAGATTTTCATTGCTTCTGGAATAAGATATGACCTTATACTTGATGACCATCAATATGGAGATAAATATCTTGAAGAAATTGTGGCACATCATGTTTCCGGTCAGATGAAAATTGCTCCTGAACACACAGAAGATAAAGTTCTATCTTTAATGGGAAAACAGGGAAAAGATTATCTGAAAGAATTTAAAAACAGATTTTACAAATTAAATAAAAAACTTGATAAAAAACAGTTTTTGACATATTATTTAATAGCAGCACACCCAGGGTGTAATGAAAAAGATATGATGGATTTAAAAATTTTTGCTTCAGAAGAACTTAAAATAAGTCCTGAACAGGTGCAGATTTTTACACCAACACCATCAACTTATTCAACACTTATGTATTATACAGAAATTAATCCTTTCACAAATAAAAAACTTTTTGTAGAAAAGGATAACGGTAAGAAAGAAAAACAAAAAAATATTATCATTCCAAAAGATTATTCTCCTTCCAAAAATACAAAAAAAGGAACCTCTCAGGAGAAATCTTTTAAGAAAAATAATAATTCTGGAAAAAAATTTAAAAAAAGTTTTAAATAGAGATACAACTGCCTTAGGTATTTTTATTTAATGTTAAGGAGGTAAAATGAAACCAATAGTTGCCATAGTTGGTAGACCAAATGTTGGAAAATCAACATTATTTAATAAATTGGTCGGAGACAGGGTTGCCATAGTTGACGACCAGCCTGGTGTTACAAGAGACAGACTTTACAGAGACACTGAGTGGAGCGGAAAAGAATTTGTCCTTGTTGATACGGGAGGACTTGAGCCGAGAAATAATGATTTTATGATGTCAAAAATAAAAGAACAGGCTGAAGTTGCTATGAACGAAGCTGATGTTATTCTTTTTGTAGTTGACGGAAAAGCAGGGCTTAACCCTCTTGATGAAGAAATAGCTTATTATCTTAGAAAAAAACACAAGCCGATTATTCTTTGTGTAAATAAAATTGATAACTATCAGACTCAGCAGGAAGACCTTTATGATTTCTGGGCATTAGGATTTGATAATTTAATAGGAATTTCTGCAGAACATAAAACAAACTTAGGAGATATGCTTGACCTTGTGGTTGATTTAATCGACACAGTTGAAATGCCTGAAGAGGAAGAGGGATTAAAAATTGCAATAATCGGAAAACCAAATGCAGGAAAATCTTCTCTTGTAAATAAACTTTCTGGAAAAGAAAGAGCAATCGTAAGTAATATTGCAGGAACAACAAGAGATGCAATTGATACTCCTATTGAATTTGAAGGACAAAAATATGTTCTTATCGATACAGCAGGAATAAGAAGAAAATCAAAAGTTGAAGAAGCTCTTGAATATTATTCTGTTTTAAAAGCACTTAAAGCTATAAAAAGAGCTGATGTATGTTTCCTATTATTCGACGGAAAAGAAGGGCTTTCTGAACAGGATAAAAGAATTGCAGGAATTGCCCACGAAGAAAAGAAACCTATTGTTATTGTTGTAAACAAATGGGACTTAATTGAAAAAGAAAAAAATACAATGAAAGAGATGAAAGAATATCTTCTTGGAGAACTTCCATTCCTTTCATATGCACCGATTGAATTTATTTCTGCCCTTACAGGACAAAGAACTACAAGACTTTTTGGAATAGCAGAAAAGATTTATGAAGAATATATAAGAAGAATTTCTACAGGACTTTTAAATACAGTTATAAACGAAGCTGTTATAATGAACCCTCCTCCTACAAGAAAAGGAAGAGTTACAAAAGTTAATTATGCAACTCAGATTGCAACAGCTCCTCCAAGATTTGTTCTGTTCTGTAACTATCCAGAACTTATGCACTTCTCTTATGCAAGATATATTGAAAATAAACTTAGAGAAGCATTTGGATTTGAAGGTTCACCGATAGAAATTATTTTTGAAAAGAAAAATCAAGAAAAACAATAAAAAATATGATAAACGGGCTTTAGAAAAAAATTCCATGCCCGTTTTTATATTAAATAGATTATCATAAATAATAAAATTTTATCCAAAAAATAAAAAAAGGCTGTCGCAAAAGGCAGTCTAAACTTTCTGGTGCATCATACTGGACTTGAACCGGTGACCGTACGATTAAGAGTCGTATGCTCTACCAACTGAGCTAATGATGCAATATATTTTTATAAAAAAAATGGAGCGGGAAACGAGGGTCGAACTCGCGACATTCAGCTTGGAAGGCTGACGCTCTACCAACTGAGCTATTCCCGCAATCTTTATCACAGGTATGATTATAGCATTACATAAAAAAATTGTCAAATATTTTTTTTAATATTTGACAATTTTTTTTACAACATTTTATTTTTAGAAAGCAGATAAGTAATAACAATACTTAAAAGTATTGAAATTATAATTACAGCTGCAAAACCAAAAGGATTTTCAGCAAAAGGAACTGCAACGTTCATTCCCCAGATTCCTGAGATGATTGTCGGAATTGCAAGAACAACTGTAATTGAAGTAAGTCTTTTCATAACATTGTTCAGGTTGTTTGACATTACTGTTGAAAAGGCATCTCTTGTTCCGCTCAAAATACTTGAATAGATACTTGCCATTTCTATCGCCTGTTTTGTATCAATAATAACGTCATCAAGAAGATCCAGATCATCAGGATATTTTTTTACAAGCTGCATTCTCATTATTTTATCAAGAACGGCTTCATTTGATTTAAGAGAAGTTGTAAAATAAACCAAACTTTTCTCAAGCTCAAGCAAAAGCATAAGTTCCTCATTTTCCATATATTTTTTTAAACGATTTTCTACAACATCACTTACACGTCCTATTTGTCTCAGATAATACAAATAGTATGATGTATTTCTAAAAAGAAGCTGAAGTATAAATCTTGTCTTTTTGTATGTGAAAAAACCTTTTATTCTTCCTTTTACAAATTCATCAATAAGAGGAAACTTTTCTGTTGTAACTGTTATAATATTATCTTTTAAAACTATGATACCAAGGGGTATTGTAGTAAATGAACATTTGTCTTTTTCACTGTGAATAGGAACATCTATAATAATAAGGAGAATATCTCCGTCTATTTCCAAACGAGATTTTTCTTCTTCGTCCAAAGCTGCTTTTAAATGTTCCACAGGAATATCAAAGGCCTGTTGTATCGCTGCTATATCTTCATCAGCAGGATCTGTAAGATTAATCCATGTATTTTTTTCTCTGAATATTGACACATCTTTTACTATTTCTTCATCATCTTTGAAATAGATACTTTCCAGTTTATCCATAGGATTAGTTTTAAAAACTTGAATCATTTAGTCACCTTCCATTTTAGAACTCTCTATCATGGAAAGTTGATAAAGAGCCTAGATATTTAATTTTTTAGTTTCTTTTAGTGAAATATTCCGCGGGGAATATGTGTCCATCTAAAAACCACCTCATTTTAAATTTTTAATATACCTTATTATTTTACATTATATTTCGATAATTGTAAATAAAAATAAAAAATGGAAAGGCTTCTTATCATTTTTAAATAATAAAGTTTATTTTCAGTTCACATTTATATAGAAAAACAAAAAATCATCTTATTGAATTAGATAAAAATCTTAATTCTAAAGATGATTTTATTTTTTTAAATATTTAAACACATTTTTTAAATAACATCTAAAAAATGTAATTAATTTCATTGGTGGAGATGACGGGAATTGAACCCGTGTCCAAAACTAAAAGCACCATAAGCTTCTACAAGTTTATTCTGTGATTAATCTCGTACCACCCAACTGCACAGACACAGACAGATAATACCAGTCTTTTAAATTTCCTCAAAATATCAAGACTCTATCTTGAGTAATCCGTAAATTTGGTTATACTCCTTGGAATTCTCTTAACGACCTTGAGAAAACTGGAGCAGCTGACTTAATTAAGCAGCTAAAGCGTATTCGTTGTTTCCATCTAAACGATGAGTTTGACCTCTCACAGCGGTCAGCCTGACCTGCTACCTATGACCTTCCAGCCCTGTCGAAACCTTTACATCCCCAATATTCAATTTTTTATTGCATTATATTATATCACTTATTTTTTATTTAATCAATATTTTATCTGACTTTCAGCATTCTGTCCATGTCTCTCTTCTGGTCTTTTTTGGCTATGCTTTCTCTTTTATCGTAAGTTTTCTTACCACGTCCAAGAGCAATGTCAACTTTTACATATCCTTTTGACAGATGAACATTAAGAGGAACTATTGTATATCCTTTCTGAGTAACTTTTTCATGAAATTTTTTTATTTCTTTTTTATTAAGAAGAAGTTTTCTCACTCTTTTTTCTTCAGGATTGTACACACTTCCATACTGCCATGGAACTATTGACATTCCCATAATAAAAACTTCCCCGTTTATTATTCTTACGAATGCTTCTTTTATGCTTACTTTTCCTGCTTTTGCAGATTTAACTTCACTTCCCACAAGCTCAATCCCAGCTTCAATGGTATCCTCTACAAAATAATCAAAGTATGCTTTTTTGTTATTTGCAAGTATCATATATCCTCCGCTTCATACTTCTATATTAAAAAGAGTTTTTAGGACTACTGTATCTTACAATTTATAAAATTTTATTTTTTAAATCTGCAGCAGCCCTAAAAATCACTCCCCTGCCAAGGCTTTTTTATTTTCTAAGTCCTGTTATAAATTCTTCTGTATATGGTGCAACTTCAACTTCAAGTTCAGCCATGTCAGCTCTTACAACAATAACATCAAGTTTATCTCCAAGATTATATATTTCTCCGCTGTCCTTATCTGCCATTGCATAATTTACTTCGTCAAATTCATAGTAGTGAGGTGAATTTGTTACGTCCCACATACATTCAACAAGCTCATCTGTTTCAATAAATACTTTTCTGTTAGCAAAACCTGTAATAGTTCCTTTGAAAACTTCGCCGACTTTATCAAGCATATATTCTACAACTTTTATTTTTACACTTTCCTCTTCAGCTTTCATTGCATCTCTTTCTGTTTTAGAAATTGCAAGACAGATTCCTCCAAGAGTTTCCTCAAGTTTTTTAATATATTTTTCTTTTGGATAACCGTGAAGAACTGAACCTAAAATTCTATGAATCATAAGGTCTGAATATCTTCTTATCGGAGAAGTAAAATGTGTGTAATAACTTGATGCCAAACCGAAATGTCCAACATTTTCAGGAGTATATCTTGCCTGTTTAAGAGCCATAAGAACCATCTTGTGAACTATAAGGCTTAAGCCCTTATCTTTTGAATCTTCTATTATTGTCTGGAATTTTTTAGGGTGAATTCCCTCAGCTGAATGAATTCTGTAACCAAATTTTCCAAGGACATCATTAAGAGCTTCTATTCTTTCGCTGTCTGGTTTTTCATGTGTTCTGTAAATGCTTGGAATTTCCAGCCAGAAAAGTTTTTCTGCAACAGCTTCGTTAGCTTCAATCATAAAATCTTCTATTACTTTTTCAGCTTCTCCTCTGTCACGTCTTCTTAAATATTTTACTTTTTTATTTTCATCAAGGACAACTTGAATTTCTGGAAGATCAAAATCAATGCTTCCTCTTTTATGTTTAACCTCTCTTATTATTTTTGAAAGTTCAAGCATATTAAAACACATATCTTTTATGCTTTCATACTGCTTTGTTACCTCTTCGTCCCCTTCAAAAATTTTATTTACATTGTCATATGTCATACGAAAAGCTGTTTTTATTACAGATTTATATGTATCAGCTGAAACAACTTTTCCTTCAGGTGTAATTTCCATATCACAGGTAAAAGTAAGTTTATCTTCATTTGGATTTAATGAACATATTCCATTTGAAATTTCTTTTGGAAGCATTGGAAGAACTCTGTCCACAAGATAAACTGAATTTCCTCTCTTAAGTGCTTCTTTATCAAGAGCTGTTCCCTCTTTTACATAATGACTTACATCTGCAATACTAACTATAAGTCTAAAGTTTCCGTTTTCAAGTTTTTCAACATAAACAGCATCATCAAGGTCTTTTGCATCTGCTCCGTCAATAGTTATTATCGAAAGATTTCTTAAATCTTTTCTTCCTTCATATTCCTCTTTTGAAATTTCTGTTTTAATATTTCTTGCTTCGCTTAAAACTTCATCAGGAAATTCCGGATTTAATCCTGTTCTTTTAATAAGAGCTTCTATCATAACATCGCTGTCTAAAGGATTTCCAAGTTTTTCAACAATTTTTCCCTCTGGCTTTCTGTCTTTATCTCCCCAGAAATCAATTTTAACAAGGACAAGATCTCCGTCTTCAGCCATTTTTAAATATTTTTTCGGGATATATATATCCTGTCCGAAAGAGTGTGTAGGAACAACAAAACCAAAATCTTTTCTTTTGGATAAAATTCCAACAACAGTGTCATTTTCTCTTTTTATGATTTTAACAACTTCTCCCTCTCTCTTTCCATCTTTAAAACTGCTCTCTCTGATTCTTGCGAGAACAGTGTCGCCGTTTAAAGCTCCGTTAAAATCTCTTCTGGGAATAAAAAATCCCTCTTCTTCTGTATCAACAAAAGCAAATTTATTTTTTACCACTGAAAATGTTCCTTTTACAATTCCCACATTCTCAGGCACATTGTATCTTCCTTTATTATTTTTTACGATTTCCCCTGTTTCAACCCAAGAGTTTACTATTTCTCTGTTTTCTTTTTTAAATTTAGGAGACCAGCCAAGCAGACTGTAAATTTCATCAAGAGTTAAAGATTTTTTTCTCTCGTTCAAATTCTTTTTTAATTTCTGTAAATCTTTTTCTATGTTCATTTTCTCATCTCCTTTTATTTTTTATAAGATCATCTCTCATCTTAATTGTATCTATATGTATTATACCACCTTTTTCTTTTAAATATTCTATTTTTCTATTAACTTCCATTATTATTCCGCTGTCTAAATCTTTTAATGTTTCTTCTCTTATTTCATCTACACAGGGATAATTTCTTCCTATCTCTACTGCATCGCCGATATACACTATTTTTTCAAGAAGAGACATATTTTCTCTGCCGATAGTATGATATTTTATAGCATTTAAAATGTCAGTATCTTTTATTCCAAATTCTTTTTCTGCAGCCATTGCCCCTGCAAAACCATGAAGAATTTCAAGGAGAGTTTCATATCCTTTTATCTCCGGAACATCTTTACACATCTTTTTTAAAACTTCTATATTTGTTTCTTTCATATAGTCGTGAAGAAGAGCGGCAATTCTTGCTTTTTCTATATCAGCTCCATTTCTTTCAGCTAAAATCACACACATTTCCTCAACTCCTAAAACGTGCTTAAATCTTTTTGCTGAAAGTTTCTCCTCAACTTTTTTTCTTAATTTATCTATATCCATATTTTTCACCTTATTTTAAATATCTTTTTTATATGTATAATCTTTAAGCAAATTTGCATATTTAACTTTTTCCAAATCAGCATTATTTATTAAAATTCTCACACTATCTATCCCCCCTGCATTAGTAAGAGAATTTACAAAAGAATAAATAATAAGAAGTTCTGATTTTGCATTTGTCACATTATCAAAAATCTTTTCTGGAAGATCAAGATATATTTTTTTATCTAAAATATAATAAACAATATCTTTCTTATCTATTTCAGGAACAAAATTTCCCTCTTCAAGTTTTTTCAAAGTTTCAAAAATTGTTGCTTTTAAAAACTCATCTTTAGATTTTACTTTTGAAACTATAATTTCTTCATTTGTAATGCTGTTATCTTTTGGATAAAAAACATATATTTTATCATTTTCCTCTTTTACTGTTCCATCTGTTCTTGTAAAAACAATTTCCGGAGATTTTGCTCTTTCTTCAATTCTATGATTTATAAATCCTAAGATAACTGCAGCAATCCACATTGCTCCCATTATCATATACATTTTTTCTTTTGTTATTTTATTTTTTACAGCTTTTTCTTCAGATGATTTTTCAATAACTTTTTCGTTGCTTTTAATATTTTTTTCTTTCAAATTCTTAAACATATTTTTCTCCCAAGTTAATAAAAATATTTTCTCACATGTTCTGCTATTTTTTGAGCCATTATTTTCTGATTTGTTCTGTTTGTCATTTTTCTGTGGTCTTCAGGATTTCTTATAAATCCAAGCTCAATTAAAATTCCCGGACTGCTTATCCCTCTTAAAACAGCAAAATTTGCCCCGTGAATTCCCCTGTCTTTCATTCTCATTCTTGCTGAAAGATCTCTGTTCAGACCCTCTGCCAGTTTAATTGATTTTTCCTGATTTTTATTATAGGCTATCTGCCCCATTATCTGCACAATGCTGTTTGCATCTTCACCATATTTTGCACCAACACTGTTTTCAAATTCTGCTATTCTTTCAGCATAAGGAGAAGATTTTTTAGAAAAATAAAATATTTCCATTCCGCTTAATTTTGAATTTTCAGCAGAGTTTATATGAACACTTATAAATAAATCTGCACCTATCCCATTTGAAATCTTGCTTCTGTTTGTAAGAGTTATAAATTCATCAGAATCCCTTGTCATAACAACATTAAAATCTTTTTTAAGTTCATCACGAAGATATTTCCCAACTGCAAGAGCTATGTCTTTTTCTTTTGTTCCGCCGATTCCTACTGCTCCGGGATCTTTTCCTCCATGTCCCGGGTCAATCACAACAGTATATTGTTTATTCTGGGCATTTTTAGAAAAGTCAACAACAACTCTGTTTGGATTTTTTCTTAAAGAAACTTTGTGAAATATATTTTTATTAAGTGTCACAAAATATCCGCTGGAAGTTCCATAATCTACTCTCTGAACTTTTTCTATATATTTAGGAAGTCCGTTTCTTGTATTTTTATCTTTTGCTGAAGAATTATTTCCGATATCCAGAAAAAGAAGTCTGTTATATTCATCATAATCTGTGGAATAAACAGGAGCATCTTCACTCAAATCAAAAACCATCTGCGGCGGATATTCATTAAATCTGACTTTCTCCACCACCGATCCAAACGAAAATATTGTTGCTGCTAAAAACAGCAATACAGCAAATATTTTTTTCTGCATTTTTGCTTCCTCCTGATTTATTCCATAAATTACAAAAAAGAGGACAACATCAAATAAAATTTTCAAGCTGTCCTCTTTAATTTTTATTTAACTATTTTAAAACTACTGCTACTGCTGATTTTCTTATTGTAAGGTTAACACCTTTGTCAACTCTTATTTGAAGATAATCATCTTCTACTGATGATACAGTTCCTTTTATTCCGCCGATAGTAACTATTTCATTCCCCTCTTTAAGAGAATCCATCATTTCTTTTTGTTTTTTCTGTTTCTTTTTATTTGGTAATATCATAAAGAAATATATAATTGCAATCCAAACAGCAATCATTATGAAAGTACCATATTTAGCCATTATTTCATTCATACTTTTACTTTCCTCCCAGAAATTTTTATATTTTGCTCAATTTAAAGTATATCATAGAGAGAGTTATTTTTCAATCTCCCTTTATTTTTAAAAACTATCCTCTGAAGAAATCCTTAAATCTTTCTATAAAACTTTTATTCATTTTATAATTTTTATCTTTAAGGCTTTCATCAAATTTTCTTAAAAGTTCCTGCTGGTCATCAGTTAAATTTGTAGGAACTTCTATTATAATTTTTACAAGCTGGTCTCCGGGAGCATAGGCTCTAGGATTATTTATTCCTTCGCCTTTTAATCTGAATACTTTTCCATTTTGAGTTCCTGCTGGAATTTTTATACTTTTCTTTCCTTTTAATGTAGGAATATCAATTTCTCCGCCAAGAGCAGCTTTTGCAAATGTAATAGGAATTTCACAGATAATATCATCACCATGTCTTACAAAGAAATCATGTTCTTTTACATGAATAAAGATATATAAATCTCCGTTTGGTCCTCCCTCTGTACTTGCATCTCCCATTCCAGAAAGTCTTAATCTTTGTCCGTCTTCTATACCAATAGGAATTTTAACTGTTTTCTTAACTGTTTCTCTTTCAAGTCCTGTTCCGTTGCAAGATTTACATTTCTTTTCAGGGATTTTTCCTTTACCTTTACATTTATCACATTCTTCAACACTTTGGAAGTTTCCAAAAACTGTTCTTTGAGTAACTTTAATTTTTCCTGTTCCGTTACATTTGTCACAAGTTTTTAAATTGCTTCCGGGTTCTGCACCTGTTCCGTTGCAAGTTTTACATTTTGCCTGTCTTCTATAATTTATTTCTTTCTCAACACCTTTTGCCACTTCTTCAAGAGTAAGTGTAACATCAACTCTTAAATCAGCTCCAGGTTCTGGTCCTCTCTGTCTTCCTCCGCCGAAACCGCTGAAACCTCCGCCTCCGCCAAAGAATGATGAGAATATGTCTTCAGCATTTCCAAATCCTTCAAATCCTCCGCTGAATCCGCCAAATCCCCCAGCTCCTGCTCCTCCGTTTTCAAAAGCAGCATGACCAAATCTGTCGTATTTAGCTCTCTTGTCTGGATCAGAAAGAACTTGATAAGCCTCGTTTACTTCCTTAAATTTTTCTTCAGCTTCTTTTTTTTCTTTTTCACTTGCATTACTGAATTTATCAGGGTGATATTTCATTGCCAGTTTTCTGTATGCTTTTTTTATGTCATTTTCACTGGCTGTTTTCTCTACCCCTAAAAGATCATAATAATCTTTTTTGCTCATTTTTTATTCCTCCAAACTACAAACTTATTATTAAACTTCAAAAACAATGATTTCAATAGCTCTTGTATATATTTCTTTTCCGCTTATTTTTTCTATTCCTGTTTTTTCTTCAAGTTTTCCAGAACAGTTATCATAATCAGAAATTCCATTCCAAGGTTCAAAACATACATATTCTGCCCCCGGAACATTCCAGAAAGCTATATATCTGAAACCGTCATATTTAAATCCTAAAACTCTTTTGTCTTTTGTATTTTTTAAATATACTGTTTTTGAATTTGTATTTTCAAATATTATTGCATCATCTATAAATCTGTCTTTTGATAATTTCATTATATTTCCGCTGAAAATATTTTCTTCTTTTCCAGCTGCAATTAAAGCTCCGTTTAAAACTTTTGCAATTCCCTCTTCATTTTTTTCAAATTCAATATAGTAATCAGAAAAATCCATTCCATCTTTTAGAGGTGCTGCAAATGCAGGGTGTGCTCCAAGTGAAAAATACATGTCTTCATTTCCTAAATTTTCAACTCTGTATTCAAGTCTTAATTTTCTTCCATCTAAAATATATTTCATATAGAAATTGAATTCAAACGGATATAATTTTTTTGTTTCTTCATTTGAACTGAATACAAATTCTACAAAATTATCTCCTGAAGAAAATAGTTTATGCTCATAGTCTCTTGCAAAACCATGTTTTTTTGAAAATTCATAAGTTTTTCCATTATATGAATATCTGTTGTCTTTTATTGCTCCTACAAAAGGAAATAATACTGGAGAAGATTTAGCCCAGAATTTAGGATCTTTCTGCCAAACATATTCTTCATCTGTTTTTAAATCTTTTATGCTTGTAAGTTCTGAACCAAAACTATTTATTTTTACTTCTAAGAAATCATTTTTTAATGTATATTCCATCTCACATCTCCCTATTTATTATTTTTCTCAAGTTCAAGCAGGTATTCTTTTATTTTTATTCCCCCCTCAGAACTGAAACCTGTCATTTTTCCATTTTTTCCAATTACTCTGTGGCATGGAACAACAATTAAAATTTTATTGTCGCCGTTTGCCTGCCCCACAGCCCTTGAGGATTTTGGATTTCCCAATCTTTCTGCTTGCTCTCCATAGGTTATAGTTTCCCCGTAAGGAATTTTTAAAAGTTCATTCCATGCTTTTTTTCTAAATTCAGTTCCTCTCATATCAAGTTTCAAATCAAAGCTTTTTCTTTTTCCAGAAAAATATTCCTCAAGCTGTTTCTTGCATTTTTCAACTTCAGGACTTTTAATTATTTCAATTTCTGGTTTTTTACTGCACTGCTTTATAGAACTTATTCCATCTTCCTCTTCTGTTATAATTAGATACCCTATGAAGTCATTTTTTATATAGTCAATTCCTTTCATGGTCCTCCAAATATTTCCTCTATATAAAGTAATTGGGAATAGAGAACCCTCTATTCCCAACTAAATCTTATAACTTAACTGTCATTAGTCTACTATTTCAGCGTCCTCTATATCATCATCTTTTTTAGCATTTTCTGCTCCAGCTTGTCCGTTTGCTGCACCAGCTTGTTGTTTTGCCTGAGCTTCTTTGTAAACTTCTTCAGCTAATTTTTGTGCTACTTTTGATAATTTTTCTATTGCTGCTTCGATTGCTGCTTTGTCTTCTTTATCTTTAACTTGTTTTAATTCTTCAAGAGCTGCTTCGATTGCTTTTCTTTCTTCTTCTGTTACTTTTCCAGAGTGATCTTTTAAAGTATTTTCAGTAGAAGCGATTAACATATCTGCTTTATTTCTTGTTTCAACAAGTTCTTTGAATTTTTTATCTTCAGCTTCATTTGCTTCAGCATCTTTTTTCATTCTTTCAATTTCTTCTGATGAAAGGTTAGTTGATCCTGAAATTGTTACTGTATTTTCTTTTCCTGTTCCTAAATCTTTTGCTGATACGTGAACAATTCCGTTTGCGTCAATATCGAATGTAACTTCGATTTGAGGGATTCCTCTTGGTGCTGCTGGAATTCCTTCAAGGTTAAACTCTCCAAGTTTATGGTTGTCAGCTGCTTTTGCTCTTTCACCTTGTAATACGTTTATTGTAACAGCTGGCTGGTTGTCAACTGCAGTTGAGAACACTTGAGATTTTTTAACCGGAATAGTTGTATTTTTTTCAATAATTCTTGTGCATACTCCTCCAAGAGTTTCGATACCAAGTGATAATGGAGTTACGTCAAGAAGTAATACGTCTTTAACATCTCCCATTAAAACTCCACCTTGAATTGCTGCTCCTGCTGCAACAACTTCATCTGGGTTGATTCCTTTGTTAGGTTTTTTACCGAAGTAAGATTCTACCCATTCTTGAACTGAAAGCATTCTTGTTGATCCTCCAACTAATAATACTTCATCGATATCAGCTGGTGATAATCCTGCATCAGAAAGAGCTGTTCTTGTAGGTCCTTGAGTTGCTTCAACCAGGTCTCTAGTTAAATCATTGAATTTTGCTCTTGTTAATTTCATTTCTAAGTGTTTTGGTCCTGTTGCGTCCATTGTGATGAATGGTAATGAAATTTGAGCTTCCATCATTGTTGATAATTCTTTTTTAGCTTTTTCAGCTGCATCTTTTAATCTTTGGTAAGCCATTTTATCATTTGAAAGGTCAATTCCTTGTTCTTTTTTAAATTCAGATACTAACCAGTCAATTATTTTTGCGTCGAAATCGTCTCCACCTAAGTGGTTGTTTCCTGCTGTTGCAAGAACTTCAATTACTCCGTCTGCAATTTCAAGGATAGATACGTCAAATGTACCTCCTCCAAGGTCAAATACCAGAACTTTTTCATCTTTATTTTTATCAAGTCCGTAAGCAAGAGCTGCTGCTGTTGGTTCGTTTATAATTCTTTTTACTTCAAGACCAGCAATTGCTCCGGCGTCTTTTGTTGCTTGTCTTTGAGCATCTGTAAAGTAAGCAGGTACTGTAATAACAGCTTCTTTTACTTCTTCTCCTAAATATGCTTCAGCATCTTTTTTTAATTTTTTAAGAATCATTGCTGAAATTTCTTGTGGAGTGTAATCTTTTCCGTTGATATGAACTTTGTAATCAGAACCCATATGAGTTTTGATTGAAAGAACTGTAGAAGTTGGATTTGTTATTGCTTGTCTTTTTGCAATTTCTCCTACAATTATTTCTCCGTTATCTTTTATATTTACAACTGACGGAGTAGTTCTTGCACCTTCAGCATTTGTTATAATGCTTGCAGAACCTCCTTCCATTACTGCCACACAAGAGTTTGTTGTTCCTAAGTCAATTCCTATAATTTTTGCCATTTTAATCTAGCCTCCTAATGTATCCTTAAAATTTAAATTTAAAATTTTTTACTACTTTTTACAAACTTTAACCATTGAAGGTCTTATTACTTTTCCCTTCATTTTATAACCTTTTTGAAGTTCCATAATGATTTTGTTGTCATCATGTTCCGGACTTGCTTCAACCATCACAGCCATATGTTCGTGAGGATCAAATTCTGCATTTTCTGTATTTATTTCCTCGACACCTTCTGATTTCATAATATCTTTTAAATTTCCAAGAATAATTTCAACTCCTTTTACAAGTCCGTCGAAATCTTTTGTCTGAGATGATGAGTTAATAGCTCTTTCAAGATTATCCATTCCGTCAAGAAGTTTTGTTATAATCTTTTCTGATGCGTATTTTCTAAGCTCTTCCATCTCTCTTTCTTTTCTTTTTGTAAAGTTTTGGAAATCAGCCTGTTTTCTCATATATGATTGTTTCCAGTCGTCAAGTTCAGCTTTTAATTTTTCTATTTCTGCATTTTTATCTGCTTCTCCCGCAGTTTCCTCATTTTCTTTTACATTTTCTGCTTCAGGAGTCTCCATAGTTTCCTTTTCTAATTCCTCGTTTAATATTTCTTTATCCTGTTCTGACATTTTTCAACTCCTTATTTCTTTTTATTTTTATTGGTTAACAGCTTTTCGCTGTTTACTACTTTTTCAACTTCACTGCTCACATATTGAATAAGCCCCATTGTCTTTGAATAAGGCATTCTTTTTGGACCGATAACACCAATAACACCTTTGGCATCTCCCTGCTTATATATTGAATAAACAAAACTGTAATCTTCAAGTCCTTTTATTGGAAGCTCATCTCCCAAGATTACATTCGCCTGTCCTTCTTCAGTATGTCTTGAATTTACCATTTCCTCAAAGATTTCTTTGACATCTTTTTTCTTATTGAAAAGTTCTAAGACATCTAAAACATCACTTACATTTTTATCTTTAAATATGCTTGATGAGTTGTCAACAAATAATCTTCCCTCAATATCCTGATAAATTTCTTTTTCAAGGTCTGCATATTTTTGATAATTTGTTTTTATGAAGTTTTCAATTTCATAACTTTTTATACTATTAGTCTTAATTTTTTCATTTAAAGTTTGAGATAATTTTTTTAATTCTTCTTTTGTGATACTTTCTTCAAGTTTAATTTTCTTTGTAACAACACTTAAATCTTCCGTAACTATTATTGCCAGAATAATATAATCATCTATATGTACAAGCTCGATTTTTTTAATTCTTTCTTTTCTGTAATCAGGCTCTATAACTATGGAAGCATAAGAAGTAAGTCTTGAAAGAAGAGTTGATGTCTGCTGAAGTATGTTGTCAAGTTCATTTACTTTTCTTTCATATTCAATATTTATCTTATTTTTTTCTTCCCTTGAAAGTTTTTCAATTTTTAAAAGTTCGCTCAGATAATATTTATATCCAAGGTCTGTGGGAATTCTTCCTGAAGATGAATGTGTTTTTTCTATAAATCCTCTATCCTCAAGGTCAGACATTACATTTCTTATTGTTGCTGAAGATAAATCTATATTATATCTTTTTACCAGAGTTCTGGAACCAATTGTTTCTCCAAACCTCAGATAAAAATCTATTATTGCATTTAAAACCAATTTTTCTCTGTCTGTCAACATTCCTTCTCACCCTCCTGTTAGCACTCGTTATACAGGATTGCTAACCACATACATAATGTACTATACTTTTTTTTATTTGTCAATATTTTTTTAGCCACATTTATATACACCTGCTAAAAATTGTTTATAACTTTTTATTTTTCAAAATTATAAAACGATAGCCACCCTATAAAAAATTTTTCAAAAAAATAAAAAAGCGAAAATAAAAACAAATAAAATTGAATTTATTTTCACTTTTCTAATCTTTAACTGTGATATTCTAAAATATAAATTATATCCTGCTCTGTATCAGCAAAAGCTATTGCAGTTCCTCCCCAGCAGGTAAATCTGAAACCGTCAGTTCCGCATACAGCCATATTTGGAGAAAGACTATATCTGTTTTCAAGATTATATTCTAAATTTAAGAAAAATTCCTCTATGCAGTAAGAAACATCTTCCGGTGAAAGTAAAATATCTCTTTCATCATGTCCGTAATTTTCTGTAAGTTCATTTATATGACAAAATTCCCCTATTTTTTCAAAATAATATTTTATAAACTCATAGCAGTAAAATGCTTCAGCAAAATATTGAGGGTCCTGTTCTTTAGTAAATCTTGCAGTATCTTTTATCCATTCCCTGTTTCTTTTATAATAATCTTTGTAGGAAACTTTATTTTCAAAATATTCCTCTCTATTTTTCTGAAAATCTTTTTTCAGTGCAGAATAAAGTTCTGTGAAATTTGAATTTCCGAAAGTTTCTGTTTTTCCTAAAAAAGTATATTTTCCGTCAGAATATTTAAAGCTCCAGAAATGTCTTTCTGAGTTTAAAAACACTTTTTCAGGAAATACACCGTCTGTTGAAAGAAGATGAACCATATATTCTTTTCCCAAAATATGTTTTTTTACACTTAAAAGAGGTTTAAAATAACATTCAAGACTAGGGTCGTGAAAGACTTGAACTGCAGGGGGAAATAAAGTTATCCCTTTTAATTTTTCTTCCTCTGATTTTTTTGCTGTATTTTTTCTTATCTCTTTTTTATCTGCTTTTGTCAAATCCATAAGTTTCACCCCGCATTTATCTAATTTTCAGCACCCAGCAGTTTTTTTAATCCCGCTTTTGGAAGACTCATAATTTCTAAACCTTTTGTCACACCATACATAAAAATCTTTGTTCCGTAACCAATATTTTCAGAAGTTGTCACTTCCTTTCCCTCATAAAGATTTCCATTTTCATTTGTATAATATCTTACTTTTGAATTAGTATACCCCTCCAGATGTTTCTCTAAAAACAGAGGGCTGTTTACTGAAATTATATCAAGTTTCATATCCCTTATTTTTTCATCAAAATAATTTTCACGGCAGTATTTAAGTTTTACATAATGAAGAGCATCCATAACATAATAGTTTTCATTTTCATTAGCTATTATATGTAAAGTTTTATTCTGCATATTCCAGATAATTTCCCCAAGGGTAACAGCTTCATCACTGTATTTCATTATATCTGAATAGCCGTCCTCTTTTATAAATTTTTTATAAAACTCGCTTGTCATCTTTTCATAACTTTCAAAGTTATAAACTATAAATATCTTATTCTTCCCCTCTACTGCTCTTTCATCGTAAAAATAAATCACTTTTTCTTTATCATCTAATATAAGCTCTCTGGGAATTCTTAATTTTTTAGCAATAAGCTCTTTTTCTGATATATCAGATATATTTCTGTCAGGTCTGTCACTTGTCATCATAAATCCAACAAGAATTTCACCATCTTTCTGCACAGGTGTGTAAATCCCTTGTGTTTTACGGGGTCTTTCAATTATTGTGCTTGTACACCCGTATAAAATAAATATAAAAAAGCAAAATAAAACAACCTTTTTCATAGAAAAATATCTCCCTGTACTTTTTTAATCATTTTTTATACTGATTTTTACAGTAATTATTCTTTTAAACAGCTAATAATTACGAAACTTATTATTATTTTATCTATTCTTTAATTTCATCTTTTTTAAGCATTTCTCCAAACACAGATGTTAAAGATGCCAGGTTTTGAAGTTCAGAAGGTATGATAATTTTTGTAGATTTGCCGTCTGCCACCTTTTCAAAAGTTTCCATTCCTTTAAGAGCAAGGACTTCCTTAGTTGCTCCGGCTTCTTTTAAAGCTGTAATAGCTGCTGCTTTTGCTTTTTGAATTGAAAGAATTGCTGCTGCCTGCCCCTCTGCTTCTTTTTCAAGACTTTCTTTTTTAGCTTCCGCCCTTAATATAGCCGCTTCTTTTTCTGCTTCTGCTCTTAAAATCTGAGATTTCTTTTCTCCCTCAGCAACAAGTATCGCAGCCTCTTTCTGCCCTTCAGCTCTACGAATTGCTTCTCTTTTTTCTCTTTCAGCTTTCATCTGTTTTTCCATAGCATCTTGAATTTCTCTCGGCGGAATAATATTTTTAAGCTCTATTCTGTTTATTTTTATTCCCCAGGGGTCTGTTGCCTCATCAAGAACAGCCCTCATTTTTGTATTAATTGTATCTCTTGATGTAAGAGTTGTATCAAGCTCCATTTCTCCTATTATATTTCTTAAAGTTGTAGCTGTAAGATTTTCTATAGCACTCATAGGGTGTTCAACTCCATAAGTATAAAGTTTTGGATCTGTTATCTGAAAATACACAACTGAATCTATTTGCATTGTAACATTATCTTTTGTAATAACCGGCTGAGGAGGAAAATCTATAACCTGCTCTTTAAGTGAAACTATTTTTACCACTCTGTCTATAAAAGGCATTAAAATATTAAGACCTACCTGCCATGTTGTAAGATATGCTCCCAGTCTTTCTATTACATATGCTCTTGACTGAGATACTATTCTCACATGAAATGCAAGAAGAATTATTATTAAAAATATTAATATGAAAATAAATATAAAACTCATGTTTCCTCCTTTTGATACTCTTTTCCTTTTAGCATATTATACTATAATTTTCTTTTCATTTATATCTTTTAATTTATTTTTTCAATTTTTATAAATTTTATATACATGTTATGAAATATTTTAAAACAGTGTTATGAAATTTATTTTTTTATTTTCTAAAATTCTTTGAAAAATATATTGATTTTCAATTTTTTTTAATATATAATTACTACTGTATTTTGTTATAAAATTATTTTTTTATTTCATTACTACGTTATGAAATAAAATCTGGGGGATTGATGGCAAGAAAATTAAGTTTTTCCAAAGAAGAAATTTTAAATACAGCTTATAAAATTCTTATTGAAGATGGAATGAAAAGTATTACAGCAAGAAATGTGGCAAAGGAGCTTGGCTCTTCTACAATTTCAATTTATTCAAACTTTGGCTCTATGACAAATCTTAAAAATGATCTTTCAAGAATGGCAAAAAATAAACTTCTTGATATTACAAAAATTGAATATACAGACCAGAAACTTTTAAATATCGGAATAGGAATATGTATTTTTGCTAAAAAAGAAAAAGCTCTTTTCAGAGCAATTTTTTTAAGAGAGGATCTTTCAAAAGATTTTATTGAAGAGATTATAACAGATTTAAAAAATCTTATTATAGCAAGTTTTAAAGCTGATGAAAGATATAAAAATCTTCCAGATGATGTCATTGAATGGATGCTGAAAAAAGGCTGGTGGTATGTTCAAGGGTATGCCTCTTTAATCTGTTCAGGATTTTATAACCCAAGCGATGAAGTTATTGAAAAAGAGCTTCGTGACATGGGATCTGTAATTGTTCATGCTGTTGAGAAAAAATAATTTTGTTTAGTTTAGTAATTAAATTTTTAATATATTTTAGGGGGACTAATGAAAAAATCTTTAGTAATTTTATCACTTTTAGCTTCTGCAAATGCTTTTGCAGGAAGTATTGACTATCTTGCACAACAGGATGCAGAATATTTTGCACACCCAGCTATGATTGGAAAAGTTGGAGTATCAGGAGCATACTATAACCCAGCGGGAACTGTATTTTTAGAAGACGGGCTTTATGTTCAGTTAAACTCACAGACTTTATTTAAAACTTATGAAATGAATACTCACTATATGAGTGAAAAAATTCCTGGAGGAAGTCATGAAAGTGATCATCCGTCAGCTTTTGTTCCTAGTATTCAAATTGTAAAAAAAGAGGGAGACAGATCTTATTTCTTACATGCAGGAGCTGCTGCAGGTGGTGGAGCTGTTAAATATAAAAACGGAATTTCTGCTTTTGAAGTAATTGGATTTGAAATACAAAAATCTTTAATTGGTAAGGGGCTAAAAGGAAGTGAAGTTGAATATTTAGGCGGTTCAACTGTTAATGGTTCTTCTTATTATATTAATACAACTTTTGGAATGGCTCAAAAAATAAATCCTAAATTCAGTGTTGCCGGTGGATTAAGATTTATGTATGCAATGAGAGAGCTTAATGGAACTGCTAATTATAAATTGACAACTCCTGATTTCACAGCTAAAGACCCTTCAAAAGCAATGCCTATTTCTGATAACGTAAGAGTTGATATTGATTCTGAAAGAACAGGATGGGGAGTTGGAGGAATAATTGGTTTTCATTATCAGCCAACAGAAAAATTAAATATTGGTTTTAAATATGAAACTGAGGTTGAATTAAATCTTGATGCTGATGGAAGTGTTAAAACTACATCTTCAAATAAAAAATTTAATGCAGAAGTATTACCTCCAAACAATAGTAGCATAACAGGTTCTATAAATTCTAATTTATCAGCTCATTCTGTTATTGCTGAATGGCTTGAAGATGACAGAAGAAATCTTCCTGCTATGATGGCACTTGGAGTTTCTTATGAACTTACAGACAGAATTACACTTCTTACATCTGGAAACTATTACTTTATAAAAGATGCAAACAGAAACGGGTGCTACGAAAACTACGACAACGGATATGAAATCTCTGTTGGAGTAGATTATAAATTAAACGACAAATGGACTTTAATGGCAGGATACCAATACACTGACACAGGAGCAAATGAAAATACTTACAAAGATACAGACTATGCACTTGATGCAGATATGTATGGTGTAGGGGTTAAATATACTCCAGATGAGACAAAAGAATTTATAGTTTCTTATGCTTATGTAGACTATAAAAACGGAACTGCTGTAAATGAAAAAGGACAAGAAACTACAACATTTAAAAAAGAAGTAAATGCAATAGGACTTTCTGCAGCTTTCAAATTCTAATTTTATAAAAAAGCTCTTACATATAATTCTTTGTAATTTTATGTGAGAGTTTTTTATTTCAAGGAAGATAAAAAGATTTCTTGACAGTGATAAAATATAATTATATAATTTCAAGTAGAAAACAATAAATAATATGAACTAGAGGAGCTTTAATCGGCTGAGAGGAGATTCGTTCTCGACTCTTATTACCTGAACCGGATAATACCGGCGTAGGAAAGTTATGAAGAAATTTTTTATATTTTTTTATAAAAACAAAACTCTAGTTTATATTAAGCTGGAGTTTTTTTATTTTCAAAAAATTTTTTAAAAATCATATAAAAATATTTAAAAAGTAAGGGAGGAGAAAAATGGAAATCATCTTAAATGGAAAAAAAGTTCCTCTTGAAAAAGAGATGACTGTATCAGAATTTATAGAAAATCTTGGAAAAGAAAAAAATATGAATCTTTCTGGTGCCGTTGTCCTTATTGATGATGATGTGGTTAAAAAAGCCGACTGGGACAAATCTTTTGTAAAAGCTGGAGCTGCTGTTGAAGTTTTGGCTTTCGTTTCTGGAGGCTAAAAAATATAGCAAACTCTCAGCATTAAAATTATTTCCATGATTTATGCAGTGAGTTGAACGCTAAAAAATGATATGTTTGAGCGAGAGCGAGTTTATCATTTTTAGTGAAACGAACAAAATAAATAGGAAAAAATTTTACCAGCTGAGCAATTTTCTTTGCATACTTTCTTTGGTTGCACAAAGAAAGTATGAAATAATTTAAATTTGGAGGAATATTATGAATGATAAATTAGTTTTAAAAGGACATGAGTTTGAAAGCAGATTACTTACTGGAACAGGTAAATTTTCTGACAAAAATCTTATAGCCCCTATGCTTGAAGCAAGCAAATCAAATATAATCACTATGGCTCTTAGAAGAATAAATTTTGAAAACCCAAAAGAAAATATTCTTAACTACATACCAAAACATATAACTTTACTTCCAAACACTTCTGGAGCAAGAAATGCTGAAGAAGCTGTAAAAATTGCAAGAATTGCAAGAGAAGCTGGTTGTGGAAATTTTATAAAAATTGAAATTATAAACGATATGAAATATTTAATGCCTGACAATGAAGAAACAGTTAAAGCTACAAAAATTTTAGCTGATGAAGGATTTATAGTTCTTCCATATATTATGCCAGATCTTATCACTGCAAAGAAACTTGAAGAAGCTGGAGCTGCTGCAGTCATGCCTCTTGGAGCACCAATTGGATCAAACAAAGGTCTTCTTACAAAACCATTAATTGAAATGTTAAATGATAATAAAAGACTTCCAATTATTGTTGATGCTGGAATAGGAGCACCTTCTCAAGCTGCTGAAGCAATGGAAATGGGTGTTGATGCAGTTCTTGTTAATACAGCAATTTCAACTGCAGAAGATCCTGTTATGATGGGAAAAGCTTTTGCTATGGCTGTTGAAGCTGGAAGAATGGCTTATCTTGCAAAACTTGCTAAAACTTCTAAATATGCAAATGCTTCATCTCCTCTTACAGATTTTCTTTTCAGAGGTGACAAATAATGGGATTTTATGATGTCATTCAGCAGTGGAAAGATTTTGATTTTGAAAGATACTTTGCAGAAGTTACTGATAATGATGTCCTTGACAGTATCTACAAAGAAAAACTTACTGAGTATGATTTATTAAATCTGCTTTCTCCAAAAGCAAAAAATCATCTTGAAAGAATGGCAAGAAGAGCTCAGGAAATCAAAACACAACATTTTGGAAATATTATTTCCCTTTATATGCCTATATATATTTCAAATTTCTGTACAAATAACTGTGCTTACTGTGGATTTTCTAAGAAAAACCACATTGTAAGAAAGCACCAAAACCTTGAAGAAATTGAAGAAGAAGCAAAAGAAATTGCAAAACATGGTGTTGAACATATTCTTATGCTTACAGGTGAAGCTCACGGTCTTGTGACTTTAGACTATTTAAAAGATGCAGTTAAAGTTTTAAAAAAATATTTCAACTCTGTTTCAATAGAAGTTATGCCTCTTGAAGAATGGGAATACAAAGAGCTTGCTGATATAGGTGTTGACGGACTTACAGTTTACCAAGAAACTTATGATGAAGAAATTTATGATAAAGTTCATTTGTCTGGAAAGAAAAAAGATTATCACTTCCGTCTTAACACTCCTGAAAGAGGAGCAAAAGCAGGGCTTAGAACAATAGGAATAGGACCTCTTTTTGGACTTAGTGAAATTAAAAAAGAAGCATTCTTTGCAGGACTTCATCTAAAATATTTAACAGATAAATATTTAAATTCATCTTTTGCAATCTCTCTTCCAAGAATAAATCCGGCAGAGGGAGGATTCCAGCCTGATCATCCATTGGACGATATAACTTTCGTTCAATTTATGACTGCATACAGATTATTCCAAGTAAAAGCTGATATAAATATTTCTACAAGAGAAATTGCAAGTTTCAGAGACCACTTAATGCATATGGGAATTACAAAAATGTCTGTCGGTTCAAAAACAGATGTTGGAGGATATACTGAACATGATCCATCTACATGCCAATTTGAAATAAGTGACAATAGAAGTGCTGAAGAAACTATTCAAGCTATAAGAGATAACGGCTTCCAGCCAATATATAAAGACTGGCAGCAGATAAAATAATCTAGGAGGCTGTTATGAAAATAGGAATTGCCGGCTGCGGAGGGATAGGCTCAAATGTTGCCTGCCATCTTGTAAGAACAGGTATAGGTTATTTAAAGTTTGGAGATTTTGATAAAATCGAAGAATCAAATTTAAACCGTCAGTTTTTTTTCAAAAATCAAGTGGGACTTTATAAAAGCGAAGCACTTGCAAAAAATCTTAAAGAAATAAATCCTAATGGAATTTTTGATTTTGAAATAATAAAATTTAACAGGAATAATATAAAAGATTTTTTCTCAGACTGTGACATCGTTGTAGAAGCCTTCGACAAAAAAGAATTTAAAGCTATGCTTATTGAAGAACTTCTTCCAATGGGGAAAATAATAGTTTCTGCTTCTGGTATAGGACACTGGGACACAGAAAATATTAGAACAAAAGAAATTGGAAAAAGTCTTGTTATTGCAGGAGATTTTGAAAAAGATACTGATGAATATAAAACATATTCTCATAAAGTGGGAATAGTTGCTGCCATAATGGCGGGAAAAGTTCTTGAAAAAGGAGGATATTTGTGAGAGAAAGAATAATTATCCCAGAGGGAATTTATGGAATAACAGGAGATAATTTTGCCCACGGAAAAAGTAATCTTGAATGTGTAAAGGCAATGATTGAGGGCGGAATAAAAATTATCCAATACAGAGATAAAACAAAATCTATAAAAGAAAAAGTGAAAGAAGCAAGAGAAATAAGAGAGCTTTGCAGAGAAAACAGAGTTATCTTTATTGTAAACGACCATGTTGATATTGCAATCCTTGTTGATGCTGACGGAGTTCATATCGGGCAGGATGACATGGACCCAAGTGATGTAAGAAAACTTATAGGTGATAATAAAATTATCGGGCTTTCAACTCACTCTGAAGAACAGGGAATGAAAGCATATCTTAATCCTGATGTAGATTATATAGGAGTAGGACCAATTTTCCCTACAACTACAAAAAATACTGCTCCTGTAGGACTTGGATATTTAGAATATGCAGTTAAAAATCTTCACCTTCCTTTTACAGCCATTGGAGGAATAAAAGAACATAATCTGCATGAAATTATTTCAAGAGGAGCAAAAAATGTGTGCCTTGTAAGTGATATTGTTGGAGCGGATAATATCACTGAAAAAGTTAAAGAACTTCAAAAACTTATGAAATAAAATTTTTACTACCTACCCTTTTATTATAGAAAAGTCAGACAGAATTTTTTCCTGCCTGACTTTTTTAATTTATTTTAATAATTCTCTTATTTTTAGTATATATTCAAGAAGCTCATCCAATTCCTCAACAGCTACATAATAAAGAACTTCTATTGATGTTCCCCAATATTCATGTACTAATTTATTTCTAGTTCCTTTTATTTGTTCCCAATAAGATTTGTTATGTAAATTGCTCTATAGTCCGCTTTTCTTTATTAGACATAAATAACACTCTCCAATATTTCTTTTCTTATTTTTTCTTTGTATTCTATTACTTTTGGATTATGATATTTATATTCCATATGCCCTGAAGTTAATAAATCTACTTTTCTTCCAAAAATTTCTTCTAAATAATTATATAATTTACAATAATTTTTATATAAACCCTTTTGCAATTTTAATTCTACAAATATATCTATATCACTCTCTGGAGTTTGCTCATCTCTTGAAAAGCTTCCAAATAATCCTATTTTATTAAAACCAAATTCATCTTTATCTATTTCTGATAATTTTTGAAGTATTATCTCCTTATTCAGTTCCATGATAAACCCCCTTTTTTATCTGTATTTTCTTATATACAGTATAGCATAAAATTTCTAAAAAATCCCAATGTAATAAAACTAAAAAGTCAGACGGGATTTTTTCCTGCCTGACTTTTTAAAATTTTTTATTTCTTTTTCATTCTCTCTTCAAGGTTTTTACTTGCTTTAAATTTTACATACTTTCTTGGCTTTGAAATAATAGGCTTGCTGTTACCACGTGGGTCAGTTATTTTTCTTACCTTTGTTTCTTTTACTTCAAAAGTTCCAAAATCCCTGAAAACTATTTTAGGATATTTTGAAAATGCCTGCTTCATCATTTCAAGAAAATCTTCCACCTCTTGAGAGGCTTCATCTTCATTCATTTTATTATATTCTGCATAAAATTTTTTAAATTCTTTTTTTATCATAAGATTTCCTTTTTACATAAGACATAAATTTTCTTCCAAAAGCCTGCTCACTTTAAATTTTATATATTTTTTTGGCTTAGCATTTATGATATTTGTACTGTCCTTTGGGTCTACTATTTTTCTGGCTTTTGTCTCTTTTATTTCAAATGTTCCAAAATTTCTGAAAATTATTTTTTCGTTTGTCATAAAAGCTGTTTCAAGAGTATCTATAAATCTGTCAATCTTATTTTCAGCTTTTGTAAAATCCTTTATGTTATGAAGCTCAGAATAAAAAGCTACTATATCCATTTTTGTTGTCATTTTTAATCCCTTCTAAAAATGTCTCTTGTATATACCTTATCCTTTATATCATCAAGAACCGAGTCATAACGATTTGCAATAACTGCCTGACTTAATTTCTTAAATTTTTCCAAATTATTTACAACTTTACTTCCAAAAAATGTTGTGCCGTCTTCTAAAGTCGGCTCATAAATAATTATTGTTGCCCCTTTTGCTTTTATTCTTTTCATCACTCCTTGAATAGAAGATTGACGGAAATTATCTGAATTTGATTTCATTGTAAGACGATAAACACCGATTACAATTTCTTTTTCCTTTGTTTTATCCCAATCACTGTTTGCTTCATATCCTCCAGCTATTTCAAGAACACGTTCAGCTATAAAATCTTTTCTTGTTCTGTTTGATTCCACTATTGCAGACATCATATTTTGAGGAACATCTTCATAATTTGCAAGAAGTTGTTTTGTATCTTTTGGAAGACAATATCCTCCATAACCAAATGACGGATTATTGTAATGGTCTCCTATTCTTGGGTCTAAACAAACTCCCTCTATTATTTCAGCTGTCACCAATTTTTTTATTTCTGCATAAGTATCAAGTTCATTGAAATAACTTACTCTTAAAGCCAAATATGTATTTGCAAAAAGTTTTACTGCTTCAGCTTCTGTAAATCCCATAAATAAGACTTTAATATCTTTTTTTATTGCTCCCTCTTTTAAAAGTTCTGCAAATTCATGGGCAGCTTTTGTAATTTTAGGATTATTTATATCTCTTGAAACAATTATACGTGAAGGATAAAGATTATCATATAGAGCTTTGCTCTCTCTTAAAAATTCTGGACTGAATATTATATTTTCAGTATTATATTTTTTTCTTACTGACTCTGTATATCCAACAGGAATTGTTGATTTAATTATCATAACAGCATCTTTATTTACTTTTAAAACTGTTTCAATTACATTTTCAACTGCTGAAGTATCAAAATAATTTTTCTTTGAATCATAATTTGTTGGAGCTGCAATTACTACGAACTCTGCATTTTTATATGCTTCTTCTCCGTTTAATGTAGCTTTTAAATTAAGTTCTTTTTCTGCCAAATATTTTTCAATATATTCATCCTGAATAGGAGATTTCCTATTATTAATCATTTCAACTTTTTCAGGAATAATATCTACTGCTGTCACTTCATTGTACTGTGCCAAAAGTGTGGCTATTGAAAGCCCAACATATCCTGTTCCTGCTACTGCTATTTTTCTATTCATTCTCTCTTCCTCCAAATCTATATCTTATAAAATTCTTTATACCATTCTGCAAACTTTCTAAGACCAACTCTTAAATTTGTATTTGGCTTAAATCCAAAATCATTTTCCAATGCACTTGTATCTGCATAAGTTATTGGAACATCTCCTGCCTGCATCGGCACAAGTTTTTTATGAGATTCAAAATCATAATTTTCCGGAAGAACTTTTGCCCTTATTAATTCTTCCTGTAAAATTGTTACAAAATCCAAAAGATTTTCAGGACTGCTGTTTCCAATGTTATATACTTTATATGGCGGAACAGGAAGACCATCTTCTCCTAATCTTTTTTCAGGAGCTTTCTCCATAACAAGTTTTATTCCTTTTACAATATCGTCTACATATGTAAAATCTCTTTTACAATTTCCATAATTAAATATTTCTATTGTTTCGCATTTTAAAAGTTTATTTGTAAATCCAAAATAAGCCATATCAGGACGACCTGCAGGACCATAAACTGTAAAAAATCTTAATCCAGTTGAAGGAATATTGTATAATTTTGAATAAGCGTGAGCCATTAATTCGTTAGATTTTTTAGTTGCTGCATAAAGTGAAACAGGATTATCAACTTTATCATCTGTTGAATATGGAACTTTTTTATTTGAACCATACACTGATGAAGATGAGGCATAAACTAAATGTTCTACTCCTTTTTCTCCATTATCATAAGAGTGACGGCAGGCTTCTAAAATATTATAAAAACCAATTAGATTTGATTCTATATATGAATCAGGATTTGTAATTGAATATCTTACTCCTGCCTGTGCTGCAAGATTTACAACAATATCAGGTTTATATATTTTAAAGATTTCATCTATTAAATTTTTATCCGAAATAGAGCCTTTAATAAATTTCCATAAAGATTGTGAATGATTTTTTATTTCTTTTTCAATTTCATTAAGACGCCATTCTTTAATTTTTACATCATAATATTCATTCATATTGTCTATTCCAATAATATTTACTGATGAATATGTTTTTAAAAGTTCTAAAACAAGATTTGAACCAATAAATCCTGCTACCCCTGTTATTAAAATTGTCTTGTTTTTCATTTTCACTTTCTCCATATTTAAAATTTTATTTTTATATTTTCTTTTAATAAATTTCTAAATTCATTATTTAATAAAAATATAATTGTTATAACTATTAAAGAAATACTTGATATTTTAATTGCATAAATTATCCATTTAAACCAAGACAAAATATTTTCTTGAATAAATGGTCTGATTATAAAATTAAGACTTACTAGAGAAATTATTGTAAGAATAAAATAATTTCCATATATTTTTATATATTCTTTCCAATCTTTATCGAAACATCTTTCAAAAACTAAAATTGGTCTATAAACCAAAATTACAATAATATTTGAAATAATTGTTCCAATTATTACTCCGTCCAATCCCATTTTTAACCCTAATATTATTGATACAACCAAGTTTATAATACTTTCCAAAATTGGAGATTTTATATCATCAAAAAATCCTGCTCCCTCTTTAAAATTTCCTAGATTTCCTCTAAAAAGTATTGTTAACAGATTAAAACAAAGTAATTTTAAAGTTCTTTCTGGCAATAAAAATTCTTTTCCCAACCAAATAACCATAAAATTATCTATTAAGCTATATGTACAATAAGTAAAAAATATAGAAATAAAACAATAAAAAACATCAAGTCTTTTAAAATAACTATAACTTTCATTTTTATTATGTTGTGCTATAAATTTTCCTATTTTAGGAGATAAAACATTTGTTAAAATTCCCATTATTATTCTTAACACTTGAAAAACCATTTGATAACTTGCATATACTCCAACTATTTTTAAATCTGTAAATTTTGAAATAAGAATTAAATCTGTATTAAATACAATAAGTCCACCAATTTTATGCCAAAATAGATTTTTAATATTATTTTTTATTCCATTAAATTTTTCTTTAGTTTTTATTATAAATGAATATTTTTTCTTGTAATGAGTTTTAAAAAATGACCATTGAATTATATTATCTATAATTAATAAAATAATATAAATAAAGAATGAATGATATTTCACAATAAAAAATATTTGTATCACTTGAAATAAAAATTTTGATACTGACTGAACAATTCTGATATATAAAAACTCTTGATTAGCTGTAAATAAAATTACATATTTTATAAATAAATACGTTGATACTGTATTTAAAACATATAAAATCCAATAAAAATAAATTTTATTAGAAAATTCAGAAACTTTCATAAAAAATGGAATTATTGGAATACATAAAAATCCTAATATCAACAATAAAATTGCTATTTTATTGTAAATATTTTCTATTGTATTAACTATAATACTTGTTTTTTCATAATCTTTATCTGCCAAAGGTTTATATAAAGCAAATGCAGAAGCACTTCCTAATCCCATTTCTATAATATTTAAGTATGCTAAAAGTTGAGTAAAAAGTTTCATCATACCTAAAGTTTCCATTCCCATATACTGTACAAAATATCTATTCTGAATAAATAAAACAGCATTAGAGAATATTGTTAATGTAAAATTAATAAAAATTTCTTTTTTCAATTTATTTCTCCAAAATTATTTTAATTATAAATAATATCTATTATTCTTTCATTTCTTATAATTTTTCCTGTCCTACTACTAATATTTTTAAAGTTCCTTTTATTAAACCTAATATTTTAACTGTAATAAACTTCTTATTATATTCTTTATTTATTAAAAATAAAAATAAATAAAAAAGTTGTTGAAAAAAATTACCTATTATTTCTTGTTTTGTCTTTTTTCTAAAATATGCTGAATTTTCTCTTATACGCCTATAATAAATTATATTTGCTGGTGTGGTTTTTATTAATTTTATATTTTTAGAAATTTCCATCATAAATATTGTATCTTCACTATTTTTTAAATTTGTTTTAAAAAATACATTTTTTAAAATTACCTTAGGAATTAATTTACAACAAGCCATTGAAAAATATTTTTTTCCTTTTAAAATATTATTCACGGTATTATTTTCAATAAATTCAGAATCAGATATAAAAGTATCTGTATTATCATAGAATCTGAAAATATTGCATATAACTATTGTGTTATAATTTATTTTTTTTAGCATTTCTTCAAGATAATTAGAAGAAATATAATCATCATCATCTATAAATGCAATATTTTCTCCTTGGGATTTTTTTAGCCCTATATTCCTAGCATTTGATACACCTTTTTCTTTTGTATATAATAATATAAAATTAAATAAATTATTTTTTTTTATATAATTATCAATTTTAGAATAATATGGTTCTTTTTCTCCGTTTAGTATTATTAATACTTCAAATTGTTTGTTACTTAAAGTTTGACCTTGTAATGATGTTAAACATTCAAAAATATATTCTTGAGGTTTATAACTTGGTATAATTACACTTATTTTCATATTAATTCCTCTTTCTCTCATTTTATTAAATTAAAATTAAATACATATCTATTCATATTTATATTTTTTGAAATTAAAAAAATAAAATATGAAAAACAAAATATTAATAAACATATATTATATATTTTTTTTTGCTTTATTATATTTCTTAATTTCGGAGTTATTATTATTAATATAGGTGTAACATAAGAAGCTAATCGTGTAAAAATCATAGTAAATTTATCAGTAATTATGGGAAGAATAATAAAAATAAATGCTAATATTAATAGTTCTGTATGTTTTGACTTAAATTTAGTTTTTTTTATACTTGCTATGAAAATAATAACTACAGATATAAAAGCAAAAAATAAATAACTTATATCCATTGTTTGATAATGACCATTTATATAATTTTTATATTGTGGTAGATAATTCTTTATTATAAAATCTATTATTCCCGTATTTAAAAATAATAATCCAAGTACTGTCGTAAAAATCATTGTTTTTAAATATGAAAATTTAGAAATTATTTTATCAAAAATTAAAATTCCTAAAAATAAAATTACACTTTGGTGAAATAAACTTGCTACCAATATCCAAAAAATATATTTAATTCTTGATTTTCTTATATATCTTATTGAAAAAAGAAAAATTGCTACAGCTAATGCTTCCCTTATTGTATTATATGAAGTAAAATAATAAGGTCCTATACATAAATATATCAATGTAGATATTTCAAAATTATCTGATTCATAATCTATATATTTATAAATGAATATACTTGTTAAAGAAGACATTATTAAAAAAACTAACTGTTGAGAAGCTCCTATTGTTTGCACTATTTTCACCAAAAAGTAATAGCCATATTCAGCCTTTACTTCTAAACCTATTTTTATATATTCATACATAATATTATAATTAATTGTATCTATTCCTACATTTTCTCCTCTAAATCCACAAACAAAAGACATTGCAATGTATGGAAATATTTTAAAAATTTTATTTTTACAATAAGTATATAATTTTAAACTAATAATACAAATTACTAATAAAATAATATACACTTTCATTAAATTAATCCTTTCATTTCCATAACTTTCTTAATTTCAAGTCTAATTCATAAGGTAAAATATCTAAACCTGCTGCTGGAGTAAATGTAATTTCTCCAAATTTTATTTTACCAATATTGTTATAAAGATCTACTCTGCAATAGTCAAAATCTTGAGATAATTTTTCTGCTATTTCTATCATTTGTTCAAAATTTTGTGGTAATTTAAAAGTTTTATCTATATTGTCACATCCACTTACTTTATACGATAATATATTTCCTTTTTCATCGTATTCATTTATTTTTTTATCATTTAACCTATCAAAAATTACTTCTACATGTCCCACTTTTCCATAAAAGCAATGAAATTTATAATCTGTAGCATCTACTAATTTTTCTTCACATATAATTCTCGGCTTAATATTCTTATAATGCCATTCTCTTGAAATATAATAAAAATTTCTTTTAAAATAAAACTCTAATAATCTATTGCAGTATTTTATATTTAAATTTTTTTTATTATCTACAATAATTGTACTCCCACAATCATGAGTACATTTTAAAACAAAACTTTTAGGGAAAGAGTTATAATCAATTTCATTTACTGAATTGTATACTCCATGCAATTTAATTAAAAATTTATCTCCGATTTTTTCTTTAACATATTCTCTAACTAAATATTTATCTGTTAATTTAGTATAAATTTCTTTTTTTTCTTTTAATATTCTATAAATAACTCTTCCATTAAAAGTTTCTATATTGTCTAAATCTAATTCTTTTTTATATAATTTTTTATATTCATTTTTATAATATTTTTCATCAGAAATAATATAACTTTTTGCTACTTTTATTAAGTAGCTTATTTTTAAAATAAAAATGAATTTTTTTAAATATTTTTTTATTTTTTTCATTTTTTATCCTTCTAATTAAAATTTATTTATTGTTTATTATCTATTTTTATATCTTGAAATAACTTCTTGATATGCAGATAGATTAAAACCTATTTTTAATAAATACTTTATAGCTAATAATATTTTTTTATTTTTCAAAGATATTAAAATTATCTCAAAATAATGAGCTGCTAAAATATTTTTTTGCTCCTTAATCGAATATTTTTCAAGATGTTTGTGACAAATATTAAAAAAATCTTTTTTTATTTTTATCATTTTATAAATATCTGGATGATTAATTTCAGAATCTGAATGTAATGTCACTAAGTATTCGTTTAAAACTCCTATTTGATGTTCATAAAGATAATCTAATAAAAGTTGTAGATCTTGATGTCTAATTAATCTTTCATCAAAATATCCTGTTATATCTAAAATATTGCGTTTTAATAAAATTGTACTTGTAAAAATAGATACTTGTCTTGAAATAACCTTTTTATGAAGATTTTTATTATTGTATGGCATACATTTTCTAATAAGTTTATTTTTATTTTTTATATCATATAAGCATGAAACACCATCTAAATTATTTTTTATCATATACTTCATTTGATGTTCTATCTTTTGTGAATTCCATTCATCATCATCATCAAGAAAAGCAATATATTTTCCTTGAGATTTTTTTATTCCAATATTTCTCGCAACAGCACCGTTTATATGTTTTTCTTGTGAAATATACTTCACTTTTTTATTATTAACATATCTTTTTAATCTTTCTTTTACTAAATTACTCTCTTCACTATTAGGTTCATTATCATCTACTACTATCACTTCAATTTTTTCATAACTTTGGTTTAATACACTATTTATCGCTCTTATAAGAGTATCACATCGCTTGTAAGTTGGAATAATCACACTTACTAAATCTTTTTCCATAATTTTCCTTTCATTATAAATTAGTTAAATTAAAATAATATATAAGCCTCTATGTCCTTCAAAAACAGAATCAAAACAAATTTTATCTCCTTTATGATTCCATCTAGGATGTAAATCGCATCTTGTATCATTATCATATTTAAATGGTGCAAAAACTTTTGCTTTTACTATAACTTCTTTTTTTATTTCATCTCCATTCATAATTTTAATTTCAGATACTCTTGCTCTATTAGGATAAGTATCTGTTACTATTAAATTTCTATTTGGAGAATAACTTGGATGACCATCATTTGATAATCCTGTCCAACAATGAATATACTTATCTGTTTTATCTTTCATTAAATAATATCCAGCACCTGTCTTATGCTTATTGGCAAATGCAAGTATTTCTTCATCATTTTTCCAATAACAATGGGAAACCATATCATCATCACTTAAAAGATACATGTCACTTCCATCAATATTACAAGTAATTAACCTTGTATATTTTCTTTGCCCATTAAACCATCTATAAAGTACCATAAACCTTTTTCCATTAGGGCTTAACATCAAGTGATTAACTTTATGAATTACTTTATCTCCTAACATTTCATTTCTAGGCTTAAACTTAGAAAAATCTGTATACTTTAATAATGGTTCTATTTCTTTAGTTTCTAAATTTATTTTCCATATACAAGTTGTATCGGGTAAAGAAATATCTTTAGTTTCTTCTTTTTTATTATAATATCCATATCCTGGTCTTAAAGAATATAATCTTGTAAAATCTAAAGTTAAGGCAATTTTTCCATCATTAGAAACAGTATATATAGGAGCTCTTATTATTTCTTCTTCTAATGTATTTATATCTAAAATTACAGAACAAAATTCTCCATCACGAAAATCATTAAATATAATTTTTTTATTATAATCAGGACCAAGCCATTGAAGCATACAACCTTGTTGCACATTCCAAGCTTTTGTTTCACCTAGTTTTCTTATTTTGCCTTCCTCTGTTTCAGATTTTTTTGTATCTATAAGTAAAATATCTGCTTTTTCTTTAGGAGAAACATCTGACCATGTATCTTTAGCTTTTAAACAAAGCATATATCTATCTGTAACATCCCATGGAGATTTATCATAATATCCAAAAAAATATTCATTTTCTTTATCATTAGGTGAAACACGAATAATATTTCCTTCTGATTTTATCTTTGGAGATAAAAAATACATAATTCTTTGATATATTCTTTTAATTCCTTTCTTTATAGATGGATATTTATTCAATTTTTGATTTATAATTTGTTCAATTTGCATTTTATCTCCTTAACAAATTTTTATATATGAATTTTTGAATTTTCATAGGCATTATAAAAATCATTAACTGTGCTACTAAAACTTGAAAAAAATCAAAGAAAGAACAAAATCTATTAAGATAAGCTTTCCATCTAATTTTTATTAAGAGTTTAGTATTTAGCCAATTTTTTCTTTTTTTGTAAGTATTTTCATCAAATCTAAAATATAATAAAACTTCTGGAAGATTTAGACATTTAGCATCATTTGATAACATTTTTATCCATAAATCTGTATCTTGATTTTTTCTTAAATCACTATAACAACCAACTGCCTCAAGTTTGCTTTTTTTGTACATAACTGTAGGATGATTAAAAGGATCTCTTTTTTTACAATATCTATAAATAGAATTATTATCTAATGGAACTTTTCTTTCTCCAACTTTATTATTTATTTCATCTATAAATTCTATTACAGGACAACCTATAATATCTAATTCAGAATCTTTTTCAAATTCAATAACTTGTTTTTCACATCTAGTTGGTAAAGATATATCATCTGAATCCATTCTTGCGATTAATTCATTTCTACAATGTTTTATTCCTTCATTTAAAGCTAATCCTAATCCTTTATTTTTTTCAAGTTGAATTTCTTTTATCAAAATTGAACTTTCATTTTTAATATCATTTATTACAGACTGTATATTAGAATTAACTGGCCCATCTTTTACAATCACAATTTCATCAGGAATTTTAGTTTGATTTATCATACTTTTTAAAGCTGTCTTAAAATATAAAGGATTATCTTTATCATAAACAGTCATTAAAACACTATAATTCATTTATTTTCTCCCCATTTACTTAATAACCGCCAAAGCAGTCATAAACATTATTTTTATATCTTCTAAAAAATTAAATTTTTCTATACTTTGAAGATTGTATTTCATTTTTTCTGGTAATATTTCTTCAATATAAGTTTTATCAGGATTTTCAGATTTCTCTAAAAGTTCAGCTTCATCTTTGTAATAAATACTTGCAAGACTTGTTACTCCTGCAGGAAGAAGAAGTGTTGCCATCATCTCTTTTGTATAGTAGTCCACATATTTTTTTACTTCTGGTCTTGTTCCTACAAAAGTCATATCTCCCGTTAAAATATTTAAAAGCTGTGATATTTCATCTAAACGGCAGTTCCTGATAAAACTTCCTACTCTTGTTATTCTCGAATCATTTCCAACAGTAACTTGAGTTCCTAACTTCTCAGCATTATTTACCATTGTTCTAAATTTAAAGATTTTGAAAGTTCTTCCATATTGAGTAATTCTTTCTTGCCTGAAAAATACAGGACCTTTAGAATCTATTTTTATTGCAATTCCCAGTATTATAAATACAGGTAATAGAATAATAAGCATTATTAAAGAAACTATTACATCAAAAACTCTTTTTAAAAATAAGCTTCCTCTTTTTTTATTTAGAATGTCGTAATATTTTTTTACTTCTTCTGTTTGAAACTCTTTAGGAAGTTCTTCCCATTTTTTCAAAATCAACTTACACATACTCCTTTACAATTCTTGTATAATTTTCTATTACATATTCAATATCTTCATCTGTAAGGCAAGTATGTAAAGGAAGTGTTATTTCATTTTTAAATTGCTCATAAGAATTTGGATAATCTTTAATGTTAAATCCTAAATTTATATAAGCTGTCATCATTGGCAGTGGTTTGTAATGAACATTACAAGCAATTCCAGCTTCTGCCATTTTTATTATTATCTCTTGTCTTTGTTCCAAAGTAATATTAGGAACTCTTGTAATATATAAATGTCCTGAAGACTCATGATTTTCTGTATAGTGATTTAAAGTCTTCACTCCAAGTGGTCTAAAAGCATTATCATATCTTGTTATTATCTCTTTTCTTCTTTCTAAGATTTCATCATAACGAGATAATTGAGCAAGACCTATTCCTGCATGAACATCAGTCATATTGCATTTATACCAAGTACCTTTTATATCGTATTCCCATGCTCCTAATTTAGTCTTTGCAAGAGCATCTTTATTTTGTCCATGTAAAGAATAAAGCTGAAGCTGATGATATATTTCTTCATCATCAATTCCTGGAATAGTTTTCCAAGTTAATGCTCCACCTTCTGCAGTAGTTAAATTTTTAACTGCATGGAAAGAAAAAGATGTAAAATCTGCAATACTTCCTATTTTTTTACCATTTAAAGTTGCCCCAAAAGCATGAGCAGCATCAGCACATACAGCAATTCTTCCTATTGCTTTTTGAATTTTGTTATTTGGTTTAAATAATGATTTCTTATTTTCTAATACAGAAAAAATTCTGTCATAATCGCATGGTATTCCTGCTAGATCTACAGGGATAATAGCTTTTGTTTTTTCTGTAATTGCTTTTTCAAGTTCTTCATAATTTATTTCTAAAGAATCTCTTTGCACATCAACAAATACCACTTTTGCACCAACATGATAAACTACAGAAGCTGAAGCTGTATAAGTGTATGCGGGAACTATAACTTCATCTCCCTCTCCTATTCCTAATATACGAAGAGCCATCTCTGCACAAGCTGTTTGAGAGTTTAAACATACAGCTCTGTCTACATTACAATAATCTGCTATTCTTCTTTCAAATTCTTTTGTTTTTGGTCCTGTTGTAATCCAACCTGATTTTAAAGCTTCTACAACTTCATTTATTTCAAGTTCTGATATATCAGGTGGACTAAATAAGATATTTCTCTTTTCCATAATTCCCCCTAAAATAAAAATTTTAAATATTAATTTATTCGTATTTCACTTCTTTATATGACACCACAAGTTGTTTCATAACTTTTTTTATTTCTTCAATATTTGGATTTTTTATACATTCTTCCAACTTATCAAAATATTCAGTTATATCTACTGCACCATCTTCTATTTTGGTAATAAATATTTTCTTATTATCTGTTTTTATTGCAGAATTTACATCATAAAGAAGTTCTTCAAAAAGTTTTTCTCCTGGTCTAAGTCCTACAATATCTATTCCTACATTTGCATTTGAAAGTTTTATCATACTCATTGCAAGATCATAGATTTTTACAGGTTTTCCCATATCCAGAATAAATATTTCTCCACCTTTTCCTATTGCTCCAGCTTCAATAACAAGCTGAGCAGCTTCAGGAATAGTCATAAAATATCTTGTTATATCTTTATGAGTAACTGTAAGATTTTTTCCTTCTGAAATCAGTTTTTTAAATATTGGAATAACTGAGCCATTGCTTCCAAGTACATTTCCAAATCTTACTGCCATAAATTTTGTATTTTTAGAAACTTTATTCATATGTTCTATTACAAGTTCACAAGCTCTTTTACTTGCTCCCATAAGGTTTGTAGGATTAACCGCTTTATCTGTAGAGATAAGAACCATTCTTTCCACACAATATTTATCTGCACACTCTGCAACCTTTTTAGTTCCAAAAATATTATTTTTTATAGCTTCTTCCGGGTTATGCTCCATAAGAGGTACATGTTTATGAGCTGCAGCATGGAATACTACATTTGGTCTGTATTTATTAAATAGAAATTCAAGTTTATCTTTTTCCCTTATATTACATATCTCAGAAACTAAATCTAAGTTTGGATATTTTCTTTTAAGCTCAAGGGCTAAAAAATATGTATCATTTTCATTTACATCAAGAGTTACAAGTTTTTTAGGATTAAACTTTGCAATCTGTCTTGCAAGTTCTGACCCTATACTTCCAGCTCCCCCTGTTACAAAGATAACTTTTCCTTCTACAAGTCCTCTAATACTTCCATCATTTATAACAATCTCATCTCTTCCAAGAAGATCTTCAATTCTTACATCTCTTATCTGTGAAGCAAGAGATTCATTATCTAAAATTTCTGATATAGATGGAACTGTTTTTATTTTTACTCCATCAAGTTTTTGAATTCTTTCAACTATTCTCCTAATATCAAGACTGTGAATAGATGGAAGAGCAAGAAGAACTTCCTCAATCTTTTCATTTTTTATAATCATCTCAAGACTATCTTTATTTCCTAAAACTTTAATGTTATACATTTCACTTCCGATTTTCTTTTCATCATCATCAATAAATCCTACAAGTTCATAAGGAAAATACGGATTTGTCATTGATTCTCTGGCAAGAATTGCTCCTGCTTCTCCTGCTCCATAAATTAAAGTTCTTTTAATATCTTTTATATTTTTATGTGGTCTTCCATAATATCTTTTAAGCCTGAAAGCATATCTTCCAAGTAACTGCATAGATACTGAAAGAATAAGTGTCATCATAAGAGTTGTAATTGGAAATCTATGAACTTCATTTATATACATAAATCCTGTAAAAACTATTGCTGTTCCTGTATTTAAAATTAAAATATTCAAAACATCCAGAATATTTGTGTAGCTCCAGCTTTTTTCACTCATATTTTTATATACATATCCCACAAGAAAAATTCCAAGATATGTGATTACATATTCAATTTTTAAATAATTCTGCCAGCCAAAAGAAAACTTAAGCATAAATGCCATAACAATTCCAGCAACAACACTTAAAGAATCTATTACAAATTTAACAACATTTCTTTCATTAAAAAATTTAGGTGTATACCTGTTATCTTTTCCATAAGATAATTTTTTAAAAATTCTGTATAAAATCATCTGCCACACAGAAAAAACTAAGAATACTGTAAAAATAGAGATGTTTTTATAGAAAAAAAGAAATATCATAAAGATAATGATATTAATAAAAATTGGATTTTGTTTAGATTTTTTGTTAAACTGTAAATTGTCAGTAGAATAGTAAAAAAAGATAAGAACGGCAAAAAGACCATATACAGCAGTATTAACACTGAAGCCAGTGATTTTAAACATTATTTGATATACAATAAATAATAAAACCATATAAATAAATGCTAATTTATCCATCTCCAACTCACCCTTAAAAATTAATTCCCTAGAATAAAACAAAAAGTGTAGAAATAATTATAATTATTTCTACACCTAATTTTTTAAAAAAGAATATTAAGTTTTTAATATTTATTTTCAAATTAAAATAAAAAAACAGTCAAAAATTTAATTATTTTGACTGTATAAAAACTTATAAATATTTCTACTTAATTTTTATTTTATTTTTTATTTTTCAATTCAAATTATAGCATAAATTCATATAAAGTAAAGATAATTTATAATTAATTTATTTGATTTTTTCTAATTTTTTGAAAATTTTTAGAGGAAAGCACGATTTATAAGGGCTTTTAAGAAGAACTGCCCCTTAGAAAAATTATATAATTTTCCCTCTTTCTAACTCTTGTTTTTATGCACTTGTTCATTTTGTCAAGGGGGATATTTAATAAATGTAATACCATTTTTTGCTTTTAAATTCTTTTTAATATGTTAAAATAAGCTGATTTAAGTGAAGAAAATTTAAACGTATTTTTAGAGGTGTTTTTTGAAGTAGGGTATATTTATACCAAAAAACAAAAAGAAGCCTCTTAAAAGGCTTCTCACACGTTTCTTTTTTTAAACCATTGTTTTTAAATGTATTAAATATCTATATTTTTATGCTTTTAACTTTATATAGTAAAATATAGAAAAATTATTTCTGCGAGATTTCTGTGTTTTTTATTGTATACTCTAATAAATATGATATAATTTTATTAGATAGTTATTTAGGAGGAGCTTTATGAAAAAAGTAAATGAAAAACTAATAATTCATAATCTTGGACCAATGAAAAATTGTGAATTATATATAAAAGACTATATGGTTTTTACAGGGCAACAAGCCTCTGGAAAAAGTACAGTAGCTAAAAGTATATTCTTTTTTAAAAATATAAAAAATCTATTAATGTTATTAATTAAAAAACAATTATTTCTTATTGAAAGCGAAATAAATATTCCATTAAAAGATAAACTAATAAAAGAAATAAGATTAAATTTTTTACAAGTATTCGGTAGTACATGGGGAATGCCGAAAGATATGAAGATATCTTACTGCTATGATACAGAAGAAAAAATCTTTATAAATATTTCTTTAAAAAAAGATGATAAAAACCCAAATTATATTTGGATTGATTTTAGTAATAATTTAATAGATAAAATAAATAAACTTGAAGATATGGTTAAAACTGAAAAACATTTTAAAAATCAAGAAGATTTTAAAAATTATATAAATGATATTTTTAATGATGAATATGATGTTATTTATATCCCTGCAGGAAGAAGTATGATAACTCTTTTAAGCTCTCAATTAAATTATATATATAGCTCAATGGAAGATGCTCAGAAAAAAAGTATAGACTACTGCACTCAAAATTATCTCGAAAAAATTTTAAAATTAAAATCGTTTTTTAATAACACAACAGATAATATGATTAAAGATATTATGAAAATGACATCTTTGAAAATAAATTCTAATAAACTAAATTTAGCATCAAATATGATAAAAAAAATTTTAAAAGGTGATTATATAAACATAAACGGAGAAGAAAGACTTCAGATGGAAAATTCTAAAGGATATGTAAAAATTAATTTTGCTTCATCAGGTCAACAAGAAGTTTTATGGATATTAAATACTTTATTCTATCATCTGCTAAATAACAAAAAAGCATATTTTATTATTGAAGAACCAGAGTCAAATTTATTTCCAAATGCTCAAAAGGCAGTAATAGAATTTGTTTCTATGATACAAAACAGTGATAATAAAATACTTTTAACAACACACAGTCCTTATGTACTTGGCACTTTAAATAATCTGTTATATGCGTATGATCTTTATAATTTAAACAACTCAAGAAAAGAAGAGATTAACAAAATTATAAAAAAAGAATTTTGGATAAATTACAATAATTTTTCATCATATTTTCTTAAAAACGGAATATGTGAAAATTGTATAGATGAAGATGTCAGATGTATAAAAAATGAAGTTATAGATGAGGCCTCTAATATAATAAATGAAGAATTTGATATGCTGGTAGAAGTAGGAGATGTCTAGTTATGCTGTTAACTCCAAATAAAAGTAAATGTAAAACAGATGCAAAAACAATAGTTTCAAAAGATACAAATTCTGATAGGAAACATATAGCTGAAAATATAAATTTAAATAATGTTAGACAATATCAATTAGACGGAGATATTATTAAATATGAAAAAAGTTGTGACTTCTTAGTTTTAAATGATGATAGTAAAAATGCTTTTTTTATAGAATTAAAAGGAAGAAATGTTTCAGAAGCTATATCTCAATTTGAAGGAGCTATGTTAAAAATAAAATCAGAACTCTCAGGTTATTCTTTAAAATTTAGAATAATTACAAGTAAATCTAATACTCATGAAATAAATGGCAGTAAAGTTATCGGTTTTAAGAAAAGATATAAAACACTTATAATAAAAACAAAAGAATTAAAAGAAAAAATATAATTTTTACAAGTGATATGAGATTAGATATATTCAAATAGAAAAAAGTCAGGTAAAATTTATGAGGGTGTGAAAAAAAGTCTGTAAATAAAATAATAAATGTTTTAAATAGCTTTCTATGATAAAATTAAAAATCATAGGAGGCTATTTTTTATGGAAAGAAGAAAAAGAAGAAGAATTAAGGCCATAATCACGAAATCACATCTTCATTAAAAAAATATCCTCCAAATATTTGGAAGATATTTAAAAAATTTATATATTTGAATATTTATAATGTTTTTTCTTAAAAGGAAGCCAGCAAATTATTCCCAGCACCACATATATTATTTCCACAATTATTATATAATGAGGCCACGGTCCGAAGAAATCCAAAGGTGATGAAAAAGCAGGTTTATAATTTATATACATATAGTTTGTTCCTAAAATTTCATTTATTTTGAAAACTATTCCTGCAAAAATATTTATACACACAAAAGAACCTAAAAATCCTTTAAATGTCGGTCTGTATTTTAAAGATATCATCTGATAAACAACTGTAAAAAGTATAAAAAAATGTGTGATAAAAAAACTTATTCCAACAAAATTTGGAAAAGATACTCTTGAATCTGGGAAAAGTATTGCAGCTGCTGCTCCCAGAGACCAGAAATATATTATCTGGAAAAGATATTTCGATGGAAACATCATTGTTACCACTGCTAAAATTAAAGTCACATTGCAGAGATGAATAGGAATCAAATCATTTAATGTTTCTCCATACACTCCATGTCTTATAACAAGTTCAGCAACTTTTATTATAGCCACAGAACAAGAAATTGTCATTGCAAAACTTTTTCTTGAAAAAAACTGAGATGCAAAAAGAAGAATTATGTAAAATAAAATATATCCCCCTATACTTAAAATATGTTCTGTTGAAAAAAGTTCAAAATGACCCATGCTGTCCTCCTGTTTTTTATTTGTGAAATCCCAAATCAGCCGGATTAAAATCCCCTGATATATGACTTATTTTTCCTCCTGCTGCTTCAAAAAACTCTCTTCTTTCTTTTACTTTCATTGCAAGTTCATAAGTCTTAGGAGTTACATTATCTTTTTTTATAAATCCCTTTGACCAGTATTCAATTACAAGAGAGCTGTCTCCGTAAATATTAAATATTTTTTCTTTAAGAGCTATTTCAAGGGCAAAAAATATTCCTGCAAGTTCACCGAAATTATTTGTTGCTCCTTTAGGCATAAGAAAATTTCCAAATTCATTTATTCTTTCCTGCGGAAGAATTTTATGAAGAATAGAATTTCCCTCTTTTGAAGTAACTCTTACCTCAACTCCTATCCCTCTTCCTGTTCCTGCATCAAAATATATTCCCTCAGGAAGATTTTTTTTAACTTCATCTTTTTTTATATATTCTGCTCCAGAATAAAGCCACTCTTCAGCTTCGTTTTTTGTTTTAAAAGATTTGTAACGGGATTTTTCTCCCTGAACAATATTTTTACATATATCCCAGCTGTCACATATTCCTGTTTTTCCTGAAGAAACTATATAGTATGCATAAAATTTTTTAGCCATATTACCTCCATTATATATTTAAGATTATAACTTTTAATACAATATTTTTCAAGAACTATTATTTTTTCAGACTTTTCATTTATTTATATTGTCATAATATATAAGATAGTTTATAATAGCAATAGTCAAAAAATTAAAAAATTTATATTATATAGAGGTAGAAAAATGAAAAAAGTCAGTCTTGAAAATGGAAGTGTAAAAAAACTGTTCTTCAGTTTTGCTGTGCCGAGTATTATAGGTATGCTTGTTGTATCTATGCAGATGATGATAGATGGATTCTTTATTGCAAATACAGTCGGGGCACAAGGTCTTGCTGCAATAAATCTTTCTATCCCTGTTGTAAATTTTGTAATGAGTACTGCCATGATGATTTCTGCAGGAGGAGGAGTTTACTGCTCCATTGCTCTTGGAAACAGCCAGAAAAGAAAAGCCAACGAGATATTTTCTTTTACTTTTGCAGTTTATCTTACAATTTTGGGAACTCTTGCTGTAATAGGAATTATTTTTATTGATGAAATTATAAATATTCTTGGAGCAACTCCGTCTCTGGCACTTATAGTAAAACCCTATCTTTTAACCATGCTTGCTTTAAATATTTTTTATAATTTTCCAATTTTTACAGAAACATTTATAAAAATAGCAAACAAACCGCATTTTGTTTTTATAAGTTGTTTTACCTGTTTTACAGGAAATGTTATAGGAGATTATATTTTTATTGTTAAACTTGGAATGGGAGTTTTTGGAGCAGCTCTTGCAACTTGTCTGGCTGATGGAATTGCAGGGCTTATTCTTATGAGACAGTATATAAAATCAAGAAGTGCAGTCTCTCTTGTAAAACCAAAAGGAGACAGAAATCTTTTAGGAAAAATTTTATACAACGGAAGTTCTGAAATGCTTACTGTTGTTTCAAGTGCTGTTGCAACATTTATTTTTAATCTTATTCTTATGAAAAGAATTGGAGAAATAGGAGTCTCTGCTCTTACTATTGTTTTTTATGTAAATGCTGTGGTTGGTATCTGCCTTTACGGACTTTCTCAGGCACTTCAGCCTATCGTTTCCTATAATTTGGGAGCAAAAAGAATTGATAAGATAAAAGAAGTTTTGAGAACTGCTTTTATAACAGGGGCAGGAATTGGAATTTTCTTTTTTATTGTGATGAAATTAAAAAGTTCTTTTGTTGTCGAAATGTTTTCCAAAGGAAATAAGGAACTTGAACTTCTTACAAATGAAGTTTTAAATATAGTTGTATTTCAATATCTTTTTTCTTTTGTAAATATAACTGCAAGTTCATTTCTTACTGCTGTGGAAAAACCTCTCGAATCTGGAGTTGTGGCATTTGCAAGATCTCTTGTTTTTACAGCAGGATTTCTTCTTACTCTTCCTCTTATTTTAGGAAATACAGGTTTATGGCTTGCTCTTCCTGTGGGAGAATTTTTCTGTATGACAGTAAGTATTCCTCTTATGGTTTTTTCTTATAAAAAAATAAAAACTAAAATTTTGAAAAGCATTGACAAAACGGCAAAAATATAATACTATGAATTAAATAAAAAATAATAATTTTAATTAAATATCAAAGGGGAGTAGTTGTTAATCACAGTGTCAACAATCACGTTTAATCTTTGGGATTAATCTGGTGCTGTGAACCTAATTTCACTTAGTAGGTAACGAGACTTTTAATATAGCTTTTTGTATTGCACAGAATCTATATTGAGAGTCTCTTTTTTTATTAATAATAAAAAATTTCATGATTTATACAGCGAGCTGAATGCTAAAAAATGAACATAATTTTATTAAAAGGAGATATAGATGAAAAAATATTTTTTTAAATCAAAAGAAGAAGTTTTAAAAGAATTTTCCGTAACTGAAAAAGGTCTTACAAAAGAACAGGCGGAACTTTCAAAAAACCTTTATGGTGTAAACGAACTTCAAGAACACGAAAAAGAAAAAGCATGGGTTGTTTTTCTTTCACAATTTAAAGATTTCCTTGTAATAATTCTTATTATTGCAGGAATAATTTCCATGATGACAGGAAATATTGAAAGTACTGTTGTTATTTTCTCAGTTATTATTATGAATGCAATTTTAGGAACTGTTCAACATTTAAAAGCTGAGTCATCACTTGAAAGCCTTAGAAATATGGCATCTCCAAAAGCAAAAGTAGTAAGAGGCGGAGTTAAAATGGAAATTCCTTCTAAAGATGTTGTTACAGGAGATATTGTTTTCCTTGAAGCAGGGGACATTGTTCCGGCTGACGGAAGAGTTTTAGAAAGTTTTTCACTTATGGTAAATGAAAGCTCTCTTACAGGAGAATCTGAAAGTGTTGATAAATTTTCTGAAGCAATAGCTGAAGAAAATATTCCTCTTGGAGACCAAAAAAACATGGTTTTCTCTGGAAGCCTTGTTACATATGGAAGAGGGGTTGTTGTTATAACTGCTGTCGGTATGAAAACAGAGCTTGGAAAAATTGCAAGTCTTATGAAAGAAACTAAAGACAAAGCTACACCTCTTCAAGTTTCACTTGATAACTTTGGTAAAAAACTTTCAATCTCAATTCTTGTTCTTTGCGGAATTGTTTTTGCAATAAATATTTATCACGGAGTAAATATTCTTGAATCTCTTTTATTTGCTGTTGCTCTTGCTGTTGCTGCAATTCCTGAAGCACTTAGCTCAATAGTTACAATCGTTCTTGCAATAGGAACACAAAAGATGTCAAAAGAAAATGCAATAATAAAAAAATTAAAAGCTGTTGAGGGGCTTGGTTCTATTTCTGTAATATGTTCTGATAAAACAGGAACACTTACACAAAACAAAATGACTTCTAAAAAAATATATGTAAACAATTCTCTTATTAATACAGAAGATATTAATATAAATGACAAATATCAAAGAATGCTTCTTGATTTTGGAGCTTTATGCAGTGATGCTGTAAGCGAGGGGGGAAAAGAAATCGGTGACCCTACAGAAGTTGCTCTTACAAATCTTGTAAGAAAATTTGACTTAAGCGAACTTGAAATCAGAAAAGAATATCCAAGACTTTCTGAAATTCCTTTTGACTCTGACAGAAAACTTATGAGTACACTTCATAAGATTGACGGAAAAATTTATATGGTAACAAAAGGAGCTTTAGATATTCTTCTTAAAAGAACAAAATATATCTGTGATGAAAATGGAATAAGACCTGTTACTGATGAAGATATTGTAAAAATTGAAAATGTAAACTACGAACTTTCAAGCAACGGTTTAAGAGTTCTTGCATTTACATTTAAAAACTTCTCTGCCGAAAAAGAGCTTACAAAAGAAGATGAAAATGATTATATCTTCTTCGGGCTTATTAGTATGATTGACCCTCCGAGAGAAGAATCAAAAGAAGCTGTTAAAAATTGTTTAAAAGCTGGAATAAAACCTGTTATGATTACAGGAGACCATAAAGTTACTGCTGTTGCAATAGCAAAAGAAATTGGAATATTTAAAGACGGAGACACTGCCCTTAATGGTGTAGAACTTAGCGGAATGACAGATGAAGAACTTCATGAAAAAATTGAAAATATTTCTGTATATGCAAGAGTTTCTCCAGAAGACAAAATAAGAATAGTTTCAGCCTGGCAGTCAAGAGGAAAAATTTGTGCTATGACAGGAGACGGAGTTAATGATGCTCCCGCTCTTAAAAAAGCAGATATTGGAATTGCAATGGGAATTACCGGAACTGAAGTTTCAAAAGATGCAGCTTCAATGATTCTTGCTGATGACAACTTTGCAACAATAGTTAAAGCTGTAGCAACAGGAAGAAATATTTATGCAAATATTAAAAACTCAATAAGATTTTTACTTTCTGGAAATATGGCAGGAATCCTTTCTGTATTCTATGCTTCAGTAGCTGGCCTTGCAATGCCTTTTGCACCTGTGCATCTTTTATTTATAAATCTTTTAACAGACAGCCTGCCTGCAATAGCAATCGGTATGGAACCCGGAAAAGATAATGTACTTGAAGAAAAACCAAGAGATATAAATGAACCTATCTTAGATAAAAACCTTTCTGTAAAAATTATGCTTGAAGGATTTTTAATCGCAGTATTTACTATGGCTGGATATTATATCGGTCTTCAAAGTGGAAATGAAAAAGTTGCAAGCACAATGGCATTTGCAATTCTTTGTCTAGCAAGACTGTTCCACGGATTTAACTGCAGAGGTAAAAACAGTATAATAAAACTTGGACTTCTTTCAAATATTTATTCTGTTTTTGCATTTTTAGTAGGCACTTTCCTATTAAATATGATATTATTTAATCACAGCATAGGAAATCTTTTTGAAGTAGCTGTACTTTCAAAATCTCAGCTTGGATATATTTATCTTTTTGCATTTATTCCTACTGTTGTAGTTCAAATATGCAGATTTGTAAAATATGATTTAAGAAATAAATAGAAAAATAAAAAAGAAAAGGAGACAGAGTAATATGAATTTTAAGAAAAATATTCTATATTCCAAAAAATTTATACTATTTTTGTTTATGATACTCTCTTATGCAGTATCATATGCAGAACCTGTTTCCTCTTCTAACATATTAAAAAAAGAAACTGAAAAAACTTATATTGTTGAGACAAGTTCACATAATTTTAGTGAGTATTATATAGGTGCAGAAAAAAATAATACCATTATTCACTATTATGAAGATAAACATGAAAGCAGTTTTGTCTCTCCAAAAATAAAAGATTTTTTTATTGAAAAAGAATGTGAAGAATATTTTAATCTTATTTTTAAAAATCCAGTTCATTCTTTTTACATCATAGCAACAGATATAACCCGCTCTATGAGAGATTAAATTTTGTAACTGTTTTCACAAAAATTAATCTATATTAGCGGAGGAAATATATGGAAACTATGAAAACAACTTTAACTGATGATTTAAGATATGACAGAGCAAAATATTTAAGAAACCTTGAAAGAAGCAGAAATGAAAAATATTACAAGATGGATACAGAAGCTGTGGTAAGCTCATATGCAATATTCTTTGCATATGTAGGAATATGCCTTTTTTATCTTTACCTTTTCTGTAGTTATCTTTTAACTCTTGTATAGAAAAATAAAAGGATTACTGTAAAATTATCTTCAGCAATCCTTTTTTTATTGTCAACTTTTCGAAATTTAAAAATTTACTTTAAAAGATTTCTATTTTAAAATAAAATCTTGGAGGTGTTTTTATATGAAAATTGATTTTAATAAATATATTAATGAAGAGATTACAAAAGAAGAAGCTCTTGCTCTTGTTAATCTAAAAGGAAATAATCTTTTATATCTTTTTGCTGCAGCTGATAAAATAAGAAATAAATATTGCGGAAATATTTTAGAAACCTGCACAATAACAAATGCAAAATCTGGAAAATGCTCTGAAGATTGTAAATTTTGTGCTCAGTCAGCTTGGTATAATACAGATATAAAATCTTATCCTATAAAAGATAAAGAAACTTTAAAAAAAGAATTTTACGAAGCTGAAAAAAATAAGAGTATGAGATTTGGAATTGTGACAGCCGGAAAAAAAATGAAATCTGGAACATCTGAATTTAATACTGTTCTTGAATTTATAAAAGAAATTACATCTGAAAATCCCAAAGCAGAAATCTGCTGTTCATTGGGGCTTTTAGGAGAAAAAGAGCTTTTGGAACTAAAAAAAGTGGGAGCTGTGAGATACCACTGTAATATCCAGACTTCACCTGAAACTTATTCTCTTTATGCTGCTACAACACATTCTTTTAATGATAGAATTAAAACCATAAAAAATGCACAAAAAGTGGGACTTGAAATCTGTTCAGGAGGAATTATTGGAATGGGAGAAAGTTTTGAAGACAGAATTAATATGGCTTTTACCTTAAAAGAACTTGATGTTGACGGAATTCCTCTAAATATTTTAAATCCTATTAAAAATACTCCACACGGGGAAAAAGAAATTCTTTCTGCAATTGAAGTTTTAAAAACTATTGCCATTTTCAGATTAATTTTAAAAAATAAAAATATTAAAATTGCAGCTGGACGAGAAAATATTTTTAAAGATTTTATGGGGTCAGGCTTTCTTTCTGGAGCAAATGGAATGCTTACAGGCGGATATCTTACTGTCAAAGGAAGAAGTATTGAAGAAGATGTTAATTTTATAGAAAATATTAAAAAATTATGGGATTAAATATATATTTATATTATTTTTATGTGAATATTTTTCTGAATATGTTATAATTTTTATGAATCAAATATATTTAAGAGGTATTTATTTATGAAAATAGCTATAATCGGAGCTCCCGATTCTGTTAAAAAAGTATATTCTATTCTCTCATCAGCTTACAGTGAAATTAATTTTGTTACTCGCTCTACTGAAAAAATAGATGATATGATAAACTTTATTCAAGATATAGAAGAAAATGTTGACGGATTTTATCTTACTGGAATAGGTATATATTCAGCTTCAAATGAAAAAACAAATATTAAAAAACCTGTTGTTTATACCAAAAGAGGAATTACAGGAATTGTAAAATCTTTTTGGGATTTTCAGAAAGATAATTGCGGAACTTCAATTCTTAAAAATATGAAAATAGGTATTGATGTTATTGATGAAAAAGATTTTCTTGAAACTCTTGAAGAATTTAATATTGAAATAAAAAGCTACTATCTTCAAAAATATGATTATCAAAAAACCGAAGCAGAATATCTGGAAGAATATTTAAAAAAAATTAAATCTGGAGAAATCAACTGCGTTTTTACTGCTTTCGGATATATCTACAGTGCTTTAAAAGAGAAAAATATTCCAGTGTACAGGGTTCAGGCAACAAACAGCGAAATAAAAAAAGAATTTAAAAACCTTTTAAATAGAATTAAAATGTCAAAAGCTGAAAATAGTAAAATAAGTGTTGAAATTATTAAAATTTTAAAATCTGAAGGAATATCAAATAATATTCTTTCAGATAAACTTCAATTCGAAAAAGAACTTTTATCATATTCTCAAATGGTCGATGGAAATATCCAGACTTTAGGAAGTGATGAATATCTTATTTTATCAAATAAAGGACTTTTAAATGCTCCTGAAAATATTAATACTATTCTTTCAATTATAAAAAATTATTCTTATAAAGGACTTCACATTTCTATTGGAATAGGAGAGGGAAATACAATCTTCCTTTCTGAAAAAAATGCAAGAACTGCTCTTAAAATCAGCATAAGCAATGGAAATGACAGTATTTTCTTTTCAGATGGTTCTGAAGTAAAAGGACCTTTAATGGAAAAAAGAGAAATTCTTTATAAAAATTCTTCTGATAAAAAGATTTTAGAAGTTTCTAAAAATACAGGAGTAAGTGCTTTATATCTTGAAAAAATAAAATCTGTCATAAAAAAACAGGACAAAAATTCTTTTACAAGTGTTGAACTTGCTGAATTTTTAAATATCAGCGAAAGAAGTACAAATAGAATTATAAAAAAAATTATTGAAAGTGGATATGCTTCGGTTGAATATGAAAATTCTTTTGGTGCAGGAAGACCAAGAAGAAAAACTCAATTTAATTTCTAAAACTTCAAAAACAGAGCCTTTAATACAGCTCTGTTTTTATTTTTATTATATATAAAAAAGTATATTTTTTGTATTTTATTAAAATTAAATGTATTTTTTCAGAAATATTTATTGACAATTTCAGAAAAATATAATATACTTCTATCAAATAAAAGTCCTATTAAGGACATTGACTTAAATATAAAATCGGGAGGATAATATGGAACATTTGGATCAATGGTTTTATGCAAAACACCCTTTAATGTGGGCTGTAGCTATTTTTGGAGTGGCTCTTACTCTTATTCAATCTACTCTTATTATGAGAAAATCTATTAAAGCTGGTTATGAACTTGGAATTACAAAAGAAGAAATGAGAAGGGGTATTAAAACAAGTGCTGTTTCAAGTATCGGTCCTGCAATGGGAGTGGTTGGAAGTCTTTTAGCATTATTAGTTACTATGGGATCTGCTGTATCTTATGTAAGACTTAGTCTTATCGGAGGATCTAACTACGAAGCTATGGCTGCAAACTTTGGAGCTAAAGTTTTAGGAGCAGAACTTTCTACAAAAATGACGCCAGTTGTATTTACAAATGCTTTATGGACAATGGCACTTGGATTATTTGGAGCTTTAGTTTTTGTTTTCTTATTTGGACACAAAATGGATTCTGTTAACAATCTTCTTACTAACGGAAGAAAAGCTCTTCTTCCAGCTGTCAGTCTTGGAGCTATGCTTGGATCATTTGCTTTCTTTAATGTGGACAATGTTTTAAAAATTAAAACTAACCCAAGAGTTGCATTATCTGCAATATTTGGAGCTGTTGTTATGTTTATCTGTCAAAAAGTAGGTGACAAAAGTCCTAAATTAACTTGGCTTAAAGAGTGGTCTCTTACATTTGCTATGTTTGGAGGAGCAATTATAGCTACTCTTATTGTAAAATAAAACTAAGGAGGAGTTGTAAAATAAAACTAAGGAGGAGATTTTAAATAAATGTTTAATGAAAATCAAATTTATGATAATTATATAAGCGGAATAACAAAAATTGGAAGAACAACTATGCTTTTAGGAATGGTTGCAACTTTAGCACCAGCCCTTTTAATGACTTTCTACTTTGGATACAATCCTGGAATATCTGCAATCATTGCAGGAGCAATTTGTCAAATTTCTGTTTCTGGAGCTTTCTGGTTCAGTGAACCTATAAGTTATTATCCTATTGTTGGAAGAGCTGGACTTTATATGACTTTCCTTTCTGGAAATACTGTAAACGTAAGAATTCCTGCAGCTATTTCTGCACAGCAGGCATCTGGACATCTTCCTGGAACAAATAAAGGTTCTATTATGGGAACTGTTGGAATGGGAGTTTCAGTTTGGGTTTGTGCAATTCTTTTAACTATTTCAATAATTGCTGGAGAAACTTTACTTGCAAAAGTACCTGCTTCATTTATGACTGTTTTAAGTTTAATTATTCCTGCACTGTTTGGTGGAATATTTACTCAATTTGCAATTAAATCTCCAAAAACTGGAGCATTTGCACTTATCGTATGCTATATCATGATGCAGGTTGTTAAAATTCTTCCTGGAAATTTATCTTTCCTTATAACAGTTGTAGCTGTATTCTCATCTATTTACGTTGCTAAAAAATTAATGGACAAAGAATTAAAGAAAAAAGGAATCACTGAATAAAAATTTTGAGAGGTTATCATGAATAAAGAAAGATTAATAAATAATTTTATAGAAATGATAAAAATACATTCTCCTTCAAAAAAAGAAAAAGAGTTTGCTGACTACATGGTAAATCTTTTAAAAGAATTTGGAGCTGAAATATATTTAGATAACGGATTTAAAAACTATGGAGGAAATGCTCCTACAATTTTTGCTAAAATAAAAGGAAATATTGAAGGAGAAGGAGTAACACTTGCTGCACATATGGATGTTATCGAACCAAATGCAAATGTAAATCCTATTATTGAAAATGGAATTATAAAAACAAATGGAACAACTACTCTTGGCGGAGATGATAAAGGCGGAGTTGCCTGCATTGTAGAGGCATTAAGAACTCTTAAAGAAAATAATATTTCTCACGAAGATATTTATGTCCTTTTAACACCATGTGAAGAATCTGGTCTTCAAGGAGCTAAAAATGTTGACTGGAGTCTTGTTCCAGAAAATATGAAACCTGCAAAAAATATGCTTGTTATTGATAATGCTGGAAAAGCTGGAATTATTGCTCATACTGCTCCTAGCAAATATGATTTTGAAATTACTTTCACTGGAAGAAAAGCTCATGCAGGTATTGAACCTGAAAAAGGAATAAATGCTGTATGTTTAGCTGCTGCTGCTATTTCTCAAATGAACATTGGACGTATTGATCCTCTTACTACTTCAAATATTGGAATTATAAAATCTGATTCTCCTACAAACGTTGTACCTGATACTTGTTTTGTAAAAGGAGAAATCAGAAGTCATTCTGAAGAAAAAATTTTAGAGATAATAAAAGAATATGATTCAGCATGTCAGAAAGCTGTTGAAAAATTATGTGGAACATATAAATTTGATTATGTTTGTGATTTCCCTACTTTAAAACCTAAAGATGATTTAAAATTTGCAAAAGAATTCGCCGCTGTTTATGAAAGCCTTGGAGTTGAAACTGAATTAAAAGTTATCGGCGGAGGATCTGACAGTAATATTTTTGCAAAAGAAGGATACAACTCTATTATAATCGGAGTTGGTATGAATAATGTTCATACAGTTGATGAATTTTTGGAAATAGAAGAACTTTATAAAACTACTGAAGCAGTTATAAAATACGTTTCCAAATAATTGAAAAGAGGATTTAAAAATGACAAGAGAAGAATTAAAAGAAAGAGTAATAAAAGCTATTGAAGAAAATAAAAATATAATAATCGGAGCTGGAAGAAAAATATACAAAAACCCTGAGTTTGGTTATAAAGAATTTGAAACGACAAAAACTGTAAGAGAATTCTTTAAAAATGAGCTTAACGTTGAAACTGAGGATAAAATTGCTTACACTGGGTGCAGAGCAAGAATAAACGGAGAAAAAGAAGGGCCAAAAGTTGCAATTCTTGGAGAACTTGACGGAATATCTTGTAATGAACACTGTGATGCAAACGAAATAGGAGCATCTCACACTTGCGGACATAACGTGCAGATTGCCGGTATGCTTGGAGCTGCTGTTGGTCTTATAAAATCTGGAGTATATAAAGAACTTGACGGTAAAATAGACTTCATGGCAACACCTGCTGAAGAATTTATTGAACTTGCTTACAGAAGCCAATTAAAAAAAGAGGGACATATAAAATATTTTGGTGGAAAACAAGAGCTTATCAGAAAAGGAGCTTTTGATGATGTTGATATGGCTATGATGTTCCACGTTCTTGATACAGGAGATAAAAAAGTTTTAACAGGACCTGTAAGCAACGGATTTATTGGAAAAGAAGTTAAATTTATTGGAAAAGAAGCTCATGCCGGTTCTGCTCCATACGAGGGAATAAATGCTTTAAATGCTGCTATGCTTGCAATAAATAATGTCCATGCTCAAAGAGAAACTTTCAAAGAAGCTGACAGAGTAAGATTTCATCCTATTATCACAAAAGGCGGAGATATTGTAAACGTTGTTCCTGCAGATGTAAGAATGGAGTCTTATGTAAGAGCAAGAACTATTGACAGTATGATTGATGCAAATAAAAAAGTAAACAGAGCTTTAATGGCTGGAGCTATGGCTGTGGGAGCAAATATTGAAATAACTGAACTTCCTGGATATCTTCCAATTTTAAGACACGATGATATGGAAAAAGTTTTAAGAAAAAATTTAGAATATATCGGTCTTACAGATAATGATATAATTGAAGGAGGAGATTTCACAGGATCATTTGACTTTGGTGATGTATCTCACATAATTCCAACTCTTCATCCTATGTTTGGAGGAGTAAAAGGAGCATTACATACCAGAGATTATAAAATAGATGATGAAGAGTATGCTTATCTTGCTCCTGCAAAAGCAATGGCACTTACTGTTGTTGACCTTTTATTTGATGAAGCAAAAGAAGCAAAAGATATTCTTAAAAATTTCAAACCTGTAATGACAAAAGAAGAATATTTAGCATTTATGGAATCAAATGACAAAACAATAAAAGCATAAATTTTAAAAATCTCATATAATTGAATAACCAAAAACCAAGTAAACAAAAAAGGAAGCCTGAAAACTTCCTTTTTTAATTTTATCTTTATTTTTTAAACATAAAATATACTGCACCTATCATACAGATAAAAGCATAAAGATAATTTAATTTTATCTCCTGCTTTAAATATAAAACAGAAAAACCTGCAAAAACTACAAGAGTTATTACTTCTTGAATAATCTTAAGCTGAGCCACAGAAAAATAATTTGCTCCTATTCTATTTGCCGGAATTGAAAAACAATATTCCAAAAATGCTATCATCCAGCTTAAAATTATTGTAAGAAAAAGATTTCTTCCTGTATGTTTAAGATGACCATACCATGCAAAAGACATAAAAATATTTGATATAAATAACATTACAACCGGTAAAAATTTCATTTTTCTTCCCCTTATCCATTTTAATTTATTTTCATAACCTTAAGTTTATAACAAAAATTAAAAATATTCAATAAAATTTAAAAAAACTTTATAAACTTATTATCTCATAGAAAATAAAATCTGATCTCCCGGAAGAAGCTCAAGAGAACCATTTGGAGTAAGATACTTATCTTTTCTTTTTACTGAAACTATATGCATTTTTTCAGATAGATGCAGATCTTTTATTTTTTTATTTGCATACTCCGAATTTCTTGTAAGATAAAGTTTTTTTACAGCAAGCTCCTCAAGTTCATCAACCTCAACTTCAATATCATCAGAAGTTTTTTCTTCCTCAAGAAGCCCCAGCCATTTTGCCACATATTTTAATGACATTCCCTGTAAAATTACAGAAAATACAACCATATAGAAAATCATATTAAACATCATCTGGGCATTGTGAAGATTTTCACTTACAGCAAATATTGAAAATATAATCGGCACTGCTCCCTTAAGACCTGCCCATGAGATGAAAAATTTTTCTTTCTTATCAAGTTTAAATGGAATAAGAACCAGATATACAACTATAAATCTTCCTACGATTATAACTAAAACTGCAAGAATACTTCCTTTTACTATTACAGAAAGGAGCTGGCTCGGGAATACAAGAAGCCCCAAAATAATAAACATTGTTATCTGCATAAGCCAGGATATAACTCTCATATTTCTCATAAAATTAATTCTATAATCAAATCTTTCATTTCCTATAAATATTCCCATTATATAAATTGCAAGAAAACCATTTCCTTTTAATATAGCTGTAAGGGAAAAACAAATAAATAAAAATGAAATTATATGTATAATCATAAATTCTTCTCTTTTTATCTGCATAAGCCTGCCTGCAGGAATTGTAATTTTTCCAAATAAAAATCCCATTGCAAGACCTAAAACTATCTGTCTTATCAAAAAAATTATTCCTTGAAAAATATGTACGTCTCCTGAAGCTGCTTTATATATTGAAAGAAAAAATAATATAAGTGCATATGCCATTGGGTCATTACTTCCTGATTCAATTTCTATTATTGTTCTTATTCTCTTTTTAAGTTTTGATTCTCCTAAAATTGACATTACCGCAGCTGCATCTGTTGAAGATACAAAAGAACCAAAAATAAGAGATTCTATAAAAGAAAAGTTTGTCAGAAAATATGTAAAAACTGCTGCTATAACTGCTGTTAAAAAAACTCCTGCTGTGGCGAGTATACCGCTTGAATAAAGTGCTGAAAGAGCATCTATTTTTTTAGTTTCCAACGCTCCTGAAAAAAGAATAAATAAAAGTGCAAAGTTTCCTATGTTCTGTGCTGTTGCAAAGTCATCAAAATATATTCCCCCTATCCCTTCTGACCCTGCTGCTATTCCTACGAAAAGGAACATTACAAGCAGAGGCACTTGTGCTGTCCTTGCAAGCCTTATCGAACACAGGCTGAAAAATAATAAAATACCGCAGATTAAAATTTTGTATTCCATAGCCCCTAAATCAACTCCTCTTATATTTTTTCCCTCTCCCTCAGCCTAATTGTATCATAATATGTTCCTGTTTTTGAACAAAAAATATTTTTTTATTTTTTTGACTGATAAGTCAAAATTTTCTTGACTATATAGTCAATTTAGTATATAATTTTTTAATATACAAAATATTTTTATTATTTTTAGGAAGAAAAGAGGACCAAAAATTGTTTAAAAAAGATATTGAAAAAATAAAAAATAAAATTTTAAATATGCTGAAAGAGAATTATGAAAATTACGAAATCAGAAAAGAATGTCTTTCTTTACTTCATGAGGGACAATTTGCTAATGCGGCAGTGTTCAGATATAACGATGAAAATAATTTAGATATTACTATAAAAGATTTTTCAGGTTCTCCTTGGCTTGTGAGAAAAACCCTTGGAAGAATTTTTGTAAATATTGAAGGGCACACAATGATGAAACTTGAAAACAATCCATCAATAACAAAAGGAGTTGTTTTTCTTTCTCCCTGCACTCTTGCTTTTAATTTTATTAAAGGAAAAGCCATAAAAGAATTTCAAGAAAAAGAAATTCCTAAAGATTTTTTTATTACATTAGAAAAAAATGTAAAAGAGATGCACAAAAGAAATATTGTCCATCTTGATTTAAGAAATCTTGGAAATGTCATAATGGGCAAAGAAGGATACCCGTATATTATAGATTTTCAATCTTGCATTTCTACAAAACATCTTCCAAAAAAATTAAGAAAAATTTTACGTGCTTCTGATTTAACCGGTGTGTATAAATGCTGGAACAGAAGATGCAGTGAACCCCTTGATGAAGAAAGGCAAGAATTTTTTAATGAATTCCAAAAAATAAGAAAACTTTGGGTGCTGAAAGGATATCCTGTTCAAAGATTTATAAGACACACAAAAGAAAAATTTTCTCAAAAAAAATCTCGGTAATAAAAATTTTATACCGAGATCTTTTATTTTAATTTTCACTTTCTTCTATATTAAATAGCACAGAATAAACCACAGGGAATATAAACAGTGTAAGAATTGTTGATACAAAAAGACCAAACACTATTGTTGCAGCCATATCTCCATAAAGAGGATCTCTCATAAGAGGAAGCATTCCAAAAATTGTTGTTACTGCTGCAAGGCTCACTGCCCTTATTCTGCTTACAGCTGAATCAATAAGAGCTGTGAATTTATCTTTTTTCAAAATATTTATTTCATATTTAATCTCATCAACAAGAACAATCATATTTTTTATCATCATTCCAGAAAGTGAAATTACACCAACCGTTGACATAAACCCAAAACTTTTTCCTGTTATAAAAAGTCCCGGCACAATTCCTATCATACATAAAGGAAGCATTGAAAATATAAGTGCAGGTATTTTTACACTGGCAAAAAGAAATACACAGATAAGGAACATAAATATTACAGGAACTGGAACTGCTTCAATAAGAGAGATTACATTTTTTTTCTGTTCGCTGTATTCTCCGTGCCATTCCATAGTATAACCTTTTGGAAGCTCAATACTTTCTATTTCATCTTTAAATTTATCTCTCACATCAGAAGCACTTGCCCCAACAGGTATATCTCCCTGAACAGTCATTGTTCTCACTCTGTTTCTTCTCCAAACTTGTCCCTCTTCAAATTTAATATTTCCATTCTTAATAAGAGCAGAAAGAGGCTGTGATTCAAGAGTTACTCCCCAGACAGGAGCCTGGTCTAAATCACTTATATCATTTTTATCTTCATCTCTGTGTTCTTTTAAAATTACAGAAACAAGTTTATCATCTTTTTTTATACTTCCTATTGGCATTCCTTCTGTTGTTCTCATAATTGAAGTAGCTAAATCAACTGAAGTAAGACCCGCTCTTTTTACATCAGCTTCAGAATAATTTCCTTCCCAAGCAAAAATTTTATTTCTCCAGTCTGTTCTCAAATTAAGAACTTCTGGATATTTTCTCATAATATCCATTGCTTTGTCAGAAAGTTTTCTAAGAACCTGAGGGTCTGGTCCTGAAAATGCAACTTCAATAGGACATGATACAGGAATTCCATTTGGATATTTTTTTATACTTACTGTTATTCCAGAAAGATTTTTATTTGCATATTCAAATGCCTTTTCACCAATTTTTTCTACGTCTTTAACTTTTTTTACATTTAAAATAAGTTCCCCAAAAGCCGGGTTTGGCATTTCAGGAGTTGTACATACATAGTATCTTGCAGGAGATGATCCTATTGTAGTAGTAATGTTTACAACTCTTTCGTCTTCTCTTAAATATTTTTCAAGTTTTCTTGCTGCTTCGTCAATAACTTCTATTCTGCTTCCCTCTGCTGCCCACATATTTATTGTAAATCCTTTTTTATCTGAATCAGGGAAAAATATTTTAGGAATTGATAAAAACAGAATCATTGAAAATAAAAATGCTCCTAAAACTGCTGTAAGAACAATTTTTCTTTTTTTCATAAGATTATATAAAATTTTTCTGCATTTATCATAAAATTTCTTTTCTCTCTCACTGGCTTCTTTCACTGGCTCGCTTGTAAGATAAAGTTTACAGTAAACAGGAGTCTGAGTAAGACATAAAACCCAGCTAAGCATCAAAGAAATTCCTATTACCCAGAAAGATGAACCAACATATTCACCTACATATGTAGGCATTAAATATGCAGGAAGAAAAGCAAGAGCTGCTATTGTTGTTGCTCCCAAAAGTGGAAGAGCAGGTTTTTGAGCAGCTTCATAAAGAGCTTTTTCATTTTCCATTCCGCTGTTTCTGTTTACAAGAACATTATCCACAACAACTATTGAGTTATCAACAAGCATTCCCATTGCAATTATAAATGAACCGAGAGAAACCCTCTGCAGATCAATTTTCATTGGAAGCATTAAAATTAAAGTTCCAAGAATTGAATAAACCAAAGCACTTCCTATTATAAGTCCGCTTCTCATTCCCATTGTAACTAAAAGTACTCCAACAACTGTTATTACAGAAAGGATAAGATTTATGACGAAATTATTTATAGCTGAAGTAACAAGTTCAGGCTGATAATAAATTTTTTCTATATTTATTCCTACAGGAAGTTTTTCTTTAAGCTCGATTATTTTTTTATCAATAACTTTTCCAACTTCAACAACATTTGCTCCCCCTTCTGGAGAAAGAGAAATTCCCATTGCCATTTTTCCGTCAAAATACATTTTCTGTGATACAGGCTCTACATAACCTTCTCTTAATTCTGCTATATCTCCAAGTCTTATTATTTCATTTGTGCCGTCTGGAAGTTTTTTAGAAAAAATAACAACATTTTTTAAGTCTTCCATATTTTTTATCTCATTATTAAGATTTATATTTACACGAAGATTTCCGTAATCTGCTGTTCCTCCGCCTGAAATAAGGTTTTCAGCAATAAATGATGAGGCTATAAGTTTTGTACTTATTCCTAAAGAATTTATTTTTTCTCTGTCAATTATAACTTCCACTGCATCAGTCTGCTTGCCAAACATTGCTGTCTGTGCAATTCCATTTATAGAGTTAAACTCTTTTAAAATATAATCTGAATATTTCGAAAGCTCAGAATAACTGTATCCGTCACTTGTAACAGCAAGAAATATTCCATAAACAGCTCCATAATCATCAAAAACTATTGAAGGAATTGTTCCAAAAGGCATATTTATCTGAGCATCTGTTATTTTTTTTCTCACATTATCCCAGTACTGGTCCAGTTCTCTGCTTGGAACAGACTCTTTCAATTTTATTTTCACTTGAGAATAATTAGGTTTTGAAACACTCTGAAGATAATCTATATTTGGAATTTTCTGAAGTGCTTCTTCTATTTTATTTGTAACCTGAAGTTCAACAGTGTGAGCGTCCTGCCCCGGATACATTGTAACAACTATTGCTTCCTTTATTTTAAATTCAGGGTCTTCAAGTTTCCCCAATTTAAAATATGAAAATATTCCTCCCAAAACAAGAAGAAGGACTAAAAATCTTACAACAACTGTATTTTTTATTGAGTAATTTATAAATTTCATCTTAAAGCACCTCTATAGAATGTCTCCCACATTTGTTTCTGAAAACGGCTCAAGAAGATTTACTTTCTGCCCCTCCATAAGCTCGTGAACTCCCTTTGTCACAACTTTTTCTCCTGCATTAATTCCTGAAACAATAATCATTCCGTCTGAATATGGTTTTATTATATTAACTTTTTTTGAATTTACCTGATTTTCATTGTAAACCCAGACCATTATCTCACCATTTTTTTCAAAAAGACTTTCTGCAGGAATTAAAATTTCTTTCTCCTGTAAATCTGTTTTAAAAGAAATTTTTACCATTCCGTTTGTATCCACTGGAATATTCTCTGCTTTTTCTTCAAAAGAAAAAGTTACAGGATAAGCAAGTTTTATTGTTCCTTTTACTTTTCCCACATCAACAAGATTTAATTTATAATCTTTTCCGTTAAAATAAAAAATACTTTCTGAAATCTTTTCCATTTTTTCAATATCATTTTCAGAAATACTTATTCTCACTCTGCTGTTTCCTAAAGATGAAATTGAAACAACGGGAATTCCTGCTCCTGCAACTGCACCAGCTCCCAAAAATTTCCTGCTGATGTATCCGTCGTATGGAGCTTTTAAAATTGTATCATTAAGCTGATTTTTACTGTTTATTTCTCCCTCTTGTGCTGCCTGATAGACTGCAAGATTTGCAAGTTCTGAAGCTGCTGCTGCTTTTACACCTGCAAGAGCTTCGTCATATGTTTTCTTTGGAAGAGCTTTTTCTCTGTAAAGAGTTTCAACTCTTCTAAACTGCTCTCTTGCATTTTCTGCTACAGCCTTTGCTGCTTCATAAGCATTTTTTGCAGCAATAGTTTTTTCGTGGAAAGCTCTCTGCTGAACTTCATAATCTCTTTTATCCATTTCAGCAATTATATCTCCCTCTTTTACATAACTTCCAACTTCTACATTTATATTTTTTATAGGTCCTGATACTCTGAAAGCAAGAGGAGCTTCTTTTTCTGCCGTAACAACAGCAGGATATTCATAAACAAGGCTTTGCGGAACAAAAACAGCTTCCTTTGTTTCCACAGGTCTTATAACAGGTTCATATTTTTTTTCACAACCAATAAATGAAAGCAGTATAATTACTCCTGCAATAAATTTTAATTTCATTTTTATTTTCCCTCCTTAAAAGGATCTTGTCCCATTGCAATTTTTAAACTTCCAAGTGCCATTGCATATTGAAAATCTGCTTTCTTTTTCATAGCAAAAGCTGCTTCATAAGATGAAACGGCTCTAAAGTATTCTTCATCTCCTATCATATCAACTTTTCTCTCTGCTCTTTTTTGATGAAGACGTCCTTTTTCTCCTTTAAAATTAAGATTTGCTATTTCTCTCATTTCCTGTGCTTTTTCAAGATTTCTATATGCTTTTGCTGTTTCAACAACAACTGTCATAAATTCTTTTTCAAGTTTTAATTCTCCTATTTTTTCTCTTCTCACTGCTTTTTTATATTCGTTAATATTTTTAAATCCGTTAAATATACTTAAAACTCCTGTTACATTTCCATAAAGAAAATCAGGGTCAGATAAAATTTCATTGCTGTTGTTTATATATCCTCCCCCTAAAATAATTTTAGGAAGAAAATTTGTCACTGCTATTTTCTTCATATCATTTGCTACATCTTTTCCTGTTTCTGCAATTTTTAAAATTTCATTCCCTGAAACTGCACTGTATATACAATCTTCCATTGATGGAATTTCTTCTGGAAAAATAATTTCATCTTCAAGCTCTATATCTTCCAGAGGATTTAAATTTAAAGTTCTCATAAATCTCATTTTTGCATTTTTTAAATCTCTTTCATTTTCATTAAGGGCATATTCTTTCATTTTTACAAAAGCCTTGGCTTTTTCATATTCCCATGGAAGAACAGCCTCAACTTTTAAAGAAATTTTTACTTTATTTTCCAGTTCTCTAGCTGATTTAAGTTCATTTTCAAGGGCAGCACGTTCTGACTGAAGTGCAAGAATATAATAGTATTCTCCCATAACTTGAAGCTCTAACATTTTTTCAGCAAATTCCTCTACAAGCCCGCTTATTTTCTCTCCCTTTTTTCTGGCACTGTAAAGATACCAAGTTGACGGAACAAAAACAGGAATTTGTGCTGACACACCAAAAGTATAAAAAGATTTATCTACAAATCTTGAATTCATTGATGATGGAATTGAAATTGGTATTCCCATTCCATGCAGTAACCCTCCCATTGAAGACGAAAGCTCGCTGACATCTACATCTAAATCTATATTATCATCTAATTTTGTATACCCGCCCATAACATTAATTGACGGAAGAAAATTTCCAAAAGCAATTTTTCTGTCAAGAGAAGCTATTTCTCTTTCAAGAGATTTTACTTTTAAATCAAGATTTCTCTCTTTTGCAATTTCAACTGCTTCATCAAGAGAAATTGTTTTTCCGTATTTTTCAAGATACTCTCTTCCTGCAAGAGTAGCCAATCTTTCTTCTGGCTCTTTGGGCTTTGTGTTTGAACACCCTGCAAGTACCATCAGACAGAAAATTATTAAAATTTTTTTTCTCATAACCGATCTCCTTTATGTTTTTTATTCTGCCTGTAAAGATAAAATAAAATTATAAAAATATAAATTTTATAATAGTTTACCATGCCACATTATACCACTTTTATTTTTAATTAATCAAATCATGGTGTAATTTTATTATTGATTTTTCTGTAAATAAAAAATATATTTTACCTTTTCTTTATGGTATAATTTTATATATATTTAAATACGGATTATTATAAACTTGTCACTAACAGACAGGTCAATGTACAATTTTATATATGAGCAAAATTAAAATTGGAGGAATAATATGGAAAAGAAAATTATTTTTCTTGGGGACAGCATAACAGCTTGGAATTCAGAATTAAAAAATATAGAAAACAGTGAAAACTTTGGAGTTCCCGGATTTATTTCAAGAGATATTGTGTGGCAGCTGCAGGGAGATGATGAAGAAACAATTTCCGGTCACACAGCCTGCCTTATGGTTGGAGTAAATGATATTATGATGGGAATTTCCATTGAAAAAACTCTTTCAAATATAAAAGAAATAATTGAAATGCTGAAAAAAAGATTTGAAAAAATTATTTTTATTTCTATTCTTCCTATTGATAATGTTAATCTGAATAAAAATATACAAAAACTTAATGAAAATATAAAAAACATTGACGGAATTAAATTTTTAGATGTTCACAATTATTTTTTGAATGAACACGAAATGATAGATTATAAATTTACAACTGACGGAGCTCACTTGAGCAATTACGGTTATGAAATTTTAAATAAAGAAATTTTTAAAATAATTTAAGGGGTTTTAATAGAAATGATAATTTGTCCAATCTGCAGAGAAAAATTAATAAAAGAAAATAGAAGTTATAAATGCAAAAACAACCATACTTTTGATATTTCAAAATGGGGGCATATAAATCTTCTTCTTGATAATCAAAAACATAGTAAAACACCAGGAGACGATAAAGATATGGTGCTTTCAAGAAAATATTTTCTTGAAAAAGATTATTACAAAGGTATTTCAGATAAATTAAACGAAACAGTTTTAAAAAATATTAAAAATACAGATGAAAAAATAAACATTCTTGATATCGGGTGCGGTGAGGGGTATTACACAGGAAATCTTAAAAATTTTCTTGATAAAAAAAATATTCCAAATGAAATAATTGGGATTGATATTTCAAAAGAGGCTGTAATCTCTGGTGCAAAATCTCACAAAGGAATAAATTGGATTGTTGCCAGTGCTACAAATATTCCTGTTCGTGACAACTCTCTTGATTTTATAATATGTATGTTTGCAAAAATAATTCCTGAAGAAAAAATGAGAACACTAAAGAAAGGCGGAAAACTTATAATTGTTTCTACAGGAGAAAATCATCTTCTTCAAATGAAAGAAGTTGTTTATGAAAATGTAAGAAAAGATTTCTATTCTCCTATTGAAGATTTAAAAATTTTCAAATATATTGAGACAATAAACTGCACATACAAAACTTTTATAAAAGAAAACGAGAGCATAAAAAATCTTTTCAATATGACACCTTACAGATGGAGAAGCCCGAGAGAGGGAATTGAAAAACTTTTTTCTCTTTCTGAACTTGAAACACTTATCGATGTAAACTTTGATATTTTTGAAAAAAATTAATTATGTCAATCTGATTTTTTCTTTGACAGAATGCAAAAAATATAATATAATCAAAAGGTTGAAAAATAAAAAAGAGGTTAGTCTGTTATTACAAAAGGAGCCTAAGGCTGATGGCTATGATACTTGTAAAAAAACAGATTAAATATTACGAAGCTGCCATAGTAATATGCTTATTTGATGAGTTCTCAGGGCATACTTTTACGTATGCCTTTTTTATTTGGCAATGATAATAATTTATTTGGAGGTTTAAAATGGCTATCATTAAATTTTTGTTTTATTCTATTCTTGGAATAATAGCATTTTTAGCACCTGTTACCATTGGAGGAGAATCATCAATTCTTATGGGGCATATTAAATCAATTGTTATTGACGGGTATTCTGAAAGTATAAAGTATCTTATTGTTTTTGTTTCTTTAATAACTATAACAGGAACAGTTATAGGAAAAATTAAAAAACAATTTAAAAATTCTGTTCTTCAAGAACTTTTTATCTGCGGGCCGATTAATGGTGCTGTAAGAATCGGAGGAAGTATATTTTTCCTTATGGTTCATTTTGGTGTAGGGCCGAAAGCTGTCCTTGACCCAAATACAGGAGGAATGATGGCAGGAGATTTATTACCATCTCTTATGGTAACTTTCTGTGTGGGAGTTATTCTTATGCCGCTTCTTACATCTTTTGGATTGGTTGAGTTTGTAGGAGTTCTTATTGCTCCATTTATGAGAAGAGTTTTTAAAGTTCCCGGTTATGCTGCCGTTGATGCTATTGCTTCTTTCTTAGGAGACGGGACAATTGGAATTGTTGTTACAGACCAGCAGTATCAAAAAGGATATTATACTCAAAGAGAAGCTGTTATCATTGCAACTTCATTTTCTATTGTTGGTATATCTTTTGCTGCTGTTGTTGCTGACTTTTTAAAATTTTCTTCAATATTTATTATTTTTTACAGCACAATAGCAATTTCTACTGTTGTTGCAGGGGTTATCATTGCAAGGCTTCCTCTTAAAAAATTTAAAGATGAATACTATGTTCAGGGAAAAGTTGAAGAAAAAGATATAATTTCTTTTTCACTGGCTCTTAGAAAAGCTGCTGCTGTTGCAGAAAAAGCAAGAGAAGTTGAAATTATAGTTGACTCAATAAAAAAAGTTGCAGTTTTATACATAACTTTTATTCCTGTAATTATGTTTATGGGAACTGCAGGTCTTATTGTTGCTGAATATACAAATATTTTCAGTATAATTTCAATGCCTTTAATTCCATTTTTACAGCTTCTTGGATTTTCAAAAGAAGTTGCAGAAAGTATGGCACCTTCAATGATAGTTGGTTTTTCAGATATGTATCTTCCGTCTCTTCTTATTGAAAGTGTAAAAAGCGACATGGCAAGATTTGTTATAGGAACTCTTTCATTTGCACAGCTTATATTTTTAAGTGAAACAGGAATGATTTTAGTTGCTTCAAAAATTGGATTTACTTTCTGGGACGCACTTAAGTTTTTTATCTTAAGAACTATCATCACTTTCCCTGTTATTTATGGAATTGCAAGAATTCTTTTATCTATGGGAATACTTCAAAATTAAAAATTTTTAAACTTTTTTTCACGGGAGAGAGTCTTAAAATTAAAGTAATAAAAATCTCCCCCAATGAATTATAAAAATAAAAGCAGAGTTGTCTTATACAGAACAATTCTGTTTTTATTTTTAAAACTTTTTAATTTTCTGGATTTTTTTATTTATTTGATATAAAATACATTGTAAATTTTTTAAATATTTATTATTTTTTTAGGGGAGGGATTAAAATTAAAGAAAAATCATTTTTAGCACTGGCATTTCCAATTTTCCTGGAACTTCTGCTTGTAAACGTAGTTGGTAACGTTGACACCTATATGCTTGGAAAATTCAGCGACGATGCTGTGGGAGCTGTTGGAGGAATAAGCCAGGTTCTTCTTATTCAAAACTCTGTTTTTGGTTTTATTTGTCTTGGAACAAGTATTCTTACAGCACAATTTATCGGAGCGAAAAAAAGCCTTAAAATAAAAGAGGTAATTGCAACCTCTCTTCTTATGAATCTTATTTTCGGACTTATAATCGGAGCAGGTTATGTTATTTTTTCTGAATCAATAATGAGAGGAATACATCTTCCTGAAAAACTTATGGACATTGGAAGAACTTATTTCAAACTTGTGGGAGGAATGTGTGTATTTCAAGCTCTTACACTTACATGTGGAGCTGTAATGAAAAGTTTTGGAAATACAAAACAAAATCTTTTTATAAATGTTGGAATAAATATTTTAAATGTTATTGGAAACGGTATGTTTATTTTCGGCTGGTTCGGTGCTCCAATTTTAGGAGCAACAGGAGTTGGAATTTCAACTGTATTTTCCAGATTTATCGGATGTATTGTTGCAGTTCTTGTTATGAAACATTATTGTAAATTTAAATTTGATATAAGACTTTACAAACCTATCCGTTTTAAAATTATAAAAAATATTTTAGGAATAGGAATTCCTACAGCTGGAGAAAATGTTGCTTGGAATATCGGTCAGCTTCTTGTTATGTCTATGGTAAATACAATGGGAATTGCAAGTATTACTGCAAGAACATATCTTATGCTTATCTCAACTCTTATTATGACTTTTTCAATTGCTGCAGGACATGGTTCTGCAATTCTTGTGGGACGTCATGTTGGAGCTCATGAATATAAAGAAGCATACGATACAGCTGTGAGCAGTCTTAAAATTTCACTTATTCTTGTAGGATTTGTTGCTCTTATAATTACACTTTTCAGAGTTCCTGTAATGAGATTTTTTACAGTCAACCCTGATGTTCTGGCTGTTTCTATGAAAATTTTCAGATGTATTCTTATTCTTGAAGTTGGAAGAACTTTTAATATTGTAATTATAAACAGTCTTCATGCAGCAGGAGATATAAAATTTCCTATGATTGCAGGAGTAGGTTCAATATTTTGTGTAGCAGTTCTGCTTTCATATCTTCTTGGAATAAAACTTGGCTACGGACTTCTTGGAGTATGGATTGCAAATGCTGCTGATGAATGGACAAGAGGACTTATTATGATGTGGAGATGGAAAAGCAGAAAATGGCAGAATAAAGGTTTTGTATAAAATATATTTTACAGAGGTGAAATTTATGAAAGCAAAAAAATATCTTTTTAAATTTTTAACACTTATTTTTATTTTTTCTTTTTCATTAACTTCATTTTCTTCTGTCATTAAAGAAAAAAATGAAATAATTAAAATGGTCAATTCAGTAAGAGCTGAAAATAATCTTTCCCCTCTTATAAATGACAAAAGATTAAATATTCTGGCCGATAAAAAGGCTAAAATCATGGCAGATGAAAATAATCTCAGCCACACTGCAGGTGGATATAAATCTTTTTCTGATATTGTAAAAGAGGGTGGAATTGAATATCTTACTGTAGGAGAAAATATTGCAAGAAATTGGAAAACTCCTGAAGAAGTTATGAAAGCATGGCTTTCTTCAAAAGGACACAGAGCAAATATTTTAAGTAAAAAATTTACAAATATTGGAATAGGAAAAGCAATAAGCCAAAATGGAGATATCTACTGGGTACAGCTTTTTATAAAAGAAAGATAATTATAAAAAATGAAATAAATTCATAGAAAAAAGCGGCTGATAATCAAGCCGCTTTTATTTCAAATTATTTTATTTTTACAAGCTCAAACTCAACAGGCATTGCATATTTTGTTGTTACTTTTACAACAGTTTCATTACCTTTATTTTCTAAAGATACATTTTCTTTTGGTGCTGTTAAACTATATTTTCCTTTTAAAACTAAAACTGATGTATGAGGAATAGAATCATTTCCATTCCATTTTCTTGAATAAATATTTACAGGAATCATTTTTCCGTGTTTTCCATATTGTGTAATATCTATTCCTTCATAAAGTCTTAAATCAGGATCAACAAAACTTAATTTTAATTTATTTTCACTTGGTGCTGCAAGAACCATTGATGGAGTATCCACAAATTTTATATATTTATCATCTTGTAATTCTCCGCTTTCAAAAAGAGCATATCCTCTCATTCCAGAAATTTTATCTTCAACTATATGAGCATTATAATCTTTTTGAAGAACTTTGTATCCTGCATCTTTTTTAAAGTTTTCCTGTTCTTTTCCTGTTGCTTTTATAAGAACAGCATATTCATAACCTTTATCTTTAGGATTTGTTCCATGATTTATATAAGCAAGTTCATAATTATTTTGTGTAGGTTTGCAAGTTTTATGATTATGAGATTTTTGTAATCCTTTTCTATAAACTGCCTCACCTTTTACTATTTTATATAAATTTTTCTGACTGTCTAAAATAAAGCTGTTTCCTTCAAAATGTTTTTCACTTGAAGTTATTTTATTTTTTCCAAGAGCATTTTGGAATAAAGTTGTATGTGTTTCATGTTCTTTATCATTATTTTCTATATTGCTTCCTAAAAGAACTGCTCTGTTGTCAAAGAAGAATACAGATTTTCTTGCTCTATGACTTCCATTATATTTTTCATTTTCATGAAGCTTCATTGCAAACATACCGTTATTATTTAAAGAGTTTCCTCCTGAATATGTCTCATCAGAAATAAGCATTTCTTCAACACCGCTTTGAGTATCTATTTGAGAAATTGCTGATATTAATTTTTCATCAGGAAGAGCAATAGCAGTTGTTCCTGGATAGTGAGCCCAGCTCCATCCTTCTGATTCAAATCCGCTTTCTTTAAGAGATTTTTCTAATATTTGGAATGTTCCGTAACTCATATATCTTCCATATAAGTTATTTTTAATATATGTTTCGTTTCCAACAAGATATCTGCTGAATCCTTTTACTCCTGCAAGCCATTCATTTCTTCTTTGAAGCTGAAGTGATCCCATATTCATTGTCCAAGAACCATTTGGAGCTTCTTCTGGTTTAAATCCAAGTTTTTTAAATTCTTCAGCATATTTTCCTGTTGGAGTAAGTCTTAAATATGCTTCAGCAAGATCTTTATCAACTCCTGTTTCTTTTCCAAAAGCTGCATATCTGAATACTTCATCTGAAATTTTAAAAGTATTTTCAGGGTGTCTTCCGCTAAGAGTTAAAAGCCAGTTATTTTTATTTGAATATACTCTTGTCATAAGTATAGCTTTTTTTACAATATTATATGCATTTTCATCTAAAGCAAATGGCGTATTTCCTAAATAATATATAATTGGAGTAAGTCCTTGATATGCTCCTTTTGCATAAGCAGGATAATTCTGCATATGGTGGAACATACTTCCGTCCTCTTTAAATCCTCCAAGAAGTCCAGGAGCATAATTAATAGAATTTTTTAAATATCTGTTAAGCTGCTTCAATTCTTGTGCTGCTGTTCCATCTTTCTCTAATAACATTGCTGTTACCATTCCCGGAAGCATTGTATTTAAAATATCCGCATTTACACCTTTTATTTCTTCTTCTGGAGTATAGATTATTCCAAGAGCACTGTACCATTTTACCATCTCTCTTGTCTTATCATTTATTTCAGAATTTATAATCGGCTCTCTCATAAGTAGTACTGCTTCATAAACTTCTCTCATCTGATATCCCAAATGGTGAATTGTTCCCTGACCGCTTCCCTTTGTCCATCCTTGATCAAAGAAATATTTCATTCCTTCTTGGAAAATATTAAAAATTTCTTGTTTTTCTTGAGGATTTTCTGTTGAATTATACATATATGCAAGATCTCTAAGCCATCTTCCATACTCTAATACATACACATCATTTACTCTTGATTTTTCTTTATCTGTAAAATCTCTGTAAATAACTATTGTCTGAGGTGTTGCTATTGATTTTGTTTTATATTCAGCTAATTTATCTTTATTTTCTTTTATTATTTTTGGAGTAACTTTAACTGTCTTTAAAGAATCTTCTCTAAATCTTTTTTCAATACTTAAAATTCCTGCTTTTTCTGCTTTAGATGCACTTTTTCTGCTGCTGTTTTCTTCTAAAACATTATAGTTTTTATAAAGAGCCATCCAGTGAGCATTAACTGCTGTGTCAGCATCTATATTTACAAAATTAACCTGCTCATCTCTTGTGTTGTGTCTTGGATCCACAAGAACACTTGTCAATACTTGATCAATTAAAACTTCTCCGTCTTTATTTGGAGCATGAAGAACTATTTCATTCATTCCTTCAACCGGAGTTCCTGTCATATCTCTGTCATACTGAACCCACATTGTTCTCCAGCCTTCAAAATTCATATTAAGTTTAAAAGAACATTTAACCTGTCCGTCTTTTTTAAATTCTATAAGCATTTCATCTTTTATCGGCTTTTTGTTATAAATCCACATTGCATAGCTTGATCTTGCTTTTTCCTGTGCTCCTCTTTGAAAAACTTTATAACCTGTATCACCAGAAATTGTTAAAGTATCTTTTCCTTTAAAATTCCATTTTAAAGAATGTTTTCCATCTTTATATTTTTCTTGTGTAATTGCAATTTGTGAACCTTTTCCTGCTTTTATACTTTCAGGCATTCCCTCTTCAAACTGATATACAGCTCCATACATATTAACTGCATTCAAAAAAGAGGCAAGTAATAATAATCTTTTAAATAGAGATTTCTTTTCCATTAATCTGCTCCTTTTTTATCTTTAATGTCTTTTTTAAGTATAGATTAAAAAGAAATAAAAGTAAATCGTCTATTTTCTATCATCATTTTTCCGATAAATTATATACATAAACAAATAAAAAAGAAAGAAACAAAAATTTTTCTGCTTCTTTCTCTGATTTTTCTATTTTTTAAAATTATTCCACTATTCCAAAATATTTTCCTGGAGAAATTCCCTCATATTTTCTGAATATTCTGATGAAAGTATTTGAACTGTTATATCCTACAAGTTCTGCAAGATCTTTTATTCTCAATCCTTCATTCTCCTGCATAAGCTCTTTTGCTTTCTCTATTCTGTAAATGCTTAAATAGTTTTTAAAATTATCTCCCATAACTTTTTTGAAAAGAACACTTGTATATTTGAAAGAATGCCCTAAATAATCTGCAAGATTTTCCAGTGAAATATCTATCATATAGTTTTCATCAAGATATCTTTCAATTTTTATTTTTACACTCTCAATATCATTTTCTTCTTCTATTTTTGTTAACTTACATATTTCTAATATTTTAGATTGAAATACTTCTTTCAATAATGCTGCGTCATTTATTGCAAGAATTTCATTTATATTATAATCTTTCACATTAATATTTTCATTTATTTCTTCCAGCTGAATAAATATTCTGTTTAAAGTATTATAAAGTAAAACCCCGAACTCTTTAATATATTTTTTATCCATAGAACTGCTGTTCTTTTCATTAAACATTTCATCAATTATTCTTTTTACACTTATTTCATTTGAACTTAAAGTTCTTAAAATAAGTTTTGATTCAAGTTCTATTGGATAATAATATTTATTGAAGCTGTTTTCTTTTATTCTGTCTTGGAAAATAACTCTTTCCTGTTTGAAAATATATTTATAATCTAATATTTTTTTAGCTGTTCTGTAAGCCTTCGGCATCTGCATTACGTCATCATAAACATTAGTTGCCACAACTGTAAATTTAAGATTAAAGTTTCTGTCTATATGACGTACCAGACATTTTAAAACTTCTTCCAAATCTTCTTTTGGCAGAAGTTCTTCCATTACAAAAGCAATACTTTTATAATCTATATCTACAACTTCACACACAACTTCCTCTGCAAAATATTTTAAAATAAGTTCTTTTGACATATTGAATTTATCAAAAATATTTTCCACTGATTCAAGGTCATAAATCTCCATTATCATAACCCTGTAACTTTTAACTTTAAAAATATCTGACTCATCTTTTAAATTAGAAATATCACTATGCTCTGATATTCCAATCAGATAATCTTTTATTTTTTTCTTTCTCTGATAGCTTCTTAAAGCTGAAAGTCTTGTCTGAAGAGTTTTGTTCATTGTTTCTATTTCTTCTATTTTATGTTCTATATACTCAAGAGCTTTTTCATCTTTATTTTTTATATATCCCATTCTTTCTGCAAGCTGTTTCATTGGTTTTACAACAAATGAAATAAGAATCATCACTGCTGTATATAAAATCCCCAGAATAAAAAATACTTTTCCTCCTTCATATGCTATTATCTTTGGAATATTTGTCAAAGGCTGCATATAAATCAGAGAAAAATCAAAAGAAGAATCATGGAAAATATAAGCTTTTCTTCCTAAAATTCTTGTTTCAAATTCTTCATCATTTGAAATTTTATATTTATTTTCTCCTAAAATTTTAATTATCTGTTTTTTTATTTCACCTATTTTTTTATTATAGTTTCCTAAATTAATAAGTTTCCCTCTGCTGAAAGCATACCAGTTTTCTTTTTCGGGAATAAGTTCAGAGAAAAATGCTTCTTTATCAAGAGAAATTATATAAGTCATAATTTCATGGTTCAACGTCTCGTCATCACTGAAATATATATTAATATTTCCATTGTGATAGTTCATAAGCTTCTTTCTGCTTTCAATATCCTCAGGGAAGTTCATTTCTTTATAGAAAGTTTTTTTGTCAACAGTTCCACGAGGCGTTATCACTGAACTTGATTTATTATCTGTTACATTTAAGTAATATCCCACTTTTCCATAAATTGTATTTCTTTTCTGCAGATCTTTAAAAAGTCTCAATCTATTATAAGCTGTTTCAAAGTTGTCTGAAAGACTCATAACATAATTTGAAAACTCATTACTGGATTTAAGATCGTACAAAGTCATATTTACCATTTCAGATTTTTTTCTTATATTTTCATAAAGTTTTCTTGTTTTTACTTTTGTATCCATATTTATTTTTTCAATTCTGTTATAAAAATTTACTGTAATAATTACAAAAGAAAAGAAAAGCACTGCCAAAAACATCATTTTTTTTGTTTTATTTTTTAATTTCTTTCTGATTGATTGGTTTATATCTTTTAACATATGCCGTCCCCTGTAAAATTAATCTTAAAATTCAGCTAATATTGATATATTATACCATTTTTCACTTTATTTTTACAGTTTTTTACAAATATAAAAACGGTTTTCCAATATAAAATATTTTTTATACTGAAAAACCGAAATTTTTTAAAGCCCTGTATTTTCAACAGACATTACGACAGATATTCTCTTTTCAAATTTTTTTCCATTTTCAATTACACCTATGCTGAACCCTTCATTTAAATTATGAAGTTTTTTAGCTCTCATTTTGTAATATCTTTCGTTTTCTTTTATCTTATCAAATCCTGCACTTATATCTTTTACTATTTTATTTTCTGAAACAAGAACAATAAGATTTTCTGCTCCAAATAAAGCAGAACTTGTATTGTAATCCCCTACTACTAATATCTGACCTTTTTCTGTTATGTATTCCCCTTCAATTACAGCTATATTTGCTGTAAGAGAATTTCTTTTAATTTCTTCTCCATTTTCTTTAAATCTGTCAAAGAAATTATATTCTCTCAATTTATTTATAAAATCTTTCCCCATCAATTCCCAAGAATCGCCAAGAGCTGTTGTTTTATTTTTATCCAGTAAAGAAAGAATTTTTTCCTGTGCATCTTTCACAGTAAAAACTCTATGGATAAGATATCCTTTATCAAGAAGAACACTGCTGAGTCTGTCCAGTTTCTTCTCTTTATACCATCTTAAATTTTCTTCCATACTTCTACCACCTAGTACCCTAAATTATCATTAATAAATATGATATATGTTTTTCCAAAAGGTCTGTTTCCGCTTTTTACTGCAGAAACAAGGTTGCACATTCTCATACCTGTTGTACAATCTTCACATTTTCCTGTAAAATTACAAGGTGTTTTATGATTAAGTCTTTTGGAATTTAAAGGTCCTGCATAGTAAAGTCTTTCATACCCTTCATGAATATCTTTTACTATTTTATTAACACCTGTTATTACTATAACATTTTTTGGTCCGTATGCCATTCCTGCAACACGGTTTCCTCCAGAATCAATCTGCATAAGGAAGCCGTCTTCAGTAACAGCATTTGTTCCTGTTACCAGAAAATCACTTAAAAGTGATTCTCTCATGACTTTAACAGTGGCTTCCCATGTAGGTTGATTAAATCTTTCAAAAAACTTATACTTGTCAGTTCTAAATTTTTTAAGAAGTTCTGTCATATTTAAAGTGACAGAACCTCCCATACTTATAGAACTTCCTTCAGGTATAAGATTAATTGCAGCTTTTTCCGCTTCCGCAGGAGTATCTACTACTTCCACTTCAAATCCATTTTCTTTTAAACTTTTTATTGTTCTCTCTAGTTTGTCTTTAATAAACAAAGATTTTATCTCTTCCATAATTTCCTCCGGAAATTTAAGCTCTTATTTTGCTTCTGCTTCTTTTTCTTTAGCTTCTCTTCTTAATCTTAAAGTTTCAGCATTAGCATCAACTCTTTTCTTAGAAAGAGGGTAAACAAGCATAAACATTATTACAACAAGTGTAAATAAAGTTGCTGGTGCAACAGTTGCAAGTCTATAGATTCCATCTAAAACTTCTTGAGTCTGTTCTTTAACTCCTGACTGGAATCCAATTATTGCAAGTGCATATCCAACTAAACTGCTTCCTAGAGCCTGTCCTACTTTTCTTGAGAATGAATATATTGCATAAAGTGTTCCATCTTCTCTTTTTCCTGTTTTTATTTCAGCATCGTCGATAACGTCAATGATTGCTCCCCAAATTACATATCCGAAGAATGTTACTCCAGAGAATCCAACTGATGCAATTCCAACATAAACCCAAGGATTTTTAATATGTAAGAAACTTAATGCAGCAAATACTACCGCAGCAAATCCAACTGCTATACTTATTGCTTCTCTTTTTCCTAATTTTTTAACTATTAAAGTTACAACTGTTGCCATACTTAAAGCTATTCCAAGTTTTATTGCATTGTATGTTGAAAGAGCTGCAGGCATTTTGAAATAATAAGCATATAGGTAAGCATTTACTCCACCTGTTAAAAGATTACCGAATATTAAGCAGACTGTACCTCCTAAAATACCTATCATAGCACGGTTGCTGAATATCATTTTAACTGATTTAAAGAATGAAATTCCTTCTCCTTTTGGTAAAGGCGGAACTTTTATACGTTCAGTTGTACAAGTGTAACAGATATAGTAGCAGATTAATGCAACTATTGAAATTCCTCCTGCCATAACAGGGAATATATTACCATTATTTCTGATGAAAACTTGAGTAACACCATTGTTCATTACACGTTCGTAAATGATGATTGGTCCAAAGAATCCTACCATAAATTCACCAACATAAGCTCCGATAGCTCTGAATGTAATAAGTGATTGTCTTTCATCTGGTTTATCTGTAATTGCAGATGCCATTGCTCCGTATGGAATATTTACACCTGTAAAACAGATACTTCCATATAATAAATAAGTAATGTACATATAAATTATTTTAAATGCCATTGGCTGATCTCTTAATGCTGATTGATACATTAAGAAACTTGCTATTGTAACTGGAAGAGCCATTATTCTTATCCATTTTTTGAATTTTCCGTCTCTGCCTTGAGGTGTAACGTCAATAATTCTTCCCATTGTAACGTCTGTAAAAGCATCTATAAGTCTTGCCACAAGGAACATTGTTCCTACAACTGTTGGTTTCATTCCCCATACTTGAGTATAGAAAACCATTAAAAACTGACTTACGAAAACAAGCATTATATCATTTCCGAAATCTCCGAATAAATATCCTATTTTATCCCTCATACCAAAGGGTCTTACTGATTTAGTCTGTTCCATTTTACTTTACATTCTCCCTTTTATTTTTATTTTATAATCCTACCAATATTTTTTCCATTCAGGTTTCATTATTCTTACAAGAGCTTCCATGTAGAAATAATCTCCCCAGATACAACATTCATCTACACCAGAACCGTTAGGTTTGCTGTATACTGCTTCTGTTAAAAGTCCGTTTGAATATTCAATGTTTTTAGTTGTATATTTTGTAATAAGTGATTTCATTATTGCATTTACTGCATTTTGATATATTTTTTTATCTGGATCTGAATCTGGAAGATATTTTATCATTTCAAGCATTCCGCATACTGCTATTGCTGCTGCTGAAGTATCTCTTTCTTCTCCAGAATTTTCATCAAATACTAAATCCCAGTAACAGATATTATCTGATGGAAGATGATTTAAGAAATAATTTGTTACTCTTTTGAATAAGTCTACAAATTTTTCATCTTTTAAATAGCTGTAAGCTAGTGGGAATCCGTATACTCCCCAAGCTTGTCCTCTTGCCCAAGCAGAGTCATCTCCAGCTCCTTGAGCTGTAACTCCTTTTACAGGATTTCCTGTTTCTGGATCAAAGTAGAAAGTATGATGTGTTGAACTGTCTTCTCTTACAACTACTTTTGCTGCTGTGTTTATATGTTTTGTAGCTATTTCTCTATATTTTTGGTCTCCTGTCACTTCTGACGCCCAGAAAAGTAAAGGCACGTTTAAGTTACAGTCGATTATTAATCTATAAGCTGTTGGGTCATTTAAATCTCCCCATGCTTGAATAAATTCACCTTTTTCTTTATATCTCCCAAGAAGATGATCTGCAGCTTTAAGACCAGCTTGTTTTGCTCTTTCATTTCCTGTAATTTTATATCCTGCAACCACTGATGGAGTGTATAAAAATCCTAAGTCGTGGTGATTTACTGCAACTTTATTAGTTATTCTTTCATCATAGCTTTTTATTTGGAAAGAAGCTGTTTTTCTATATCTTTCTTCTCCTGTTATTTCATAAGCAAGCCATAACATTCCTGTCCAGAATCCGCTTGTCCAGTCGTCCCATTCTCCACCATTTAAAATTCCCGGATAAACATAATTTGTACTGCAAGGTCTTGGGAATAAATTAATAAATGTTTTTGTATTTTCATCTATTTTTTTTAGTGCTTCATGCAAAGCTCCAAAAAGCATTTCTTTTGGAAGTTCCACATCTTGTGAAAATCTTTCTCTCATTTCTTTTGTTAATTCCATTTTTTCCTCCTAAAAACTTATTAAAACTCAAACTTATCTTTATATTTTTCTGCCCATTCTCTTAATTTTCCTTCAAGGAATTCTGCTGTTTTATCTTCTTTGCAGTCATTTAATCTTAAAGGATTCATTTGATATGGATCTTTTATATTATCATAAAGAAGTCTTTCTGTTCCGTGAGATATTGTGTAAGCTTTATTTACAACATAAGTATGTGTTTTTGTTCTTATTGCTCTCCATCCATAAGCAACATTTTCTTTTCCGTGTTCTTCAAATTCTTTGATGGCTCTCATTTGTCCTGGATATCCTGACATGATTGCATAATTTTCTACATCGTTACCATTTAATACAACTTCTTTTAAATCTGTCCCTTCTACAGTTTCAGGAATTGGAAGATTCATAAGAGAAAGTATTGTAGGCATAATATCAACACCATTTAATACATTATCTGTTCTTCCTTTTATAAATCTGTCTCCATATTTTATTAAAAATGGAACTCCTGTTGATTCTTCAAACCAAACGTGCTTGCTCCATAATCTTTGAGCACAAAGCATTTCACCATGGTCTGCTGTAAGAACTATTATTGTGTCATCATAAATTCCATTATCTTTTAAATTTTGTAATAATCTTCCAAAGTTTTCATCTATTCCTGTTACAGCTGCAAAATATTTTCTCATTATTTCTTGATATTCATCATCTGTAAAGTTAAGTCTTGGATTTACTGATAATGTATGATCTGTTACATCAGTAAGAAGTACATTTGGATTTACTTTGAATTTTTTTCCTGCATACATATCAACATATTTTTGAGGAACTAAATCCAATGGAGTATGAGGCGGATTCCATGATACAACAAGTGAAAACGGCTCATCTTTATTTTCATTTATAAATTCTATTGCTTTATCTGTTTCATGTTCAACTGACCATTGATTAATCTGTATCATCTTATTATCGTCATGCCAGTAATGTGGTGTTAAGTGCTGGTCATAAGTTCCGTATGAATACCAGAAATCAACTCCGTGTCTTCTTTTTCCAGGAGGAGTAAATGCGTCCCAGTCTCTTGCACCTGACTCTGGTGCTTCACAGAAGTTTACTTCCGGACTGTCAAGATGCCATTTTCCAATATATCCTGTTTTATATCCATTTTCTTTTAAAACATCCATTAATGTGATATCTGTTTCTCTTAATGCCACATCTTTAAGACCTGGTTTGCAGTTTGTCCATACCCCGTGAGTTACAGGATAAGTTCCTGTAAACATTGTTGCTCTGTTTGGTGAACATAAAGGACAGGCACTCATTGCATTGTCAAAACTTAAAGATTCTTCTGAAAAACTATCTATATTAGGTGTAATAACTTCATCTTTTTCCATAAATCCCATAGCATCTCTACGCCATTGGTCTGCAAAAACAAATAATAAATTTGGTTTTTTCATTTTTTCTCCTCTCTCCTGCTTTCTTATAATTTATTTTTTAATTTTATATTTTACATTTCGAGTATACCTGTATATAAAAAAAATGTAAATCTCCACTATTCATATGGAATATTGCATATATTTTTACGTCGTAATGAGCGGATAATAAACATATGAACTATTTTTAAAGAAAAAATCCGCAGAAAGAACTGCGGATTTTAGTTTTTTTATTTCAATTTATCTTCTAACTATAATTTTTTAAGTCTTATATGTTCTGATGAACCGTTATTTCTTAAATCAATTTCTATTCTGATTTTTTTATCTCCTGCTTTTGCAGTAATTTTTTCTGTTGAAGATTCTACAAATTCATATTTTCCATCAATTTCAAAAATTGATTCATAATTTGCAAGCTGTGTAGGATCACTTACCCATATATCCATAAAATCTTTGTTTTCTTTTATTAAAAGAGAAAGTGTTGAATAAGATTTTATTCCCTCTTCCTTCATAGGAACATCTTTCCAGAAATGTATTCCTTTTGTTCCTGTTTTTCTGTCTCTTATAATATGGGCTTCATCATCAAGTTTAATTATTTCAAATCTTGATGTATTATATTTATTAACTTCATCTTGAGAGAACATAGGAAGAATTATGTAAGCAAATCCATCTTTTCTTGGATTTTCTCCATGATTAATATATGCTGTAAAATAATCTTTTGTTATTTCTTCAGGCTGTGATCCGCCGATATCTTTCCAGCTTCCTTTTCTTGTTTCTTTTTTAACTGTAAGCTGAGGAGCATATACTATTTTATATCCTATATTTTCACCTTTATAGTTTTCACTAAAGTTTAATGAAACATTTTTAGGATTTTCAATAACAGTATTATCTTTTATTTCCTGACCATTTAAAATTATTTTACCATTTTTAATAATTCTGTTGTCAATAGTAGTATGAAGTTCTCCGTCATTGCTTCTTATATTTGAAGCAGCAACAAACATAGCCCCATCATCTGTCATGAAATATGATTTTTTCATTCTTGTGATTTTATTCCATGAAATCATATCCATTCCAACAAAAGATTCCTGACCGTTTCCACTTCCACCAACCCAAGCTTTAGGAGATAACATTCCTGTTACTCTTCTTTCACCTGACTTAATTCCTCTTTCATTCTGACTGTTTGTTACACCTGGAAGATGAAGTCTGTCAACTGTCGGCCAGAATTCTGTAAATGTTTCAGAATCTGTTCCATAAATATATGTCATACCGTCTCCGATATACCACCCTTTTATATTTTCTTCATTCATTGTTTCATAGTTTGCCACTCTTGTTGAATGCATAGAAAGTGCAACTTTTCCTTTTTTATCATTTACAGTAACAGCTCTATCCATTGCTCCATAAATTTTATTTCCTTCAATCTCCATAACTTCTATATTTTTATCATTCATTATATCTTGAAGAATTTTTTTAACAGTCTGATTACCGCTGTTTTTTGCTACAACATCAAAAGAATTATTATTTACAATAACTGTCTTTATTAAAGATTTCATTTCTTTTTTATATTTATCTCCTGCCCCGTCTGCAAGAAGTGCCATAGATTTTATTAAATCTTTTCCTCTTGAAAGATCACTTGAATAATTTCTTGAAGTTGATCTTCCGCTTACAGAATCATTAACTCCTCCGTTAATAAATAAATATTTATACCCATTTATAACAGCTTCATAAACATTATCTATTCTTTTATCTTTTATTTCAAATTGAGTTCCATCTGCAAGCCACATTATTGAACCAAGCCCGTCAAATAAAACTGAAGCATATGTTCCGTTATATGCAACATTTCCGTGCTGAATAAATGAGCCGTCTTTATAGAATCCATCGTCTTGAGTTACATATTCAGCAACATCAGCTATAGCTTTTGCTCCGTCCATTACTTGAACTTTATCTTCCATTAAAACTCCTCTTAAGAAAGAAATTATAGAAGTATCTGTTCTGTTTCCTCCTGTTGAAACTCTTTTATCAGGAGAACTTGAGTAAGAAGCTGTCGGACTCATTCCAGAATATTCTGCATATGGCTGGAAGTATTGAGAAGCCTTTAAATATTTCATTCTTTTTTCACTTGGAATATCATCATATAAAAGAACTATAATGTCATTTAAAGTTTTTGGAATTCCAAGCTCCCACTGCCACCAGTTTCCATTTTCAGGAAGTCCTTCGTGATAAGCATTATCATAAAGCCAATCTAACATATTTATTAAATCTTCTTTTACTTTTGGATGTTTATAGTATTTTGTATTTGGAGTTACATATGCTCTGGCAACATTTTTTAATTCTTCATAACTTTTTAATACATGAACTCCATTTGCCATGTTTGTATAGCCTTTAAAAAGATATGTTTTATTTAAATCTCTGTTTATTTTTTTATATGAGTTGTCCCCGCTTCTGTCATTAGCTGCACAAATATCTAAAAATTCCTTGCTGTTCATTGTAAGAATATCAGCTTTTTTAGGAACACCAGACAGATATTCTGCCCAGTCTTCCCTTATTTTTTTATAATCTTCTTTTTCAGATTGACTTATTTCAATTTTTTTATTTTCCTTAACAGATTCTTCTTTTTCCTTAGAGAAAGAAGCAATTGTCAAAGAAAGCATCATAAATATTAATATAGTTTTTTTCATTTTTCATTTCTCCTTTCTTCTAATTAAAAGCTGTAATAGAATCCAATGTTAGGTCTGAAAGCATATCCTCTTGTGATATTTCCATATTTACCACCTGAATGGTCTTTATTTTTAGTCTTATTATTAAGGAATATTCCACCAACATTTACAGTAAGTCCCGGAGTTACAGGATAATAATAGTTAAATCCATATCTTGTTTCGTAGGCTTGGTTTCCGTTTGTTCCATCATTTAAATTAGCCCATGAACCATTTCCAAGAGGAATTCTTGCATCAAATCTGAAACTTGCTCCATTTCCAAAATAATAAATTATACTTGGTCTTAATTGATTTACTTGATCATTTTTAGGAGCTCTATCAAAATAGTCATTTCCAACCTTTGTCATTTTTTCATAACTATGATCGTACCAAGTATCTTCTCTATAGAAGTTTGCAATTATTGACCATCTTGGCATAAATCCTGTATAAGTAAATCCAATTTGACTTTCTGTATTCATATCCATCTGCCCAGCTCTGTCACCTTCATATTTATACATGAATACAATAGCACTTTTTCCTCCAAGAGTAAATCCATGTCCTAAATCATATGTAAAGCTTGGAGTAATTCTTAATTCATGAGTTCCATTTTTTACTATTTCTCTTGTTTTATTACTTGCATAATAATCTGATTTTCTAGAATTTTCATTTCTATATCCAAAACTCATTCCATAACTTCCTTTTGAATATATATCATTCCATCTTGCTTCACCATGATATCTTGAAGCATGACTTTCTCTTTCATCAGATTTGATGCTTCCAAACATATTATTTGTTTTATGGTATGCTTCAAAATAATATGACCAGTTAGATTGTTTATCATTTAAACTTAAAATCATTTTTGGTTTATATTCCATTGATGTTGCAACGTCCCCGCTTGTTGGATGACCATCATCATATTTTGTATAATCATCTACATCATCTGTTTCCATTATAAGTCCAAATGTTCCTCCCCATCTATCTGAGAAAGGTCTGTTATTTTCTAACTTATGAGCAAAAGTTCCAAAGAAATTATCTGCCATAGTATCCATTTTATACTCAAAACCTGCACCAATCATATCTGCATCATATTCATCAGAGAACATAGAAGTATATCTTGCATTAACTGATAAACTTTCTGTTAAATCTAAAGCTCCAAATAAACTGTATGAAAATACATTTTCTCTTTTAGAAGTTTCAACTTTATATTCTTTATCAAGTCCTGTAAGTTGTAATCTTTTACCATCTTTTATATTTCCAACTTCTGTTTCCCAGTTTAAATCTGCCCCTATTCTATATTTTTTATCGAAAACATATCCTGTATTCTGTACCATAAATCCTGCACTTGGTACTATTGAATAATATGTTCTTGGATTATATGAAGTTGTTTTAATTGCTAATCCTGTCTCGTCTTTAGCAATATCTTTGTTTTCATTAATGTTTCCAACCATAATTCTTTCAACATCAACACCAGCATAGAAATGAGCTTTATTACGTAAATCATCTTTTACTGTATAAATAAGAGATGTCCCCATACCAACTGTATATGTAGGATAAGCTGATTTAAAGTTTTCATTTATATCCGCAAAATTTACATTTCTTGTAACTTTATTATGAGTATATACAAAATTTGCATTTGAATTTAAAGACCATTTATTATTAAATTCATGGTTATAATATCCTCCAAAATATGCCCCATCAAGAGTTGAACTTCCACTTTGTCCTCCATCAAATTTTGCATTTCCTTTCGAACCTCCATAAACAAGTCCTAACTTTCCATTTGGAAGTATTTGTTTTTCAGAAATTCCAAGAACACCTTTTTCTGTGTAATCAACATTCATAAGTCCACCAAGTCTATGGTTATTATCTATATATGATATATCTTGTGTCCAAGAATTTAGAGGTCTTTTTCTCATATAATCTCTTGTTAAAGCTCTGTTTCTCATTGTATTTGTCATTGTTCTTGCATTTAATGCTGCAAAATCAGCAATATATCCATGAACTCCACCTGACATTTGAGTAACTGCATTTGTAAATTCTTCTTGAGTTTTTAAAGTTTCAAGAGCTGTTATTGATGCCCCTAATCCTTTATTTCCTATTTCCTGCTCATCTAAAATATTTGCAAAATCTTTTAATTGAGATTTTGAAATTACATTATCGTAACTTTCTTTTTCTGCTGTTAAATGTCCATTTGAATCTATATAATAATCCCACACTGCTGTTTTACCTAAAACTTCATCAACAGTTCCGCCTAATTCTATTTTTCCATTATTTTCATCTAAACCTAAAGCATCATAAATATCGAATTTTTTTCTTCCATCAGAAGAATCAAATACAAGTGTCATTCCTTTTTCAAAAGTAAGAGTTCCATCTTTTCCAATATTAATTATTGGATTTTCTATTTCTTTATTAGTTAAAGAGTCTTTAAAATTAATAGCCAAAGTTGTATCTGCCATTGTTAAATTTCCTGAGACTTCTTTATTTTTTATTTCTTCAACTTTTTTGTCTGCTTCTGCTTTATTTTCTACTTTAAAACTTCCTTCGCCATCATAAATATTCATATTTTTATTAGCTTCTATCAAATAAGATTTTGTTCCTTTGTTATATTCTAATCCTATTGTAGAATTTGAAATTTTAACATTTCCATCTCTTACAGTAAGTGCTTCATAATTACTTACATCTAAATTATCGTAAGTTCCTTTTCCAAGTCCAAGAACATCTACTCCTTCTGCTCCTTTTATTTTTCCTGTTATTTTACTTCCGTTTTTAAGATATACAGTATTATTCAATATTCTGTCTTGTGCAGGTTTATTTTCATCTGTTATTTCATTTGCCAGAATTCCTTTATTTTCAATAGCTATTCCATTTTTTCCAACATCTATTGTTCCGCTGTTTACAAACAAGGAATCACTTATACTAACTCCTGTTCCTGTTCCTGAAATTGTTCCTGTATTTACACCTATGGCTTTTCCATCTATTTTTATTCCTGTTGCTCTATTTTCAAGAGTTATTGTTCCCTTGTTTTCTGCTACAGTTGTAGTGTGTCCTGTTGTTTTATATTTATCTTTATGTTCACCATCTGTTATTTTTACTTTTATAGCCCCAGAAGCAGACATGGCATTTGCTGCCTTTCCATTTACAGTTATTTTTCCATCTTTTTCATTTACTACCTTACCATTAAAGTTTTTTACAACTTTTTTCTCTTTTACCTTTCCATTTTCTTTTATTTCTTCATATGAATAATCTTCTAATTTTTTTCCATTATTCTTAGCTACCATTGCATTTGTTGTATTTTTTTCATCAGCAAAAACAATTATACTTCCATTATTTATTGCTTCTGAATTTTTCCCATATGCTTCCATTCCTGTTGCATATTGTTTAGCTTTTGTAGTTTCATCACCTACAAGAATAGTTCCCTTATTTTCTGCTTTTCCGCCACCAGCACTATTTAAGCTATAAGCATAAATTCCTTTTGCTCCACTTCCTATTACCTTTATCTCTTTTTCATTAGTAAATGTTCCTCTTCCTGTAACTTTAGCTCCTGTTGCTCCATCATCAACTGTTATTGTTCCTGCATTAGTTGATTTTCCATTTGCAGTAACATCTATTCCTATACTATCTTTATCCTTTGTTTCTATTGTTCCAGTATTAGTAAAAGTTCCTTTCGTAACTTTTACTCCTATTGCTTTATCATTTGATTTTATAGTTCCATCATTAGTTATTGCAACATTATTTGTTACTTCTATTCCTATACTGTTAGCTGCTATTACTTCTTTTCCATCTTTTTGAATAGTTGCAACACCTGATGCTTCTATTGTTCCTATATTATTTAATGTCCCACCAGAAATTTTTATTCCTATTGCACCAGCTTCTGATTTTATTAAACCGCTATTATTTACTGTTCCACCTGACTGATTTATTCCTACAACTCCTGTTACTCCACCTTTATCATTAAAAACAATTTCTCCTTTTTCATTTTTTAAAATACCAGAAGCATAAATTCCATTTTTTTCCTTTCCTGTATTATTAAATGTTCCCTTAGCTATTGAAACACCTGTTCCATTTGTTACATTTATTTTTCCATTATTATTTAATGTTCCATCTCTTTGATCTATTCCTGTTCCACCTGACACTGTTATTATACCGGCATTTTTTACTGTTCCGCCTGTTGATAAATAAATTCCTTTTCCTGCTTGTACTGTTATATTATTATTATTATTATTATTAAATGTACTTTTGCTTACTCCTACACCTGTTCCTTTATTAACTGTTATTGTTCCATCATTTGTTATTGTTCCACCTGAAGATTTTATTCCATTTCCTGTTGCAACTGTTATTGTTCCTGTATTAGTAAAATTTCCATTTAATATTTCTGCTCCTACTCCACCATTTACCGTTATTGTACCACTAGATGTTACTGTCCCACCTGATTGGTTTATTCCCACACTTTGAATAGGTTTCTTAGGATCGCTTGGATTTGGAACGCTTCCTACTGCATTTATTGTTCCTGTATTGCTAAAACTTCCATTTGATATAGATACTCCTGTTGCTCCAGCTTCTGATTTTATTAAACCGCTATTATTTACTGTTCCATTGCTTTGATTTATTCCTATACTTCCAGAATTTGAAACATCTATTTTTCCATTATTTGTTGATGTTCCACCTGTTTGTTCTATACCTTTTCCACCTGATACTGTTATAGTACCTGTTTCACTATTTGTGAAATTTCCTGCAGACATAGAAACACCATTTCCTGTTCCGCCTGTTACTGTTATTTCTTTATCATTTACTACTGTATCTTTTTCATTATTTAATATTATCCCTTTTCCTGCAGTTACTGCTATTGTTCCTTTATTTGTAAATGTTCTTTCGCCATTTGTTCCAGATAATTTTACTCCTGTACCATTAGTAACTGCTATCGTTCCATCGTTTGTTGCTTCATTTTCTAATAATTCTATACCTACACCATTAGATTTAGTTATTTCTATCTTTCCTGTATTATTTAAAATTCCTCCTGATATAATTTCACCATTTTCATTTTTAACACTACCAGAAATTTTTATTCCTGTTCCTTGTTTAACTTCTATATTTCCTTCGTTATTAAAAGTTCCTTTACCACTTGTTATATCTACTCCTACTGCTGAACCTTTAATCTCAATTTTATTTTCTCCAGTAGTTTTATTTGTTGCTTCTCCACCTTTTATTGTTATTCCTGTCTTACCATTATCTATTGTTGTTGTTTTTACTATTTCAGAGGTATCATTTTTTTCCAAAATAATACCATTTTTATCTTTATCCTTATTCACTATCTCCGGCATGGGAATAACAGTCCCATACCCCACCGTACTCATCATTACTGTCATTACTGCCAGTAAAAATAATCTTTTCTCCTTTCCCATTCTATCCTCCTAGTCTATTATTAATACTTTTTATTAAACGAACTGTATTTTTTTTTACGTTTCAGTTTATTTTCATACACATAATATCATTATTCTTTCACAAAATAAATCATTCTTATTCTATTGACAATTTTCTATTTTTTATTTCTCCTAAATTATCATATTTTTTAATAGCTTATTTTTTCATTTTTTTAGACGATTTTTGCAATAAAATTTTTTTACAAAAAACAAAAAACAGAAAAAGCATGGGTAAACTTTTCCTGTTTTTTGTAACTCTATTTATAAATTTTTCAAAGAAAGGCTTATTTATTAACTGACATTTTTTTAATTTATTTTGCTGTTTAAATTAATCTCTGCCAGTATATATCAAATACAATCTTTAAAGAATTAAATTTCATTTTTGTATCTCTTGGCTTTTCTTGATAACTTATTCTACAAAATTTTTTCTTAAAAATAAATCGTTAATATTCTATATGCCTTTTTCTTGCTTTCTTTTATATAATTTTAATTATTTTTAAATTTTATATACATTTTTCTTTAATAAATATTCTTTTTTCTTTTAAATCTACTTTCTCATAAATCTTTCATAAGCCTGTTTCTGAATTTTTATAAAAAATTTCTTTTAAGATATTCTTTCAAACTTGGAAAATTTTCAAAAAAATCCATATACTCTTTGTTTAAAATTAAAGTTTTTCTTGCTTCACACAATTTTTTACTATTTAAATTTAAAATTTCTATTGTTTCTTTAGCTTTTTCATATTTTATTCCTTCGTTTTTTTTCGGAATTATTTCTCCTGCCATTATATCATAGGTTAAATAGTCTTCAGGATTTTCAACAGTTGGATTTATAAAATTATCTGACCATATATTCTTTTTATGTTGTCCACAAGTAGTTGGATTAGTACATCCGACCAAATAATTTGAATACTCTCCTGTTAATTTAGGAAATTTATCCTTTGGTTTTATATGTTCTATTTGGCTGTTTTCCAAATTTATAACCAATTCACAATACGGACAAAAATAACCTTGTTCTTTCTCAAACATATAATTTTTTAATTCTTGCTTTATTTCATAAGAATAATCTTTCCAAGAAAATGGTTTAAATTTTCGTTTATAATCTTTAAAAAATTCAGGCTCTTTCTCTTTAATGATTTTAAACATTTTTTACTCCTCTTTTTCTCCTTTGAATTTCCATATTTATAAGCAATAAATCACTGTCTGCCATTCCTAATATATCTGTAAGTTTTTGATATTTTTCTTTAAATTCATTTTCTTGGTATTTATCTTCTCTTACTAACTTTCTGACTTCTTCCAATAATTTATAAACTTTTATATCTCTTGTTGTTTCCATCCCCATAATATCTTCAAGAATTCTGTCTACAGGCTGACCATACGAATTTTCCAATTCACCGCCTTTAAGATAAATCATTTCTCCATTTTCATTTTTAGATAAAATAAATATATTTTCATTTGGAACACTTCCCAAAATATGCGGTGAATGAGTAGCAATTATTACTTGATTATTCTTTCCTATTTTTTTATAAACTTCTACTATTTTCTGCTGCCATTTTGGATGAAGTGAAAGCTCAGGTTCATCTATTAATATAATTGAATTTTTTGGCTCAAGCATTTTTATTGACAATGTTCTTAAAAACAGTTGTTTTTCTCCTGATGATAAACCATTTATATCAAATTTTTCTCCCACAGAATTTATAAATATCGGTATACTTTTTTCATCTTGAGATACACCATATAATTTTACATCAATATCTAAAATTTCAAATATTCCATTTATTTCTTTGTAAACTTTTTCTCTTGCCTGTTTCATAGTTAAATTTTCTTCTGTATTTGCCGTATATATAACTTTACTTGCAATATATGATGGAACATCTTTTATTATATTATTATCTATCACATTAAGAAATTTATATTCTTGTTTCAGATTTGTAACAGCATTTTTTATTTCATCAAATTTTATTTCAGAAGGAATATAGATTATTTTTGGCAGAATATTTAATTTTGAATAAAAATAATCAGAATTGAAATAATCAGGTTTATTTTTTTGATAGTAGTTATACAAATTTAACTTTTGAAAAAAATCCTTTTCATTATTAAAAACAGCTTTTTCATTTTCTTCAAATTGAAATTCAAAACTACAAATTTCTTTTTTATTTTCTATTATATTTTTTATTCCATAATAAACACTTTCCAATAAAGTTGTTTTTCCACTGCCGTTAATTCCTGCAACAACTATTGTATCCAATATTTTATCATTATTTTGAAAATCAATTTTAATATTTTTTAATATTTTATTATTTTCTATTTCCAAACTTTTTATTTTCATATCTCCTCCTGATAAATACTGCTGCCATTTTTATTTTTTCATAAATCTTTCATAAGCCTGTTTCTGAATTTCTTCTGCTCTTTTACGTCCGGCACTGTTAAGACGGCGAATATAACTTCCCCATTCTTTATCAACATCTGAAACACCAAGTATACATTTTTGTGTCATCTCTTCAGCAATTGAATAAAGCTGTGCATCTATTTTAGAAAGTTCCATAACTTCCTCTTTTGTATATTTAAGTATAGGCATAGGAGGTTTTACCACACCAGATTTTATATAAAGATCCATAGCTTTTACAGCTTCAGGGTCTGCCCACTGTCTTTCATTTTCTCCATCTTGAAACATTCCAAGTCTATATTGAGCTCCTGTTTCTCTAAGAACCATAAGAGGAATTCTTCCTTCAGGATTTTTTAAAACTTTATCTGTAAATTTTGGTTTTCCATTAACCATAATATAGTCTTCACCTTCAATACCAAAATTCCACAATCTTCTTCCCTCTTCAGTATACCAGAAATCAAAATATTTTATTATATCAACAGGGTCTTTTGCTGTTTTTGATATTGACCACCCTCCAAGATAATTTTCTCTTGAAAATGCTGTACTTCTTGTTCCGTTATATTCAACCGGAAGAATTACTGAAAAATCAAATCCCGGAATTGCTTCTTTAAGTTTGCTGTTATAGTTTCCCGTACTTGAAAACCAGTCGCAGGTAAATCCTCCAAGATTATTATTTAAAATATAATCTCTGGAAGAAGTATCTCTTGTAAAAACTTCCGAATCAATAAGTCCCTCTTTATACCATTTTGCAAGTTCTCTCACAGCTTTTCTGTATTCAGGCTGACCCGGACCAAATACAGGTTTTCCATTTTTTACATACCAGTTATATTCTGCTTCAAAAATATCTGTAAGTGAAGAAATTATTTTTTTAGATGTATTTCCTCTTAAAAATATTGGAATTTCATCTTTTAAGCCGTTTCCATTAGGATCTTTTTCTCTGAATTCTTTTAAAACTGTATGAAGTTCTTCAGCAGTTTCCGGCTCTTTTAATCCCAATTTTTTCAGCCAGTCTTTCCTTATATAATATCCCTGTGATGTACTTATGCTGTCATAATCATTATAGTTTGGAATCATGTATATATGCCCGTCTGCTGCCACAGCATCTTTTTTATATTTAGGATTTTCTTCCCAGAATTTTTTTATATTAGGTGCATATTTTTCTATTAAATCTTCAAGAGGAATAACTTTTCCGTCTGCTCCAAGTTTTTCAAGTTCTTCAGGATATTCATAAGCAATTATATCTGGAAGCTCTCCTGATGAAAGCATAAGTTTAAAAGCAAGAACTTCATCACTCTGATTTTTAGAAGCTGTTCCCTTAAGTTTTATATTTGTCATTTCAAATGCTTTTTTAAATACAGGAAGTTCTCCGTTAAAAGCTTTTCCCAGATGAAGAGCAAATATTGTAAATTCTTTAGGCTTTTCACTTATAACTGCTCCTGATATTTTTCTCTGAGGATTTTCTTTTTTATTTTCCTCTGTACTGCACCCTATAAGAGCAAAAGCAACCATAAATCCTGTCAGAATTTTTTTTAAATTCATCTTAATTTCCTCCCTAAAAATTTACAAATTTATTTCAGATTTTTTTCCTTGAATAAAAATTTTCAACAATTAAATTTAATAAGATTATAACATCAAAATTATTTCTTGCAAAATATTTTCTTAGATAAAAGAAAAAGAAGAGACGCCATAGTCCCTTCCTTTCCGTATATAATAAGTTTAAAGCAGGCTTATCTTAAATCTTCCATAGCTACATGGTCCATATCTGTAAATGTTTGGTTTTCTCCAACCATTCCCCAGATAAATGTGTAGTTGCTTGTTCCTACACCAGAGTGGATTGACCAAGATGGAGAGATTACTCCTTGTTCATTTCCTACGATTATATGTCTTGTTTCTGTTGGTTCTCCCATTAAGTGGAATACTCTTGTTTCAGGCTGCATGTTGAAGTAGAAGTAAACTTCCATTCTTCTTTCATGAGTGTGGCAAGGCATTGTGTTCCACATATTGTTTGGCTCAAGAACTGTCATTCCCATTAATAATTGACAAGATTTACATACTGCAGGGTGAACATATTGGAATATTGTTCTTTCATTTGAGTTAGCAAGGCTTCCTAATTTAACAGGATTTGCTTTTTCTATATCAATTTTTACGATTGGATATGTTGTATGTGCTGGAGCTGAGTTTACATAGAATTTTGCAGGGTTTTCAGCATCGTCAGATGAGAATGTTAATTCTTTAGAACCCATTCCAACATAAAGTCCGTCTCTTGAGTTCATTTTGTATTCAACACCGTCAACAACTATTTTACCAGGTCCTCCGATATTGATTACTCCAAGTTCTCTTCTTTCTAAGAAAAATTCAGATCCTAATTCTTTACTTCCTTCAAGTTTAACTTCTTTAGTTACAGGCATGATTCCTCCTGCAATTATTCTGTCAACGTGAGAGTAAGTTAAGTTTGCATCATCTGCAACAAATATAGTTTCTATAAAGTAATGTTTTCTTAATTCTTCAGTTGTGTAGTGTTTTGAATCTTCTGGGTGATTTGCATATCTTACATCTAATTTCATTTATTAATTTCCTCCTAAATATTTATAATTTTTTATTCAATAAATTGTGTCAGCTGTTATTATCTAACCAGCCATCCACCGTCAACTGCTAAAATGTGTCCGTTTACATAATCTGATGCTTTACTTGCTAAGAATACTACTGCTCCCATTAAATCAAATGGATCTGCCCATCTTTCAGCAGGAATTCTTGATAAAATTTCAGCATTTCTTTTTTCGTCTGCTCTTATTGGAGCTGTGTTAGCTGTTTTGATATATCCTGGAGCGATTGCATTTGTTTGAATGTTTAATGGAGCTAATTCATTTGCAAATGCTTTAGTTATACCTGCAACACCGTGTTTACTTGCTGTGTATGGAGGTACGAATTTTCCACCTTGGAATGCTAGCATTGAAGCTATGTTGATTATTTTTCCTCCACCTTGTTTAGCCATTATTTTTGCTACATCTTGGCTTAGGTAGTAAACTGAGTTTAAGTTTATGTTTATAACTGCTTCCCAGTCTGAATCTTTGTATTCAAGTAATGGAGCTCTTCTTATAGTTCCTGCATTGTTTACTAATATATCTATTTTTCCGTAAACTTTTACACATTCTTCAACACAAGCTGTTACTTTTGCTCTATCTGTTAAGTCAGCTTGGAAGAAGTGAATTTTTCTTCCTTCTTTTTCTACAAGTTCTCTTGTTTCGTCCCATGCTGTATCATAAGTTACAACAAATAGGTCTGCTCCTGCTTTAGCAAGTGCCACAACATATGCTTGTCCTAATCCTGTGTTTCCACCAGTTACGATTGCTACTTTTCCTTTTAATGAAAAGAAATCCATTGAAAATTTGTCTAACATTTCATTCATTTCATTTCCTCCTTTTAAACTTATAATTAAATTTTAATTTTCTGCATCTTTAGAGTTTTTATTTTTTAATCATTTTACACATAAATTATCACATAATAATTTTTTTTTGTAAATCTTCCGTTTTATATCCACACTTTTCTATATAATATTTTTTATTTCAATTTTTATTTAAATATATTATTTTTAATTGATTTAAAAATTTTTTTAATAATTTTTTATATACATTCTGCTCTCTCTGTTATCATCTTTTCTATAAATTACACAGAACGGCTGTGTCTCTTCTTCAGCTTTCCAGTTGACAGCATAGTTGCATTTTTCGCCTTTTAAAATATGTTTGTCCTCTGTTATTGTAACTGTGAATTTTTCTCTCAAATCAGAAATCACTGCATTATTTTTCATTACAACAGCCCATACAAGTGATGAATTTACAGGATTTTCTCCATGTTCTTTCCATACTTTTACAAAATAATAGCTTCCTCTTTTTTCAATTTTGATATTTATTTCTGTTCTGCCGTAAAATATATATGTTCTGCCGTCTATCTCAAGATTTTCTGCTTTTATTTTTATTTCTTTTTCTGTGACTTCTGTATTATCTGCTTTTATAAGAGGAATATCTTTAAATTTTCTGTTTAAAATTGTTGTATATACTTCTCCCTCTCCTGTTATATTACTTTCTGCAAAAATTACACCCCAGCTTACAAAAAACCAAGATTTTCTGCTTGTAAGTTTTTCATTCCAGTTGACAAAATCCATTCCTGCAGCTCCATAGTAATGCCATTTCAAAGCTCCTGCCATATTTCTTTCTGTAAATTTTGTTCTGAAGTTTCTCTCTGCATCAACATTTTCCATATCCATTTTTATTTCAGTTGTTCCCGGAATATAATACGGATCTATATTTTCCCAATAATTTTCATACTGCTCGTAATCTTCATCATAAAGAAGATATGCTCCGTCTCCTGTAAACCAATTTTTTTTGTTATCACCGTTTACATTTTCATAATTTCCTGTTTTGCTTGAATGCATTGAAATTCCAACAGAATAGTTTTTATTTCTTTTTATAACCCTGTCCATATTATTAAAAACAATGACTTGATCTTTATATTCTTCTGTTTCTAAATCTCTGCTTAAAAGTTCATTCATTTTACTGCGGAAAAACGGCGACTTTTCATTTTCAAAATATTTATAAAATTTATTTTTTTCTATCTCTCTTTTTACTGTTTTCCATATTTTTTCCTGATATTCTTTTGGAGCTGAAAGACCTGCTAAAAGCATACTATTTAAAATTCTATGCCCTGTTTCATAAGAAGAAAATTTTCTGCTTACTGCTATATCAGAAAAACTGCCGTTAAAGAAAAACGGCTCAAAAGATTTAAAAATTATTTCATAAAAATTTGTAAGCCCTTTTATATATTTTTCATATTTTGTTCCTTTTACAAGATAAAAAATTTCAGCAGCATTATGGATAATTTTTTCTCCTTCATTTCCGGCATCTGCTGCACTTCTGCTTATAAAAGAACCGTCTCTGTAAAATCCGTCTCTATCTGTTGAAAAACTGTCATCTTTATATTCCCACACATCTGAAAGAGTGTTAAGAGCAAGAATTATTTTCTCTTCATCTTCTGAAATTATTCCTTTTAAAAAGAAAACTTTTATTGCTTCTGCTAAGTCTGCACCTTTTGAAAATCCAAATTCAGATGAATGATGAGCAGAGTATCTTGGATCTGGCTGAAAATATTCCAAAGTTTCAAGAACAGGCTTTAAAACTTTTTCCTTTATTTTATTTTCTGTAAGAATTAAAATATCTGTTATCATAAGAGGAATTTCTATTTCTGTTCCATAGATATCCCCATAGTTTCCACTCTCTTTGTTATAAAAATATTCATTACCATATTTAAGTCTCTCTTCAATAAGTTTTAAAATATCCATGTCGCTGTAATATTCTGTGCCGTTTGACATATAGGCTTTTGCAAGAATAAATGTATTTTTATAAAATTTTTTTACTTTTTCTATATTTTGAACTTTTTCATAATTTTCAAAAATTATATTATCATCTTCTATTAAAATTTGTCTTACTTTCTGATTTAAAAAAGTAACCACATCAGGAGGAGTGAAACCAGTTCCTGCCAAATATTCCCTTCTTCTGTCCAAGACAGTTATTTTCTCAATCATCTTTCTTCTCCTACTTTAATTTTATTATTTATTAATAATTTAATATCATTATTTCAGAAAGTAAGTCAATCATCATTATTTCATATTTTTTAATGTAAATATTTTGAAGTGATTAATATGGAAAAATAAGTGGAGGATAGAAAATTGATTATAAAAAATCCCTGCATTGAAAAATAATTTTCTCAACACAGGGCAGTTTTCTTAAAGTAATTTAATTTTTAATAATTATTTAAATACATTCTGCTTTCTCTGTTATCTTCTTTTCTATAAATTACACAGAAAGGCTGAACTTGGATTTTGAAATCCCAGTTAATCTGATAATCACATTTTATTCCTTTAACTGTATGTTTATCTTCTGTTATTGTCACAGCAAATTTTTCTTTTATTTCAGAAAGAGTCATGTCTCCTTTATTCATTACAAGCCCCCACACAAGAGAACTGTTTACAGGGTCTTTTCCATGCTCTACCCAGATTTTTACAAATAAGCAGTCATCTTTTTTCTCTATTTTTAAATTTATTTCAGTTTTTTTGTAGAACATGAAAATTTTTCCATCCACTTCTACATTTTCTGCTTTTATTTTTATTTCTTCGCCGTTAAAAATTTCTCCGTCAATTTTTATTTCTGGAAGAGTTTTAAATTTTCTGTTTGCAACAGTTGTATAAACTTCCCCTTTTCCTTTTATATTACTTTCTGCAAATATAACTCCCCAGCTTACAAAAAACCAAGATTTTCTGCTTGTAAGTTTTCCATTCCAGTTTTCATATTCCATTCCTGCTGCTCCATAATAATGCCATTTAAGTCCTGCAGCATTTTTTCTGTCAAGAGGTCTTGTTTCTGGATTTCTTTCTGCATCAACATTTTCCATATCCATTCTTATTTCAGTTGTTCCCGGAATATAATTATAATCTGCATTTTTCCAATAATCTTTATACTGCTCTAAATCATTATCGTAAAGATAATATGCTCCATCTCCTGTAAACCATCCGTTTTTATTTTCTCCATCTCTTGTTTCGTAATTTCCTATAAGAGATGAATGCATTGCAATTCCAACAGCATAGTTTTCAGCTCTTCTCATAATTCTATTCATTTTATTGCAGATTACAAGTCTGTCTTGATATTTTTTGGTTTCAATACTTTTTTCTAAAAGTTCTTTCATCATATTGTAAAAATATGGTGATTTTTCATTTTCAAAATATTTATAAAATCCATCTTTTTCAACTTCTGATTTTACAAGTTCAGCTATTCTTTCTTTAAATTCTTCCGGAGCATCCTGTTCTATAAGAAGAAGTGAATTTAAAATTTCATGTCCTGTTTTATGGTCGTGATTTTCAAAATTTCCTATTCCTCTTCCATTAAGCATATCTGTAAATCCGCCCTTAAAGAAGAAAGGTTCAAAAGATGTAAATATTATTTCATAGAAATTTTTAAGACCAATAAGATATTTTTCATACTCTGTTTTTCTTACAAGATGAAGAATTTCACCTATCTCTTTTAAAATTATATTTCCATATTTTGCTGTATATGGTATGCTTCCATGATGAAGGAATGAACCGTCTCTGTAAAATCCATTTCTGTCCAGTGAATAGCTGTCATCTTTATATGCCCATGCTTCAACTAAAGATTGAAGAGCAAGAACTATTTCTTCTTTATTATCTGTAAGAATTCCTCTTATAAGTGAAATTTTTACTGTTTCTGCTCTATGTTCTGCAGTTGAAAATCTAAGAGCGATATTTCCAGAATAAATAGCTCCTTCGTTATTTCCAGAATATCTTGGGTCTGGCTGAAAATATTTTGATGACTCTATAACTTCTTTCATAAGTTCACAAGATATATCTTCCCCGGTCAAAACAAATATATCATTTAAAAGCATAGGAATATCTATTTCCCACACCCACCAATTTGTATGCTCTTTACAAGTTTTATTGTAAAAATATTTCTGTCCTGCTGAAAGTCTCTCTTCTATAAGTTTTAGTATTTCAGAACTTTTTTCATATTCTCCCCCAGATGTTCTATAACTTTTTGCAAGAACAAGAGTATCCTCATAGAATTTTTTTAATTTTTCTATATCCTGCCCCACTTCTTCATAACAACATTCTTCTGATTTTATTCTCTCTGTTTCACTTTTTAAGAAATCAGAAATTTCCTGAGGAATATTTTCATTCCCTGCCAAATATTTTTTTCTTCTGTCCAATATAACCATTTTTTCCATCTTATCTATCCCTCCCCCAGACAATACGATTCTTTATTTTACATATTTTCTAAAATAAAAAAAAATATTTTTAATTTGTTCTTTTTTTATATTTTTTATTTATTAATACATTATATCGTAAAAAAACAATACTGTAAAATAAAAAAATCAAATTACAATCTTCTTAAGAACAAAAAAGGGGCTGTTGCAAATTGATGATTTTTAATCATTAATTTGCAACAGCCCCATTTTATAGTTTAATTCCTGTCTTGGTGTAATTTTTTAACAGCAAAGAAAGCTACTATAAATATCACAGAGAAGAAAAAAGAGAAAAGACTATAACTAAGCAGGTAAAAAAATTTCTAATAAAATTTAAATTCTAAAAAAATAAAAAAAATTAGAAGAAGAAAATTTACACTTAATCGCTGAGATAAAATATTTAAAAAGAATTGAATGTTCTAGTTTAAAAGGAAAATAGCAAAATAAGAAAAAATTAAAAATAAAGGTTGTATAATATTTGGTGTTGGTACTTAAATGTATTAACATCGTTTTTTATTTTTTTCAAAAAAAGATGAGACAAATAAATTTTTCTGTTAAAATTAAGTTCCAAAGCAAAATAATAACTAAAAGATTGTTTATTTATCTCAACAACATTTTATCAAAACTTTACTAAATATTAAAAATGAACGATTAAATCGTGGAAAAATGTTTGATTATGCTTTTCTTTCTGAAAATGAAATGATTAATATTATTCTTTCCAAAAGTGAAGAACTTAAAATAGCCTATGAAATATATCAGGAAATTTTAATTACAATAGAAGATAAAAAATTTAAGAGATTTAAAAATATTATTGAAAAATATTTAGAGTATATAGAGAATAGTTTAAATTATAAATATAATAATGGAGTAATCGAAGAAATTGACAGAAAAATTAAAACTTTAAAAAGAGTTGCTTACGGATATAAAAGTTTTTATCATTTTAGAGCAAGAATTTTAATTTGTAACAATTTATTAGCAGTAAAATAGCTCCAGTGCATAAATAACTGGAGCTACTAAAAAATTTATTTGTTTTTGTCACCAACACCATTTGACAAAGAGCCTTTTACATATAGTATATCACAAAATTAATAAAAAATCCCATGGAATAAATCCATGGGATAATATATATTTTTTGAAAAATCCTAACGTTTTGAGAATTGTGGAGATCTTCTTGATTTTTTCTTTCCGTATTTTTTTCTTTCAACCATTCTTGAGTCTCTTGTTAAGAATCCAGCTTCTTTTAAAGCTCCTCTTAATGTTTCATCAGCTTCAAGTAATGCTCTAGAAATTCCGTGTCTGATAGCTCCAGCTTGTCCAGCATTTCCTCCACCATAAACGTTAACGATTACTTGGTATTTGTCTAAAGTTTCTGTTAAAACTAAAGGTTGCTCAACTATTTTAGAAAGGATTTCTCTTCCTCCGAAATATTGAGACATTTCTTTTCCATTTATAACTATTCCTTTTTCTCCAGGAATTAATCTTACTCTTGCTACAGAAGTTTTTCTTCTTCCAGTTCCTCTACATTGATTCATATCTGCCACTGTTAATACCCCCTTAAATTTCAGCCTTTACTGGTTTTTGTGCTGCATGATCATGTTCTGCACCAACAAATAGTCTTAATCTAGTTAATTGTTGTCTTCCTAATCTGTTTTTTGGAAGCATTCTTTTTACAGCTAGCATTAAAGCATCTTCTGGTTTAACTTCTAAAACTTCTTCTAAAGTTCTTTTCTTAATTCCTCCAGGGAATCCAGAATGTCTATAGTAAAGTTTATCTTTCATTTTGTTTCCAGTAACTACTAATTTTTCAACGTTTGTTACAACAACATAGTCTCCTCCGTCAATGTGTGGAGTGAAAGAAACTTTTTCTTTTCCCATTAATTTTTTAGTAACTTCTACTGCTAATCTTCCTAAAACAACTCCTTCAGCGTCGTAGTGGTACCAATCTCTAACTACATCTTCTTTTCTTTGCATTACAGTGTATTTATTCACTTTTTTCCTCCTAAAATAAGTTATATTTTCATAATATAACGCAACGGTCCTTTGTGGGAAAGGTTAATTTACCGTAATATTATATATGATTTTCAAAGTATTGTCAACATATTTAATTATTTTAAAATATCTTTTAAGAAAAATTTAAAATATTTTTTATTCTTCTGAAAGTTTTTCTTTTATTTTTTTATATACATCTTCTCCAAGACAATTTATTATTGTTTCTTTATATGTTTCAATAACAGGTTTGTATTCTCCATCGAAACCTTTTGGATTTTTTCTTCTAAAAAGAGCTGATGATACAAAATCTTCATTTATACATGGAATTTCATAATAATCTTCTATTGTAAAGCTGTTTGTAAAATCATCAGGAAGAGTTATATAAAGTTTTGAATTATCATCTTCAGCTAAAATCTCTATGGGCCACAGTGAACATACAAGAGGTTTGGTATCGCAGATTTCTTTTCCTGACATATTTTTTTCAAGACACATAGAATGAAAACTGCATAAAGTTGTTTTATTATCTTTTTTGTAAGCATAAAAACACATCTCTGTTGCATCTTCAATTTCTGGAATTATATTTCTCTCTTCGTCCTCATTTTCTATATTTTCTAAAAGTTCATCACTTTCATATCCCATATCTTCTGCAATTTCAAAATTCAAAGTAATTTTTTCAAAATCATCAAGATTTTCTAGAAGAAATTTTTTAGTTCTTTTGGAAAGTTTTGACGGACTATCTGCACAGCAGTTTATATTGCAGTTAAAGCAGTCAAAATTAGACGGTTTATCAAACATTTCATAATCTATCACTGCATTATATTTTTTTCCCTGAATTTCAATTTTTGTTTCTATAACAGGAATTGTTTCAAAATATTTTCTTGCAGATTTTTCATTTTCTTCATTTACTTTGTATACTTCTTCACCTTTTGGATGATTTAAAAATAAAAAATAGTTCATTCTTTTCCTTTCTGTTACTTCATCATTTTATTAAGAGTAGTAATAAGCTCCTCTATTATCTGCTCGTCACGTCCTTCTTTTATCCCATCAACAACACAGTGTCTCAGATGACCCTCAAGGACTTGTTTGGACACTCCGGCAAGAGCAGCTCTTACAGATGCAATCTGATTTAAAATATCATCACAGTAAGCATCTTTTTCTATCATATTATTTATTCCTCTTACCTGTCCCTCTATTCTGTTTAATCTTGCTTTTAATTTTTTCTTTGTTTCAGCAGAAGTGCAGTATCTTCCGTCACACTCTTCAGCTTCCATTCTTATTTTTTTATCCATACTCTCCTCCCTTTTAAGAGATTATTTTCCAAAATTTCTAAGTCTTAAAGCATTCGTTACAACAGAAACAGAGCTCATTGCCATAGCTCCTCCAGCTATCATTGGATTTAAAAGGTGTCCTGTTATTAAATAAAGAACTCCTGCTGCAACTGGTATTCCAAGACTATTATATAAAAATGCCCAGAAAAGATTTTCTTTAATATTTTTTATAACTGCATGGCTCAGTTTCATAGCAACAGCAACATCTCTTAAATCTCTTTTCATTAGAATTATGTCTGCACTCTCCATTGCAATATCTGTTCCTCCCCCTACTGCTATTCCAACATCAGCCTGAGAAAGAGCAGGTGAATCATTTATTCCATCACCAACCATTCCAACTTTAAATCCGTCATTCTGAAGTCTTTTTACTTCAAGATATTTATCTTCAGGGCTTACCTCTGCAAGAACAACATCAATTCCAACCTGTTTTGCTATAACTTCAGCAGTTTTTCTGTTATCCCCTGTTATCATGGCAACTTTAAGTCCCATCTCCTTTAAAAGAGCCACACTTTCTTTTGAATTTTCTTTTATAACATCTGCCACAGCTATAAGCCCGGCATATTTTCCGTCAATTCCTACAAAAATTGGAGTTTTTCCCTCTGCAGCAACTTTTTCACTTTTATTATTTTCAGGAATTATTATACCATTATTATTAAACAGTTTGTAGTTTCCAACAAGAATTTTTTTCTCGTCAATTTCTCCTGTTATTCCCTCTCCAGAAATACTTAAAAAGTTTTTAATTTCTCCAAACTCTATTCCCCTTTTTTTAACTTCTTCCACAACAGCTTCTCCAAGAGGGTGTTCAGAATGCTGTTCCAAAGTTCCTGCAACTTTTAAAAATTCTTTCTCAGAAATATTTTCATCTTTTATTTCTATATCTGTTATCACAGGTTTTCCCTCTGTAATAGTTCCTGTTTTATCAAAAACTATCATATTAAGTTTGTGGGCTTTTTCAAGAGCCTCACCAGATTTTATTAAAATTCCAAGTTCTGCCCCTCTTCCTGTTCCAACCATTATTGCTGTTGGTGTTGCAAGCCCTAAAGAACACGGGCAGGCTATAACAAGAACAGATATAAATATTGTAAGAGCAAATATGCTTGGACTCATTGAAAGGTTTACTATTCCTGATTTTCCTAAAACATACCACACAACACTTGAAACAAATGCTATAAATATTACAGCAGGAACAAAATATCCAGAAATTATATCAGCCATTCTTGCAATAGGAGCTTTTGAACCTTGGGCATCTTCCACAAGTTTTATTATTTTTGCAAGAACTGTATCTTTTCCTATTGCTGTAGCTTCAATCTTTATACTTCCGTTTTTATTTATTGTTGCTCCAAAAACACTGTCTCCTGTTTTTTTTCTCACAGGAATACTTTCACCTGTAAGCATAGATTCATCAACGTTTGTACTTCCCTCAACAACTTTCCCGTCAACAGGAATACTTTCTCCTGGTTTTACAAGAACAACATCTCCCTTTTCAACCTCTTCTATATCTACAAGAACTATTTCATTATTTTTTACAAGAGAGGCTTTTTTAGATTGAAGCCCCATAAGTTTTTTTATTGCATCAGAAGTTTTTCCCTTGCTTCTTTTTTCCAAAAGTTTTCCAAACATTATAAGGGCAATAATAACTACTGCTGATTCGTAATAAAGAGCATGAACATATTGGTTATTTCCTTTAAAAATTTCATATGTTCCAAATATACTGTAAACAAGAGCCGCTCCTGTTCCTGTTGCAATAAGAGAATCCATATTGGGAGCTTTCTTTATAAGAGCTTTTATTCCCACTGTATAAAATTTTCTTCCTATAATTGTTACAGGAATTGTAAGCACAAGCTGAATTAAAGCATAATTTATTGGATTTACATTTGGAGAAATTATTTTCGGAAGAGGAAGCCCCATCATATGTCCCATTGTAATATAAAAAACTATTGTAGCAAAAAAGATAGCAGTTTTAAATTCTCTCAATTCTTTTTTAGCTTCTTCAATTTTTTTAATTTCATCTTCCGGTTTTGCTTCTTCATCTCTTACTGCTTTATATCCGCCAAGATTATTTATTACTCCTATTATTTCAGAACCTTTTATTCTTTTGCTGTCATAAATAAATCTTCCTCTGTTTGTAGCAAGATTTACTTCTGCACTTATTACTCCATCTAGTTTTTTTACTTTTCTTTCTATATTTGCAACACAAGCCTGACAGCTTATTCCTTCAATATTAACCTGAAGTTCAGATGCTTCTATTTTTTCTTCTATACCATACCCTATTTCCTTAACTTTATCTTCTATTTCATTTTTATTTATTTTTTCATAATCATATTCAACTGTAAGTTCTTCTGTAGCAAGGTTTACAACTGCTGATTTTACTCCCTCCAACTTGCTGACTTTTGTTTCTATTCTTCTTACACAAGCCTGACATGTTACCCCTGAAAGTTTAAACTGTTTTTTCTCTAAATTTTCAGATATATTTTTTTCTTCATTTTTTTTATTTTCTTTTTCTTCTTTTTGAAACTCGCAGACAACAGATCTTTCTTCTTTGTTTTTTTCAAAAGAATTTTCATCATATTCTTTATCAACACCATAACCAAGTTCAATTAATTTTTTTTCAATTTCACTAAAACTTATTTTATTTTCATCGAAGTCTATATCCATTATTTTTGTCTCAACATCAACCTTTATATTTTCAACTCCGTCAAGTTCTGAAAGATTTTTTTCTATTTTTGCAACACATTTCATGCAGCCTACGCCTGTTAATATATATTTCTTTTTCATTTTTGTAACCTCATTTCTATTTTTATATAGGGGTATACCCTATATTGATGATAACATTCATTTATTTCTCTGTCAAATATTTTTATTTCAAAATAAATCAAAAAAATAAAAACAGAAAATAAACTTATCATTTCAAAATTTTATTTTCTGCTTTTTTATAATTTTCTATTTTTTTCCAAGTTCTGTCATGAATTTTACTCTTTCAAATCCACGTTTAACTGCATTAGCTTTAAATTTGCTTAAAACTTCTGAAAGTTCTTCCACTGTTGCTTCTTGAATTTTACTCAACTGCCCGAATTTTTCAACCAGACAATCTACGTCTTTCTTTGTTAACTTTCCAAATTTGCTAAGAAGACGATACCCTTTTGTTATAACAGGATTATCCAAAGATTTTGAAGTTTTTCCAAATCCTAAAATAGATGATAATTTTGCAAGGTCAAGAAGTTCTGTATCATCAAGTGCAGACATTTCCTCTGCAAGCTCCTCTTCTTTCTCTTCTCCTTCAGAATAATAATCTTTTAAGAATTCAAGTTTTTCATCTCTCAATCCAAAAATTAAGTCTTCAAGCTGAAGTCTTAAAAGTTTTCCTTCACTTCCAAGTTCAAAAAGACATTCTATAACATCTATTTTTATTCTTTTAAACATTTCAAATTTTTGAAGGACAATGCAGACCTCTTCAACAGTTGCTATCCCGTCAAGCTCTAAAAGTGTAAGATTTATAAGAGCTTTATCAAGAACATATCTGTATCTTTCAAGAGTATTTATTCCCTGAGATGCCTCATTCATAAGACCTTCAACTGATCTTAATTTATATCTTACCTCTCCTTTATAAAGAGTCTGCACTCTTTTTCTTTCTGAAATTGCTATTACAACTCTGTCAAGCTGTTTTGCTATACGCTGTGCTGTTCTGTGTCTTGTTCCGCTTTCATCTGTCACATATCTTTTATCAGGCTGAAGATGTACATTGGCATAAAGTATGTGTTCCACAGTGTCATCTAAGATTATTGCCCCGTCCATTTTGGAAAGTTCAAATAATCTTTCCGGAGTATATTCACAGTCTAGTTTAAAACCTCCGTCAAGAACTTTTTCTACTTCTTCATCTATTCCTACCACTATAAGAGCACCTTTTTGTCCGTCAAGAATATTGTCAAGACCTTCACGAAGATTTGAACCCGGTGCTACGAGAGACAATATTCTTTCCCACTCTGTTCTTTCCATATTACATCCTTTCTAAAAATTCTTCCAAATTTTTTAAATAAATCAGCTTTAATTTATATTCTTTTTTTTCTATCTCTTTACGATTTGCTTCTGGAACATACACACCTTTAAATCCTAATTTTTCAAGTTCTCTAAGCCTTTTATCAATAAAAAATACTTTTCTTATTTCTCCACGAAGTCCAAGTTCTCCAATAGCTGCAATTTTCTGACTTATTGCTACATTTTTATAAACAGAAAGAAGAGATATTAAAGCTCCCAAATCTGCTGATGGATCTTTTATTGAAATTCCACCTGGAATATTTATAAATACATCTTTCATTCCAAGATTCATTCCCATTCTTTTTTCACCAATAGCCATAAGAATTTGTATTCTGTTTCTGTCAAATCCCTGAACTATTCTTTTAGGAATTCCTATTCCTCCGCTTTCTGTAAGAAGACTCTGTATTTCAAGAAGAAAAACTTTTGTTCCTTCAAGAACTGGAACTATCATGCTTCCTATATTTTTTTCTTCTCTTTCGCTCAAGAAAAATTCAGAAGAGTTCTGAACCTCTCTCATTCCATCTTCTTCCATACTGTAAACTGCAAGTTCATTTGTTGAACCGAATCTATTTTTTGTACTTCTTAAAATTCTGTAAAAAAGCCCCTCTTCCCCTTCAAAACTAAATACAGCATCGACCATATGTTCTAAAAGTTTAGGCCCTGCAACTTTACCATCTTTTGTAATATGACCAACTATAAAAAATGATATTCCCATTCTTTTTGCAAGTTCGACAATTTTTAAAGTTGCTTCTCTTATCTGTGTCGGTGTTCCAGCTATTGAATCACTATTTTCACTATAAAGAGTCTGTATTGAATCCACTATTACAACCTTTGGCTTTTTTACAGAAACATATTCTGAAATTTTATCTATATCCGTTTCAGACATAAGATAAAGTGTTCTGCTTTTTATTCCAAGCCTTTCTCCTCTGCTTTTTATCTGAGCAGGAGATTCTTCACCGGAAACATAAAGTACATCGCCGTAGTCACTGTACTCTTTTGCCATCTGAAGAAGAAGTGTAGATTTTCCTATTCCGGGATTTCCTGTTAAAAGAACTACTTCTCCTTGAACAAGTCCTCCTCCCAATAGTCTGTCAAATTCACTCTGCTTTGTTTTAAATCTAAAATTTTCTTCTATTGTTATATTCGAAAAAGGAGAAACTTTTTTTTCTGTGTCCACTAAAGATAAAGAATTTCTGTTTACTTTAGAAGATGAAACAGACGAAGACATCTCCTCCTGCTCTTCCATAGTTCCCCATGAACCGCAGTTCATACATTTTCCAACCCACTTGGAAGTTTTGTATCCACATTCACTGCACACATAAACTGATTTTCCTTTAGCCACTTTTTCTCCTTATAATTCTAAAATATAAATTATTCAGCAGGCTTGTATTGTCTTCCTCTTTCAGTTACTATATCAGCTATTTTTTCATCTACATAAGCTGTTACTTTCCCGCCGTATCTTGCAATTTCTCTTGCAGCAGTAGAACTTACATAAATATATTCTTTCAATGCTGGAAGAAAAACAGTATCAACTTTTCCTTCAGATATATCCATATTTCCGCTTGCAAAATAAAGTTCTAAGCCGCAGTCCTCAACTGTTCTTATCCCTCTTACAATAGTTCCTATATTGTTTTTCTGGCAGTAATTTACCAAAAGTCCTGAATCTGCTTCTATAACTATATTATCATATTTTTCTAATACTTTTCCAACCATTTTTTTTCTTTCTTCAAGAGTAAACCAATATTTTTTCTCACTGTTGTTTGACACAAGTATCACAAGTTTATCAAAAAGCCTGCTTGCTCTTTCTATAATATCTTGATGTCCTTTTGTTATGGGATCAAAACTCCCCGCATACACTCCGACTTTCAACTATGCCTCCTATTTTTCTAAAAATATATCATATCCTGTTATATTATTTATCTCCTCTGAAGAAAGAGAAAGCTCTTTTCCTCTGCTTTTTAAATAATCAGTCATTATATCATAATATATCTCTTTTATTTTATTTATTACTCTTTTTGAAGAAGTTATTTTTATCTTTTTAATATCTTTTTCTTCTGCAGCTTTTTTAAAATCTTTAATCACATCTTCTATTATTGAATCTACAGATTTTATTTTTCCCTTTCCGTGGCACATTGGACATTCTTCTTCATAAAAATAACTTAAATTTCTTCCCACTCTTTTTCTTGTCATTTCAACAAGACCTAAATCAGTAAAATGAACTATATTATTTTTTGTCCTGTCTTTTTTCAGCTCTGCATCAAGCTGCTGAAGAACCAAATCTTTATCCTCTTGAAGTTTCATATCAATAAAATCTATTATTATTATTCCGCTTAAATTTCTAAGCCTTAATTGTTTCGGTATTTCTCTTGCTGCATCAAGATTAGTGTTAAGAACTGTTTTTTCAAGATTAAAGCTTCCTGTATTTTTTCCAGTATTTACATCTATACTTACAAGAGCTTCTGTCTTTTCTATTACAAGATATCCTCCGCAGTCAAGCCACACATTTTTATCAAGGGCTTTCTGTATCTCTTTGTTTACATTATATTCATCAAATATATCTCTGTTTTCATCAAAAAGTTTTACTTTTGTTTTAAAATTATTTTCACTGAAAGCATTTATATAATCGATAATCTCCCAATAAACTTCTTCATTGTCAACAACAAGTTCATCAATATCATTTGATAAAATATCTCTTAAAATTGTTGTTACAATGCTGTTGTCATTGTAAAGAACTTCTCCTATTTTTGCTTTTGCTATTTTCTTTTCAATATCTTCCCATTTTTTTACAAGATAACTTATCTCTTTTTCAAAATGATAAACAGATTTTCCTTGAGCTGCTGTTCTTATTATTACACCCATTTTAGCAGGCTTTATCTCTTCAAAAATTTCCTGAAGTCTTGCTCTTTCATCTTCATCTTTTATTTTTTTAGAGATTGCTATATGATCACTGTTAGGCATAAGAACTAAATATTTTCCTGGAATTGTAAAATTTGTTGTTACCCTTGCCCCTTTTGTTCCTCTGGGAACATTAAGCACCTGTACAACAACTTTATCTCCCACAGTAAGAAGATCCTCTATTGGTTTTCCGCTGTTCACTATCCCATTTAAATATTTTTCTTCAAATTCTCTCAAGTCATCTACAAAAAGAAAACTGTTTTTTTCAAGCCCTATATCGACAAAGGCAGATTCCATTCCCGGAAGGACATTGGCAACCCGCCCTTTATAAATATTTTTTATTATATTTGATTCATCTTCTCTTTCAGTTAAGACCTCTACAACTCTCCCCTCTTCAATTATAGCGGCTCTTTTCTGAAAATTATTTACATTTATAATTATTCTGTTCATCTGCAACCACTCAATTCTTCTTTTAAAATATCTTTTCTGCTGTATTTTTTTCCATTGACCACAATTTCAGATGTATCCAAACAGCTGTCTATATCTAATTGAAATTTTCCAAGTCTTATACTGTTTTTCTTTTTTATTCCCACAATTTTTGATATATTTTTTTCATTAGCTTTTACATTAAGCATTCCATCTTGATCTTTTATTTTTTTCAAAAAATCAAAATAAATCTCTCCATCTACAAGCTCTCTGAAAGCCGGATGAAAAGCTCCTTCAACTGCAACTCCGCCGTTTCTTAAATCATCAGAAGGCTGAAGCCCCACTCTTATAATATTTATTCCGTTAACCTCAAGAAGAGAACATATTTTTCTGCATCTTTTTATTGCTTCTTCAAGAGAAAAAACATCATATTCACCGCGATAATACATTCTTTCCATCTCTGTATCTTTTATAATAAGAGTTGGATATACTCTGGCATTCTGCGGACCTATCTCAACTGTTTTTCTGGCACTTTCCATATCTGTTTCAAAAGTTGAACCGGGAAGTCCAGGCATAAGCTGTATCCCTAAATCTATTCCATAAGATTTAATCATTTCACAAGCCTTATAAACTGTTTCAACTGGATAATATCTGGCACTTTTTTTCAAAACTTCCTCATCAAAAGACTGAACTCCAAGTTCAATAGTTGTAACATTATATTTTTTTAACTGCTCCATTACCTCTTCGTTTATATAGTCAGGTCTTGTAGAAAGTCTTATTCCCTGCACAAGCCCTCTATCCAGATATTCTTTTACACCTTCCAGATATTCTTTCTGTTTTTCCATTGAAATTCCTGTAAAAGTCCCGCCGAAAAAAGCTACCTCTTTATAAGAGTTTTCTGGAAGAATTTCAAGATATTCTTCTATAATTTTTCTCAAATCTTCTAAAGTGACATCTGTCTCTCTTCCATTTATTTTTTTCTGATTGCAAAAAACACAGGCATTGGGGCATCCAAAATGACTTATAAATACAGGTATATTATAATGTTTCTTTTCCATTAACTTACACCTAATTTTTTGCATAGAGCTTTAGCTGCTCCCTGTTCTGCTATTTTTTTACTTTTCCCAACACCTATTGCCTGGGCATTGTCTCCAATTTTAACTAAAATTTCAAAGGTTTTTTTATGATCAGGACCTTTTTCCCCTATAACTTCATACAAAGGAACTGTCTTATATTCTTTCTGGCTGTATTCTTGTAAAATTGTTTTGAAGTCAAGAATATCTTCATCTTCTTCTATGTGATCTATATAATCTTCAAGATGATTTAATACAATTTTTCTCGCTGTATCAAAATCTGAATCTAAATATATTGCCCCAAGAACAGCTTCAAAAACGTCACAAAGTATAGAACTTCTTTCACGTCCTCCTGTCATTTCTTCCCCTTTGCTAAGCAAAAGGTAATTACCCATACCCAATTTCTTTGCTACTTTAGCCAAAACTGGTTCACTTACTGCCATAGATTTTATCTTTGCTAAATCTCCTTCTGAATAATTTTGGAAATGTTTGTATAAGTATTCGGCAACAATAAGATCTAGAACTGCATCTCCCAGCAGTTCTAGTCTCTCATTATTTATTTTTTTGTATTTTTTGTTTTCATTACCAAAAGATCTATGGACAAGTGAATTCTTTAATAAATCTATATTCTTAAAAAAATATCCTATTTCTTTTTCTAAAGATTCTAATTTCACTTCCAATTTTCCCCTTTTATTTATATTTTTTCATTACGATTACTGCATTGTGTCCGCCAAATCCAAGAGAGCTTGACATTCCTACTCTTATTTCTTTTTCTTCTGCTTTGTTTGGAGTATAGTTTAAATCACATTCAGGGTCAGGATTTTCATAATTTGCTGTAGGTGGAATTATGCTGTCTGCAATACTTTTTGCAAGAATAACTCCCTCTATTCCTCCAGCTCCTCCAAGAACGTGTCCTGTTGCTCCTTTTGTTGAAGATATGTTAAGTCTTCTTGCATCTTCTCCGAAAACCTCTTTTATTGCAGCTGTTTCATTTTTATCGTTAAGACCTGTTGATGTTCCATGTGCATTTATATAATCAACTTCAGAAACAGAAGCTCCAGATTCTTCAAGAGCCATTTTAAATGCTCTTACTGCTCCGTCAACTGCTGGTGCTGTAATATGGTGTGCATCACAAGTTTCTCCGTATCCAACTACTTCAGCATATATTTTTGCATTTCTTGCAAGAGCATGTTCAAGTTCTTCAAGGACTAAAACTCCTGCTCCCTCTCCCATTACAAATCCATCTCTGTCTATTGTAAATGGTCTTGATGCTGTATTTGGATCAGGATTTGTTGAAAGAGCTTTCATGTTTGCAAAACTGTTTACAGCAAATTTTGTTATACATGCTTCAGTTCCTCCAGCAAACATAACATCAGCTTTTCCAAGTTTTATTGTTTCAAAAGCATCTCCTATTGAATGAGTTCCAGCTGCACAAGCTGTTACTATTGATTTGTTTGGCCCTTTTGCTCCAAGATAGATTCCAACATTTCCAGATGCCATATTTGCTATCATTCCCGGAATTGTAAATGGAGAAAGTCTTTTTGGACCTTTGTTTAGAAGAACTTCATGCTGAGCTTCGAATATTTCCATTCCTCCAATACCAGAAGAAATTATTACTCCTACTCTTTCTGCATTATTTTCATCTATTGTAAGCCCTGAGTCGCTAAGAGCCATTTTTGCAGCTCCTATTGCAAATTGTGTATTTCTTGCAAGTTTTTTAATCTCTTTTTTCTCTATTCCAAATTCTTCAGGCTGGAAGTCTCTTACTTCACCAGCAACTTTTACAGGAGTATCTTCTGTATCAAAAGATTCTATTGTTTTTATTCCTGTTTTTCCGCTGATAATCCCTGCCCAAGATTTTTCAAGTCCTGTTCCCAAAGCTGTTATAAGACCAAGCCCTGTTACAACAACTCTCTTCATTTTATCACCTCTTTAACTTCTGTAAAAATATTTCCGTTTATAAAAATTAAAGGGGACCATTACTGTATCCCCTTTACTGTTCATTACTGTTTACTACTTGTTTTCTTCTATGTAGTCCATTACATCTTGTACAGTTTTGATTTTTTCTGCATCTGTATCAGGAATTTCGATATCAAATTCTTCTTCAAACGCCATGATTAATTCAACTGTATCTAATGAGTCTGCTCCTAAATCATCTACGAAGTTTGCTTCTGGAGTTACTTGATCTGCGTCAACTCCTAATTGTTCTACTACTATTTCTTTAATTTTATCTAACATATTTTCCTCCTTAGGTTTCTTTTATATAAATTTTTATTTTCAATATAATATTATCAAATTTGTTTATAGTTTTCAACTTTTTATCAAAATAAAATTCGCTGATTGCTAAACTTTAATTTAAAAACTATTTTTAAACTGATTTTACAGTTTTTCAATATCCTCTAAGGAATTAATATTTATAACTGTTAATTCTTTATCTATTTTTTTAATAAGCCCGGCAAGAACTTTTCCCGGTCCTATTTCGTAAATTGTATCAACACCATTTTCTTTTAATCTGTTTACAGTGTCAACCCATTTTACAGGCCCGAAACTTTGTGCATATATCTCTTTTTTTATCTCTTCAGGTGAAGAAATAATTTCAGCTGTTGTATTTGCAACAAGTTTTGCTGTTCCTTCTCTAAAATCATATTTTTCAGCTTCTTCTTTTAATTTTTCTCCTGCAGGCTTCATAAGTGAAGAATGAAAAGGTCCCGATACTGCAAGAGGCAGTGCTCTTTTTGCTCCAGCTTCTTTAAGTGCTGCACATGCTTTTTCTATTGCAGATTTTTCTCCTGCTATAACAGTCTGTTTTGGTTCGTTAAAGTTTACTGCTTCAACAACTCCGTCAACTGTTTTTAAAACCTCTTTTATTTTTTCAGAATCCATTCCTATTATTGCAGCCATTCCTCCATTTACAGATTCAGCTATTTCATTCATTGTTTCTCCTCTAAATGCTGTAAGTTTTACTGCATCAGAAAGAGTTAAAAATTCTCCTGAACCAAAAGCTGCATATTCTCCCACAGAATGTCCTGCAACAAAATCTGGTTTTATCCCTTTGCTTCTTACAAGTTTTTCAAGCACAAGACTCATTGCAACTATTGCAGGCTGAGTATATTTTGTTTTCTTAAGTGTTTCTTCTGGTCCTTCAAACATAGCTGTTTTTAAATCAAAAGAAAGGCTTGAAAATATTTTATCAAATTCTTGTCTTGCTGTTTCATTATTTTCATATATATCTTTTCCCATTCCGACAAATTGTGCCCCTTGTCCCGGAAAAACGAAAGCTATTTTGCTCATACTTCCTCCTAAAAATGAATTACACATGTAATTTTATCATAACTATATTTTTAATGTCAATATTGCTTATAAATTCTTTGAATAAAAAGTTAAAAAACTATTTACTCCATTTTAAAACTAACGAACCATAAGTTAGTCCAGCACCAAATCCTGTAAGTGCAAGCATATCTCCTTTTTTAACTTTTCCCTCTTGAACTGCTTCTCCAAGTGCAAGTCCTACTGAAGCTGCTGAAGTATTTCCATATTTTTGAAGATTTACATAAAACATATCCATAGGAAGTCTTAATCTTTTAGCTGCTGATTCTATTATTCTCATATTAGCCTGATGAGGAATTACAAGGTCTAAATCTTCAACTGTTAAGTGTCCAGCCTCAAGAGCTGAATTTGTTGCTTTTGGAAGTGCTTTTACAGCAAATTTGAAAACTTCCTGCCCGTTCATTTTTAAATAAACATCTCCATTATCTATCGCTTCATGAGTTACAGGATGAAGTGTTCCACCGACATTTATTCTTAAAATGTCATCTGTCACTCCTTCTGTTCCAAGGAAAGATGAAATTATTCCATATCCATCTTCTACTTCTTTTAAAACTGCTGCTGCTGCCCCGTCTCCAAAAAGAATTGCTGTATTTCTATCTTTCATATTTAAAAGTCTTGATACAGATTCAGCTGCAATTACTAAAATATTTTTATACATTCCTGATTGTATCATTGATTTTCCTACTGTAAGAGCATATATAAATCCGCTGCATGCTGCACTTAAGTCAAATGCTGCTGCATTTACTGCTCCAAGTTTTGCCTGCACAAGTGATGAAGCATTTTGTGCTCTATAATCTGGTGTACAAGTTGCAAGAATTATAAAATCTACATCTTCTGGCACCATTCCTGCATCTTTAAGGGCATTTTTTGCCGCTTCAACTGCAAGGTCTGACGTTCCCTGTCCCTCAACTGCATATCTTCTTTCTTGTATTCCTGTTCTTGTTCTTATCCATTCATCTGATGTATCAACTAATTTTTCCCAGTCAGCATTAGTCATAACCTTTTCAGGTGCATATATCCCCAATCCAACTATTCCAACACTTTTTAACACTATTTTTCCTCCTGTGAACTTATCATATCTTTTAATTTTTCCACAAATTTATTTTCAGCAAATTCATTTGCCACTCTTATTGCATTTTTTATTCCAACTGCATCAGAATTTCCATGAGCCTTTATTGATACTCCGTTAAGCCCTAAAAATAGAGCTCCTCCATATTCTGAAGAATCCAGTCTTTTCTTTAATTTTTTTATAACAGGCATCATAAAAAATATACCTATTTTGGCAAGAAAACTTTTTCCTATTTCTTCTTTCAAACATTCAAAAATATATTTTGCTATGCCCTCACTTGTTTTTAAAACCATATTTCCTGTAAATCCATCTGTAACCACAACATCAACTTTTCCATTCATCATGTCACGACTTTCAATATTTCCTGCAAAATTTATATTTTCATTATTCTTCATAAGGTCATAAGCATCTCTTGTAAGCTCATTTCCTTTCCCTTCTTCACTTCCTATATTAAGAAGTGCAACAACAGGATTTTTTCTATGAAGAATTTCTTCTGCAAATTTACACCCTATTACAGCAAACTGATTCATAAATTCAGGTTTTGTATCTGCATTTGCACCTACGTCCATAAGAACAATATTTTTCCCCTTAGCCGGAAAAACTGTAGCTATTGCAGGTCTTAATACCCCTTTTATTCTTCTTAATTTAAGCTGACTTGCAGATATTAGTGCTCCTGTATTTCCTGCTGAAACAAAAGCATCTCCTTCGCCATTTTTTACAAGTTCAAGTGCCACATTCATAGATGAATTTTTTTTCTTTCTCACCGCTGAAACAGGTTCATCAGTCATTTCTATAACTTCATCTGCATTTACAACAGTTAGACGTTTTTCATCATATTTATGATTTGAAAGTTCTTTTCTTATAATTTCTTCCTTACCAACAACAATAATTTCTATTTCAGGCATTTCAAGAAGAGCAAGTCTTATTCCCTTTAAAACTTCAGCAGTTCCTCTGTCTCCTCCCATACCGTCAACAACTATTTTCATTTTTTCTCCTAATTTTCGTAAAACAAATTTTTTTTAATTATACCATAATCTACATTTAATATACAGGTTTTATGTTAAAAAAACAAACTTTATTATTCTTAAGATTTGATTATTTTTGATATTTTATAAAAAATAAATAACAAAATCACAAACCACCCCTTTGTACTGCACCCAAAATCTTAAATAAAAAGCGGGAATGGTATAAACGATTATGGCAAGCAATTAAGGCTAAATAGAAGCATTCAAGTTGAATGAGCTTTTGCAGTATAAAAGAAAATATGAAATTAAGAAAAAAATGCACGGTAAATCAAATGTTTTAAGAGATATAGGATTATTTTGTATTGGCTATAATTTTAACAGATACATAAGCAGAAGTTTAAGAAATTGCAAAAGAACAACACTTCACTCATTACAAGCAGCTTAGTTTAATAAAAAAACTAAACTGTTTTTTGTACTACATAAAAATAAATAAAATTGTAAAATTTTTAGAAATCACAGAAATGGTTTCTATTTTTTACTCAAAAGAAAAAGAGCTGAGCAAATTTATGATTAAAAATCATTAATTTGCAACAGCCTCTTTTTGTGTGAGCTGTTAAAAAATATAACAGCCTTGTTTCTATATTCTTTATATTTTAAAGAAATATCCATTTTCTTTTAAAACATTAGCAAGTTTTTCAACATCTTGTTCTTTTATAAGAATATGAAAATTTTCAGCTTTTAAAATAATATTTGAAAGTCTTCTGTCTTTTGTAATAATATTTATAAGGTTTTTATCCTGCTCTAGTTTTAAAACTCTGTATTCAGGCACAAGTTGTACGCTTTCCATTTTTTTTAGTAACTCCTCGAAAAATTTTTTCCATAAATCATTAAATTCAGGCTGTATTTTCTTTTTAAATTCATCAATTTTTTCAAAAAGACTTGTTTTTGATGAAACTTTTTTCAAAAAACTTTCCTGTGTAATTTTAAATTTATTATCAGCAATTCTTATTCCTATACTTTCAAGGAAAAGAACCTTTACTGGCGATTCTCCCAAGATAGTGACAATAAGTCTGTCATCTTCAAGAATGGCTTCTCCCTCTTCTTCCTCTTTGAAATCATATTTTTCCTGTCTGTCAAAAATATATTTTCCAAGATTTGTAAATTTTACAGCTTTTAAGCCGTCAAATTTTGAAAGGTAGCCATGCTTAAGATAAAGAGCATTATTTTCTGAAGGAAGATCATAATATATCTCAAGAACTCCCAAAGCACTTAGTATAAAAAGAATTGATTTTATAAAAGGCTCGATAATATATGCCTTGTATTTAAAGTATGAATGAATTTTTGTCCTTTCATAATTTGCTTCATTAATGTAGATATTTTCATATACATCTTTAATATCTAAAATTTCTATAAATTTATCTCTGTATAAAATATATTTTATAATATTGTCCACACTTACAGGAGCATCATTTGGAAGTTCAAGAAGAGCTTCTTTTATGCTTATAATAGCTCTTTTTATCTCTTCGTTGTTTTTATCTATCTTTTTTACACCCTTTAGATAGTTAAGATAAAGACCTATATAGACAGAATTTTCACTTTTAATATTTTTCCCGTTAAGAAAATCAGAAATAATATTTTTTAAATTTGTGATTCTAAAATACTCACGATTTAAAAATTCTTTTTTCATAAGGAAAAAGAAAAGAGCGAGAGTTTCTGTTTTTAAGAAATCTAAATCTTTTGCATCTGTATAGTATTCTTTTATGTTGCAGTATCTGCACATATCATTTTTGGAAGCCTTTAAAAGCTTCCCGCTGCTTGAAAGCTGAAGTTTGCCGTCATTGAAAAAATTAAAATAGCTTGTAAGATTTTCAACTATACAGCTTTCATTATTATCTTTTAAAAGTTTTGGATTTTCTGGAACAGAATATATGTAATAATCTCTTACCTTAGGAAGAAAAGGTCTGTACATTCTCACGATATCATTATCAATGTAAAGATACTCATCTTTTTTTACTCCCTCTCCCATTTTAAAGAAAAGATATTCATCTTTTAAATCTACTGAAGTGGCAAATTCTTTTCCTATTTCTTGAAATTTTTCTCTGTCTTTTATGGGCATTTTTCCTTCCCATGCAATTACAGTGAAAATATCTTGTATATCTTTTGGCAAAGTATTGAATATAGTAAGGAATATTTCTTTTTTTGAAAATACCTGTTCAATCAAATCTAAAAATTTATTTTTACTGCTGTCAGCTGTTATAAGGGAAATTTCAAATAAACCTAAGTTACTCCCGATATAACCTTCAGCAATCCAGTTAAGCAGATATTTTTTAAAAATTCTGTACAATTCTTCTTTTGTATAAAAATTATTTAATGCTTCACGAAATCTAGTTTTGCTTATTGCCATATTTATCTCTCTCTTTCATTATTTTCCCAAAAGAAATTCTATATCGTCTTCACTTAAAACTTTTGCTGCTGTTCCCTCTTCAGAAATAAGATTTTCTACAAGTTTATTTTTAGTTTCCTGAAGTTTTAATATTTTTTCTTCTATACTGTCTTTAAGAATAATTTTGTAAGAAAAAACAGTTCTGTCCTGTCCAAGTCTGTATGCTCTGTCAACAGCTTGATTTTCTACAGTTTTATTCCACCAAGGGTCGTATATAAATATTGTATCTGCAGCTGTAAGATTAAGCCCTACTCCTCCTGTTTTAAGTGTCATAACAAAAACTTTATATTCTTTATCATTTTGGAATTTATCTACAAGAATATGTCTGTCTTTTGTTGCTCCTGTCATTGAAAGATATTTTATTTTATTTTTTTTAAGCTCTTTACAAATTGCATCTATTGAATGAATATAGTTTGCAAATACAAGAACTTTGTGGTTGTTTTGGACTGCATCCATAATATTTTCAACAACAACTTCTTTTTTGCTGGAAATCACATGAGGATTTTTACTTTCAGGGCAGCTTGTAAGCTGTCTTAATTCATTTAGTGCCTGAAGAATATAAATATGTGATTTTCCTATTCCTTTGCTTTTTATATTTTCATGTACCATGTTGTAGTAGTACATTCTTCTCTCTTCATAAAAACTTTTCTGCTCCGGATTCATTTCTACATATAAAGTTTTTTCTATTTTATCAGGAAGATCTTTTAAAACATCTTTTTTTATTCTTCTTAAAATAAATGGATATATTTTTTTTCTAAGTTCATCAATAGCACTTTCATCATTTTCTCTGTGAATAGGCCCTGCATAATATCTGTTAAATTCTTCAGCAGTACCAAACATAGGAGGATTTAAAAATCTGAAAAGAGAATAAAGCTCTCCTAAGTTATTTTCAACAGGAGTTCCAGAAAGAGCGATTCTGTTATTTCCTTTTAAAAGCATTACAGCTTTTGTTGTTTGTGCATTTGTATTTTTTATATTTTGTGATTCATCAAGAATAATAAGCTCAAATTTATATTTTTTTATTTTTTCAATATCATTTCTCACTGTTCCGTAAGTTGTAAGAATTACTTCACACTCTTTAAAAACAGAAACATCTCTGTTGTTTCCATAATATATCCCTGTTGTAAGAGTTGGACTAAACTTTTGAATTTCACTTTCCCAGTTATAGACAAGACTTTTCGGCATAACAACAAGAGTTCTTTTCTTTCTTTTTGAAAGAGAATGTGTTCTTGTGATAAGAGCTATTGCCTGAAGAGTTTTTCCAAGTCCCATATCATCGGCAAGACAGCCGCCAAGTTTATTATCTACAAGATAACACAGCCATTTATATCCATATTCCTGATATTCTCTTAAATCAGCTCTAAGAGAAGGAAGAGGAGCATTGTAATCTTTTATTTCATTTATTCCTCTAAAGAAATCTCTTCCTTGATTTATCTGTTCTTTTAAAATTTTATCTTCAATAAGTTCATCAATAATTGGAAGATCAAAGAAAGATATTTTAACTTTTTTTCCGTCAACTTTTTTAAAAACTTTTTCTAATTTTTCAATATATTTTTTGTTTATAACTGCATTTGTTCCGTCAGCAAGAACTATATACGAATCTTTTTTTAATTTTGAAAGAACATCAAGAAGCCCGAATTTTTCATTTCCTATCTCAAGCTGAAGTTCTCCTTCGAGAAAATCTATTGAGTGGCTTAATTTTCCAATAAGTTTTGGCTTAACAGGTTTCATATTATATTTGCTTAATTTATCTGTTCCCACAACTTTATATTTTCCTGCAAGCTGCAGAAGTTCTTTTGTAACAAATTCTTTTGCCACTTTTTCATTTATGATTATAAGATTATCGTCATCAACAAAATATGAATAAGCTTTTCCTAGTTTTCTCTGGTGTCTTACAAGAGAATTTGTAACATCATTTACAGCTTCATCTAAATCACCTGATGGGGTGCAGATATAGATTTTTTTCTCAAGATTATTTACAATTACAATCTCTTCCAGTTCATTTTCGTTGATAAAGTTTTGTGTTATTGTCGAAAAAATAAGGTCAACTTTAAGATAAAGACTGTTGTCCTGAGATATTTTTTCAATAGTAAGCTGTGGAATTCCTTCAATTTTTTCCAGAACTTCTGTTGCATATCCCATATAATCAAATGTTATATGTTTAAAATAATGACGTGAAAGAGTAAGAAATGCTTCCAATTCATTTTTGCTTATAAGATCAAGTTTTTTCTTAAGCATCTGCAGATCTTCATCAAGGAGATCAAAACAGTATATAACACCTTTTCTGTAAATAAGACCTTCTGAAATAACTTCAAAATTTTCATATTTTTTATTTAAAAGTATAGAAGGTTTAAGCATATCAGTATCATAGTCAACTTCTTCAAGTTTTAAAGTAAGCTCATTTTCTGAAAAACTCCATACAATTTTCTGAAAATTTTCATCTACAAAATTTTCTACATGTTTAAGATCTTCAGCTAAATCATAAAAATCATCAAGATAAATATTTGATGAAGAACTTTTTTCCCAATCAATAAGAAAATCATCTTCTTTTGATTCAAGAAGAAGAGAGACAATTTTTTTTATGTATTCATTTTCTATTTTATAAAATTGAAAAGAATCAATTATCTCTCCTGTGTATGAAACCGGTTGTATATATCCCCCGTTTTCGTCAATTTTCAACATAAAATAAATTTCTTTTTCACTTTTATAAATTTTACTTTCTTCAAATGTATTCATTTAACCCAAATTCCTCACATAAATTTTGTCTAGGTTATATTATACCATAAAATTAATGTTTACACCATTTTTTTTAGGAGCTGTAGAGAGAAAAAATTTTTATTTTTATTTTATATTTTAAAAATTATTGTTTTTATATAAAAAGAAAAAATTTTTTTATGTTTATAAGAGGACTAAATATTTTAAATTAATTGTTATTACTGAAAAAATCAAAAAATTATTTTAAACTTTTATATAAATATAATCATCAAAAGGGTATTGTTACAAAATATATTAAATTTACGGAGGGTGTATATGGAACAAGATAATAACAAACTTGGTCTTATCGGTCTTATAGCCATTGTAGTCAGTTCCATGATAGGAGGAGGAATTTTTAATCTTCCTTCAAATATGAGTATTGATGCAGGCTTTATCGGTGTCACAATTTCCTGGATAGTAACAGCTGTGGGAATATATTTTCTTGCTAATACTTTCAGTATTTTGTCAGACAATAATCCAGATCTTCATTCAGGAATTTATTCTTATGCTAGGGCTGGATTTGGAAAATTTGTAGGCTGTGAAATAGCCTGGGGATATTGGCTTAGTTCAATATTCGGGAATGTTGCTTTTGCAGTGCTTCTAATGCAGACAATAGGGTATTTTTATCCAGTATTTAACGGACATAATATTGAGTCATTTATTGGAGGGTCAGCATTTATATGGCTTATGTACTTTATAGTAATTTGTGGTGTTACAAAGGCTACATTCTTAAATAACATTGCTACTTTTGCAAAACTTGTGGTTCTTGCAGTAATACTTTTCTTTTTTGCTAAAGGATTTAATCCTCATACAGCTTCATATGATATGCTCGGAAAAATAGAAAACTTAGGACCTCTTACTCAGCAGGTAAAAAGTACAATGCTTATAACTTTATGGTGTTTTATAGGTCTTGAAGGGGCAGTTGTTCTTTCAGGAAGAGCAAAAAATCCAAAAGATGTAGGTAAAGCAACACTTCTAGGAATACTTATATGTATAATAATATTCTCTGCTCTTTCAATACTTTCTTTTGGTGTTCTTCACCAAAGTAAACTTGCATATCTTCCAAACCCGTCAACAGCTTATGTGCTTGAAGTTATTGTAGGAAAATGGGGAGCAACATTTGTAAACGTAGGAATTATTATTGCACTTTTAGGATGCTGGCTGTCATGGACAATAATAACAGCAGAAGTTCCTTATATCGCAGCTAAAGACGGAGTATTTCCAAAGTTTTTAGTTAAAACAGATAAAAATGATACTCCTACAGCTTCACTTTTAATGTCAACAATAGCAATGCAGCTTGCAATGTTTATTGTTCTTTACAGTACAAATGCATGGCTTACTCTTGTTGATATAACAGGGCTTATGATACTTCCTCCTTATACAGCAAGTACACTTTTCCTTCTTAAAGAAGTAAGAAATGGAAATTTGAAAGATATAGGCTCAGGAAAAATAAGAATGGCATTTATATCAGGACTTGTAGCATGTATTTTTACAGTATGGCTTCTATTTTCATCAAAAATGGAACTTCTTCTTATTTCTACAACAATATTCTCACTTGGAATAGGAGTGTATGAATATTCTAGAAAAGAAGCCGGAGAAAAAAATATTTTTGTTGGAAAAAATAAAGTTATTGCTCTTATTCTTGGGGCAATAGGACTTATATCTTTTATTCTCTTAATTTCAGGAAAATTAAACATGAATTAATTTACAAAAGGAGTGATGCAGAATGAAAAATTTAGAAGGTGAAATGTATCAAATATTATTGGTACAAAATGTAAAAGAAAATGAAGAAAGCAGTATTAAAGGAGTTATTGAAAACCTTAAAGATGAAATCAGAAAAAGAGGAGTTGAAATTGTAACAGCAGATTCTTTAGAAGATGCAGAAGATGTTATAAAAGTTGATAAGAATATAGACTGTCTTTTAGTTGACTGGGATTCAAAACATGGAGTGAAAGGTCAGGAAGAAAAGCTTGAAAGATTTATAAAAAATCTTCATGCAAGACAGGAAAATGTTCCGGTATTCTTACTTGCTGAAAATGAAAAAGCAGTAGATTCGTTAAAAGCTGAGACATTCAGAGATATTAACGAATATGTATGGATTCTTGAAGATTCTCCTGTGTTTACAACAGAACGTATTTCAGCTGCTATTGAAAGATACAGAAAACAGCTTCTTCCTCCACTTGCAAAAGCTGTGATGAATTATGAGAAAAAAGCTGAATATTCTTGGGCAGCTCCGGGACACCAAGGAGGAGTTGGATTTACTAAAACTGCAGTAGGAAAAAAATTCTATGATTTTTACGGAGAAAATCTTTTCAGAACTGATATGGGAATAGAAAGAGCTGAGCTTGGTTCTCTTCTTGACCACACAGGATATTTTAGAGATGCAGAAGAATATGCAGCAAAAGTTTTTGGTTCAGACAGAACATATTCTGTTCTTGGAGGAACTTCAGGTTCTAACAGAACAATTATGCAGGCCTGCATAAAAGATAACGATATAGTTATAGCAGACAGAAACTGTCATAAATCAATAGAGCAGGGGCTTATTCTTGGAGGAGGACTTCCTGTTTACATGACTCCTACAAGAAACAGATATGGAATAATAGGACCTATCTTACCTGAACAGATGGACGAAAAAGCAATAAAAGAAAAAATAAAAAACAATCCTCTTATAAAAGAAAGAGGAAAAGAAAATAAAAGAGCAGTATATACAGTTGTAACAAATTGTACTTATGACGGAGTTACATACAATGCTGAAAAAGTAGAAAATCTTCTTGAAAAATCTTCAGATATTATTCATTTTGATGAAGCATGGTATGGATATGCAAGATTTAATGATGTATATAAAAATCATTATGCTATGAGAGGAGAACCTGAAGAAGATAAAAATAGACCTACAATTTTTGCTACTCATTCAACACATAAACTTTTAAATGCTCTTTCACAAGGATCATTTATTCATGTAAGATATGGTAAAAAAGTTATAGATGAAGGAAGATTTAATCAGGCATATATGATGCACGCAACAACATCTCCTCTTTATGCAATAGCTGTTTCAAATGATATTGCAACAGCAATGATGGACGGAGAATCAGGAAAATCACTAATGAATGAAGTGGTTGAAGAAGCTGTAGAGTTCCGTAAAGTTATGGGAAAATTATACAGTCATTATATAAATGAAAAAGACTGGTTTTTTAAACCTTGGAATGCAGAAAAATATCATGATGTAAAATCAGGAAAAACAATTCCTTTCTATGAGGCTGATACAAAACTATTGACAAAAGACCAAGATTTTTGGATAATGCACCCAGAGGATACGTGGCATGGATTTAAAAATCTGCAGGAAGACTGGTGTATGTTAGATCCAATCAAAGTAAGTATTCTTACTCCAGGAATGGGAGAAGATGGAAAACTTCTTGAAAAAGGTGTTCCTGCAAGTCTGGTTTCAGCTTACCTAAACAGATTTGGAATAGTTCCTACAAGAACAACAGATTTTCAGCTTATGTTTTTATTCTCAATGGGAGTGACAAAAGGAAAATGGGGAACTCTTGTAAGTGTTCTTTCTGAATTTAAAAAATATTATGACAGCAACACTCCTCTTGAAGAAGTTCTTCCTGAGCTTTATCAAGAACACAAAGATGTTTACAAAAATATGGGTGTAAAAGATTTAGGTGACAAGATGTTTGCATATTTAAGAGAAAATAATCCTGGAGAAGTTTTAAACGAAGCATATTCAACTCTTCCAAAACCTGTAATTACACCTAGAGAAGCATATAATAAAATTGTTGCAGATGAAGTTGAACTTGTTCCGGCAGAAAAACTTACAGGAAGAATTGCAGCTAACTCTGTAATTCCATATCCGCCAGGAATACCAATGCTTATTTCAGGTGAAAATTTTGGAGATGAAAACAGTCCTCAGATAAAATATCTAAAAGCACTTTCACTTTGGGATCATGCATTCCCCGGATTTGAACATGACACAGAAGGAACAGAAGTTATTGATGGAACATATAACGTTCTTTGTATAAAATAAAAATTAAAATAAATAGAGCTGTTGCATTTTAAGAAAAACTGTAAAATGCAGCAGCATTTATTTATATTTGGAATAGAGAAAAAGGAGAGTTTATGTTAAAATTGAATTTAAAAAAAGCTGGAATGATTGTACAGGCAGTGATAATATTTATCATGCTGTTTTTTATTTGGCATGAGCTTAAAAATTATAGTCTTTCAAGCATAAAATCTGCCCTTGCAAATATATCTTTTTACAAATTGATTTTAGCTGTATTTTTAGTTATCTTGAATTATCTTATTCTTACTGGATATGAACTTCTTGCTTTTAATATTACAAATGTAAAACTGGAAAAAAGAAAAATAATGTTCACATCATTTATAAGTTATGCTTTTACAAATTTCATAGGTCTTTCAGGGCTTAGTTCGGCCGGAATAAGAATAAACCTTTATTCATTATGGAATATTAATTATAAATCTATTTTAAATATTATAAAAAATATTTACATAGGATTTTTGATAGGGGTTCTTCTTGTAGGGGGAATGTCTCAGATAATTTATCCAAATGACCTTACAAGATTTAATTTTATATTGGAAAGTACTTTTTATATAGGTGTTGCTGCTGTTATTATGGGAATATTTTTTATTTTCTATTTTTTGAAAAAGAAACAGCTGAAACCACTGGATATTTTCATACAATTCCTTCTTGGGTTGTGTGACTGGATTTTAGTAAGCAATATTCTGTATCTTTTTCTTCCTGAGTCAAATATAAATTTTGGAATATTTTTATCAATTTTTATGTGTGCTCAGATTTTAGGAGTTTTAAGCACAATTCCCGGAGGGCTTGGAGTTTTTGATATAGTTTTTGTGAAACTTTTAAATAATTATTATCCTAGTGATGTTGTGGTAGCAATTTTAATTGTTTACAGGGTGCTTTATTACCTTGCACCTTTTGTGATAGCCTTTGTTTCATTTGTTTTTTATAAACTTCTTTGGGTGAAAGATTCACTTAAAGGTTTTGGAAACTTTATCAGTTCTTTTATGGTAAATCTTTCAATAGAAGTTTTATCATTTTTAGTTTTTATATCAGGGGCTCTGCTTTTATTTTCTGGAGCAATACCTCCAAATGCAGCACATATAAAACTTCTTTCAAGACTTCTTCCTCATAATGTGATTATAGTTTCGCATTTTTTAGCAAGTGTTACAGGAACTCTGCTTTTGATACTTGCATACGGATTAAAAAGAAGACTTGATGCAGCATATTTTCTTACAGTTATTTTAATTTCACTGGGAAATATTTTTCTTATTTTTAAAGGATTTCATTATCCAATATTTTTTGTTCTTTCTATAACACTTATTTTTCTTCTTTTTGAAAGAGATAAGTTTTACAGAAAATCTTCAATTTTTAATGAACATATAAATTCAAAATGGCTGCTTTCAATCGGGCTTGTAATAATTTTTACAATAGGAATTGGAATATTTTCTTTCAAAGGAATTAAATATTCTGATAAACTTTGGTGGCAGTTTACCATTACAGATGAAGCTCCTATGTTTATGAGGGCATCTCTTGTAAGTGTTATTATTTTTATTTCATTTTTAATGCTTAAAATGTTTCACCCTGTCATTCAGCTTGATAAAATAAAAAGCTGTGATGTAAAAGATGAGATTAAAGAAATTATAAAATTTTCAAAGGCAACAAATTCAAATCTTGCCTTTTTAGAAGATAAATATATTTATTTTAATGAAGAAAAAACTAATTTTATTATGTATGGAAAGAGCCGCAGCAGAATTATAGTTATGGGAGACCCTGTTGGAGATGAAAAAGATATAAGAGATACTATCTGGGATTTCTATAACATATGCAGAAGAAGCGGATACAATGTTGCTTTTTATGAAGTGAGCAGAGATTATTTAAATTATTATCTTGATATCGGCTTGAAACTTTTTAAAATAGGAGAAGAAGCAGTTGTAAATTTAAGAGAATTTACTCTTGAAGGTCCTTCACAGAGAAAATTAAGATATACATATAACAGAGGAATGAAGTCTGGAACAGTTTTTGAAGTTGTGAATTTTGAAGATGTGAAAGATAAATTAAAAGAGATTTCTGACAGCTGGCTTAAGAGCAAAAACGGAGCTGAAAAAGAATTTTCTCTTGGAAAGTTTGATGAGGAGTATCTTAAAAATTTTAAGGCGGCAGTTCTTAAAAATAATGGAGAGATTACAGCTTTTGCAAATCTTTGGGAAACTCATAATAAGGAAGAACTTTCAATCGACCTTATGAGATATAATGAAAAAGCCCTTATAGATTCTATGGAATTTTTATTTATAAATATAATGCTTTGGGGAAAAGAAGAGGGATATAAAAGATTTAATCTTGGAATGGCTCCTCTTTCAGGCCTTGAATACAGAGGAACAACTTCACTTTGGAATAAATTAGGTTCATTTGTTTTTAAAAACGGCGGAAACTTTTATAACTTCCTTGGGCTTAAAAATTTTAAAAATAAATTTAATCCAGAATGGAGACCAAAATATATTGCACTTTCAGGAAACTTCGGACTGCCGTCAACTCTTAATGATATAGCTGTTTTAGTTTCAGGTGGCATAAAAGGAGTAATAAAAAAGGGGCTGTTGCAAATTGATGATTTTTAATCATTAATTTGCTCAGCTCTTTTTCTTTTGAATAAAAAAATAGAAACCATTTT